>DDSP01000042.1:0-35490 GCA_002343445.1 Chthonomonas sp. UBA2387
CTTCAACCTCATGAGGCCCGCCGATGGCAACGAGACGGCCGCGTGCTGGTTGGCAGCACTGGAACTCGGGCACACGCCGACGGCGCTTGCCCTCACGCGGCAGAACGTCCCGCCCATCACGACCAGCGACCTGAGGCACCACCCGGCGAAACGCGGGGCCTACGTCCTGGCAGATTCCCCCGAGTTCGAGGCGATCATCGTTGCCACGGGCTCGGAGGTCTCGCTGGCATTGGAAGCCCGAGGACTCTTGCAGAGCGAGGGAATCCCGGTGCGCGTGGTGAGCATGCCTGGGTGGTTCCTGTTCGAGCGGCAGTCGGCAGAATATCGCCAGAGCGTCCTGCCGAGCGGAGTGCCCACGGTGAGCGTCGAGGCGGGCTCGTCGTTCGGATGGGCGCGCTACGCGCAGGCTCACGTGGCTCTGGATCGGTTCGGCGCATCGGCCCCGGCCGAGAGGTTGTTCGAGGAGTTCGGGTTCACGCCCAACGGTGTCGCGGAGGTGGTGCGATCGCTGATACGCAAGTAGGCGAAGCGAAACCCTCGCGGTCGCTCACTCCCGTGGCCACGGTGTTGTCGGTGCTGACCGGCGGCGTCTGGTTCTATGTGGGTTACATCGCGGACATGGCGATGGCCGGGCAGTGGCCCATCGGGTTCTTTCTGCTCTACGCGGCCTTGGGCGTGATGACCATGCTGGCCGTGACGCTCATCGGCTTTCGCTGGTGGCATGTCGTCTTGGCCCTGGCCGCGGTGGTCGCCCTGGCCGTCTTCTCCCGGGTGCCCACCACGCCGCGCAAGGCATTTGCGCTTCAAGCGCCGGGCCTCGTCGGCTTGACCGCAGACCAACTGCGCGAGCGTATGGGCGTGTACGAACCCGCGTCCGAGACGGGCGACGCGGACCTGGCCTACGTATGGACCACGAACGACCGATACAAGGACGACCAGATCCGCATCTGGCTGGGCAGCGACCAGAAGGTCGTGCGCTCCGAGTTCTGGCCGGTCTGGAAGGTGGACCAAGAGCGGGACGAGAAACTGAAGGCCCAAGAGAAGGAGTAGGCGCATGGAAGGGCGACAGGTCCGCAAAAAGGCCGCGATCAGGAAGGTGTTTCGTGGCGGGCCGGCCAGCCAAGCCGAGATCTCGTTTCTGCTGCAGGACTTTGAAGACGCCTACAACGTAGGCTCGATCTTTCGGCTCGCGGATGCCGTCGGCGCGAAACTGATCGTGGGCACGGGTCGAACGCCGCTCCCGCCGGACCCGATGATCGGCGTCACGTCGCTCGGCCACCACCGCCGGATTCCGTTTCGGCACGTCGCGGGCCACGAGGAGGCGGGCAATGCGCTCCGGGAGGAAGGTTGGACGCTCGTCGCCGTCGAAGTCGCGGAAGGCGCGATTCCGTTCCTAGAGTACGAGTTTCCCCAGCGGGTCTGCCTGGTGCTCGGCAACGAGGGCGCGGGCGTCTATGGCGCGCTGTTGCGGCAGTGCGCCGCAGCGGTCTATGTGCCGATGTTCGGCAAGGGGCGCTCGATGAACGTGGCCATGTGTGCGGGCATCGTGGCTTACCGAGCGATTCTCAAAGAATCTTCGTGAAGCCGTCCACAAACAACGTGGACGTATGTATACTATCGTCGCTATGTCACTCAAGACCCACGTGGCCGGACAGGTGAGAACCTGGGGCTACCTCCTCGACAAAGATCTTCAGCACGTGCCCGGCGGCATCGCCACCGACTCGCCCGGAGGAAAGGCGCGTTCGCCCCGCTCCGTGGCCATCGAAACCGCCGTGTTCAACGACCTCCTTCTGGCGCAGGCCAAGGGCGAAACCGTGGACATGGAGTCCTTCTTCGGCGAGGGCATGGGCGCGTACGAGGCCTCTTGCCCGGACACCGATGCGGTGCGCGGCGCGGTTTCGAACTCGGTGAACAACTTGGCCACGTGGATCGACGCGGCTTCCGAGGAGGACCTGCTCAAGGAAGTGACCGCTCCCTGGGGCATGACGATGACCTTGGCGGACCTGCTGCTCCACGCTTCGGCCCACATGGCCTATCACAGCGGCCAGGTGAACTTCGTGCAGTTGCTCCACGGCGACGACGCGATGCACTGGATGTAACCAAAGGTCAGCCCGCTGCCGGTCGTCCCGGCCCCGCTAGGAGCCGGAGCCCGTTGAGGATGACGATTACGGTCGACCCTTCGTGACCGATCACGGCGATCGGCAGCGGCAACTTGCCCAGCAAAGACGCCAGCGTAAGCACCGCGATGACGCCTCCCGCAAAGGCGAGGTTGAACGCGATGACGGCGCGGGCTCTGCGACCCAATCGCACGACTTCCGCGAGTGCGGTCAGCCGGTCGCGCATCAAGACGACGTCTGCGGCCTGCAACGCCACGTCGCTGCCCAACCCGCCCATCGCTACCCCCAGATGGGCGCGCTTGAGCACCGGTGCGTCGTTGACCCCGTCGCCCACCATCATCACGCGTTTGCCTTGCGCAATGAGTTCCTGAATGGCGTGAGCCTTGTCCTCGGGCAACATGGCCGCCCGATAGTCCTCGATCCCCAACTGCGTGGCGACGGCGTGTGCGGTGTTCTTGTTGTCCCCTGTCAGCATCACAACGTGCTTGACTCCGGTGGCGCGCAGCGCTTCCAACGCCTGCTTGGCCTCGGGCCGAACGGTGTCGGCCAGCCCAAATCCTGCCAAACGGTCGCCGGCTCGCATCAGGGCCACGGTCATTCCCTTGGCTTGCAGGGTGGCCACGTCGTCTCGGAAGGCCTGAGGCAGCGTGTCCATGTCGAAGTACCGGGCCTGGCCGATCTCCACGCGCAACCCGTCGATCGTGGCGGATACTCCCAAGCCCGGGGTGACCTCCGTCGCCGTCGCTTCGGGCACGGGGATCCCCTGAGCCTCGGCCGCCCGCACGATGGCGTCGGCGATCGGGTGGTCGCTGTATTGCTCCGCGCCCGAGGCCAAGCGCAAGAGAGCCGCAGACTCCGTAGAAAGGGGCCCCGAGCCCGTCCAACATCCGGCAGACGCATCGCAGGTTCGGTCCTCGGGAGAGGTCGCTCGGTGGCAGACACAGATCTCGACCAGTTCCGGCCGTCCTGTGGTCAGGGTCCCCGTCTTGTCCATCGCGACCGCATTGACCGTTCCCGCCGCCTCGATGTACGCGCCCCCCCGGACCAAGATGCCGTTGCGCGCCGCCCAGGCGAGCGCCGAGAGCGTCGAGGCCGGGGACGAGATGACCAAGGCGCATGGGCTAAGAGCGACCAGCAACGTCAGCGCCTGATAGAACGCCTCCGGCCAGGGGGAGCCGATCGCCGCGCGGACGAGCAGGGAAGCCACCGACGCGAACACGACGAAGAAGGTGTATCGCTGCCCAAACCACTGGCTGACCCGCTCGCCGCTGGCCTTGTTCTCCTGCGCCTCGGCCACCAGCTGGACGATGCGGTCGAGCGTGCTGTCGCCGACCACGCCCGTGACTTCGACAAGGATCAACCCCTCAACGTTGGTGGTCCCGGACAAAACCCTGTCGCCAAGCCCCTTCGCGACAGGCACGCTCTCCCCCGTCAGCGTGGCTTCATTGACCGAGGTGGACCCTTCGAGAACCACGCCATCGAGCGGTACGGCCTCGAACGGTCGCACCCGCACCCGCTCGCCCAATGCGACAGACTCCACCGGAACCCGGACGTCCTCCCCGTCGCGCACGACGGTCGCTTCCAGAGGCCGAAGTTGGATCACCCCTTCGATGGCCGACTTCGTTCGGGCCATCGCCAACGATTCCAGCGTGCTGGAAAGGCTGAACAGGAAGAGCAGGACTGCGGCATCGGTCGCTCGGTCAACGGCGATAGCCCCGATGGCGGCGAGCACCATCAACAGGTTTACGTCCAGGCTGCGTTCGCGGATCGACGCCCAAGCCGTCTTGACCGCGAACAGCGAGCCCGCAGTGATGGAGAGATAGGGAAGGACCGGATGCAACCCAAAAAGGGCAAGAGCGAGGAAAACCCCGCCAGCACCGGTCAGAGCCGTTTGGAGGTCGATGCGGGCTCGCACTTAGCCTAAGCATGACACGGGCGCACCGGAAGCCCGTAGGCTCCGGTGCGCCCGCAAGAGCTACCGCGACTCGTCTTCGTTGATCGCTGCGCCGCGCTTCGGTTGGGCCGAGTTGGCGTCTTCGACCGTGTACGTCTTGCCGGAATCGGCCTCCGGTCCGGCGGCGTTGCCGCCGCTGTTGCCGCAACCGATCAAGGCAACGGCAATCCCACTCAGAAAGAGGAGCCTCAGGGGAAGCATAGCGCGTTCGTCCCCGTGGTGCCGTACTGGTAGGCAAAGGTCGAGTCGGGCCGGAACATGCTCATGTAGTGGGGCGAGCCCGGTGCGCTGACGCAACGCATCGGCGAGATGACGTGACCTGCCGGATAGCCGGGCTCGGCGGGAGGCCCGCCGTACGTGTATCCCGGTTCATCGAGTGCGGTCACATTCGATCCAGCCGGGGTCGAAGTGTCCGAACCCATCCGCTTGAAGCGGGCCGAAGAATCCGCCGAGACGTAGATGTTGCCGTTCTGGAACGAACGAACCGTGTCGTTGGCGGGAACAAACGTGAACTCGTACGTGTCTTCGCGCGAGCGGGCCGTTAGACCGGCCTGCACGGCGCCCGAGGGGTTGAATCGGCACGGTGGCGCCTGGTTCGTGGCCGTGCCCACAAAGGTGCATCGGAGGTAGGGTGACGTGTAGCCATAGCCTCGGTAGGCCTCCTTGCCGTTGCCAAACCACATCATGGGCAGCTTGCTCGGTGTCGCGATCGCGCCCGCGTTCCACAGGTGGAGCAACCCGTTCCCCGAAAGGGCCACGATGGGCAGGTTCGCAGGAGCCGTGGCGTAGTTGAAGCCCGAGGTGTAAAGGTTCAGACCTGCGCCACCGTAGATGTCGAAGCTCTTGGTGTAAGGGTGAATGGCGTTGTGGAACGCGACCTCGTCCGCTTGCCGAGCCGCCGCATTGACGCCCCAACCAGCCGGGATGGACCACAGCCGATACGGGCCCAAGCCACTCGCCGACACCGGACCGCTGACCACCGTGTTCGTGATCGGGTCGATGGCGTGCATCGAAGGAAAGGCGTCGTCGTTGTCCGACAGGTACATCAGCATGGCGGTGCCCGCCTGCTTGGTGTTGGAAATGACGGTGGTCTTCTGCGCCGCCGTCTTGGCCTGGGCATAAACCGGGAAGAGCATCGCGGCCAGAATCGCGATGATCGCAATGACCACGAGGAGTTCGATAAGGGTAAAGGCGCGTTTCATGGGAATGGGAGCCTCGAACCCCTCTATCATAACGGATCGCAGCCCGTAATGTATAGACAAAATACAAGCGGGGGCTTGAAGCCCCCGCTCGGATCACTCGCTCTCGAGATGCGGATCAGAAACGAATGAGGATCAGCTCGCCGGGGCTGACGTAGGTGCCGGGACCATGGTCAGGCGCCACATCGATCCGTCGATCGAGAACGATCTTCATCTTGCCGCCCGTGAACAGCGGGAACGCCCACGTGAAGTTGCTCCACGCGTTGTTGAACGTGACTCCGTTCGCGAACAAAGGCAGACCCAGCGCCATCGGCAGGTTCGCGTAGTCGTACGCGATCGCTCGGTAGAGGGCGGGGATGTTCAAGTTGGTCAGCGGGCCGCTGGGGCCGGAACCCGGGACCTTGGTGAGGTCGCCAAAGTTCTGGAAGTCGATGCCCAACTGCTCGTTGTGGTAGATCATGATCTCCGTCGAGCCCTGGTGCCAGCCGGAGCCCCAACCGTCCACCGTGAACACGGCCGACATGAAGCCGTTCACGTAGAGGTACGGGTTCACGTAGGTCGTCGTGGGCATGCCGAAGTAGATGATGTTGACCAGGCCGTGGTAGTGACCGGCGAAGTCGCTGTCCACGGTGTAAGTGAACACGCGGCCACCGAGCGGCTGGGCAAAACCGACGGCTGCGAAGGCCGTGATTCCCAAGAGCGTTGCGATGCGTTTCATGGTGATGTTCCTTGTACGAGCTTAGCGGTCCCCTTGCTTGCCGAAGTGGCGCCGCAGAATGACGAAGTCCTTGACGTCCACGCGGCCGTCCTTGTTGAGGTCGCCGCGCGGGTCGAACGCGGCCTGGCCCTGACTGGAACCGAAGCTGCGTCGAACGATGAAGAAGTCGGCGAGGTTGATCGAGTCATCCCCGTTGGCGTCGCCGTTGCGAAGGTCGAACACGAGCGTGCTCTCGTGGCGCTCGGTCAGGTCGAACGTGACCTTGCGGGTCAAGAACGTGCCGTGCTTGAGATACGCGTCGAACTTGCCGCGACCTTCCCATTCGAGCCGAACGCGGTTGTTGTTGTCCAAGCCGACCGACTGGGTCAGCACCTGGCGACCTGTTTCGGCGTTGACCACCGTCACGACCACCGATTCCGGCATGTCGCCTTGGTAGTCGCGCAGTACCACCGGTGCCGAGAACATGGAGACCGGTGCGGGCAACTGGATGAAGCCGAACTCGACCGAGGAGATCGAACCGTCTTGCCGCGTCATGATGAGCGCCGAGCCGTCGGCCGTCCACTCGATATCGGTGAGTAGCGGCCACTTGTCCTGGAACGCCGGGTCGCTCAGCATGTGGTCGTAGACGATCGCGCCGTCGAACACGCGATAGACCCGCAGATAGCCGGGGTGGGCGATCACGGCCACGGTCTCGCCGTTCGGGCTCAACGCCACTCGCGTGATGCCCGTGGCGCCGATCGCCGACATCAGCAAAGTGTCCGCGTCGAGATCGTAGACGTAGACGCCGCCGGCAGCCACCGCCAAGCGTCGGTTGTTGCGGCTGAACGAGAGGCCGACCGCCGACGTGAAGTGGCCCGAGTAGGAGTGGGTGGGCACAGGACCCACATCCCAGACCCTGACCGTGCCGTCCGATCCACCCGAGGCGAAGCGGAACGGATGAGAGGTCCAACCGGCTTCAACAGCGGTGACGGGCACGCCGTGAACCCACGTAAAGAACGGGAGACCGAAGGCGTGGTGAGCCTGAATCGTGCCGTCCTGCCCGCCGACGAGCACCGTGCCCGCATACGAGCCCGAACTCCAAATCGGCGTCGTGCTGGTGGAGGTCCCGGTGACACTCAGGGGGAAGGCGCCCCAGAACTTGATCACGTTGTCGCGACCAACCGTCTGGAAGAGGTCGCCGCCACCCGTGCTGAAGTGGGCGTTGACCAACGGTCCGCCGTGGTCCACGGTCTCAATGGTCGTGTGGAACACCGAGTCGCGGAGTTTGGCTTTCCCGTCCCACGAACCCGTGGTGAAGAGCCCGGGCGCGGTGAGCGTGGAATGGGCGTTGGTCACGTAGTCGCCGTGAGCCGAGACCAGTCCGAAGAGCGCCCAGCCGCCCGCATCGACATACCGCCGAAGATCGTTCTTCGAATCCGCCGTGTAAAGGAACGGATCCGTCCAAGTCATTGCGCTGATCGGCCCCACCGCGTCCGCGAACGTCCAGCCAACCACCCCCGTCTCGCGATCGACGAGCTCGAGCGTTCCATCCTCGTAGCCAACAGCCAAGAGCGTGCTGACAAAGGACTGGTGATAGGCCAAGGCGGTCACAAGTCGGCCACCCGTGGCGACCGAGCCCACGAGCACGCCGTTCTTGTACAGCTTGCACGTGCGATCTCGGCTGGAACTGGCGTGCCAATAATCACCCGAACCATTGGTGGTCGAGGCAACGGCGAGAATCTCACCCGTGTGGTCGGTGATGGTCTGCAGCAACATACCGCCTTCCCAGATGCGCACCGTCTTGTCGCGCGAGCCCGAGAACACTCGGTCCAGCGTCATGGCAACGGCGGTCACGCGATCGGTGTGGCCCAGATAGATGCGGGTTGGCGCGGGCGCCAGCGCAGTCCAGGTCTTCACCGACCAGTCCTGACCGCCGGTGGCGAAACTGAAGAAAGCGGGCGCGTTGCGGGACATCGCGTTGACGCCGCCGGCGTGGCCGGGAGCCGTGCCGAGCAACGCGCCAGTCGCCGGGTCGTAATAATGGATCGCGCCGTCTTCGCTGCCCGTGGCTACAACGGCCCCGAGGTGGGCAACACCCGTGAGAGGTCCGTTGTGGCCGAGCAATGTCTTGTTCATCAAGTGCTCGGTCGAGAAGGGGAACCAACTCTTGGCCGTGCCGTCACGCGAGCCCGTCACCAAGGGGTTAAGGCTGAACGAATGAAGGTCGATGCCGGAGATCTTGCCTGCGTGGCCGCCCCAGTTGCTTCCGCCCTTGCTCTCGAAAACCGTGTAACCCTGGACTTCGGTGTCGAACATCGGGGGCGCGCCATCGTCCGTCGCCGTCACCGAGACGCTGCGGGCGCCAGTGCCATCCGACATTTTGGGTGCGACAACCAAGAAGCCCTCGGTGTTCGAGGTCTGCGTGAGGTCGGCATCCGGGTTCGGAAGGAGCGAGAGCGTGATCGTGTTGGGGACGCCCAGCACGAAGTCGGGGTCCGTCACCGTGACCGTCGCCCAAGCCGCCTGGCCCCAGCCCATGAAGGGAATGTTGAGTGTGTAGGTGACCACCGGGGGTTCGTTGACCTCGCTCACCACGATGTCGAACGATTGGCTGTCGTCGAGCATCGGCGCGCCGTTGTCCGTAACCGTCACCGTAACGGTATGCGTACCGTCCTGCATTTCGGTCGGGCTCCACGAGAACTCACCCGTTGCCGGGTTGATCGTCATGCCCTTGCCGAGCGATGTCGCGTCGAGCGAGAAGGTCAACGTGTTGGGCGTCGCGCCCGGATTCACGAAGTCTGGGTCGCTGGCCGTCGCCGTGAATACCAAAGTCGTGGGAACCATGGCCTGCGCGTTGGCCTCGAAAACGCCTAGGTTCGCGATCGGGTCGAGCACCGGCGGCTCGTTCACTTCGGCGACGGTGAAGGTCACCGTCTCGCTGTCAGAAAGAAGCCCCGTACCGTTGTCCGTGACGACGATGTCGAACATGAACACGCCGTCTTGCAATTCGCTCGGCGTCCACGTGAACTCGCCCGTGATGGGGTTGATCGTGGCACCGGAAGGCTCGCCCGAGAGCGAGTAGGTCAGAGAGTTCGGAACGGCGCCGGGATTGACGGTGTCCGTGTCGCTCGCGGTCGCAATGAAAGTGAAGAGCGTTAGCTCGTCGCCCGACTGCGGGCCGATCGGGGTGAGCGTCGGAGGCGTGTTGACCTCGTTCACCGTGACCGTGATCGTCTCGCTGTCGGTCTCAAGGTTGATGTCCGTGACGACGACGTCGAACATAAAGACGCCGTCCTGCGCCTCGGTCGGAACCCAGGTGAACTCACCGGTGGCGGGATTGATGCTCGCGCCGGCGGGCTCGCCCGAGAGCGAGAAGGTGAAGCTGTCCAGGTCGGGGTCGCTCGCCGTGGCCGTGAAGCTGATCAGGGTCAGTTCGTCGCCGCCCTGTGGACCGATCGGATCCAGAATGGGAGGGGCCGGAGCCCGCCACGCGCCGATGATTGCCGCACCAGCGCCAAGAATCCCGATAGCGATCATCACCGATCGAAACCACGGAGTCCTGCTCGATCCGAGTCCTTTTTTAACAGTTTTCCACTTCGACATTGAAACACACCTTGTGATGCTCCAGCACCCAACCGATACGACCAATGGCCGTTCGCACGCCTTCCGTGGCGATCACAGGAATTCTAGCAGGTTTGGAGCGGCAGAGAGTCCCCATTCGTGGGGACGTTGGTTCATTTTTCGTCCACCTCGAGTCGCCTTGCGGGGGGTAGAGTGAGCGCATGGCCCTAGAAGCCCGCGCAGTGTTGCTCGAAGTCCCCGGCGAACCCGCCGTTCTCCGCGATGTCCTCATCGATCCGCCCGGTCCCAACGAGGTCCTGGTTCGACTCGTCGCCAGCGGCGTCTGCCACACCGACCTCACGGTGAAGAACCTGCACGGCAACGGGATGCCTTTCCCCATCGTTTTGGGCCACGAAGGTGCAGGCTACGTCGAGCAAGTCGGCGAAGGAGTCGCCCATTTGGCCGTTGGCGACCCCGTGGTGATCGCCTACCGCGCCCCCTGCGAGCAATGCCCCGCCTGCCGTAGGGGCGATCCGCGACGTTGCTATATGGCGTTGCGTCCGAAACCGCGCATCCGCCGCGCCTCCGATGGAGCGCAATGCTCTCAGGTGCTGCGCTGCGGTACGTTCGCCACGCACACGGTGGTTCACGCCAAAGCCGCCATCAAGATGCCCGCCGACATGCCCCTCGACCGCGCATGCCTCATCGCGTGCGGCGTCATCACGGGCGTAGGGGCCGCCATGAACACCACCCCGGTGTTCGCCGGCTCGCGCGTGGCCGTCATCGGGTGCGGCGGAGTCGGCCTCAGCGTCATCCAAGGCGCTAGACTCCAACACGCCAGCCAGATCGTCGCCGTGGACGTCAACCCGGTCAAGCTCCAATGGGCCAAGGACTTCGGCGCGACCCACACGGTCAACGCCGCCGAATGCGACCCCGTGGCCGAGGTGCGGAAGCTGACCGACGACGGTTGGGATGGGGGCGTCGAGTACGCGTTTGAAGCCACGGGCATCCCGATGTGTACCGAACAAGCGATCAAGATGCTCTCCTACGGCGGCCGCGCCACCACGATCGGCTTCCCGGCGCAGACCGATGCGGTCACCCTCAACCTTGGGGATATGGCCACGGGCGTCTATTGGAACAAGGCCGGGCTGAACGTGTGCCACTGCGGAGACGCGCTCCCTTCGCACGACTTCCCGCTCATGGCACAACTGTATCTGGATGGGCGACTGAACCTGGACGCGATGGTGACCCGCCGGATCGGCCTCGAAGACGTCGAAGACGCCTTCCACGAGATGGAGACGGGCAACGTCATCCGCTCGGTCATCATGCTCTGAACAAAACGTCCAGGTCGCCGTTCTGGCGACCCGGACGTCACGCAACGTAGCGCGAAGACCCTTACTTGTCTTCCTTGAACTCGGCGTCGATCACGTCGTCGCTGGCGGTTGCGCCGACGCCCGCTTCCTGGTTGGCCTCCTGCGTCTGCGAAGCCTCGTACATGCGCCGCGCCAACTCGTGCGACTCGCCTTCCAGGTCGGAGAACGCCTGCTGCAGGGCGTCGCGGTCGTCGCCGTGAATCTCCTTGCGCAACGCGCCGATCTTCTCCGTGATCCGGGTCCGCTCGGCCTCGTCCACCTTGTCGCCCGCTTCGCGTAGCGCCTTCTCGGTGCTGTAGGCCAGTTGGTCGGCCCGGTTCTTCAGTTCCGCGAACTCCTGGGCCATGCGGTCGGCTTCGGCGTTGGCTTCCGCTTCGGCGACCATCTTGTCGATCTCGCCCCGCTGAAGGTTGCCCGAACCCGTGATCGTGATGCTCTGCTTGGTGCCGGTCGCCTTGTCTTGCGCCGAGACGTGCAGAATGCCGTTCGCGTCGATGTCGAACGTGACTTCGATCTGGGGCACGCGAGCAGGCGCCGGCGGGATGCCGCTCAGGTGGAACCGGCCCAGGCTCTTGTTGTCGCGCGCCAACGGCCGTTCGCCCTGCAAGATGTGGATCTCGACCTCGGGCTGGTTGTCCTGAGCCGTGGTGTAAACGCGGCTCTTCTTGGTCGGAATCGTGGTGTTGCGCTCGATGAGCTTGTCCGCGATGCCGCCCTGGGTCTCGACGCCCAGCGAGAGCGGCGTGACGTCGAGCAAAACGATGTCCTTGACTTCGCCGCCCAACACGCCCGCCTGAATCGCCGCCCCGACGGCCACCACCTCGTCTGGATTGACCGATCGGTTGGGCTCCTTGCCCGTCATCTGCTTGACCAGGTCTTGAACCATCGGCATGCGCGTCGAA
The DNA here is from genome assembly GCA_002343445.1 of Chthonomonas sp. UBA2387. GTDB lineage: Bacteria > Armatimonadota > Fimbriimonadia > Fimbriimonadales > Fimbriimonadaceae > UBA2387. Next base: position 11,804 of record DDSP01000042.1, read on the forward strand.
CCGCCGACCAGGATGATCTCGTCGATCTGGCCCGCCTTGAGTCCCGCATCTTCCAGCGCCTGGAAGAACGGCTTCTTAACGCGCTCCATCAGATCGGCGCAAAGCTCCTCGAACCGGGCTTTGGTCAGGCTGTAATCCATGTGCTTCGGCTCGTTGTCAACGGCCGTGATGTAGGGCACGTTGATCTGCGCCGTGGTTTGCGAGCTGAGTTCGATCTTGGCGCGCTCGGCGACCTCGCGAAGCCGCTGCATGGCGGCTCGGTCCTTGGTCAGGTCCACGCCCTGGTCCTTCTTGAACTCGCCGACAAGCCACTCTACGATCTTCTGGTCGAAGTCGTCGCCGCCCAGATGGCTGTCGCCGCTGGTGGACTTGACCTCGAACACCCCCTCGCCCACGTCGAGGACCGAAACGTCGAACGTGCCGCCGCCCAGGTCGAACACCAGAATCGTCTCGTTCGCCTTGCGGTCCAGTCCATAGGCAAGGGAAGCTGCAGTAGGCTCGTTGATGATGCGGAGCACCTTCAAGCCCGCGATTTCGCCGGCGTTCTTCGTGGCCGTGCGCTGCGAGTCGTTGAAGTAGGCCGGGACCGTGATGACGGCCTGATCCACCGTCTCGCCCAGGTACGCCTCCGCGTCCTTCTTGAGCTTCTGAAGGATCATGGCGCTGATCTCTTCCGGCGTGAAGTCCTTGCCGGCAGCGGGGATGTGCGCGACCACGTTGCCCTTGGAGTCGGCCTTGACCTTGTAGCTCACACGCTCGGCCTCGCTGCGGACTTCGCTGAGCTTGTGGCCCATGAAGCGCTTGATGCTGGAGATCGTGTTCTCCGGGTTCACGACGGCCTGCCGCTTGGCCGTGACGCCGACGAGACGCTCGCCGTTGGTCTTGAAGGCGACCACGCTGGGAAGCGTGCGCGAGCCCTCGGCGGTGCTGATGACGACGGGTTCGCCGCCTTCCATCACCGCGACGACCGAGTTGGTGGTGCCGAGATCGATGCCTACTGTCTTGCCCATGTTGCGTTCCTCTTGTACCCCATCGCAGGCCGCCTGTCTAACTTGGTGTAAAGCGACTTGAGCGCGATAGGCTCATGTGACTGAAATTATGGGGCGTTTCGGGGCGCTGGCGTAGGTCCTGGTCCCGGATGCGTCCGCAACCCTCGGTCTGAACGGATCGTGCAAGCGGTGTCGTGGAGCCATCCCAACCGAATCGGCCAGGACGCGCCATAATCTCATCTGACAACTCAATCCCTTGGTCGGGGAAGCACGCCATGGAAGCCTACGAACAATCCCACCTCTATCGTCTCCGCCACAGCGCCGCACACCTCATGGCGCAGGCGCTCACCGAGCTCTATCCGGGCGTCAAACTGGCCATCGGCCCGCCCATTGAGAACGGCTTCTACTACGACGTGGACCCCCCCGAGCCCATCCGCGAGGAGGACCTCCCCCGCATCGAAAAGCGCATGAAGGAGCTCGCCAAGCTCGATATGCGCATCGAACGCAAAGTCGCCGCCGACCGAGACCAGGCGCGCCGAATCATCCTGGAAGAAACCACGCTCGGCCAAGGCGAAGAAACGGCCCTCTACAAACTCCAACTGCTCGACGCCATCCCCGAAGGCGAAGAGGTCAGCTTCTACGACCAGCAGCGGTTCACCAACGGCAAACTGCGCCGCTTCATCGACCTCTGCCGGGGCCCGCACGTCGAAACGACCAAGGACATCAAGAACTTCAAACTCATGTCCATCGCGGGCGCCTACTGGCGCGGCGACGTCAAGAACAAGCAGCTCACGCGCATCTACGGCACGGCGTTCGAAACCCAAGAAGAGCTCGACGCGCACCTGCACATGCTCGAAGAAGCCAAGAAGCGCGACCACCGTCTGCTCGGGCGCGAACTAAGCCTGTTCATGTTCAGTCCGCGCGTGGGTCCCGGCCTCGCCTTGTGGCTCCCGAAGGGAGCGGTGCTGCGCGAAACCATGACCGACTTCCTGCGCAAGGAACAGCTCAAGCGCGGCTACGACCCCGTCATCACGCCGCAGATCGCCAGCATCAAGCTTTACGAAAAGTCGGGCCACATCCTGACGTTCAAGGAAAAGCTGTTCCCGTTCATGGAGGACGAGGAGAAGGAAACCTACATCCTCAAGCCCATGAACTGCCCGTTCCACATCGAGATCTATCAATCTCAGATGCGGAGCTACCGCGACCTGCCCATCCGCTACGCCGAGTTCGGGACGGTCCACCGCTACGAGCAAAGCGGGGAGGTCACAGGCATCCTGCGCGCCAGAGGGTTCACGCAAGACGACGCCCACCTGTTCGTCACGCCCGACCAACTTCAAGACGAGTTCATCGGCGTGGTCGAACTGATGCAAACGGTCCTGCGCAAACTCGGCCTGACGGATTTCCGCGCTCGCGTGGGGACCAAGGACCCCGCCTCCAGCAAGTACGTCGGCCACGACGACAACTGGCAAGCCGCCACGGAAGCGATCACCAAGGCATGCGACGCCATGGGGCTCGACTACTTCGTATCGCCCGGGGACGCCGCGTTCTACGGTCCCAAGCTCGACCTCATCATCAAAGACGCCCTGGGCCGCGATTGGCAGATGGGCACGGTGCAGGTGGATTACAACCTTCCCGAAAGGTTCGATCTCGAGTACATCGGGGAAGACAGCAAGCCCCACCGTCCGATCATGATCCACCGCGCTCCGTTCGGGTCGCTGGAGCGCATGATCGGCCTGCTCACCGAGCAGTACGCAGGTGCCTTCCCGTTCTGGCTCTCGCCCGTGCAAATCGCGATTCTCCCCATCGCCGACCGGCACGTCGTGGCGGCTGAAGCCTTGTCGCAACGGCTCAAAGACACGCTCCACGACTCCCGCCCTCTGCGCGTGCAGGTGGATGCGCGCCGCGAAACGTTGGGCCGCAAAATCCGCGACAACCAGGGCCAAAAGGTCCCGTACATGTTGATTCTCGGCGACCGCGATATCGAAGAAGGCACGGTCGGCGTCCGCTCGCGGGAGCAAGGCGACCTCGGCGCGATGACAGTGGAGGCGTTTCTCAAATCTGCGCAGGAGAGTTAGCATTGACCGAAGACAGTGCCTTCGGTCACGCTGAGCCCTTGGCGGACGCAGTCGGCCAAGGTGTCGAAGCGGACTAGGTGGCATGTGTCGCCTTCAGAACGCCCTCGTCTAACCTCGCTCCGTGAGGTGGACTATCCGCGCAGCTACACCCCAGTGTATCGCGACATGCAGTCAAGGCTTGGATCGCCGAGCGACTCAAGCGGACAGCTTCGCCATCCACTTGAGGTGAGCGACATAGAGTCCCACGAACGCCGCCATCGAAACAATCGAGAGGTCGATCTTGGCGGAACCGCAATCGCCGTTCCAAGGGCTGATCCACCATGCGGGGTGGAAGGCCAAAAAGACCACTGCTGGCGGAATCGTCCAGCCAAAACGGCGAGCCCGGAGCATGTCCCGCACCATGAGGCAGGTCAGTACTCCACCCGCCCAGGCCAAAACCTGACCGAACCCGATGGCCCAGTAAATGCTCTGCTGCACGTTCGGGCCGCTGCATGCCAACAACGTCACCAGACCCGCCTCCACACGCCCACCCATCGGCCCGGGCAGTTCACGGCATGACCCGCCAACCTGTCGGGTGCTACGAGTTCCCGGCCCCGAGGCGTCTTGGCTGGTTCGAGTTCGGTCGTGGGGCCGGAACTCGCGATCGCGATGCAAGGGGCGCCATTCCCCGCATGGGCTCCCACATGTCGCTTACGTGGTAGGACTCGGGTTGCCCCGAATCGGCAACCCCATCCGAGCAATGCGGCCAGACCAGTCATGTCTCCAGTATAGCGACGCGTCTCGCACGAGCGACTCAAGCCGACAGCTTAGCCAGCCACTTCCGATGAGCCACAAACAGACCGACTAAGGCGGTCAGGAAGATGAGCGACAGGTCAACCTTGGCCCGTCCGCAGTCGGCATCCACCTTCATCCACCACGCGGGGTGGAACACCAGAAAGACGGCAGCAGGCAGAAGTGTCCATCCGTAACGCCGAACGCGCACCATGTCCAGCACCATCAGACCGGTCAACAGCGTCGCCAATCGCGGCGAAGATCGAGCCCATCGATTGCGCCTGTTGGATCAGCGTTTCCACGTTCCGACCGCTGCACGCCAACAACGTCACCCAGCCCGCCTCCAAACGCCCACCAGTCCACCCCGGCTGTTCACGGCATGACCCGCCCCGATCTCCCAAACGCGCCGCTGGCGGTCGGGCGGAGGCGAAACGGGAACACCGCGCGCATCAAGGTAGCTCTCCTTGAATCCCGCGCTCAGCAAGATCAGGCTTCCATCCCACCGGATCAGCCTCCCGTTCAGGTCGTCCCGCTCCCAAAGCACCTCGCCCTTTTGCGGATCCACTAGCCGGTACCGTTGGTCGGGCAGACTGGTCTTGTCTTTGAGTTCTTTCTGGATGACGCCAAGAGGGCCCCAACTCTCGATCCGCCACTCGTCCGTCAAGACGTTCCGGAGGTCGAACGTGTACATCTCGGTCATGGGCATGCCGTTGCTCGCCGTGGCTTGGAGGGCGAACGGGCCGGTGTCGGGGTCGCCCCACACGTGGTCCACCAAGCCCCAACGATGCCGTGCCGAGCGGATCTCCCGGATGGTTCCAGGCTCATACTCCACCACCCGGTAGCCGCGCTCCGTCGCCTGAATTCCCAAGCGTCGGCGCGGCGTGTCCCAAACGAGGCGGGTCTTGGGGATGGCCGGCACCTCGCGACCGGATTGCAGGTCCCAGGTCTTGTCCCCCACAATCGAAAGGCCGACTCGGTGAGCGGGCCCGGGGACTCTCAAGATCAGCTCGCCTGTGGCCAGATCGTAGGTCTCGTATTCGTCGCCGACCTTGAAGCTCACGTAGCCGAGCCCGCAGTCCAGCTGCCAGTCGTCATTCCAGCCTCGATCCCAAACAACCAGCCGCTGGTCGGTGGCACGGTACCAAAGCGTGGAGAAAGGTGACGGCCCTCGGCCGACGAACGACCCATCGGGGCCAACAATGTTGGGATAAAAGAACGAACCACCGCCCGGCGCAACGGCCACCAGCTTCCACCCTGGCACGGGGGCGAAAACGCCCATCCAACCGACCAGCACGGCGAGTCCCGTCATGTCTCCAGTATAGCGACGTGTTGCGCGTCCGCAGCCCGCCTTTGCCGTGGTCTAGGGAGGACATCCGCGCACGGGCGGCAGCTTCCAGATTGACAAATCGTCGTCTCCCGACGAAATGGGCACCTGACGCCCACGTGTGAACAGCCCCTTGAGGGCAGGAATCGGCGAGAGAGGGAACTCGGCAGCCAAGCAAGCGCCGGGATCCACCCGACTCCCAACGTTGGGGGGATGTGAATGTGAATCGTGAATCGTGAACGCGACCTCCGTTTTCCGCTTTCCGTATTCCGCTTTCCAAACCTGGGGGGATGTGAATGTGAATCGTGAATCCGTGAAGGCAACGAGCTGATCGGGAGAGAGAGACCCGTCAGTCGAACCTGCTAGACTCATGGACTCGCCGCGCCCGCAAGATGAGGCTCAAACGCATCACGATCTTCGGCTTCAAGACGTTCGCCGAACGCACGGACATCGATCTCCGAGGCGACCTGATCGCTGTGGTCGGACCGAACGGATGCGGCAAGTCGAACATCGTCGACNNGAGCCGAGCCCGAAGCACCTTCGCGCGCAGACCACAACCGACGTCATCTTCGCCGGCAGCGCGCGACGCCGGCCGCTGGGCTACGCCGAAGTCACCCTGGTCTTCGACAACGAGGATGGGACGCTGCCCGTGCCCACTGCGGAAGTGGTCATCACGCGCAAAGCCACGCGGGCGGGCGAGGGCTCCTACGCCATCAACCGGCAGCCCTGCCGCCTCCGCGACGTGTACGACCTGCTCGCAGATAGCGGTCTCGGCAAGTCGGGCTACGCCATCGTAACGCAAAAGGAGATAGACCAGGCCTTGGCGGCCTCGCCAGAGGACCGCCGCGCGTGGGTGGACGAGGCCGCCGGGGTCCAGCGCTACCGCCAACGCAAGCATGAGAGCTTTCGAAGGCTCGCCGCCGCCGAGGACCACCTGGCCCGCATCAAGGACATCCTGCACGAGGTCGAGCAGCAACGGGAGCCGCTCCGCGAGGAGGCCGAGAAAGCCAGACGGTACAAGTCGGCCGCCGATGCCCTGCGGGAAGTCGAGTGCGGCATGTTGGTCGTTCAGGTGGCCGACCTCGTCAGGGAGATGGAAGCCGCCGAGGCCAGCCTTCAACGGTTGGCCCACACGCTGACTCAAGACAACGGCACCGCAGTCGAGTTGGAGGGGCGTATCGCGACGACCGAAGGCAAGCGGCGGAAGCTGGAGGAAGAACTCGCGGCGATCCGGGCGGAGCAGCATCGCCTGAGCACGGAGGCCGATCGGTGCGAGGCGCAACAGAAGCTCAACGCGCAACGCCTGCGAGGGTTGGACGAGTTGGAGGCGACGCTTCGCGAAGACGCCACCCGCGACGAACGCCGCCAAGGAGAGGCGGCGCGTGAAGTCGAGGAACGGGAAGCCGAACTCAAAGCGGCCCGCGAGACTCTGGAACGCGTCCGTAGCGAGACGGCGGGCGCGGGAGCCCAGGCCGACGCTGTCCGTCGCGAACTCGCCGACGCCGAGAAGGCACTCGCGGCAGCCCGGGAAACCCACGCGCGAGTCGCCAAAGAGCGCGCCGAGGCCGATCACCGAGCCGACCGCCTCAAAGAGGTGTTGCGCGAACTCGAAGGCATTGAACGCGCCATGCCGGATCTCGTCGCCGCAGAGCAAGAGGCGAAGGCTGCGCTGGAAGAGCAAGAGGCGCGCTTGCAAGCGGATCACGACCAAGCTGCCACCGCTCGGGGCGAACTCCGCAGACTCGAAGCTGCCGAAGCCGAGGAGGCTCAGACGGGCAGGTCTCTCGCCACCAAGCTCGCCTCGCTCGAGGGTCGGCATCGGGCGATCGAACACACGATCGAAACCCACGAGGGCCTCAACCACGGGGCGCGAGCCGTGCTGGAAGCCGCGGAGCGAGGGATGCTGACTGCCAGCTACACCCCGGTAGCCGAGGCGTTCGAGACGGATCGGGAACTCGCATTGGCCATCGAAACCGCCTTGGGCGCGGCGGCGAACGACCTCATCGTCGCCGACGAACGCGCGGCGAGAGAAGGCATCGAGTTCCTCAAGCGGGAGCGGGCAGGACGAGCGACCTTCCAACCACTCACCCTTATGCGCCCCTCGCCGCCCAACCGCGAATTGTCCACGCTGGCCCACCGCAAGGGTGTGCTCGGGCGCGCGAGCGAGCTGGTGCGGTGTCGCAAGGAACACGAGCCGGTCGCCGAAAGCCTGCTGGGCCGAATCCTGATCGTCGAGACGCTCGACATAGCGCTGGAGCTGGCACGGACGACGGGTTGGAGCCGGCTGGTATCGCTCGATGGCGAGGTGGTCCATTCCTCGGGCGCGGTGACGGGCGGCACCACGGGCAAGCCCACCTTCGGCATGGTGCAACGAAAGGCCGAGCTTGGCGAGTTGGAACGCGAGATGGCAGGCATCCAACAGTCGCTCGCCAAGCTGGCAAAGTCGGGCAAAGACCGCGCGGTCGCCAAGGAGGCGGCCCGCACCACGATTCAGGAGGCCGAGCGTGCGGCTCAAGGGGTCCAGCGTCAAGTCGCCGAAGCGGCCAGATGGCATCGCGAGGTGCACCACGAGTTGGAGTCCACGCAGAAGTCGGCGATGCGGCTAACCGCCGAACGAGAGCGACTGGAGGCGGCAGCCGGTCCGATTGCAGAATTGCCAGGACTCGCCTCCCTTGAGAGCGCGCGCGACGACATTCTGAAGCGGCTCGCGGGGCTGGCCGCCGACTCGGACTTGGCCGCGGAACGCCTGAAGGACGCCGAGCAACGTCTGGCCCAAGCCGAAGTGCTGGTAGGCCAAGCGACGCGGCGGTTGGAGGCGGCTCGAGACGGCGAGCAATCGCGGGCCCGGAAGCTGGCCTCGCTGGGCCCCGAGCGCGATCAGCTCAAGCAGGCCAACGAAGCGTTGGAGAAGGAGTCCGAGGCGTTTCGCGATCAACGCAAGTCGAAAGACGCCGAGTACACCGGCGCGCTGGAGCGGCGGAAGGCCCTAGAAGCCGCCATAGAATCGGGCGCGGAGGACTTGAAGAAGTGCCGCGAACGTATTCAAGCGGCGACAGAAGCCTCCCATCAGGCAGAACTCACCCGAGCCCGATCGGACGCGCGCAGGGCGAGCGTCGCGCAACGCCTTCTGGAGGAGTACGGAGTGGACGAGGCCGCAGCCATCGAGACCGCACCCCATACGGTGGTCCCCTCGGATGCAGTGACGGTCGTCGGAAGGCTGCGCCGAGAACTGCGGGAGATGGGCGATGTGAACCTCGGGGCAATCGAGGCGTACGAACGCCTCACGCAACGCGCGGGCGAATTGGTGGGCCAACTCGACGATGTGGATGCGAGCATCGCCCAGATACGGGCGTCCATCTCCGAGCTGGACAAGCTGACGCGCGACCGCTTTGTGGACACGTTCGCCCAACTCGAGGTCGCGTTCACCGAGATGTTCGACCGGCTCTTCGGCGGCGGGTCGGGGAACTTAAGTCTTTCGAAGCCGGACGACATCTTGGACACGGGCATCGAAATCGACGTCCAACTGCCGGGCAAGAAGAAACAGAAGCTGGAGTTGCTGAGCGGCGGCGAGCGATCCCTCTGCGCGACGGCATTCCTCTTCGCCCTTCTCCGGGTCAAGCCGAGCCCCCTGGTCATCCTCGACGAAGTGGACGCCCCGCTCGATGGCCGGAATGTCGAGCGCTACGCCGACATGCTGCGCGACTTCAGCTCGACCACGCAGTTCATCTTCATCACGCACAACCCGACAACCATCGAGGCTGCCCACATCTGGCTGGGAGTGACGATGCAAGAGCCGGGGGTCACATCGGTGATTCCTTGCTCGGTGCCGGTGGAGCCTTCGGGCCAAAGGCTCTTCCAGATGGAGTGACGCCCACCTCAACAGAGTTCATGTTCGAATCCCGTCAGCAAACGCTGTTTTGACGCTGTTTTGACGGTAGGGGTGAATCCTCACGCATACGCAGACTAGGTCTGCCGAGGTTTAGATGCATATTCTCACCATGCTCGTCGCGGCGACGCTCGCTCAGGGAGCAAGCCAAGCGCCTGAGTCCGGGGTTCTCCCCAACGGGTTCTTCATCAAGAATGAGGGTCAATGGCCCTCCGATGCCCGCTACCTGGCGCGATATCCAGGTCTGGACGTCTGGGTCACGGACGATGGCCTCCGGCTCGATGCCTACCGAGAGATCGACGTCAGCGACGAATCCGACCCGGTTTACCGAGCCAATCCGACCAAGGCCAAGACGTACCAGCGGGAGCGCGTGGTGGTCTTCAAGACGCTCCAAGGCGCGCGGACACCGTCATTCCAGTTGGAAGAGCCGACCAAGCACCGGATCAGCTATGCCCTCATCGAACAGGACAAGGACAATCGGCCCTCGGTTCGCAACCTAAATGGAGTCGCTACCGGACACCAGTTGAGGATGGCGGACGTGTACCCCGGGGTGGACATGGTGCTCTACTCGGACAAGGGTCGCCCTCGGTACGACTTTGAAGTCAAGCCCGGCGCCGATCCTTCGCAGATCGCCCTGAAACTCGACGGTGGCAACTCGACCGCATTGGTCGGCGACCGTCTCGTGGTCCGAACCGAGTACGGGAACATCGAACACCGCGAGCTCAAGACGTATCAGGAAGACGCGCGGGGCTCATCGCCCGTCAACGCACGGTTCGCGCTTCGAGGCGACATGCTGAAGTTTGAGTTGGGCGCCTACGACAGAACCAAGACGTTGGTTATCGATCCCGTCATCGTTTCGACGGTCGTCGGTGGTTCGGGCTTCGATGAGGCGCTTTGCGTCGATCATGGGCACGCGGGAGAAGGCGACTTCAACTTGGGGATAAAGGTTGCGAATTTTGGCGGGCGGACGCCTAGCCCTGACTTTCCGGTCGGTGTGGGCCAATCCAATGCGCGCAGCGAAGGTGACGGATTCATCGCGACGCACTATCTTGGACTCGGCTACTTCGACGTGCACATCTTCCAGACGGTCTATGACGACCGAGTGACCGCGATCGCAGGTGCAACCAACTCGCCGAACGTGGCATGGGTCAATGTCGCCTCACCGACGCCATTCGCCTATCTCGTCCAAGCGCCGTACTACGGTTCGGTCACGCTTCTTGAGCAGCTTGATGCACCTGGCGGCGTCTACATGTGGGACATCGATGTTCGTACTCCGAGTCCAAACCTTCTTTCCTCGGTGGGCATGGTGCAAGGTCCGGTAACGGGTCCGTCCGGTGGGGCCGAGCCGCTGAACTCGCCGTTCGGCGGATGGGATGGTTTCGTCCACATGTTCAGCGCGACGGTGAAGCTTCAATTGTATGTCGGTGGTTCGGAAACGGACGGACTGACAGCGGTGGACGTAGACTTTCTGGACAACATCTTTGCTCCCGAGCCGGAGCGGACCATCGGGTTCGCCGGATACACCGAGTCGCCCGATCTCTCGTTTGCTCGCAACTCCTCCTACGCGGGCGGAGGCGACGCCATAGTAGGCATGGCGCTGTACGATTGGGCAATAGTGAACACACATTACGTCGGGGGAAGCGGGTACGAAACCGCATCGGGAGCCAGTTGGTTTGGGCTGGAATCCTTCACTTTCCCGATCGTGAACCTGGCCATCGTCGGGCACACGCGATCCCAGAATTTCCCCCTTTCGACGCCAGTCCAGTCCACACCTCCCACCCCGGGAGAGCGGACCGGCTTCTATGCGGTTCACCGGGTGGTTCAGGAGACCATCGCCAACGACATGTTGCTCCAAAGAACTCGATCGGGTTACTTCGGCGGCGTGAATAGTGCGACGACGCTCACGGATTGTGAGTACATCAACAACACCGCGCTCGCCGTTGTGGGCCACACCATCGGTACCGACATGACGACGACCCAGAACGCCTTCCAAGCCTCCCCGTCTGGCAACAGCAGCGGGTTAGTGGCCCTATTGGATGTCGGCCAAGGCGAGGTCATGCTGTCCTCGTTCTGGGGCGGCTCGGCCTACGATGCGTTCAACGCGATGAGCCCGATGCGGTCCACCTATCCGATTCCGGGTCAAGGGTTCTGGAACGCGACCACAACCTTCTATGCTGTCGGAGCCACCACGAGCGCGGACTTCCCGATCGTCAACAGCGATCAGTACTATGAAGCAAGCGGCGATGCCACCTTGGCGGCTTTCGATCTGCGAACGGCCCAAAAGGTCCGGCTGGCTAAGAACACGCTTACGGGAGTGGATCAGACCACGGGAACGGTGTTCTTGACTCTGCCCAACTACGTGGAAGATACGACGGTGCAGCTCATGTCCACCAGCAGCCGAGTGCAAGTCCCCACGTCCGTCGTGGTGCGCAAGGGCCAACGTACGGCTGCGTTCCCAGTGGCTACGCTGGACGTTCTTTCGTCCCAGACAGCGCAGATTGTCGCTCACGCACTGGATGCCACGGTGAGCACCGAGGTCACCGTCGGAGCGCCGCCGCTGATCGGCAGGTTGGTGTTCAACGGCGCAAGCGGGGCCAACGTGCCGACGCAGGCGACCCTACAGTTCAGAGAGCATCTGCGGCCGGAGGTGCTGATCGAGAAGGTTGTCGCGCTTGACGCCAATGGCAACTTTGCCACCGAGGCACCGAGTGGACGGGCCTTCGACGTCAGCGTCAAGGAGTCGGTCTACCTGAGGCGCACGCTCTCGCTGGACTCGCGCACCGACCCGCTGGACAATGTCCAGTTCGGGATGATCCCCGGCGACTGCAATGGGGACAACTCGGTCAATCTGTTCGACTTCCTCGTGTTGCGACAGGCCTTCGGCAGCGCGCCGGGCTCGCCCAACTGGAATGATCGAGCCGACCTCAACCGAGACGGGTCCGTGAACCTCGTGGACTTCGTGATGCTTCGAAGCAACTACGGTCGCTCGGGCGACCTGTAGGTGGCTCGGCATCCCTTCGGCGGCTCTCTGTCTGCCGAAGGGGTGCTTCGCAAAGCCCTTGGACCAGAAGGTTGAGCCGCGATATGTCAAACTGGTCAGTTCCTATGAGTTCCAAAGGCATCACCTCGCGTGCGGAAAACTACAGCGACTGGTACAACGAACTGGTCCTGCGATCCAACCTGGCCGACTATTCGCCGGTCCGGGGCTGCATGGTGATCAAGCCGCACGGCTACGCCATCTGGGAGTTGATGCAGCGCGCGCTGGACGACATGTTCAAGGCGACCGGCCACCAGAACGCCTACTTCCCGACGATGATCCCCGAGAGCTTTCTGCAGAAGGAAGCCGACCACGTCGAGGGGTTCGCGCCCCAGTGCGCCGTCGTGACGCATGGCGGAGGCAAGGAACTCGAAGAGAAGCTCTACCTGCGGCCGACCAGCGAGACCATGATCTGGCACACCTACTCCAAGTGGGTGCAGTCGTGGCGCGACCTGCCCATCCTCATCAACCAGTGGGCGAACGTCTTCCGATGGGAGCTGCGGACCCGCATGTTCCTGCGCACGCTGGAGTTCCTCTGGCAAGAGGGCCACACGGCGCACGCCACCTACGATGAGGCCGAGCAAGAGGCGCTCACGATCCTCGACATCTACCGCAAGTTTGCGGAAGACTGGATGGCCGTGCCCGTCATCGTGGGCCTCAAAACCGAGAACGAGAAGTTCGCCGGAGCCGACCACACGTACTGCATCGAGGCGATGACCCAAGACCTGCGCGCCATCCAAGCGGGCACCTCGCACCACCTCGGCCAGAACTTCGCCAAGGCGTTCGACGTGACGTTCCAGAACCAGGAAGGCCAGTTGGAGCACGTTTACGCGACCTCTTGGGGCGTGTCCACACGCCTGATCGGCACGTTGCTCATGGCGCACTCAGACGACAAGGGCCTGGTGCTGCCTCCTCGGTTGGCACCGGTTCAGGTAGTGGTGATTCCGATCGGCCGTGACGAACAACGCGTCGCAACCGTGGCAGCGGCTCACCAATTGGCCGACGAGCTCAAGGTATTGGGCTGGGGCGGTGTCGCCGTCCGCGTCAAGGTGGATGATCGCGAGAAGGAGTCCCCAGGGTTCAAATACAACCACTGGGAGCTTCATGGTGCGTGTGTCCGCGTCGAACTGGGTCCCCGAGACCTGGAAGCGGGCGCGTGCGTCGTCTCCCGGCGCGATGTCGGAGAGAAGCATGCCGTGGCGCTGAGCGAAGCGTCGGGCTTCATCGCCTCGGAGTTGGGCGCGATGCAGTCCAGCATGCTGGAGGTCGCGCGGAAGCTGCGCGAAGCAAGCACCCGCCGCGTGGACACGTGGGCGGAGTTCCTAGAGGTCTTTGCAGGCGAAGGCGGCGCAGGGTTCGTGCTGGCCCACTGGGACGGCACCAAGGAGACCGAGTTGGCGATTTCAGACGCCACCAAGGCGACGATCCGCTGCATCCCGCTGACGCCGCTCGACCCTTCGGACAACGAGCTCGGCCAGTGCGTAATGACGGGCAAGCCGAGTGCGCGCCGCGTGGTCTTCGCGAAGGCCTACTGAGCGTCGCCCTTGTTCTTCACGTTCTCTCCGACCGATCGCTCGGGCATCGGCTGATCCCTGTATGGGTCGGCGTCGGAACCGCCCGAGCACCCGGTCGCACACGCGACAGCGGCGACTACGAGCAGCCAGCCATACCTAAAACGCATTGGCTGGGTCCCAGTTGGAGAAGTCGAAATCCGGGCGGAAGAGGTAGGCGTGGCAGCCGTACTGGTCGTACCACTCCAACGTGGATTCGTTACCACCCTCGTAGTGGGAGAACGGATCGGTCCGAGGGTCGGTCAAGCCCGACGTGTAAACGCCCACCCGCCTCCATCGCGCCGAGGAGTCGGCATATCCGTAGATCAAGCCCCGGTTGTGGACGTCGTAGCCCGTTCCGCGCGTGTTCTTCGACATCCCGCTCTCTTGACCGTTGCCACCGGCTGAGAAGGAATCGCAAGTGGCCGACGGCGGGACGTATTGGCACGGGGCTGCGCCGTTGCGGCAAATCATGTAAGGGTTGGCGTACGCCCAACCGACGAGCGCAGCCTTCCCACGACCGTTCCAGAACACCGGCAGATTCGAAGACGAGTTGACGGCCGAAGCCGGGTAGCCGTGCATCAGCCCGTTGTAGACGTAGCTGATCCCGCTCGGCAACGTGGCCGGAGGCACCACGTTCCCAAAGATCGCTTGCACCACGCCGGTCACCTTCACGGAGGCGGGATCCTCCAAGATGGCGTAGCTCTTCATGTACGGTTGCACCGTGTTGGCCCAGAACCCCTGAATAATCGCCCGCTGGGCGTTCGTCGGGTTGGGGAACCAATCGGGTGCTGGGACGAGACGGTCCCACGCGTAGCCGCGAGCCGTATCGTAGGGAACGTACGTGGTTGGAAACGTGTCGTCGTAGTCGGCGAGATAGAGCTGCGCCGACGTGCCGAGTTGCTTCACGTGCCCGATCGCCGTCGCCTTCTTGGCCGCCGATTTGGCCTGGGCGTAAACAGGGAAGAGCATCGCCGCCAAGATCGCGATGATCGCGATGACCACCAGCAGTTCGATGAGAGTGAAGGCGCGCGAACGGGTCATAGTGAATATTCTAGCGAAAACTACTCGCGGCGGACCTGGGGCCGATTGGGCTGGCCGCGGACACCGGCCGCTGGCTTGGGCGCGCCCCCGGGTGCGTTGCCGCCTTGCCCGGTGTTGGCTTGGTTGGCTTCGTCCTTTTTGCCGAGCTCGATCAACCGGTCGAACTCGTTGGGGTCCTTGGCCTTGTACCGAGCGTCCTCGTAGGCGACGATGTCTCGCTCGACGAGCCGTGCAAGCGCTTGGTCGAGCGTCTGCATCTTGGCCCTCGCACCGGTTTGGATGAGCGAACCGATTTGGTAGGACTTGTTCTCGCGGATGAGGTTTCGCACAGCGCTTGTCGCGACGAGAACTTCGAACGCGGCGGCGCGACCTGCAGCATCCGCCCGGCGCACCAGCGTCTGCGAAATGACGCCGACCAAGTTCACCGACAACTGCATGCGGATCTGCTGCTGCGAGTGGATGGGGAAGACGTCCACGATGCGGTCCACGGTCTGAACCGCGTCCACGGTGTGCAACGTGCCGAACACCAGGTGGCCCGTTTCTGCAGCGGTGATCGCGAGGTGAATCGTCTCCAAATCGCGCATTTCACCCACTAGGATGACGTCGGGGTCTTGGCGCAACACGTACTTCAAGGCGTTGGCGAAGCTGAGCGTGTCGGACTCGAGTTCGCGTTGGTTGATGAGCGCAGTATGGTCGTCGTGGACGAACTCGATGGGGTCCTCGACGGTGACGATGTGATCGTGCCGTGTCCGGTTGATCCGGTCCACCATCGCCGCCTGCGTGGTGGATTTGCCCGAACCCGCGGGCCCCGTCACCAGAACCAGTCCGCGTGGCCGTTCGATGAAGTCGTAGCACGCTGCCGGGAGTTCGAGATCCTCCATGTTCTGGATTTCGTACGGAATCACACGGAACGCGGCCTGCACCACGCCTCGCTGCTGGTAGGCGTTGCCACGAAACCGAGAGACCCCCACGACCTCGAACGAAAAGTCGAGTTCCTGAATCTTCTTGAACCGCTCGACCTGCTCGGGTTTGAGCATCGAGAACAGGTCGTTCCTGAACTGCTCGGGCGAGTACGCGGCAACGTCGTCAAGGTAGACCAGATCGCCATGGACTCGGACGTAGATCTTGCCCGTATCCACCTTGAAGTGGAGGTCGGACCCCTGCATCTGGACGCAGCGCTCGAGCAATCCTCTAATGTTCGGCAAGGAGTCCCTCCGTCAGGCCCTGCTTCTCGGCGCGCACGCGGAAGTCCACCGCGTTCGAACTCTTGGAAAGGGCGTGCTCGTAGTCGATCCGCTTCTCGCGAAGCAGCTGAAGGAGATGGCCGTCCAGCGTTTGCATGCCCAAGTGGGCGCCGGTCTGGATGTCCATGTAAATCTGGTGCGTCTTGCCGTCGCGGATCAGCGTCCGAACCGCGGGGGTGGCGACCAGAACCTCGAAGGCGGCGACACGAGACAGACCGTCCGTCGTGGGGAGCAAGGTCTGGCTGATAACCGCTTGAAGCGTGACGCTGAGCTGCGTGCGGATTTGCTCCTGCTGCTCGGGATCGAACACGTCCACGATGCGGTCGATCGTTTGCGCCGCGTCCACGGTGTGAAGCGTCGAGAACACCAAGTGGCCGGTTTCGGCCGCGGTGATCGCCAACTGGATCGTCTCCAAATCGCGCATCTCGCCAACCAGAATGACGTCCGGGTTCTGGCGCATGACGTGCTTCAGCGCTTCCGCGAAGCTGTGGGTGTCCGTGCCAAGTTCACGCTGGTTGATGATGGACTCGAGATCGGCGTGAACGTACTCGATCGGGTCCTCGATCGTCATGATGTGGCTGCGGCGGTTTGTGTTGATGTGGTTGATCATCGCCGCCAGCGACGTGGATTTGCCCGAACCCGTCGGCCCCGTGACCAGAATCAGGCCGCGCGGCAGGAGCGAGAGCTTCTTCGTCACCTGCGGAACGCCGAGCTCGTCGATCGTCTTGACCTTGAACGGGATGACGCGGAACACGGCGCCGATGTTGCCGCGTTGCCAAAACATGTTGACGCGGAATCGCGACAGGCCCGGGACCATGTAGGAGAGGTCAACCTCTTTGAACTCGTCCAGCCGTCTCTTGCGATCCGGATTCAAGATGCTGAGGAGCAGTTCGCGGGTCTCCTCCGAGGAAAGGGGAGGATGGTTCGAGCGAGTGAGCTTGCCGTGAATCCGCATCACGGGAGGGTTGCCCGCCTTGATGTGCAGGTCGCTCGCCTCTCGGGCGACCAGTTCTCTCAGGAGATTGTCGAGCTTGTCAGTGGCGGCCAAATTCGCTCCAGTTCAGCGTCGCAGCATCTGCTTGAGTTCGGAAAGGATGCCCGCGTATTGCATCGCGGTCTCGGCGGTGATCACGCCATCTTTCACGTGCTTCACCAAGCTTTGGTTCATGGTCTGCATGCCCCAGTAGTTGTCCGGCTCCCGCATCAGGTCGTAGAGGTCGGTGAAGTGTCCATCTTCGATCTTCTTGCTGACCGTCGGCGAGGCGACCAAGATCTCGCACGCGGCGACCCGACCCTCTCCATCGGCCCGGGGAACCAGCTTTTGGGCGATGATCGCGCGAAGGGAACCCGCCAAGCGAAGGCAAAGGTGGTTCTTTTCGTGCGGCGGAAACATGTTGATGATGCGGTCCAGGGTCTCGTAGGCGCTGGACGTGTGGACCGTGGAGAACACCAAGTGGCCCGTTTCACCGGCTTGAAGAGCCACGTTCATCGTCTTGATGTCGCGCATTTCACCGATGAGGATCACGTCGGGCGCTTCGCGGACGACGGCGCGGAGTGCAGGCTCGAAGTCGTCGGTGTCGATGCCGACCTCGCGTTGGCTGACGTACGCTTCCTTGTCCTGGTGGACGAATTCGAGGGGATCTTCGACCGTGACGATGTGCGCCTTGCGGCTGCGGTTGATGATGTCGATCATCGCCGCGAGCGTCGTGGTCTTACCGGAGCCCGTTGGACCGGTGACAAGAACAAGGCCCTGGCGGTGCTTGACGACCTCGGCGAGAGAGGGCGGCATGCCGAGCTCCTCCAAGCCTCGAATCGTCAGGGGGATGATGCGGCAGACGGCTGCGGTGACGCCTCGCTGCTTGTACACGTTGGTTCGGACGCGGCAGTGGTTTCCGACGTTGAAGCCCAGGTCCATTTCGTGGTGGGCCGCAAAGTGCTCCCGTTGGCGATCGGTCATCAACTCGCTCAGCATGCGGTGAGCGTTCACAGGGTCGATGACCGGCCAGTCGCCGGGCATGGGCTGAACTTGGCTGTCCTTCTTGATGAAGGGCCTCGAACCTCCCTTGACCATGACGTCGGAAGCCTTGAGCTCGTACCCAACGTCGATCAATTGCTGCATTGTAAGTGTGGAAGCGTCCGTCATGATCCCTCCGTAGCCTCGCGTAGCGCTACACTCGGCCGCCGCCGCATCAGCGTTTTGAACCTGAGCCGAGCACGGCGAAGTATACCAAAGCACCCACGGCAAGGGCGCCAACAACGACGATCGCCGCGAGGATGCCGACCGGCATGCCGCCACTGGTCGGAGCGGCTTCCTTGGGCGTTTCGCGGACCAACGAGTCCGGAATCTCGATCTTCTCCGGGTCCTGCGTCCTGAGCACCACCATGTACTCGATGAATGCGGGATTCGAATTCCAACGCCCTTCGACGGCGGCCGTGTCGTTCGCGAACGCCCGCAGCGTCTGGGGCGTCGGCGTCATCCCGACCACGTTCAGGGCAATGGCGTCCACCACGTGGGCTTCGGGCGCCCCGGCGAACGCCTGAGCGACGGGCTGAAGGCGAACCGAGCCCGTGGCGGCGTCCGTGATCCCGAACGCACCGAACTGTGCCCGAACAAACCGTAACGGGCGGTCGCCCCCAAGATCCTTGCTCTCGACCACCAGTCCCCGAATCTCCGAGGGCAGCCGAGTCCCCAAGGCCGCGATCTGCTGCCGAAGCAGTTCGGGCGGGTAATCCTCCTGGATGATCGTCACCTCGACCTGGTCGAAGGGAACGCCGGTTTTCGTCACGACAATCTGGACGTCCGAGCCGGTCAAAGTGAAGAGAGATTCACTTTGAACTTGTGCTGAACACAGGCTGGATGCAAGCGTTCCACCCAGCAGCAACAAATGGGGCGCGCGCAGTGAAAGCAACCGGCTGATGGCCCCTTTCGATCCACGCAATGGAACCGATGATAGGGCTCGTCCGTTGAAAAGGCGACGCACGCGGATTATAATAGCGCACCGCACCACTGCGTCGGCCACAGATATCAAGATGAGCGACCACCCCACTCACGTCGAAGCAGGTTCAGAAACCTGGCTGACTCCGGAAGGCTACCAGCGCATGAAGGAAGAACTTCACCACCTGACCATGGTGAAGCGGCCCGAGATCGCCGACCGTATCCGCGACAGCCAACAGCACGGCGAGTTCAGCGAAGACAACAGCGAACTCGACGAAGTCAAGTTCGAGCAGGCCATGGTGGAGAACCGCATCGGCGACCTCAAGATGCTGTTCTCGACGGCGCGCATCTTGGAGCCCGACAACATTCCCACCGACCGAGTGGGAATCGGGTCGTTCGTCAAGGTGCGCGACACGCAGTACGGCGAAGAGTTCGAAGTCCGCATCGTGTGCAGCGTCGAATCCGACCCAGACCGCGATTACATTTCCAACGAGTCGCCCATGGGCTCGTCGCTGCTGGGGTCCGCCGTGGGCCAGCACGTCACCGTCGAGGCGCCTCTGGGCCGACAAGTCTACGACGTTCTCGAAATCCGAAGGGCCTAGACACGCGAGGGAGACCGAGTTTGCGCTATAATGCGCACATCCCCCTACGGTCCCGCGCCCGTTGGGCGTGATCAGGTCCAGAATGGAAGAAGCGAAAGTCACTCGGCCATCGGGTTCGGTTCCCGTGCCGCGCATGCGGCGCGGATTCAAGACGTTCATCAACGAGGTCATCCGCGAAATGAAGCGGGTCACGTGGCCGTCTCGGCCCGAGACCAACCGCTTGACCGGCGTCGTGCTGGTCATCTGCGGCATCTTGGTGCTCGTGCTCTTCCTCATGGGGCTGCTGGTGGGCAGCGCCCTCGACCTTCTGTTGCAGAACACCCGCTAAGGAGCCCATGCCCAAATCCTGGTACGCCGTCCACACCATCGCGGGTCATGAGAACAAGGTCAAAGACGTTCTCACGCGTCGCGCGCAAGTTCAACACCTTTGGGAAGTCGACATCGACGACGTCCTCATCCCCACCGAGCAAGAGTCCGCCATGCGGGCGGGCAAGCGCACCGTGGTCAAGAAGAAGGTCTTCCCGGGCTACATCTTGGTGAAGATGGTCCTGACCGACGAAGCCTTCAAGCTCGTCAAGTCCACCAGCGGTGTGACCGGCTTCGTCCAGAGCGGCAACCGTCCCGTGCCTCTGGAGGACTACGAGGTCCAACGGATTCTCCGAAACCTCGAATCCAGCGAGATGACCCCCAAGGTCTCCTGGGAAAAGGGCGAGACGATCCGCGTCGTGGACGGTCCGTTCGTGGACTACAGCGGCAAAATCGAGGAAGTCAACGCCGAGCGCGAGCGCCTCAAGGTGCTCATCAACATCTTTGGCCGCGATACGCCAGTCGAGCTCGAGTTCAATCAGGTCGAGAAACTCTAGACGGACGCTCCTGGAGGGGCACACTCCGTTGTGCCCTTGAACGATGGACCCGACAGAGCGGGTCCCTCCAGATCGCAGTCGTGGAAGCTTGGCGGGAGCGTGTGGGAATCGAACCCACCAGACGCCCATAGACGTCCTGCACGGTTTTGAAGACCGGACGAGACACCAGTCCCGATCCGCCCCCGATCAGTCGGCGCCGGGCTCCATGCCCGGCAAGAGTTTGACGACCAACCCCGACTCCAGGTCGCATTCGAGCACGAACTCCTCGATGAACGGAATCAGCAGATCGCCCACCTTCAACAAGTCTTGAGCCGGGTACGCCAGCACGTTCTCGACAGTGCCCAACTCGGTCCCGTCCTCGGTCCGCACGGGCAAACCCACGAGGTCCTCGAGCAAGAACTCGTCCTCGTCGAGTTCGGGTCGTTCGCTGGCCAGCGCCTCGACACGCTGAAACTGGAGCGCCTTGGCGGCGTCCACGTCGGTCACGCCTTCCAGCAGGAGCAACGCCCGTTCCTGATGCCATCGGCAACCTACAATCTGGCGCTCGACGCCTCCGATCCGCACGCGTCGTCCTGGCTCGAAGCGCTCCTCGAACTCGGTGTTGGGTTCGACTTTCACCTCGCCCTTCAACCCGAACGCACCCGTGACAGTGCCGATGACCACGTACTCGCTCAACGATGCGCCTCGACAGGATGGCGGGAAGAGACGGACTCGGCCAGTTCGTCCAACAGCGGAATCGAATCCTCGAACGAAAGGCACGCATCGGTGACGCTTTGGCCGTACACCAGCTCTCGCCGCCCGATGTCTTGCCGCCCGCCGACCAGGTTGCTCTCGATCATCACGCCCAGGATGTAAGGCGAACCCTCGCGAATCTGGCGGGCCACGCTTGAGGCGACCTCGGCCTGGCGCGCGGGGTCCTTGCCCGAGTTGCCGTGGCTGCAATCCACCATCACGTGCTCGTTCAGTCCCGCGCGGGAAAGTGCGTTGGCCGTGGCCCGGACGCTCATCGGGTCGAAGTTGGGCCCGGTCTTGGAGCCGCCCCGCAAGATGACGTGGCAATCGGGGTTGCCCGTAGACTTGAAGTGCGCCGCCACCCCGTGCTTGGTGTTCGAAGAGAACCAGTGCGGCGAACTCGCGGCGAGGATGGCGTCGATGGCCGATTGGACGTGCCCATCCGTGTTGTTCTTGAACCCGATCGGCATGGAGAGACCCGAGGCCAGTTCGCGGTGCGGTTGACTCTCCACCGTCCGCGCCCCGATCGCGCCCCACGACACGAAGTCGGCGATGAACTGGGGCACCGTCATATCAAGGAATTCGGTTCCAACGGGCAACCCGAGGGCGGCCAAGTCGCGGAGCAGGTGCCGCGCGGCGCGCAAGCCCTTGTTGATCTGGTGCGATTCGTCGAGGTCGGGGTCGTTGATGAAGCCTTTCCAGCCCACCGTGGTCCGCGGCTTCTCGAAGTAGACGCGCATCAGGATGACGAGATCCTCGGCATGCCTTTCCGCTTCCTTCGCCAGCCGCCTGGCATATTCCAGCGCGGCGTCGTAGTCGTGGATCGAACAAGGACCGATGACGACCAGCAGGCGATCGTCGGCGCCGTGCAGGATGCGGTGGATGGCCTGACGGGCGGCGTAGGTCGTCTGCGCCGCGCGATTGGAGACCGGATATTCGCGGAAGACGTGCGCCGGCGGCACCAGTTCCTTGATTTCCCTGATCCGCAGGTCGTCGGTGTTCGGTTTGCTTTGCGGCGTCATGGCCAAGTCCAATGCTGCTTGCTGAAAACCAGCCATTTTAACCGATGCGGCCGCGGGATTCCCGGCCAGAATCTCGATCGAGGTCCGAGCGACCGCGAGTCACAGGCTCCCGACCGTCCGCCCTACCCCGTTTCGGGCGTGGAAACTATGGCCAGCAGGCCCTCGCGCAGGGCTCTGGCATCGACCAGCGCATGATGTTGTCGATTGTCCCGGGCAAAATGTTGGGTGATTTCGCGCTCGAAAATCGCCATGGCAGCGGGCGCGAGAGGTGCCAGCATCAGCAGCATGACCTCCAGCGGGCCTGCGGGGCCGGGAAGCGCGAGCCGCCCCGGAAGGCGACTGCGCTCGCCGATCACGGCATGGCGCACGACGTAGATGTCCCAGTCGCTGTCCGACAGCAGCACCGGGTCTTCGAACTGCCCGAGCCAGGCTGCGAGCCGTTCGGCGAACCGGCGACGCGTGCAAGCCGCCGCACCGCCTTCGAGGAGCGGCAGGACGATCTCCCGGACAAAGCCCGAGCATTCCTCCGCCACTACCGGTGTCACTTCGCAGTAGAACTCGCGGCCGTCTTCGCTTACCGCGCCGAAGGAGATCAGGCTTGCCTCGCGCGCGAGCGCGGTGAACTCGGTGTCGATGAAGATCTGCATTTGGCCGGACTGTCACTCGAAGATGCAAGGCTAAGGCCTCGGCGCGCAGCCTGCAAGAAGCCGGCAGAAATCTGCAGACTTCGTTCATCCGCCATTGCGGCGGCCCGGGCACGAATCAGTCACTCCGCCACCGGCCTGACCCGACTCGCCGCCAGCTGCGCCCGTTCCCGCGCCTGCGTCACGTCGTCGCCATTGGCCACGGCGACGCCCATGCGGCGCTTCATGAACGCCTCCGGCTTGCCGAACAGGCGCAGGTCGCTGCGCGGCACTGCCAGCGCATCGCCGATACCCGCAAAGGCGATGCCCGCCTTGTCCATGCCGCCGTAGATGACCGCCGACGCACCGGGCTCGCGCAGCGCGGTGTCGACCGGCAGGCCGAGGATGGCGCGGGCATGCAGTTCGAACTCCGAGAAGCGCTGCGAGCACAGCGTGACCAGTCCGGTGTCGTGCGGCCGCGGACTGACTTCCGAGAACCAGACCATGTCGCCCCCTACGAACAGTTCGACACCGAAGATGCCGCGCCCGCCGAGATTGCCGGTGACCGCGGCGGCAATCTCCTGCGCCCGCGCCAGCGCGGCCGGAGTCATCGGCTGCGGCTGCCACGATTCGACATAGTCGCCGGCCACCTGGACATGCCCGATCGGTTCGCAGAAATACGTTTGCACGGCGCCGTCGGCAGCGCAGGCGCGCACCGTCAGCAGGGTGATTTCGTAGTCGAAATCGATGAAACCCTCGACGATGACGCGGCCCTGGTCGACCCGCCCCCCGCTGGCGGCATGATCCCAGGCCGTCTGGACATCCTGCGGCCCGCGCAGCAACGACTGCCCCTTTCCGGACGACGACATCACCGGCTTGACGAGGCACGGGTAGCCGATGCCGTCGTCGATCGCCGCCCGCAGTTCGGCGAGCGAATCGGCGAAGCGGTAGGGCGAAGTGGGCAGACCGAGTTCCTCGGCGGCCAGGCGG
>DDSP01000042.1:35652-38450 GCA_002343445.1 Chthonomonas sp. UBA2387
AGGCGCTGCAGCGCGATGATGACTTCCTTGCCGAGTTCGCCGGCACCGAGCAGCATGACACGCAGCGCAGTCGGCGAAAGCGGGGTGCCGATCTTCATGCGACTTTCCTTGCGAGTTGGATACGGTAACCGGCGCCCGGCCTTCACTCGTGCCGACGCGGGCAGGTTCCGGTCAATGCGGTCCAGACTTCACCACCCCCGGCAACGGATGGGAGAGCGGCTACTCGGGCTTCCTGGCGGCGGGCGTTCTTCTGCGCGGCGCGGGCTTCGCCGGCGGCTCCGGCGGCTCGGGTGGCGGTGCGTAGTCACCGAGAACCGTCTTGAGCGGGCAAACCTTGACCGCCGGACACTTGTTGCAGGTGGCGACGAGGGCGATGGGGCAGAGCAGCATTTCATTTCTCCCGGCTAACGCCTTGGCACGACGAACCGAACAGGCAATGTCCCCCAAGGCTGATGAACGATTGCGAGTATGAGCGCCGGCGGCAGGCAACTCAAGCATTCTTTCCTCGGCAAGCCCCCTAATGGGCCGTATCGCGCCGGACCGGCTAACGCAGCTCGCGGCGCAGGATCTTGCCGACGTTGCTCTTGGGCAGCTCGTCGCGGAACTCGACGTGGTGCGGCACCTTGTAGCCGGTGAGGTTCTCGCGGCAGAAGGCGATCAGNNGACGTGGCGCGGAACCTTGTAGCTCGTGAGCGACGCCCGGCAGTGCTCGATGATGGATTCCCTGGCCAGATTCGGATCCTTCCGGACGATTACCACCTTCACCGCCTCGCCGGTCTTTTCGTCGGGCACGGCCACCGCGGCACATTCGAGAACGCCCGGGTGCGCTGCGACCACGCTTTCGATTTCGTTCGGGTAAACATTGAAGCCTGATACCAGGATCATGTCCTTCTTGCGATCGGTGATGGTCACCCGGCCCGTGTCGTCGAGATGCCCGATATCGCCCGTCTTCAGCCAGCCATCGCGCAGCACGTTGGCCGTCTCGGCGGGATTCTGCCAGTAGCCCTTCATGACCTGNNGGTCCGCGAATGCAGATCTCGCCGGTGTGTTTCCCGATGTCGCCTTCGCCGGTCCACACCGGCAGTTCGTTGAATTCCCCGTCGCGGATCGACACCTCGGTCGAAGGAATCGGGAAGCCGACGGTACCATCCCACGCCGTTCCCAACGGCATGAAGCAGACGATCGGCGAGGTCTCGGTCAAACCGTAACCTTCGCTGACATAGGTTCCTGTCACCTTCTGCCAGCGTTCGGCGACGGGCTTCTGGGTCGCGGCGCCACCGGCGCCCACGAACTTCAGCGCGGAAAAATCGAGTTGCTCGAAGCCCGGCGTGTTCAGCAGCCCACTGAACAGCGTGTTGATGCCGAGCATTGCGGTGAACTTCAAGCCCGCCAGTTCCTTGACGAAGGCGGGCAGATCGCGCGGATTGGTGATCAGCACCGTCTGGCCGCCAAGCTTCATGAACATCAGCGTCGCGATGAGACAGAGGATGTGGTACATCGGCAACGGGGCAATGAAGATCTCGCTGCCTTCCAGTATGCGGCCCGAGGTCCACGCGTTCGTCTGCAGCATGTTGGCCAGGATGTTCCGGTGGGTGAGCATCGCGCCCTTGGCGACGCCGGTGGTGCCGCCGGTATATTGCAGGAAGGCGATGTCGTCACCCGTCGTCTGCACCGGACTGAAGCGCGCCGCGGCGCTGCGCCCGAGTGCGTCACGCAGCGTGATGGCGCTGTCGATCTGCCATTCCGGCACCATCTTCCTGACGTGCTTGATCACGAAATTGACCAGCCAGCGCTTCGGCACCGGCAGCATGTCGCCGATCTGCGTGGTGATCACATGCTCGACCGGCGTCCTGTCCAATACCTGTTGCAGGGTCTGCGCGAAGTTCTCGACGATGACGATGGCGCGGGCGCCGGAGTCCTTCAACTGGTGCTCCAGTTCGCGCGGCGTGTACAGCGGATTGACATTGACCACGGTCATCCCGGCGCGCAGGATGCCGACCAGCGCCACCGGGTACTGCAACAGGTTGGGCGACATGATCGCCACGCGCTCGCCCTTGACCATCCCCGGCAGTCCCTGCAGGAAGGCNNCCCGGCGCGCAGGATGCCGACCAGCGCCACCGGGTACTGCAACAGGTTGGGCGACATGATCGCCACGCGCTCGCCCTTGACCATCCCCGGCAGTCCCTGCAGGAAGGCCGCAAAGGCACGCGACTGCAGGTCCAGTTCGGCAAAGGTCAGCGAGCAGCCGAGATTGTGAAATGCCGGCTTGTCGCCAAACTTGGCGAAGGTCTTGTCGAGCAGGTCGAGGATCGAAGTGTACTGGTCCGGATCGATCTCGGCCGGCGTGCCCTGAGGATAATTCCTGAGCCAGATCTTGTTCATTGCGCCCCCCGCCAAATGCCTGCATGCCGCCCGATTTCACGATAGACCATTCCTCAACCTCTAACCAATGCGGGTTTCAGCGGTTGCGCACTTCAACGAGTTCCTCATCCTCGCCATGGTCGATGAGGATGCGCGCGACGCGCGCCTGCCAGAGATTGCCGAATTGACGAGTCTCCGCGGGATCCGCCGTGCCGTCGAGAATGGCGCCGAGCAGGCTGCCGAGCCGCGGGTCGGCGGGGACCGTTTCGAGCCTGAAAGTGCAGTCGACCGCGGCATTCGTGTCGCGACGCGTGTAGGCCACCCCGCCGCTGCCGGCGACGCCGAACTGCAGCAGGTTGCGCCGGCTGTGCCGACCGCCCAGCCCCTTGAAACCGCCGGCCCCGGCTGCGCCAGTGAGCAGCCCGGCGACGCTGCCG
>DDSP01000017.1 GCA_002343445.1 Chthonomonas sp. UBA2387
TATTAATGAGACACTACACTAGTTCCAGGCTCCGTATGGTCTCGCTGGTGGCGTGCTCGTAGCTCCGCTGCAGTTTGGAGACCGCGTCCCTGCATCCTGACTCCAAGCTCCGTATGGTCTCGCTGGTGGCGTGCTCGTAGATCGCTCGAACGTAACTTTGGAACTCGTTGAACAGCGCGTCCTGGGGGTCGTGCTGTTGGTTCGGCGTTGGTGGGTTTGGCATTTGGGGCGATTCTCCGTTGCGTCGTTTGACTTGTGCGGCGTGTGTGAGAACGCTGGGTCAGGACTTGAAGTGTGAAGTGCGCCGCTTTGCGATGTCGCCCGCCTCCAGTGCCGCGTTTCCAAGGAGGATGGCTTGGTGGGCCTGAATCGGTGCACTGAAGGGTAGACCTTTTAGTGCGGCGACTTGGATTGATCCATCAACGCCGAGATGGTAGGCGATGCCGAGGGAGGTGCCGATCTGGGCAGCAGTGCTGGCTCGGGTTGCCCAATCGTAGAGGAGGTCCCATAGAGGATCGTGGTTCTGCGGCAAGTGTTGGTAGGTGAGCAGGACTAAGCGGTCGAGCGACAGGAGAAGGGACTCTGCGACTGCGCCGATGATGATCGAGTGGGTCAAGATTGAGCGATGATGCCCGATGCCTGCGATAAGGTCAAGGTCGGGCAGACCTCCGTTGGCATCCAATCCGCCAGATCCGATCGCTGCCCCCAGAACGGCCCCAGTGATTTCGGGTAGGACGCGTTCGGGCGTGTGCACCAGTGCTCGGCACGACATCGAGGCTTTCGAAGTGGCATCTGTGGAGAGGATTCCAACTAGCCTCGCTATCCCGACGGCCTCTTGGCGGGTGGAGCGAAGGAAGTCGGAGCCTTGGCCGCTTCGCACCGAATGGAGGCCCTGGCCAACCTTGCGAGCGAGAGCATGGACCACCGTGCCCAAGCACCGAGCCGCGCGCTGTGTGCGACGAGTGAGTCCATCGAATGTCGCGGCTGGAAGTCTCGTGACGCACTTTCGTAGCTCGCTCCGCGGCACACACCGAATCGCGAAGCGAAGTTCGTTTGTGATTCGCTCCGCACGGTGAGCAGTTGGCGCCATTGCGGACGTGGCCATTCGGAGAATTCCCTCACTCCGGATTTTGGGACATGCGCTGTGGTGAATGCAATGGGTTGTGGCTTCTGTACGGCCATGACTCCCCAAGTCGGAGAGGCCCAGAGCGGCTGCTTCGCGCCGCGATTGCCTAGCCGCGCTTGACAGCCAAGGCTGCAAGCGTGCCCGCCGCCAACGCTTCGGCGAGCTTCTTGCGCCCGGCCTCGCTCGCGATGACGGCTTCGTCTTTCGGGTTGGTGAGCACGCATAGCTCGACCAGCAACACGGGCACTTCGGAGTAGATCGAGCCCGTCAACGCGCCTTGTTGCGAGCCGATCAGCGTTTGCTTGTCGGTCTTCAGCCCGTAGTCGGGGAGCGTGCCTTTGAGGCGCTCGATCACCACGGGATGAAACGCCTTGGCCGCTGCGGTGCTGCGTCTGAGCACGGCTTCGCTGGGGCCCTTCTTGCCGTCCTTCGCCGTCCCGACCTCCGAGGGATAGTAGGTGGCCAGCCCGGAACCGCTTGCCGCGTCGCAATGCAGCCGGAGCAGCAGGTCGGCCTTCGATTCGTTGGCGATTTCCGCGCGGCGACGGTTCGCGACGAACTCGTCCTTCTTCGCTTTGGTGAGCACCACCTTGACGCCCTTGGCCTCCAACAGCGGCTTGAGTTCCAGAGCGACGAGCCACACGGCATCGAGTTCGGTGATCAGCTTGCCCTTGGTGCCGTTGCCCACTTCCGAGGGGTGGCCGGGGTCGATGCAGACCGTCGGCGACGAGAGTGCGAGCGCGGCGAGCATCGGCAGGAACATGCCGGGACTTTACCCAGCGGCCTCTCGGGGGCGCGTGCCAAGCAGGAGGGCGACGACTTGCCGCGAATACCCTCCCCTATGGTTCGACGCGGTTTGCTCTTGGCGTTCGCCCTGACGGCCTCGCTGGCGGTGGCTCAGCCTTCGCCCAAGGAGTTCTTGGGGCACGAGGTCTGCGAAGACTACATGCTGGCCAACTACAAGCAACTGACGGCCTATTGGCGTGCGTTGGAGAAGGCTTCACCGCGCATCAGAGTCGTCAGCATCGGCAAGTCGGAAGAAGGGCGCGAGCAGGTCATGGCGATCATCAGCGACCCCGCAAACCTGCGGAACCTGGAGACGCACCGCAAGAACAGCGAGCGCTTGGCACGGGCCAACACGTTCAAGGACGACGAAGAGGCAAGGCGTCTGGCGAAGACGGCCAAAGCCATCGTGTGGATCGACGGCGGACTGCATGCCAGCGAGGTCCTCGGCCACCAGCAACTCATCGAACAAGCGTGGCAACTGGTTTCCCGCAACGACGAAGAGAACCGGCGCATCCTCAAGGACACCATCATCCTCTTGGTGCACGCCAACCCCGATGGCATGGATCTGGTCTCGGATTGGTACATGCGGCGCTCCGACCCCAAGACCCGGTCCGCCGCAGGGCTCCCGGTGCTCTATCAGAAGTATTGCGGCCACGACAACAACCGCGACTTCTACGCGAACAACATGGCGGAGACGCGGAACATGAACCACGTGCTCTACAACCAGTGGTATCCGCAGATCGTCTACAACCACCATCAGAGCGCGCCGCAGGGGACGATCATGTACATCCCCCCGTTCCGCAATCCGTTCAACTACCACGTTGACCCCTTGGTGCAAATCGGCACCGATCTGGTCGGCATCCACATGCACAAGCGGCTGATCGGCGAAGGCAAAGGCGGCACGGTCATGCGGAACGGTGCGAGCTTCTCGGCATGGTGGAACGGCGGGCTGCGCACGACGACGTATTTCCACAACATGGTGGGCATCCTCACCGAAACGTGGGGCAGCCCCGACCCGCGTCCGGTGCCGTTCCTCAAGGAGCGCCAGATTCCGAGCACCGACCTGCCCAAGCCCATCGACACGCGGCTGTGGCACCTGCGCGATTCGCTGGAGTACGAAATCGGGGCGAACTACGCGATCCTTGACTACGCAAGCCGCTACCGCGAGCGATTGTTGTTCGACCTGTACCGTGCGGCGCGAAACTCGATCGAACGCGGACAACGCGACCATTGGACCCGCTACCCGGCCCGCATCACCGAGTTGGGCGAAGCGGCCCTGGCCAAGCCCGAACTGCGCGATGCGCGCCTGTACGTGATGCGGAGCGACCAGCCCGATTTCGCCACCGCGATGAAGTTCGCGGTGAAACTGCAGCAGTGCGGCGTGGAAGTCCAGCAACTCACGTCTCGTGCGGGCGATTTCCCGGCGGGTTCGCTCGTGGTTCGGTGCGATCAGGCTTTTCGACCCCACGTGCTCGACATGTTCGAGCCGCAGGACCACCCCAACGACTTCCAGTACCCCGGTGGCCCGCCCATCCGGCCCTACGACAACGCGGGCTATACCCTGGCGTACCAGATGGGCGTTCAGTTCGACCGCGTGCTGGACCCGATCGCCATGCAAACCTCCCCGTTCCTCGGGCTGCCCAAGGATCGCGCGTTGCCGCGCATCGCGACCGACACGTGGTTTGCTTCCGACACTCAGAACGACGCCTTCGCGTTGGCCAACCTTGCGCTGGCTTCCGGCATCGAAGTGCGTCGGACGGAGGGCGGGTTCCTGTACACGGGTCGGGGCGAGGCTATGACACGGTGGCTCTCGGCGTTCCCCCAGGCCCACCTCCAGCCTGCGGTCGGCCGCAGCAATGAGGGCTCGCCCGTGCGTCAACCGCGCGTGGCGCTTTGGGACACCTACGGAGGTTCGATGGCTTCTGGATGGATGCGCTACCTGTTCGAGCAGTTTGCGGTGAGCTTTCAGGTCGTGTTTCCCCCCGACTTGGATGCGGGCAGCCTTCGTTCGAAGTTCGACGTGATCGTGTTCCCGAGTGGAGCGATCCCCGGCGGCGGCAGTCGCGGAGGCGGCGGAGGCGGTCAGAGCGCCCTGGCCAACGACCCGACGGTTCCCGAGGAGTACCGGCGACGGATCGGCTTGGTCTCCGTGGACAAGACGATTCCCTTGCTGCGCGAGTTTGTGGAGCAAGGCGGCACGATTCTGGCCATCGGCAGCTCGGCCGGCAACTTGGCGGCGCAGTTCCAATTGCCTATCAAGAGCGCTTTGGTCGAGACCGACGCCAACGGCCGCGAGCGTCCGATCCCGAACACGGCCTTCTACATTCCCGGCTCCGTGTTGCGGGCGAAGGTGGTGCCCGGTTCACTCACGCGCGGGATGGGCGAAGCCGTGGACGTGCTGTTCGACGACAGCCCGGCGTTCAAGGTGGACGAAGCCGGGCGCGACCGTGTGACTGTGGCGGCGTTCTACGACACCGACAAGCCGCTGCGCTCGGGTTGGGCGTGGGGACAGGAGAAGTTGAAGGACGCCGTAGCCGTCGCCGAAGTGACGATGGGCCAGGGCCGGGTGGTGCTTTACGGTCCCGAGGTGGCCTTCCGCGCACAGCCGCACGGGACGTTCAAGCTGATGTTCAACGCGATGCTGAGGTAAGGCCGGGGTTGTTGGATGGCCGAGTGAACTGCCCGAGTCTGGTTGCGCGTCCATAATTCAACCCATGCTCGCATTGTGTCTGGCCCTGATCGCCGCCGCGCCGATGGAAGTCGCGCTCAAGGCCACGGAACTCACCGACCCATTCGAGGCCCTCTCGGCCAGTATGGGCGCTCTGTCTGACGAACTCATCGATGTGCAGCCCACGCGGGACGTCGTCGCGGGCGCGCAGCACCCCCTGATGAAGGGCAAGTGGCAGGTCGGGCAGTACGCGCTGACCATCGCGTTGGAGGTGGAGTCCTCGGTGGGTCGGGCCCTGTGGCTCGACACCGACCGCAACGGCACGCTCGAGGCCTCCGAGCGGCACGTGGCGCGACGGCAGTCCGGTTGGTCGTTCTTCGGGCCGGTCACCGTGAACGCGCAGGGCGACAAGGTCCAATTCGCCTACCACGAGTCTTGGGGGCTGATCCCGGCCATGGTCCGCGTCGAGGCGGGCGTGCTGCAATTGGGCGGCAAAGGCGTGCGGGTCGCACGAGTGCCCTCCCTAGAGAACCCGAGCCACTTCGCGTTTGTGGCGGACTTCGACGGCGACGGGAAGTTCGGAGGCTGGACGGCCGATGGTCCCCAGCCCGATTGGCTGGTCGAAGCCGTTCCGGCAGTCGGATTGGTTCAACTGCCGGACGGAAAGGTGTACACAGCACGATTCCAGAAGGACAAGGCCGTCTTCGAGGCACCCGCTTCATGGGCCAAGGTCGTCTCGCCCAAGCCTGCGGTCCTCATGCTCTCGCGCGGCGAGTCCACGCTGTGGCTGCGCACCGTCAAGGGCGAAGCGTCGGTCCCGGCCGGCGAGTGGGCCCTGGATTTCGCGAACGTGGCCGCCAACGATGGCGCGTTGGGCGATCTGACCCTGATGGTGTTTCCCGCCGGCGAGCCGACCAAGCTCAACTTGAAGGAGGGATCGGTTCCCTGGCCGGGGTCGGGACCCTATACGCTCCATTTGGGCTTGGGCGCAGAGGGCGACCAGTGGTCGGTCTCGGCGAGCTTGATGAGCGGCACCGAGGGTCAGGGCTACTACGGTCCCGTCGAGCCCTCGGGCGCTTCGCTTCCCGTGGCCGAATTCGTTCAGGCCGATGGACGGGTGGTGCGCTCGGTACAGTTGCAGTCCGACATGACGGCAGGGTACCGAGGGCTGCTGGCCAAAGGCGAAACGGGTTCGGCCGCCGAAGTGCGCCTCGTTTGGAACCCGGGCAACCTGAAGCTGGCGCAACCCAAGCTCCCCGTTCCACGGTCATAGCGAAACCTCTGAAGGAGGGAGCGCCGCCCCCGCAGAATAGCGGGCCATGCGCCTCCTTGCCGCATCCGCCGGATTGCTCTGCCTCGCCGCCCTGGGATCGGCTCAGAAGCCCGAGCGGACCTATGACCTGTTGCACGTGGATTGGCGCGTCTCTCTCTACCCCGAGACGCGGGCCATCGCCGGAACGGCGACCAACACGCTGCAACCCCTGAGAGACGGACTGACCGAGGTCTTCTTCCACGCGGGCAAGCTGGATGTCCTGAACGTGCGCGTCAACGACGCCCCGGCGACGTTCCGGATGGAAGGGCAGCGCCTGATCGTGCCGCTGGGCCGAGCGGCCAAGGCCGAGGAGAAGCTGCGAGTACGGATCGTCTACACGGCACGGCCCGAGGCGGGCGTCTACTTTGTGGATGCGGCCAACGCCTACCCCGCCAACACGCCCATGGCGTACACGCAGGGCGAGATGGAGGATACGCGCTACTGGCTGCCCACCTACGACTACCCCGACGACAAGGCGACGACCTCGGGGACGATCGAGGCGCCGGCCGGATGGAGCGCGCTTTCGAATGGCCGCGAACTGGGCCGCAACATCGGCGCGGATGGACGCGTGACTACTCGTTGGACGATGGAGCAGCCCCACGTCACCTACTTGATCAGCTTCATCGCCGGCCCTTACGACGTGTACCGCGAATCGTGGGGGACGCTGCCCGTCTCTGTGTGGAGCCCGAAGGGCCTGAACGATTGGGGCAAGGCCACCTTTGGCGGCACGAACGATATGGTCCGCTTCTTCAGCGACCTGACGGGTTACAAGTACCCCTACGCCAAGTTCGCCCAAGGCCTGGTGGCCGACTTCCCGTTCGGCGGCATGGAGAACATCACCGCCGTCACGAACACGATCGGCGTATTGCACCCCGCCCACGAGAAGCCGTTCGCCGACGGCGAGGGGCTGAATCTGCACGAACTCGCCCATCAGTGGTTCGGCGACACCGTGACGTGCTCGGATTGGTCGCACATCTGGATCAACGAGGGTTTCGCTTCGTTC
This sequence comes from Chthonomonas sp. UBA2387, assembly GCA_002343445.1. Taxonomy (GTDB): domain Bacteria; phylum Armatimonadota; class Fimbriimonadia; order Fimbriimonadales; family Fimbriimonadaceae; genus UBA2387. Next base: position 6,896 of record DDSP01000017.1, read on the forward strand.
CTCCCGGCGTTCTACGTGCGGCACAAGTACGGCCAGGAGCGCTACGATCTGGCACGGCTGGGCACGTTCGACGGAGGCCTGGGCGCACATCTGGGCAACAACCGGGCGATGGTCCACACGGGCTACAACGAGGCGATCGAGATGTTCGACGGCTACGCGTATCCCGGCGGCGCGTCGCGGCTGTTCATGCTGATGCACAAGCTGGGCGAGAAAGCGTTCTGGAAGGGCATCAAGGACTACCTGCACGCGTTCCAGTTCAAGAACGCGACGACGGCCGACTTCTTCGGGGCGATGTCCAAGTCGAGCGGTGTGGACCTTTCGCGCTTCGAGAAGGAGTGGTTCTACACGGCCGCCTACCCACGGCTGAAGGTCGAAGCGACCAGTAGCGGCGCCGTCGTCTCGCAGGCCGAACCGTACTTCGACATGAAGGTGGACGTTGCGTACGTGAGCGGAGGCCAGGTGGTACGGAAGACGCTCGATCTATCGCAGGGTTCGGCGGAGGTCGCCTCGGCAGGCAAGGTGTGGCTCGACCCCGACGTTCGGTGGATGGCCCAGATCGAAGATCAACAGCCCTGGACCGCCGATGAACTGAGCACGCTCTACCGAGCGTTCAACGCGGCGGGCAAGACGATGGTCTTGCGCAAGGCGGGCGATCGGAAGCACTTCGCTTTCTTGGCGCGTATCGCGAAGTCTGAGAGGAACCCCGACTTGGTCGCGGCGGCGATGGGTCTGATGGAGGCCTCCCAGACCGCCGACCTGCTCGCGTTGAGCAATCACGCCGACCCTCGGGTTCGTGCCAACGCGGCCCCGATGTTGGGCAACGGGCCGAAGACCGACGCCGTGGTCGCGCGATTGCGCGCCATGTGGCAGCAATCCGGGCAGACGGAACTGCTGGCGGCTTCCGCCGAGTCATTGTTGAAGCACACGGGCGACCGCGCGTTCGCCGACCGGTTGCTTGGGATGCCGTCGTTCAACGAGCGTTTGCGGCAACTGGCCGTGGATTGGCTGGCGGGCGTCGACCGTGCCGCCGCCTTCGCCAAGTACGTGGAGTTTGCCTCGGGTGGCTATGCCGAGCCGTTGCGTCTACATGCATTGGGTCGGCTGGCTGGCTACAAGGACCTCGACACCGACCGAAGAGCGTATCGCTTGCTGCTCCAGAACGCCCGAGGCCCGGTGTTCCGGAGCAAGATGGAGGCGATTCGAGGGCTGGCCGAATACGGCGACCGCTCGGCGGCGGAGGCACTCAGGCCGCTGACCGAGCATGGCCTGCACTTCGTGCGGAACGCGGCGAAGGGGGTGCTGCAGCAGTGGGGCGGCTGAGCCCGCAATGTTCGCATGGCAAACCTAGGAAGGCAATTCCTCCACGGTGTTTCCATCCGGGCAATTCTCGGCGCGCAATTCCACTATGGGAAAAGAATTGGCTAGTAACTGTAGAGATACTAGCCCGCAAGCAATTATGCGCTGGCAAAGCAAGTAATCCTTCTATAGCAGGAATGCCCGAACAGAAAAGGGCACGTCAAGTTACCAGCTAGAACGCGAACCGATCAGGGCAATGAATCCCTTGAACGATGCGGCCGCAAACACGAGCGATCTCGCGATAGAAGCGAAACGCCAGACGAGCCGCAGGTTCTTGGGTAATACATGCGCAAAGCAACAAGCATTGCGATGGCGATGGCCATTGCAGCCATTGGTTTCGTCAACAACGGATTCGCACAGGGTATCGAGGAACGAGGGATGGGCGACAAAGGAGCGAAGGTTCTCTCTGGTTCCGAGGCGCTCCGGCTCAAGGAGTCGCTCATGAGGCCCGAACGATCCCGCGAATGGATGCAGGACCTGACCTCCCATGCAGGCCGAAATCGGGCCTCGGGAGGCGGCAACGAAGCCTATCCCGACTTGGACACGCTCGGCGCGTTGGACCAACTCGTCGTCGGCTCTGGACCCTTGCGCGGCGCTGTCCTGACGGCGCCTTTCGGGTATGTCAACTGGTACTTCGGCGCGTTGGCGCTGCTCCACTTCGTGGATGATCGTCCCGACGTGGCGCGCAACTTTGTAGACGCCTACCTGCGCAATGTCAACGACGATGCAACGATTTACGACGCCGTCCCCGACTATTACAACTCGAACAGCGGCGTGCCGACGTTGCTGGCGCCGGACAGCCACGATTCCTATGCCGCGATGGTGGTGGCGCTGGCTTCCAAGGTCTATCTCCTCACCAACGACACGGCTTGGTTCACGGGCGTTTTGCCCAAACTCAAGTGGTTGGTTCAGCGCAACCTTCTCGACAGCCAGAATCCCGCCACGGGATTGGTCCGCGTGTTCCAAGACCCGGCCACTCCGACGTGGTCTCCGGGCGTCGAGTACCTCATGGACAACTGCGAGGTCTACTACGGGTTGAACGCCTTCGAAGAGGCGTTGCTGCGGTTGGGCGACGGCGCGGCGAGCGTCCTTGAAGGCGCGAAGAATCGTCTGGCGCAAGGCATGGTGCTCCACGCGTTCCGCTCGAACCCAGGAGCATGGGCTCACGCCTCGCAGGCTCAGACCGTCGGTGTCGGGTTCTATCCCTACTCCACCGCCCAGGTCTTTCCCATCGTGTTCGACGTCCCGGTTGGCCAAGACAAGCTGGACGCGGGCTGGAACTACCTGACCACAACCACGGACATGTGGTGGAAGGCCGGCCGCTACGACGACTTTCCCTGGCTCATCCTGGCCTATGCGGCAGCCAAGCGTGGCGAGACGGACCTGGCCACCGCTCACCTGAACTCGGCGTTCAAGCACGTCCGCTCCAAGCCGCAGTTCTTCACCGTGAACGAACTCGCGTTCTGGCACGCGACAGCCAAGTTGATTTAGACCCGCTCAACCCCAAGAACCCTCTATCTATTGGTTGCCCGCCGCATCCTTGCGGCGGGCTCTTTTCTGTTTGCTGGCGAGTCTGGCGAGGGCTAAAATGAACCGATGCCGGATGCGAAGTTCGATGTGCTCGTCGTGGGTGGAGGTACGGGGGGCTGCGCCGCCGCCATGGCTGCGTGCGACCTCGGCCTGAAGGTGGCGATGACCGAGCCCACGCGTTGGTTGGGCGGACAACTCACCAGCCAAGCCGTCCCACCGGACGAACATCCGTGGATCGAGACCACGGGTTGCACGGCCCGCTACCGCGAGTACCGGGACCGGGTGCGCGCGTGGTACCGCACGCACCGTGGCCTGACTCTTGAGGCGAAACGCAACCGGCGGCTCAACCCCGGAGGCGGCTGGGTGTCGCGCCTTTGTCACGAACCCCGCGTTGGAGTCCAGGTGCTGGACGACATGCTGGCGCCCTACCTTGCGAGCGGGTTGCTGACCGTGATGTTGGGGGCCGAGCCCGTGAGCGCCGAAGTCCTCGGCGACCGGGTCGCTGCCGTTCGGGTGAGGACCCCCCAGGGCACCTTGAACATCGAGGCCGATTGGTTCATCGACGCCTCGGAGACGGGCGATCTGCTGCCGCTGACCGGTGCCGAATACGTCCTCGGGGCAGAGAGCCATCGCGAGACCGGCGAACCCCACGCCCTAGCCGAAGCCGACCCGAACGATCAGCAGGGCATCACGTGGTGCTTCGTCATGGCCTGGGACCCGGCGGGCGACCACACGATCGCCAAGCCCGCCCAGTACGACAGGTGGCGCGCGTTCAAGCCCGAGTTTTGGCCCGGGCCGTTGTTGGGTTGGACTACGGCCCACCCGGTCACGCTCGAAGAGCGTGTCTGGACCGTGTTCGACCAGCCTTCGGGGCCGGGGTTGTTTTCTTATCGCCAGATCGTGGACCCGGGCGTTTTGGCCGTCCCCGAGCCCGCTGCGACGGTTGTGAACTGGCCGCAGAACGACTACTTCGTGGCGCCGATCGTGGACGTGCCCGAGCCGGATCGCTCGGTCAGGCTGGAAGAGGCGCGTCAACTCTCTCTGAGCCTGTTGTATTGGCTCCAGACGGAGGCGGAACGACCCGACGGCGGCGCGGGGTTTCCGGGGCTGAGGCTTTGCCCCGAGCATACGGGCACGGACGACGGGTTTGCGATGGCCCCCTACATCCGGGAATCGCGCCGGATCAAGGCATGCTTCACCGTGACCGAACTCCACGTGGCATCGGCGCTCCATCCCGGTGCCGATCGTGCGCCTTCGTTCGCGGATTCGGTGGGTGTGGGGTGCTACCGTATCGATCTGCACCCCAGCACGTCGGGTCGCAACTCCGTGGATATCGGCTCGCTGCCGTTCGAGATTCCCCTTGGGGCGTTGATTCCCGTGCGGCTGACCAACCTGATCGCGGGCGCGAAGAACTTGGGTACGACGCACATCTCGAACGGATGCTTCCGCTTGCACCCCGTCGAATGGAACATCGGCGAGGCTGCGGGCGCGTTGGCGGCGTTCTGCACGGCGACGGGTCGCCAGCCGCGCCAAGTGTTGGAGGACGGTCTGGCGACCAAGGACTTTCAAAGCTTGCTCGACCAGCAAGGCGTCCAGCGGTCCTGGCCCTCGCTCGGGCCGGTGTGAGGTTGGATGAGGCGAGTCCAAAGCCGCAGGTAACATGATTCGGCCCGAGCCGCCATGAAGCGCATCCGAGTCACGAGTTTTGGGCCGCTGACCGAAGCCGATGTCGAGCTCGGCGACCTCACCGTTTTTGTCGGGCCACAGGCGACGGGCAAGAGCGTCCTCCTCCAGCTCATCAAGCTGTTCGCCGATGCTGGAAGCATCAAAGGCGAGATGGAGAAGTTCGGGCTGCAGTGGAAGGGCCGGAGCGACGCCTTTCTTGAGCTGTTCTTCGGCGAGGGCATGGCCGCGATGGCCACTCCTGCGACGCAGGTTGCTGCGGGGACTCTGACGCTGGACAAGGTTCTCAAGGGTCGAAAGTCCAGCGCCGAAGAGTCGGTTTTCTACATCCCCGCTCAGCGTGTGATCGCCCTTCGCGATGGCCTGACGCACCCATTCTCCGACTTCAGGGCGGGTGACCCGTTTGTCGTTCGGTGGTTCAGCGACCAGATCCACCAACTCGTCCAGACGGAGTTGGTCAACGAGCCCTCGCTGTTTCCCGTCAAGCAGAGGCTGCCCAAGGAGTACCGCGACTTGCTGGCCCAGGATGTATTCGGCAATCTGGAACTGCGGTTGGACTCGGCCTCGTTCCAGAAGCGTCTGGTCCTCCAAATTAACGGAACCAGTCTGCCGCACTTGGTCTGGTCGGCGGGCCAGCGCGAGTTTGTTCCGCTCCTCCTCGGGCTGTATTGGCTGCGGCCGTCCAGCAGGGCTTCGCGCCGCGCCAAGCTCGGGACCGTGATCATCGAGGAACCGGAAATGGGATTGCATCCGGCAGCCATCAACACGACGATGCTCTTGGTGCTCGACCTGATGAAGCGTGGTTACCGGGTATGCATCTCGACCCACTCGCCCCACGTGCTGGATGTGGTGTGGGGCCTTCAGGTGATGCAGAAGCACCAAGCATCCGACAGGGATGTGCTGGCGATGTTCGGCGCACCGGCCACCGTTGCACCAGTCGCAGCCGATGCATTGAATCGGAAGATCCGCGTCTACGCCTTCCGAAGGGGTCGCCCGGTCGTGGACATCTCGGGCTTGGACCCGTCGTCTGCAAACGAAGACGAGGCGGGTTGGGGTGGCTTGACCGAGTTCACGGGTCGCGTGGGAGACGCCATCGCACGAGTGGTTTCGAGGGCGATCCCTTGAGCGTCGGCAACGAGTTCGTCGAGGCAGCAGACCTACATCCCGAACTCAGGGGACGATGCCGGCCCGGATTGCGGGCCTTGGCGAGGGGTCACTCTCGACTGGTTGAGCACGCTGGAGCGACTTTGTCGGGCAGCATCAACCTTGAGGAGGCGCTGAACGACAACCCCGATCGCGCCGACGACCGCAAGTGGGATTACGGCATTGGATTCGTCAAGGGTTCAGGGGGCGCCGTTTGTTGGGTCGAGGTCCACCCGGCCAACAGCGACGAGGTCAAGGTTTTTGTCGAGAAGGTCGCCGCCCTCAAGTCATTCCTCAACGAGCCTCCCTCGGCCCTGCTGAAAGAACTCACTTTGCGGGCAGAGGCAGAGGCGCGCTACCAATGGGTCAGCACGAGAGGCGATCATCTCACGACTCGGGACCTGCGAAGACTGAACCAATCGGGTCTGTTCAGGCCCGTGCGCCGAGCGACCTTGCGCTAACCTACCTCTTCCCGTTCTGCGTCGCTTGAACGTCCTCGATCCCGTTGACCAACGTGGCGAGCGAGCCGGGTTCGTATTGGATGCCGAACGCCCAGAACGCTTGCCAAGCGATGCGCGTCTCTTGGCCGCCCGCATCCACCCAGTCGCAACGCACCGCCACGGGCACCATCCGGTTTCCGTCAATCACGGCTTCGATGGTGCGCTTCTCGCCCTTGGCCTCGGTTTCGGCCAGCAGTCTGTAGTGCGTCACGGTGCGTTCGCCCAGCTTCGTCGGGCGCTCTTCGAACGTGAACTTGGTGCCACCCACTCCGGATGACCAAGCCTTGACCGTTCGTTCCCAGAACGATCGCCCGTCGAGGAGCGGCTGGTGCATCCACTTGGTGAACGCCAGCGGCCACTTCTCAACGAACTCGAGATCCGATGCCGGATAGTCGGAGGTCGGCGACTTGGGGCTCTTGCCGCTATCCCAGTTCTTGCCGGGCACGAGTTCAAACCGTTTGTCGCCCTCTCGACGCATGGCCTTGCCCTGCATGCCTTCGGCGATGGCCATGTACTGCACGGTCCATTGGTCGCCGTCCTGTATCCGGACGACGCCCACGGCTTTGCCTTGACCCGAGGGCAGGTTCAAGCGATTGCCCACGGGGATGGCGAACGACAGCTCGGATTGCGAGAACGCCTCCTTCATCGCCTTGGGCGACTGGTCGGCGAGTTTGGCCACCTCGAGCGCGCCTTTCTTCGCATCGGACCAGCCTTGCTGACCCTTCGGTGTAACCAGCGGGCCAGGGGCAGGTGCGGGCGTGGATTCAGTGGTCTTGTCCGGTTCGGTCGGGTTCGGTTGCTCGGTTCCTTGGGTGGGGAGCTTGGGGTCGGCGGGTTGTGGGTCCGCCTTCTTTGGGCCGAAGCAACCGACCAGGGCCAAGGTGGCGATCGCCAAAGCGCAACGGCTAGTCGTGGTCATAAAACGCACAGTCATTGTGACGCCTCGGAGGTCTGCGCGTTATCGTCGCCGATGCGCAACAACCGATAGTTCTCGCCGTCGCGGATGCTCCGAATCGGCGAACCGTCCACCGATTCGGGAAGGGTTCGGCTCGAACGGGTCAGCACCCAATCGCCTCGATTCGCCCCCTCCAGCGTCTCGCCCTCTTGGACGTCGCCCGTGTAGACGAACCGCACGGAAGGGTGGCTGGTCTCCTGGATGCGCATGGTGCCCGTGCCAAGGGACTTCTCGCGGCGCGGCATTTGGAACATCCAGAGCGTGGCCTTCGGGTCCGTCTTCAGGGCCTGCTTGGCCAGCGCATGGACTTCGGCGTGGCCGCTCGACCGGTAGTAGGCGACGAAGCCAGCGGTCAGGCCGCCCATCAGTACGACGGCCCATGCCGCGCCAGCGGCCTGAAGCTTCTCGAACGACCTGCGACCCGACGCCAGAGACTGCGCCGAGAGCAACGCCAGCGGAAATGCGGCGGGCACGATATAGTGCGGCAGCTTGCTGCCGCTGATGGAAAAGAACACCAGAATCGTGAGGAACCAGCGCACCAGAAACCGTTGCCAGCGGCCGGATTCGCCGGGTTCGGCCACCCAGAACGAGCGGCGAAACGCCTGAAACGACCAAGGGGCCGCACCGAGAAGCAATACGACGGGAAAGTAGATCGGGTGCAGCCAAGCCGGACTGACGCGGTGGGCGTTGTCGCCGCCGGTGAACCGGCCGACGTTCTGCTCGATGAGGAACTTCTGCACGAACACGTCGCCTTCTCGTAGGTACGCGGGCAGGTACCAACTGCCGACAACGGCGACCAACGCAAGCCCAAAGCCGAGAAGATCGCTCCAGCGAAACAAGAAACTCCCACGTTCCCGCGCCAGCGTGAACAGGGCAACACCGCCGAACAGCAGGATGGCCACCGGGCCCTTGGCCAACACAGCCAATCCCAGGCACGCGCCCGCCCCGACCAGCCACCGCGACCCGAGGCCGGTGCCATAACCGTAAAGCGCCACCAATGCCCCGGACAGGGTCAGCAGGAGCAAGGCATCGGTGAGCATCATGCGCCCGATGGCGGCGACCAGAAGGCTCGTCCCGAGCGCCAGGCATGCCAGCGGCGCGGCGCGAACGGAGGTCCAGCGAGCCGTTGCCCAACCACCGAGGAGAATGGCGCCGACCGTCGCGAGCACCGAGGGAAGGCGAGCGCCCAGTTCGGGGCCGAACGCTTGAACCGTCGGAATCGCGGCCCAGTACAACAAGATCGGCTTCTCGAACCACGGCTTGCCGCCGATGGTGGGGACGATCCAATCGCCTCGGCGAATCATGTCGCCCACGACGGCGGCATAGAAGCCTTCGTCGAGGTCGAACAGCCCGTACGCCCAGAAGCCCAAGAGCGGCATCGCCGCGACGAAGGCCCAGACCGTCCAGGCGCGGCTCACGGGCTCAGGCCTCCATTTGTTCGAGGACGGGCCGGATGTTCTCGTCGTCGCCGAGTGCATCGCGCAGTTGCTTGGCGATGTTTCGGGCCTCTTCGTCCTGTCCGAACCGCTTGGCCGCGAACCCAAGGCCGATCATCAGCGGTACCGTGACCTGCAGGTTGGCGACGGCGAACCGCATCGCGCCATAGGACTCCTCGTGCTTGCCGAGCTGCCCCAGGGCGTTCGACAGCTCGATGTAGCCCGCCTCGTTGCCGGGGAAGAGCTCGATCAGGCGTCGCGCGGCGTACTCCGCCTCGGCAGCCTCGCCCAACTGGTTGTGGGCGGCGGCGAGCAGATGCCAAATCTTCCAATAGTCGGCCAGCCAGTTGCGGAGGGGCTTGAGGTCGCGCACCGCTCCCTGAAGGTCGCCGGCTTCCAGCTTCTGTCGCGCCTTCTCGACCAGTTCCGTTCGCTTCGCCTGCTCGACCTCGAGCAACATGGCTTGAGCCTGCGCTCGGACGTTCGGGTCCTGGGCTTGCTCCAGAACCTCCCTCATCACGGGCGGGATGTCCACCTCGCGGCCGGCGGTTTGGAGGGCCTGGGCGTACTCGAACTTGAGCTGGATGTCGCCTTCGGCGTGCTCGAGGCAGTCCTCGTAGAAGTCGAGCGCACGGTCCACGTCGTCGTGGTTGGCCAGATAAGGGGCATAGGCACGCTTGACCCACAGGTTCTCATCCAGTTCGAGGCCCTTTTCGAAGGCGGCCACACCACCCTTCTCGTCGCCCGACTGAATCAGGGAGACGGCGTACTTGGCGACGTACATCGCGTTGTCCGGGAACCGCTCCATGAGTTCCTTCCACATCGGGGGAACTTCGTGGCCCCGATTGGTCTGGAACAGCACCATCGAAAGGAAGTCGGTGCTCGGCTTTTCGGGCCCCTCGAGTTCCAGCGCCTTGCGGAAGCTGCGTTCTGCATTGTTGGGCATCCCGAGTTGGTGCTGCAACATGCCGAGCTTGGCGTAGAGCGCTGGCTCCTTCTCTTCGAGGTCGATGGCCTTCTCCACGGCCTCCTTGGCAGCGTTGGGGTTGCTGGCTGCTTCGTAAACCTCGGCGAGGGCGTAGTGGGCCTTGAAGTCGGTGGGGTGAGCGGCTGCCGCCTTTTGGAGCGCGCGCTCGATGGACTGCACCCGCCCGATGCGGAAGCGGGCGCAGGTTCGCGAGAGTTGCAGCAGCACGTCGTACGCGCCCAGGAAGTCGGGGTCTTTGTGGATGCTGACGAGCAACGCGTCTAGCGAAGCTTCGGGATCGAACTCCGGCGGAACCTGACCGTTGGTCTGGTTCAGATACATCAGGGCATCGAAGCCTTCCACGAACTTGAGGAACGCGTCGGGGTCGTCGGTGCCGAATTCCATCGTTTCGCCGGCGAGGTTCTCGGGCAGCGCGACGTCGGCGTACTTGGCCACTTGCTTGACCAAGAAGTGCAGGCTCTTGAACAGGTCCGGCTTCTCGAAGGCGAACTCGAACTCCTCAAGAGGCTCCTCGCCTTCGGGGTCGTGGAACCGCACCGTCATCTCGAAGCGATCGGAGCCGGGGATGTGGTCCAACAGCCCGTCCATCACGCGTTGGGCATCGGTCTGTTCGAAGAACTGCTTGAGCCACTCGCGCTCCAACAGGGTTTCCGCCATGTTGAGGAACGCGCCCTTGGGGCCCTGGTCGGTTTGAACCTGGGCGAGGAAGTTGATGAATTGGACATCGGCCTCCGCAGCCGTGCGCACGGTTTCGCAGGCGAAGTTGGCCAGTTGGCGGGCCAACGAAGGGGGCGTTCCCGGCGCAGCGTTGAAGGGGAGGACGGCGAGTCTCATGAGCGGCAGAGTTTACCTGCCGCCTTGCTGACGGGGACTTCGCCCACGCCGGACCGCTGGGACGGTGGGGCTGCGAGCCTTCATCCGGCGACCGGCCGCCTGCTACCCGCCCAAGGGCCCACGGAAGATTTAGATGTTCGTCAAAATATCCTCATGTTGTCGTTTCTGATCGCGTTGGCGATGCCGTCTCCCGTTGCGACGGCGCGCGAGGTGTCGTTCGTGGGCCATGGCGGCTTCCAATTGAAGGGCGAGTTGATGTTGCCTTCGGGCGAGGGCAAGTTCCCGGCCATCCTGTTGATGCCCGGCAGCGGCCCTACCGACCGCAACGGCAACCAGCCGCCCATCCTCGTCACCGACGTGCTGAAACAGATCGCCGAGGACATGGCGCAGAACGGCATCGCGACTTTCCGATTCGACAAGCGCGCGGCCCACGTCTACAAGGATGCTTGGCCCAAGCCCGAGACGTTTGGCGAGTTCTTCTCGTGGACGCCGTTCGTCGAAGACGCCTTGGCAGCCTATCGTGCGATGGCGGCTCAGAAGGAAGTGGACGCCGCCCGACTCGGCGTGGCCGGCCACAGCGAAGGCGGCAGCATCGCGCTTGCCCTGCACGGTCGCTTCACGGCCAACGAAACCCCGAAGGCGACGGTGCTCCTTGCCGCGCCGGGCCGCAAGATCGATGCGGTCCTGGACGACCAGATCACGCGGGCTCTTCGCGTCCAGAAGGTCCCTGCCGAGATGTCGAACACGATCATGGCCAACCTGCGGGAAACGACCAAAGCCATCGCGGCCACGGGTCAGGTGCCCAGCAATGTCCACCCTGGCCTGCGCGCGTTGTTCCCACCGTACATCGGCGCGTACTACAGGGGATGGATCAACTTCGACCCCGTGGACACCGCCAAGAAAGCGAAGGGCGCGTTCCTCGTCGTCAACGGCGCGCTGGACATCCAGATCTCCCCGGAACGCGACGCGAAGGCCCTTCACGCCGCGCTCGCGACCCGATCGGGAGGCGTGCAAGAACTGGTCATTCTGCCCGGCACCAGCCACAACTTGAAGAAGGTGCAGAGCGAGAGCGAGCCCGGCTTCGCCGGACCCCTGACCCCCGAGTTTTTGGACGCCTTCCGCAAGTTCGCCAAAGCACGACTCTAACCGGGGCCACCGAGCGACCGTCGGGACGCCGGGGCGACATTCCATCGCGCCGATGTCGCGCCCTTCTTTCGCCATAATAGCGACCATGCGCCGAACGAGCGTTCGTCTTCTCCTTGGTCTTCTGCCCATCCTTGCGGTCGCGGGATGCAAGTCCGAGGGAGTCATCATCGGAGGCACCGACGGTCCACGGTACACCAGCCTGGTGAGCCTCAGCCCGAGCACGACCGAATTGGTGGGCCGATTTGGCAACTGGCGGCTCCTGAAGGGGCGGACGGCTGCCTGCGACTTCCCGACGTTCATCGAACCGGTGCCCGTCGTCGCCCAGACCAAGCCCGAGTTCGAGAAGATCGCCGGGATCGCACCCGACCTCGTGCTCTACGACGAGTCGCTCTACAACGAGGCCGACGTCGAGCGCATCAAGGGCCTCGGCGCGAAAGAAGTCTTCGTGATCACGGCGCAGACCGTGGACGAGTTCGTTCAGCAGCTGTACCAATTCGGCGCCCTGGTCGGTGGCGAGACCAACGTCTCCAAATATGCGGATGACATCATGGCCGCCGTCGAGAACGCCAAAGCCGATCGTCGGCCCGGGACGCCCAAGGTGGCCATCCTCATGGGTGGTCCGGGCTCGTACTACATCAGCGGCACGGGTGGATTCCTCAACGACGTGATCAACATTTGCGGCGGGCAACTGGTCGGCCCCGAAGGCAAGGAGTTCCAACCCGCCAACGTCGAGTCGCTGATCGCGCTGGACCCCGACCTGATCATGGTCGCAGGCGGCGCGGCGTACGAGGCCATGGTCGCGACGCCTTCCGATCAGCCGCCTCCCAAGTGGGACAAGCGCACGAACGACGGCAGCGAAGCCCGCGCCATCCTCGCCGACCCACAGCTTCAGTCCATCAAAGCCGTGAAGACCGGTGCGGTGGCTGCGGTGGCTTCGGACGTGTTGCTCCGGCGCGGCGCGCGGCTGAACGACCTGATCAAGGCGACGGCAGCCACGATCGTGGCGGTGGAACGATGAGCGGTCAAGCGGAAATCGGCATCTTCGGCGGATCGGGCTTCTATCAGCTCCTAGAACGGGTCGAGGAAGTCAAGATCGACACGCCGTACGGCCCTCCGAGCGACATGGTGATGCTGGCCACCCATGCTGGACGTCGCGTGGCGTTTCTTCCTCGACACGGTCGTCACCACACCATCCCGCCCCACAAGATCAACTTTCGAGCGAATGTCTGGGCGATGAAGGCGCTCGGCGTGAAGGCGATCGTCAGCCCTTGCGCTTCAGGCTCGTTGCAGAAGCACGTCGCCCCCGGCGACTTCGTCGTGTGCGACCAGTTCGTGGATCGCACCAAGGGGCGCGACGACACGTTTTTCGATGGACCGATCGTGACCCATGTCAGCCCGGCCGAGACCTACTCGCCCGTGCTCCGAAAACTGGCCATCGAAGCGATCAAGAAGAACGGCATCCCCGTTCACGAGCGCGGCACCATCGTGGTCATTCAGGGACCCCGTTTCTCGACCAAGGCCGAGAGCAAGTGGTTCACCGAGATGGGCTGGGAGGTCATCAACATGACCCAGTATCCCGAGGCTTACCTGTGCCGCGAGATGGGCATGGCCGTCGTGAACATCTCGTTGATCACCGACTACGACAGCGGCGTGGTGGCCGACACCGAGGCCGTTACGGCCCACAGCGTGATCGAAGTGTTTCAGAAGAATTCGGCGCGCATCCGTAGCGTGGTCTTGGACTTGGTGGCCTCGATGCCGGAAGATCTGGACTCGTTGTTCGACCCCGACACGCTGCGTTACTCGCGCGGCGATGGGCGTGCGCCCGAATCGAACGACATCCGCCAGTTCGACGTGTTCTAACTCATGGTCGCCACCCTTGCCGCCCTGGCCGTGCTGCTCGCCTCTGGCGAAGTGGCACAGGAGGTGGTGGGTCAGGTCCGGGTCGGTTCCCGCGACGTTTCGGTGTCGTATCGCCAGGACCAACTGCCCGCGTTGCCGGCAACCTATGTTCAGGTCGGAGAGTGGCGTTACGCGTTGGATTCCGCAGGAAGCCCCCGCCATCGGTTTTTGGGTCAGGGCGGCTGGTCCGAGGTCGCAGCCCTGTACCAACAGCACGCGGCCAAGCTGGATCAGGCGCCCGAGTGGCGCGTCAAGGTGGTGGTCGCTTCGCGGCAAACCGTGTTGAACGTGGACGCCCAGAACGTTGCCACGCTGCGGCGCGGCACGATCATGGACGAGGAGATCGCGGGCGTTTACCGGGGGCTGGCCCAGGCCAAGGTCGCTCTCGAGGCGTATTCCCTCGGTCTGGTTCGGGTCCGCTTCGATGTGGAGATCGACGGTGAGCCGGTCTACTTTGTGGAAGGGGACGCCGACTTCGACGCCTTGATCGCGGCTCCCGTGCGCGGCAAGGTTTCCACGGGCGAGTTCGTCGCCGAAGACAAGGTGTTCCGTGGTCCCTATCAGAGCTTGTGGGTGGTCCACACACCGGTGCTCCAGCGGCAGAGCGGGGAATGGCCGAGCCCTATCCGGTTCGCCGCCGGCGACGGGCCGGATGGCTTCCAACTCAACTACGGCGACTACATTCGGTCGTTCCTGCGCGATGTCGAGCGCCATTCCAAGCGCATCGGACTGGACGTGGTCCTCTTGGGCGAGCGGGACTCTTGGAGCGAGCCGTTGGTGTCGCTTGGACTGTTGATGCGGTCCGAGGATTGGCGCGAGTTGTGCGACGATCGCTTTGTGCCTGGACCGTGGCGATTCTCGTCGCGGACCTCGGTGGAATGGCGGAGCGCTGCGCGACCCCTGGCCGACGTGGCGCGAACCGATTCGCCTGGGACGCACCGTCTCGAACTGATCGAACTGTTCCAAAGCAAGGACCTGGGCCAAGTGGCTGCGCTCGGCTCGCCCGCGTGGACGTTCAGCTTGCCCGATGGCGTTTCGGTGGGCGACTTGGTCGGCGGCTTGGAGCGGCGCACTGCGCCGAGTTCACCGGAGGCGCCTTTCCGAATCTTGCAGGGCATGGCTTCCGGCGAGCAGGGCGACGTCTTCGAAGCCTTCCGCACGGGGCCGGGCGCGTTCGCCATCGCTTTGCCCGAGGGTCCGCCTTCGGCGAGGTCGCTCCGCTTCCGGTTCGAGACCAGCGTCGCCGATGCCTTTGGTGTGGCGATCGAGCGTGGTGGACGGGAGCGGTACGTTCACTTGGTCGGCACCGTGGCCCAGGCGAGCGGCGCGCAGTTCCCTTCGCCCCATTTGGCGCAGCTCTCGAGCCAAACCGGTACGCCGACGAACGTCGAAATCCCCCTGGATGGCCTGGAGCTACCCGGCGACGGCCCCTATCGGGCGCGAATCGTCTCCGAGCCGAACAGCGACCTTTTTCAGCGGGCCAGCCTGCCCCTGATGAGGCTGCGCCTTTGGCCCGTCGATTGGTCTGCCGAGGCTGGCGAGGGCACGGTCGCCAAGCCAGAGCCCCCGACGTGGACGCCGAACGCGACCTCCGAGAACTGGTACGAGCGGTGCCTTGCCGCAGTCGCCGCGACCGATGCCGCTACGCTTCTCCCGTTCCTGGCCGACCCCAACGAGATCGTCGTGCTGAACGCCGTGCGCACGCTGGCGCGGCTCGATGCCCCCGAGGGAGAGGCTCGATTGGGCGACCTTTCGCTCAGTTCCGACGTCGTGACCGCCGAGTATGCGTTGCGAGCGCTGGCCAAAATGAACAAGCCGTCGTCGTGGCTCTTGGTGCGCAAGGCGCTCGATGGCTCGCCTTACGATCGCTCCCGGGCCGTGGCCGCCGAGTTGCTGGGCAGCACCAAGAACTCGATCTACGCCGGCCCGATCATGCTGCTCTCGGCGTTGGGCTGGCGTTCACGCCTTGCCGCCACCGAAGCCCTCGGGCACTTGGAAGGCGACGTCGCTCCGACGGTGCACATGGCGATGTTCATCGACCCCGATCCGTGGGTCCGAGTCCGCACCGCCCAAGTCGCCGACGCGAAGCCCTCGCTGGTCCGCCAGAGACTGCGATTCTATGCCGTGAACGACCCCTCCGACGCCGTGCGCGCGGCTTGTTGCGTGCGTATGATTCAATCGGGAGACGCCGAGTTAGCTCAAGACGGCTACAAGGGGCTTCGCGACGATTCGAAGGGCACGCGTTTGGCCATCGTGGAGGCGTTGGACCAGAACCCGCATGCGGAGCACTTGCGATGGCTGTTGCTGGCCGCCGGCGACGCCGTCGTCGAGGTTCGGATCGCGGCGCTCAAGGCGCTGGAGGACGAGGTCTACCGACCCGAGCCTGCCGACCTGGCCCGTTTGCTCACCGAGCGGAACGGACGCGTGCAGGAACATGTGCTCGATCTGATCGCCAAGAAGGGCGCGAGGTTCGAGCGGGAGCAACTCTCGGGGTTCCTAGCCAGCCCGAATCCTGCGGTCGCCGCGAGGGCGCGCGCCATGCTCGGCACGGGCTGAACCAGCCGGGGCGACCCAGCAACGGGTAAAACGTACCATCGCGCGGGCGCTCGCAGCGTCGCCAGTCCCACGCCACCTCGCCGAAATGCTGCTTCTGAGCAAATACGACGTCGCGACCGTCCTGGACATGCCCTCCGCGATCGAAGCGACGCGCGCTGCGTTCGGCATGCTCGCCTCTCACCGGGTGTCCATGCCGCGCCGCATTGCGACCAGCATCCCCGAGCACGACGCCACCCACCTCTCGATGCCCTGCTACTTGCAAGGACTGCCAAATCGCTTGGTGATCAAGGTGGTCACCGTGTTCCCCAACAACCACGAACGCGGCGAACCCGCGATTCAGGGCCAATTGCTCGTCCACGACCCCGACACCGGACGAGTCGTCTGCATGATGGATGCCGAGTTGCTCACGGCCGTACGAACGGGCGCGGCGTCGGCTTTGGCGACCGAGTATCTGGCGCGGCGCGACGCCCACGTGGTCACCGTGTTCGGTTCTGGCGCACAGGCGTGGCAACAGTTGGCCGGGGTGGCGCAGGTGCGCCGGGTCGAGCGCGCCTTTGTCGTGTCGAGGTCGGCCGAGCGCGGCCGCAAGTTCGCCGATGACGCGACGGAGCAGTTTCACTTTCCCGTGGCGTTCACGCCCGATGGCGAATCGGCCGTGACGTTCGCCGACATCATCTGCACGGCCACCAACTCGTTGGAACCCCTCTTCGATGGCTCGAGCATCAAGCCTGGTACCCACATCAACGCGATCGGTTCGTTCCGGCAAGAGATGCGCGAACTGGACTCCCTGACCATTTGCGCCAGCCGCGTGTTCGTGGACCACAAGGAGTCGGCCATGCGGGGGGCGGGCGACCTGATGACCCCTGTGCTCAACGGAGAGTTCGATTGGAGCCTGCTTTCGGGCGAGTTGGGCGACTTGGTCATGGGCCGCAACGCCGGCCGCATGAGCGAAAAGGAAGTCACCGTGTTCAAGTCGGTGGGCTTGGCGATTCAAGACGCCGTGGTTGGCGGACTGGTGTACGACCGCGCTGTCGAACTGGGACTCGGCCAGACCGTCGAATGGTGAGCCGCAGGGGCGGCACGATTCCCGAAAGAACCCTGCCGCCCGAGGTGCGTCAGCCTTCGTTTTCGGCGCGCCGCTTCTTGTAGTCCTCGATGAGATGGGCCTGTTCGTTGAACGGCAGGTCCTCGTAGGTGGAGAACTTGGCGCGGAATCGGCCCCGCCCTTTGGTGATGGACCGCAGGTCGAGCGCGTAGCGCATCATCGTGGCCATCGGCACCTGCGCCCGAACGAGCGACTTGCCCGCACCCAGCGACTCGACGCCCAGCGGTCGGCCGCGCCGACCCGATAGGTCGCCCACCACGTCTCCCACATTGTCGTCCGGCACTTCGACTTCGAGGTCGAGTACGGGTTCGAGGATCGTCGGGTTGGCCTTCTCCATCGCGGCTCGAAGCGCGATCGCGCCCGCGATTTTGAACGCCTGTTCGCTGGAGTCCACGTCGTGGTAGCTGCCGTCGTAGACGGTCACCTTGATGTCCACAATGGGGTAGCCCGCCTGATAGCCGCGTTCCATCTCCTCGCGGATGCCCTTCTCGATGGCCGGGATGAAGTTCTTGGGGATCGCGCCGCCCACGACCTTGTTCTCGAACAGCAGCCCTTCGCCTCGGGCGAGCGGCTCGAGTTCGATGTGGCAGTCGCCGAATTGGCCCTTGCCGCCGGTCTGCCGCTTGTGGCGGCCTTGGGCCTTGGCCTTGCCGTTGACCGTTTCGACGTAGGGCACCTTGGCGTCTTCGATGGTGACGTTCACGCCGAACTTGGCCCTCATCTTCTCGATGGCGGTCTCCAAGTGAATGTCGCCCATTCCCTCGATGATTTCCTGCTTCACGACCGCATCGCGGCGGTACCTGAACGTGGGGTCTTCTTCTTGGATGCGCGTGACGGCTTCGCCGAGTTTGTCTTCGTCGGCTTTGGTGTTCGGGTGGATGGCCACTCGGTAGATCGGTTCGGGGAATTCCACGGGCGGAATCTTGATGCGGTCTTTAGCGGTCGAGAGCGTGTCTCCCGTGTGGGTGTGCTGCAACTTGGCCACGGCGCACAGGTCGCCCGCGACGACCTTGGTCGCCGGTTCCTGGCCCTTGCCGTGCGGATAGAAGAGGTTGTGCAGCCGCTCGTCCTTCTCGCTGTGGGTGTTGAGCACGTGCTGGTCCACGGTGATCGAGCCCGAGAACATCCGCAGGTAGTTGATGCGGCCCACGTAGGGGTCGGCCGAGGTCTTCCACACGTAGGCGGCCAAGGGGCCTTCGGCGTCGCACGCGAGTTCGAGATCCTCCCACTTGCGCGGCATTTCGTGCGGGCCGGGAAGTTCGTGGATGACGCGGTCGAGCAGGGTCGCCACGCCGATGCCGCTAAGGGCGGAGCCCATGAGCACGGGCACCACGCGGCCCGTTTCGACGCCGACGAGCAGCCCGTGTTCGATCTCTTCTTCGGTAAGCGCCTCGCCTTCGAGGTACTTCATGGCGAGTTCGTCGTCGCCTTCGGCGGCCGAGTCCATCATTTGCTCGCGCAGGGCTTCTGCGGCCTCTTGGTAGCCCTTGGGCACGTCTTCGATCTCGACGCCTCGGTCCTTGCCCTTGTACACCTTCATGTTGAGCAGGTCGAGCACGCCTGAGAACGCGGCCTGATGGCCGATGGGAATCTGGACGTTGACGACCTTGCGGCCGTAGCGCTCGCGCAGGGTCTCCATCAAGCCCTCGTAGTCGGCGTTGTCCTTTTCGAGTTTGTTGACGAAGATGCAGCGTGCGAGGCCGTACTTCTCGGCGACTTCCCACGCAAGTTCGAAGCCGACGTCGAGGTCGCGCTTGGCTTCGCAGACGATGATCATGGCCTCGGCGACGCTCGCTGCAGCGTGGAGTTCGCCGATAAAGTCGGGAAATCCGGGCACGTCGATCAAGTTGATCTTGTGGTCGTGCCATTCGATGGGGAGAACCGTGGCGCTCAGGCTGATCTTGCGCCGAATCTCCAGGGGGTCGAAGTCGCTTTGGCTGTTGCCTCCGTCCACAGAACCCAGCCTTTCGGTCGCGCCGGCTGTGTAGATCATATGCTCGACGAGCATGGTCTTGCCGGCGCCACCGTGGCCCACGATGGCGACATTGCGAATCTGGTCGGTGCGATAGGACTTCACGAGTGAGACTCCATGAGCCGACCCTTGGGCGGGTCGGCCGAGTTACACGATTCTACGAACCGGACGTGGGTTCCTTCTCGGTGGGACGATGGACCCTCAGCGGCGCATTTCGCTGGGCGAAGCGCCGTAGCGGGCGCGAAAGGCGCGGCTGAAGTGCGGGCCGTCGGCGAACCCGGCATCCACGGCGATCTCGGACAGCGTCTTTTCGCCCTTGCGAACCTCTGCCATCGCCCACTCAAAACGACGGTCGCGTACGAACTCGCCGATGGTCACACCGAAATGCCTTCGGAACGCCCGCGAGAGATAGCTCGGATGCACCCCCGCGTCGCGCGCCAACTCGGCCACGGTGAGGGGTTCGCTGAACCGCTCGACGAGGGCTTCGCGAACCCGGGCCATCCAGCGAGGTACTCGGTTGGCGTCCTCGGGACCGCGTAGCGTCAGGCCGACCAGTTCGAGCAGTAGACCCTCGGCCACAATCCGCGACGACTGATCCGTCCGATCAAGTTCGGCGATCAGCCTGCGCGCAATGGGCGCGCCTCGGTCCGGGTCGAGTCGGGCGCCTCGTTCGATCCCGCCGATCTCGTCGCCGAGCGCGAAGGCGGACGTGTCCACATCCCAGCCGAGGCTCGCGATGTCCGTGGGACACTCCAAATGCACGTGGGCGGACCCTTTCGGGCGGTAGTACCACGCCCACCGAACGGACTGCGTCCACCGCCCACGGCTCGACTCGAACCAGTGATCGCCTTGGGTCAAGCAAACAAACGTCGCTCCCTCATGGCGATGGACGGGCACCGACGAGCCCTTGGGCCGGATGCAGCGAGCGAGCGACGCCGCGCCCAAATCGCAGCGCCGCTCGACACGACCGTGGAACGAACCCACGCCAGCAAGGAACATAGGCGAGGTTATGACACAGAACGCCGGCGACGCCTAGTCGCCAGCACGCCCAAACCTGCGGCGAGGGCGAACAGGGTTCCAGGCTCCGGGACTGCGGCGATGAACGTCGGGCCGTCCACACCGGCCATCCCAGCCGTGAGGAGATCGCCCAAGTAGGCCCCGGTTGAACCGTTGTATCGCTTGACGCTGTCCGTCCCGATCGAGGTGACCAGTAGTTCTCCGTTCGGCGCGAAGATCATGCCCGAGGCCCCGTTGAGCCCGCCCGAGCCCGACGCCACGAACGTGTCCACGAAGGCTCCCGTTGTTGCGTTGTAGCGGAGCACCCGGTTTCCGAAGTCACTCGACACATAGATCAGCGAGTCCTTCCAAAGCAGTGTTCGCGGCGTGCTCAGCCCGCCCGATCCGCTCGCGATGAACGTGTCCAGGAAGGCCCCGGTTGCGCCATCGTAGCGGAGGACGCGGTTGTTCCAGAAACTCGGCACGTACAAGTGGCCGTCCGAGCCGTAGGTCAAGCCCACATCGGGACCGTTGAGCGCGCCGCTGCCTCCGGTGACGAACGTGCCCATGAACGCCCCCGTCGCGCCGTTGTAGCGCAGCACGGAATCGCCGTTGAACGACGCCACCAGCAGGTGGCCGTCGGGCGTCCAGGTCATGGCCGTCGGCCCGTTCAGCCCTCCCGAGCCCGTGGTCACGAAGGTGTCGTGGTAGGCGAACGTGGACGTGTATCGTTTGATGGCGTGGTTCCCTTCATCGGCGACGTACCAGAAGCCGTCGGGACCGGGGCGAATGGCTTGGGGTCCGCTGAGCGTCGAGCCGGTCCAGTTGCCCAGATGGGCGCCGTCCAATCCGTGGCGACTGATCTGGCTGGAGCCGAAACTGCTGACCGCGTATTCTTGCGCCTGTGCGCCGGATACGATCAGCCCAAGAACTGCGGCGACGCCGAGTCGAGCGGAGCATGAGAGGTTTGGCATGAGCAGAAAAGGTACTGCTTGGCGGAACCCGGAGTCATGAACGGAGATGACCCATGCTTGAATCCGGATGACCTTGGTTTTTGCTTGATGCAAAAAAGGGAGCGGGGCGGCCGATGGCCGCCCCGCTCTTGGTTTCCGTCGAGTCGCGTCGTTAGAACGCGTCCCAGAGGTTGTCGTTGCCGCCATCCCGGAAGGTGGAGGCGAAGTTCTTGGTGGCCGCGTGGCCATCGACGAAGGAATAGACCGCCTGGTTGCTGTAGCGGGCCGTGTCGAGTCGCACGTCCCAGTTCACACAGTACGGGTCGTTGGGAGCGATGGCGCACGTGGGCGCGGCCCGACCGTTCATGTAGGTGTAGGGCGAGGTGACTGCTTCTTCGCCGCCCGAGGCGTCGAACCACGGCATGGTCGCCATGTTGTAGAACTCGCTGCGCCAGAACTTGTCGTTCGGCGTGGGGTTCGAGGGCGGAATCACATCAACGACTTGAGACCAGTTCTTGGCGCGGAGGCCGGAGAAAATGGTCGCCGAGGGATTCTCGATGGAGGTGAGGCTTCGGCCGAAGCCGGTCATCACGCCGTTCGTGATGTAAGAGCCCCACATATACTGTTGGCCCTTCTGCGGATCGGCGGCATCCCACCACAGGCTTCCACCGTTGGACTCGCCCATCGGACCGCAACCGCGACCGGCTTTGGTGTAGGGGTCCAAGACCAAGGCCATGTTGTCCACGTCGCGCCATCCGATCGGCTGCGGCCACGTGTAGTTGGGCGGCAGATAGAGGGCGCGGGGGCTCGTGTCGTCGTAGTCGGCGGCATACATGATGACGCCCAACATCAGTTGCTTGGCGTTCGAGATGCTCGTCGCCTTCATGGCGGAAAGCTTGGCCTGCGCGTACACCGGGAAGAGCATTGCCGCCAAAATCGCGATGATCGCAATGACCACCAAGAGTTCGATCAGCGTGAAAGCTCGCTTCGCTCTGGACATAACCATCTAGATTTCATCTCCTCAGATCACCCAAGCGTGCCGTCTTCTGGTCCACCCGTCGGGGCAATGGGGTCTGTCATTGGTTCTGACCACGCCGACGTTCAGATTGTTCGCACTTTCGTCAAAAAACTTCGTGCGATCCCTCGGTTCGACGTCATCGGAGAACCACGTTCAGTGTAACACAGGTTCGGGCGATCTGCAAAAGAAAAGGCACCGAGGGGCACGGGACCGCATGGCGGACCTCCGGCGCATCAGGCCTCTTCCCTTTGTTTGACGGTTGTTTGGAGGCGGTTCTTTAGGTTGCGACGAGGGAAGGGTCGCCGCTCCACGCACGGTCCAAGCCGAGTCCTGGCGCGGGCCCGTGCCGTGCGAGTCAAATTCCCATGCGAGAAACGTTCGTTGACTTGGCGCGGACGGGTTATACTGGTGCGAGTCGTGGCAGCCGTTGAGTTCAAAAACGTCACCAAGGTCTTTGGCAAGGATGTCAAGGCCGTCAACAACCTCAACCTCGTCATCCAAGACAAGGAATTCATGGTCCTTGTCGGGCCGTCGGGCTGTGGAAAAACGACGGCGTTGCGCATGATCGCGGGTCTCGAAGAGGCCACCGATGGGGACATCGTCATCGACACCGTCCGGGTCAACGACGTGCCGCCCAAGGACCGGGACATCGCCATGGTGTTCCAGAACTACGCCCTCTATCCGCACATGAACGTGTACGACAACATCGCGTTCGGCCTGCGGTTGCGCGAGTTGAAGGGCTTTCTGTGGCAGCTCACCCATATGGGCGAAGCCAAGAACATCAAGTCGGACATCGACCGGCGCGTTCGCGAGGCGGCCAAGATGCTCGGCATCGAGCATCTGCTCCACCGGCGGCCAAAGGAGCTATCGGGCGGCCAACGGCAACGCGTCGCCCTCGGACGCGCCATCGTCCGCAAGCCCAAGGTCTTCTTGATGGACGAGCCGCTGTCGAACCTGGACGCCAAGCTGCGCATCCAGACGCGGGCCGAACTCATCCGTCTTCACCGCTCGCTGGGCATCACGACGATCTATGTCACGCACGACCAGGTCGAAGCGATGACCATGGGCCAGCGGATCGCGATCATGAAGGACGGCTTGCTGCAGCAGTGCGATACGCCCGACGTGGTGTACCGCTATCCGGCCAACCTGTTCGTCGCCGGGTTCATTGGCTCGCCGCCGATGAACCTCGTCCCAGCCAAGATTTCGGTCGAGGGTGGCAAGGCCTTCGTGGATGCCGGCGCGATGAAGTTCCCGCTCGCTGAGGGCCACCCCGCCGCGGGGATGAACGGCAAGTCCGTCATGCTGGGTCTGCGCCCCGAGGACATCTACGACGCTGCGATGAACAACCCCATCGCGACCACCGACCAGAACGTCTTCGAAGCCAAGGTGGACGTCATCGAGCCGCTCGGCCACCAATACGTCATCTATCTTGGCGCGGGCGAGCACAACCTGCTGGCCTCCATCGACACGGGCACCAAGATCAAGGAGAACATGCCGGCCAAGTTCTGCGTGAACTTGGACAACCTCCACGTGTTCGACAGCGAGACCGAGCAGGCCATCCGGTAGGCACCCCGTGGACGCGTTCACTCTGGCGAAACAACGATTCGCCGATTGGGGCGTGGACGTGGATCAGGCCCTGGCCGCCGCCCAACGCACGCCCGTCTCTCTGCACTGCTGGCAAGGCGACGACGTGGGCGGATTCGAGAACCCGAGCGGCACGCTGGGCGGCGGACTTCAGGCCACGGGCAACTACCCCGGCAAAGCGCGAACACCCGACGAACTGCGCTCCGATCTGGAGCAGGCCATTCGAGCGATCCCCGGCGCGTGCCGTCTCAACCTGCACGCGATCTACGCCGAGACGTCGCGGCCCGTGCCGCGCGACGAGTTGGCCTTCGAGCAATTCGCCGGGTGGGTGGATTGGTGCGCCGACCAGGGCCTTGGGTTCGATTTCAACCCCACGTGCTTCTCGCACCCGCTCGCCGAGGATGGCCTGACGCTCAGCCACCCCGACCCCGTGGTGCGTGCGTTCTGGGTCCGCCACTGCCAAGCGTGCCGCCGCATCGGCGGCGAGGCGGGCAGACGATTGGAGTCGCCCTCGGTGGTCAATGTCTGGATTCCCGATGCCAGCAAGGACACGCCCGTGGATCGCAGAGGTCCCCGCGAGCGTTTGCTGGCCGCCCTGGACGAGGTATTCGCCGAGCCCGTGGCGCATACGGTGGACGCCGTCGAGAGCAAACTCTTCGGCATCGGGGCGGAGTCGTACACCGTCGGGTCGCACGAGTTCTACCTGGGCTATGCGGCCACGCGGAAGACGATGCTGTGCCTGGATGCCGGCCACTTCCACCCGACGGAGTCGGTCGCCGACAAGATTTCGGCCGTGATGGCGTTCGTCCCAGGCATTCTGCTTCACGTCAGCCGAGGCGTTCGGTGGGATTCGGACCACGTGGTGATCGCCGACGATCCGACGCGGGCGATCTTCGAGGAGGTGGTGCGGGGGGGATACCTGCCACGAGTCGCGATCGGCCTCGACTACTTCGACGCCAGCATCAACAGGGTGGCGGCGTGGATCGTCGGCACGCGAGCGGCGAAGAAGTGCCTGCTGAACGCTCTGCTCGAGCCTACGGCCAGACTGCGAGAAGCCGAGGCTTCGGGCGACTTTACGGCCCGCTTGGCCCTCATGGAGGAAGCCAAGAACCTGCCGTTCGGGGCGGTCTGGGAGGAGTTTTGCTCACGGTCAGGCGTTGCGCCGGGCCCGGAGTGGTTGGACGACGTCCGCCGCTACGAACGCGACGTGCTCAGCCAACGCTAGGGGGTCAGGCCGCCTTCTTGCTGTCGCGTTGGTGCTTCCAGAACTTGAGGCCGCCCGCCAGCACCGAGAGCACGACGATGACGATGATGGCGACCGAGAAGTTGTCCCGCACGATCGGGATGTTGCCGAACAGATAGCCGCCCCCCGCGCAGACGCCCACCCATAGCAAGGCGCCCAAAACGCTGTACATGAGGAAGCGCGGGTACTTCATCGCTCCCATGCCGGCCACGAACGGCGCGAACGTGCGCGCGATGGGCACGAACCGGGCGATGATGACGGCCGCCGGACCATGCTTCTCGAAGAAGTCCTGCGTGAACTCGAGGTACTCGCGCTTGAACACCTTGGAGTTGGCCTTGTTGAACACGCGGGGGCCGATCGCCTTGCCGATGTGGTAGTTGACGTTGTCGCCAAGGAACGTCGCGAGCAGGAGCGACCCCGAGAGAATCCAGAAGTTGAGCGGCAGCGGGACGTCTTTCGAGGCGTTGCAGAACATCCCAGCGGCGAAGAGCAGCGAATCGCCCGGAAGGAAGGGCATGATCACCAAGCCCGTCTCGCAAAACACCACCACGGAAAGGATGAGGTACGTCCACTGTCCGTAGTCGCGAATCAACTCGCCGATGTGCTTGTCGAGATGGAGAAAGAAGTCGATCACGGGCGCTCGGTGGCGGTTGGGTGTGCCGGTTCGCTATTGTGCCTTATCGAATGGGACGACTCTGGGCACATCCGTCAGTGCGTGGGTTCGGGGGCGTTCCGCAGGGCCTCTTGAATGATGCCCAACACTTCGTCCCGTTCGTTGCCGACCACCTGCAGCCGCGGAGCACGCACGCGTTCGTCGCCCATGCCGACCACTTGTTGCGTCAGCTTGATGTACTGGACGAACTTGGGCACGGTGTCCAACCGCAGGAGGGGCAGGAACCAGTGATAGAGGCGCTCGGCTTCGTGCCAGCGGCCCGCCGCCGCGAGGTCGAACAAGTCCACGCTCTCCTTGGGGAACGCGTTGACCAGGCCCGCGATCCAACCCACGGCACCGGCGGCGACGCCTTCGACCAGGACGTCGTCCACACCGACCAGAATCGCCAGCCGATCCCCCACCAGGGCGCGGATGGCGGCGATGCGCCGGATGTCGGCACTCGACTCCTTGACCGCGTGCAGGTTTTGGTGGATGCAGAGTTGGGCGACCTGATCGGGCTTGAAGTCCAAGCCGTAGGCGATCGGGTTGTTGTAAAGCATGCACGACAACCCCGTGGACTCGAACACCGTCTCCACATGGGCCCGCGCCTCGCGCCAGTCGCCGCTGTTGTAGACGTAAGGCGGCAGGACCATCAGGCCCTTGCAGCCCCGGCGTTCGGCCTCTTGGGCTAGGCGGACCGCATCGGCCGTCGAGAGCGCCGAGACGCCCGCGATCACGGGACCCCGGTCGCCGATGGCGTCCACGAGAGCGCTCAGGATGGCCCCCTTCTCTTCGAACGTCAGCGTCGCGCCTTCGCCGAGCGAGCCGAGGGCGACGATGCCTCGGCAGCCCGCATCCATCATCCAGTTGGCATGTTTGGCGAGGAACGCGAGATCCACCGAGCCATCGGCTTGGAAGGGTGTGGTGATCGCGGGGAGCACGCCGCTCCAATCCGAAGGCTTCATCGCCTAGGATTGTCCCCGAGTCGGTGGCGCGAAGTCAAACGGCGTCGGCCGTCTTGCACGCGCAACTGTCCGTTCCGCACGCCCCGGCTTCGGCTTTCGGGGCTGTAGGGGCTGAGCCGCTCGAGCCCTTGTAGTCGTTGATGTGGAAGCCGGAGCCGACGAACTGGATGCCGACGGGCTGAATCAGCCGTCGCAATTGGCCTTCGGCGCCGCAGTCGCAATCCTTGAGGGGGTCGGCGGTGATGCGCTGTTCCACCTCGAACACTTTTTCGCACGCTTTGCATTCGTAGACGTAGGTTGGCATCGGTAGAACCTCCCGGGGGGAGTCAGGCTCGAATTGTGACAGAATAGGACGGCGAGCGGTCAAGACCGCGCCACCATCCCCTCATGATCGAGCAGACCTTCAGCACAGGCGATATTGGCATCGTCTTGTTCTTGGTGTTGCTCGAGGGGCTCCTGTCCGCCGACAATGCCTTGGTGCTGGCCATCATGGTCCGGCACCTGCCGCGCCCTCTCCAAAAGAAGGCGCTGCTGTATGGTTTGGGCGGCGCGTTCGTCTTCCGGCTGATCGCCATTCTGTTGGCGCAGTGGATCATCCAACTCTGGTGGGCGCAGGCCATTGGCGCGGCGTACCTGATCTATCTGCCCCTCAAGCATTTCGTCGTCCACAGCAGCAAACACCTGGAGGGGAAGAGGAAAGGCGGCGGCTTTTGGCAGACCGTCGCTGCCGTCGAGATCGCCGACATCGCGTTCGCGGTGGACAGCGTGCTGGTGGCCGTGGGCTTGGTCAAGCAGCCCGACAAGCTGTGGGTGATCTACTTCGGGGCGATCATCGGCGTGATCCTTCTGCGGTTCGCGGCGGGGATCTTCGTCGGGATGTTGGAGCGCTACCCGAAGCTCGACCACCTGGCCTACATCATCGTTGGATGGGTTGGCGTCAAACTCGCGTTCATGGCCGCCCACAACTACACCGGGGCGACCAAGCAACTCATTTTGGGCCAGCACGTCCACGAACTGAACCCTGCCGTGTTTTGGAGCGTTTTGGGACTCATCTGCTTGATCGGCGGCATCGTGGCGTTCCGCGATCCCAATCGCCCCACCGCGCCCGAACAGCAGGACTCAACGGACTGAGCCATGTATCACGGATCACGCGTTTGGCACCGCTGGATGGGTGCCGGAGCCGCCCTCTTTCTCGCCTCGATCGCCGTCACCGGCTTCCTGCTGGCCAACAAGGGCCGTCTGTCCTGGATGCGGCCACCCGAAGCCGAGGGTGGCAAGTTCGAGATGCTCGCCGAGGTGGTCACTTTGGATCAGGCCGCTCAAGCGGCGTTCTCGCTAGGGCATCCCGAACTGCAGAGCCACAAGGACATCGACCGGATCGACTACCGTCCCAAGAGCAACATCTTCAAGGTGATCAGCAAGGATGGATACCGGGAGGTGCAGGTGGACGGCAAGTCGGGCGAGGTGCTGACTTCGTCGTTCCGGGCCGACCAGCTGACCGAGGACATCCACGACCTGAGTTTCTTCGGCGACTTTTTCCACGAGTGGCTGCTCTCGTTGGTCGCCTTGGTTCTGCTGGCGCTCAGCGTCAGCGGCACGTACATGTTCATCGTGCCGATCCTGCGTCGGCGCGCGTTCAGGAAGCGAGGAGGCGTCTCTGCCAAGAAGACGCATGAAAGGTAGCTGAAGTCGTCCGTCCAAGGACCCATCTTCATGCGCTTGTTAACATTCGGCCCGTAATCTCGAGCAGATAACGACAAGGACTGCAAAGTCACCTCCTCGCGGTCGGCCCTAGGAAAGCCGACCGCATTTTTTTCTTTGGGACCGCCGCGGTCTCATGGTTCACAATCATCATCGTGGCCACGGCCCCCCGCCCGACCCGGATGGACAACCTCCGGACGTTGCGCTACGCGAATCTCGACGGCGCGTTTGCGACGGCGTTCGCGACCGTGGTGGGCGGTTCGTTCATCGTCGGCTTCATCAAGATGCTCGGGGGGAGCGATCTGTGGATCGGCCTGGTGACGGCCGTCCCAAGCCTGCTCGGCATCTTTCAGATTCCCGGCGGCATTCTCGGCCGCAGTTGGCCCAACTACAAAGGTTGGGTGCTGCCCGGCGGGTTGCTGTGGCGCGTGTTCTACATCCCGCTGGCTTTCCTGCCCGTGATGATGGGCCCGGCGGACCTGAAGCTGGCGCTCATGGTGGTCTGCGTCGGCGTGGCCAGCTTGGCCGTGCTGCTGGTCAACCCCGTGTACAACGATTGGTTGGCCGAGATGGTCCCGGCCAGTTCTCGCGGGTGGTTCTTCAGCAGAAGAACGGCCATCGCGACGTCCGTCGGCGCGGCAGCGGGCATGCTGGGTGGTCTGGCCCTCGACTACTTCCGGCGGCTGGACGAAGAGCCTCTCGGGTTCGCCCTCATCTTCGGGTTCGGCTCGCTGTGTGCTGCGATCAGCTTCTTCTTCTTCCTGAAGATGAAGGACCTGCCCAGGGAAAACCCCGTCAAGCAGAACCTGTGGGACGGGGTGCGCGCCATCCGTTCGCCGTTCAGCGATGCGCCGTTCCGTCGGGTGTTGGTGTTCCTGGTGCTGTTTATCGCGGGCCAAGCGTTCGCGGGCAACCTGTTCAGCGCGTTTGCACTTGAAACGCTCAAGCTGCCGTTCGCGACGATCCAGTTGCTCGGCGTGGCCCATGCCCTCGCGATGACGCTCACCGTGGGCATCTGGGGCTTTCTGGCCGACAAGTACGGCAACCGGCCCCTGCTCGGCATCTTGGGAAGCGGCCTTGTGCTGACGCCCGTGATGTGGCTGTTCTGCCACCCGGGCAAGGACCAAGCCAACACGATCATCCTGATGGCGGGCCACCTGTTCACCGGGTTCATCTGGGGCGGTATCGCCACCACACAGTTCAACCTGTTGCTGGCGACGGCGAAGCCCGAAGACCGGGCCAACTACCTCGGTGCAGGGATGGCCACGCAGGCGCTGGTCGGCGGCGTGGCACCTCTGCTGGGCGCGGCGCTGATGGCCGGGCTCCGCACGAATGTCGAGGCCGAGGTGGCTTACAAGATCGTCTTCGGTACGGCGATGGGTTTGCGCTTCGTGAGCCTGTTCGCTTTGGCGGGCGTCCAAGAGTCGGGCTCGCGTTCGTTCCGCGAGACGTTGAGCCACCTTTCGCGGGTCTCGCCCAAGGGCGCGCAAGCGTTCAAGCGCTATTCGCAGAGTGGCGACGAACGCGCCCGCGAGACCGCCATCCGCGAAGTGGCCAAGGAGAACTACGCCCTTGCCGGAAGCGAAGTGGTCAAAGCACTGCACGACCCTTCGCCCCGCGTGCGGCGGCAGGCTGCCGTGGCGTTGGGCAAGTTGGGCGATCCGCGCAGCATCCAAGAACTCATCCACATGCTGGAGAACCACCCCGACTTGGTCGAGGAGGAGACCATCGAGGCGTTGGGCGAACTCGGCGGGCCGCAGGCCGTCGAGGTCCTGATGAAGTTCTTGGAGAGTCCGCGTTCGCTGCTGAGGCGCGCTTCGGCCAAAGCCCTGGGCCGCATCGGCGACCCGCGCGCGATCGAGGTGCTCACCAAAGCAGCGGGCGAGCGGGGCGATCCCGACCTCCGCCGCGCTTCGCTGCAAGCCTTGCGCATTCTCGGGGCAACCTCGGCCACCGACGCCATCTGCGATGCGCTGCTCGACCAACACCCCAGTGTACGCATCGCGGCCGCCGAGGCGGTCTCGGAACTCGAGTTGTTCGCCGCTGGGCCGTTTTTGCGCCAGTCGCTGGAGCGATACAACGACGAGGCGGCCAGCGAGGTCGCCTACGCGCTCGGGTGTCTCGGCGATCCCACCGACCTGCCGATCATCCTCACCGAAGCGCAGCAGAGCGTTTCGATGATCACGCGGCGGCGCTGTCTGCTGGGCGTCGCGCGGATGTTCGTGTGCGAGAGCGAGGTGTATCGCATGTTTCTGGCCGAAGGCTTTGAACGCGACCAAGCCCTGATGGAGGCGCTGAAGCCTGCGCTCCGAACCCATCCCGAACTCAACGAGGCGCTCGCGGCGTACTCGGGCGGAGACGAGTGTGGTGCGGTGGGCGTCTTGGCGCAATCGGGCAAGATCCCGGCGCTGCGCTTCCTCGCCGAGCAGTGCGTGGAGGACGCGTTCATCGTGGCTGCACTGGCGCTTGCGTCGCGGCGTCGCGAGTAGACGGGGAACCGCGCCCGCAACGAGGCAGTCAGACTCCAAAGTCCCGGGTGGCGGGACGAGCAACAACGATGTTCACTCGACCTAGCGTCACGTTGGCTGGGCTGTGCCTTCTAGCCGTCCTTGCCGGAACCACCGGTTGTTCGCGCCGACCGGCAACCCCCGAAGAGCCCATCGCCAAGGCCTCGCCGAGCGTGTTCGCCGAGTTCTTCGCTCGCGAACGCGTCACCGAAGACGGTTATCTGCCCGAAGGAGCGTACGAGGCCGCGGCCTTGCATCGGGACGCGATGGCCGGCGCCGAACCGTTCTTTCGCACGGATCCCAGATTCGCGATGGGCGGGCTTTGGAGCTACGTGGGTCCGCGCCAGTTGGACGACCCGAGCGTTGCCCAAACCGACCCGCAGCTCTTCCCCTATTCGGGGCGCGTGAACGGGGTCGCCCACGCGCCGAGCAATGCCAACGTCCACTACGTCGCGACCGCCTTTGGAGGCGTATGGCGCACGAACGACCGGGGCGCATCCTGGACGCCTCTTTCAGACAACTGGCAGTTCCTGCACGCGAGTTCGGTGGCCGTGCGCCCGAACGACTCGCAGACCGTGCTGGCGGGCACGGGCGACATGCGCATGCCGTTCGTGTGGCAGGCCAGTGGGAACGCCACGCAGTTTGGGATCGGCATCATGCGGTCCACCAACGGCGGCAACAGCTGGACCAACGTGGCCCCGCAACTGGCCGGTATGCCGATTTCGGCGATCGTCTACTCCACCACCAATCCCAACATCGTGATCGCCGCACAGGGCAGCAGCGTGGGCGCCGGGCCTTTGCTGCGCTCCACGGCCAGCGGCGCGCTGGTGGGTGGCGCGTCGAGCTTCGTGGCCTGCGTTCAGCCCAATGGGACTCCCGTGCCCAACCGCAACTGGCAGACCATCCAGGTCGGGACAAACGCGGGCGGCATCGAGGTGTTCTATGCCGTGGCGACGAACGGGGCGAACCCCGACCTTTGGCAGTCCACCGACCTGGGAGCGACGTGGACGCAGATCGCCACACCTCCGGCGGCCGCAGGCACCCCGGTGCCCTGGATCGCCACCTCGGCGACCGTGCCCGGTCGCATCTACCTCTATTACAGCAACGGGAACGGGAACGCCCAGTTCTTCTTCCGGAACGGCAACGGGGCGTGGCAGGCGTTTGGCGGCACGATCTGGGATCAAGGGCAGAACGCCAATGTGGCGCTCGCGACCAAGATCATCCAGTCGAACTACAACGTCCACATCGGGTGCCTCTCGACGGGTGGCGCGAACCCGCAAGACGTTATCTACATCGGGAACGTCGGACTCTACGAATGCGCGGGGCCGGTTGCTGGAAACGGCAACACGTTTCGTCCGCTGCTTGTCAACTCGATCGACAACGTGACGCGTCGCATCCACGTGGATCAGCACGCGTTCCAACGCGACCCCAACAACCCCACCAGCGCCATGATCGGGAACGATGGCGGGGTCTATCGGATCGCTTACGCCCCGGCCATCACCAACGTCGCCAACCTGAACAGCAACCTCGGGACGACGATGTTCTATCACGGCGCCGCAGACGCCAACAACTCGGCTCGCCTGTTGGGTGGCACGCAGGACAACGGTTCGCCGGGTTCGTTCCAGCCGGGTGCGGCGATGAACGACTGGAGCATGATCACGACTGCCGACGGTGGATTCGTGGCCATCCACCCCGCGAACTCGAACATGCAGATGACGACCCAGCAGGGCGGCACGCCGAGCTTCGTGTTCACCACGGACGGTTGGCAGACGCAAACCAACATCGGCCAATGGCAGCTTCCGGGTGGTGGGGGGCCCGCGCCCTATCCCTTCGTCGTTCCCATCGCGTTCCACCCGACGCTTCAAGGCGTCGCCCTGTTTGGCGGCACCAACCGCATCGACCTGTGGCAGAACGGGGTTGGTTGGACGGGGCAGGTCGCCGGTCAAGCGTTGGCGGCCCCGGTCCGTTCGATCGCCTACGATCCACTCAACCCGAATCTGGTCTACGTGGGTTGCACCAATGGCGACCTTTGGCGATACAACCTGGCTGCACCTGCAACGGCCAACCGGATCGACAACGTGGGCCCCACTCCGCTTCCGGGCCGCTCGATCAATTCGATCAGCCCCGACCCCGTCAATGCAGGCCGCGTGCTCGTCACCGTCGGCGGCTTCGCGGGTGCTGGCCAACCCGGACACGTGTTCGAGCTCCGACCAGTTGCCGGCGGTGGACAACAGTGGGTTCTCTTGGATGGCGCTGGGGCCTTTTCGATTCCCGACATCCCCGTCAGCGACCTCAAACGCGACCCCGGCGAGCCCAATGTCTGGTACATCGCGACCGACGTGGGCGTGATGATGACGCCCGACGGTGGCGGACGTTGGTACAACGCCACGGCGCCGCTAGGACTGCCCAATGTCCACGTGATGGCGCTGAGCATCTCGACACAGCCCGCTCCCCGACTCACGGCCTTCACGTTGGGCCGAGGGGTCTGGCAGATCGCCCTGGGAACGCCTGCTCTGGAGAGTCTGACGCTCGACCCGGCGACCGTGGTCGGAGGCCAGACGGCGATGGGACGGGTTCGTTTGACCTCGCCAGCTACGGTGAACTCGCTGGTCGTGTTGCAGGCCGACCCGGCGGCCAATGTCACGTTGCCCGGATTCGTGTTCGTTCCCAGCGGACAGCAGGACGTCGAGTTCGAGGTCGTTGCGTCCCCTGTCGCTGCTCCGACCGACGTCGTCATTCGGGCGAACCGCATTGGTGTGACCATGGACGAGACGCTGCGGATCGAACCCCACGAGGTGGCTTCCGTGACCGCAAGCCGATCGCCTGTTCGTTCAGGAATGACCACGCGCATCACCGTCAATCTAGACCGTCCGACGCCCGTCGCCAAGACTGTCTCGCTGTCAAGTTCGCACCCGGCTGCACTGCCCGTACCACCGAACCTGGCCTTCGCTGCGGGCCAGCAATCGGCATGGGTGGATGTGGTGGCGGGCGACGTGCTTGCACAGACCGCGGTCACCGTTGGCGCGACGCTCCACTTCGGGTTGTCCCAAGTGGTCGTGGACGTGATCCCGACCACGTTGGATGCCATGGAGACGCAGCCGATCGAGGCGCGCGGGGGCGCCAACGTGGTGGGCCGCGTGTACCTCACAAGGCGTGTGAACGCGCCGACCACGGTTCGATTGGTCTCCAGCAACCCCGCGATCGCCTCGGTTCCCGCCGACATGGTGGTGGCCGCGAATGCTCTGGACGGTTCATTCCCCGTGACGGTGAGCGGTGTGAACGCCGAGACTCCGGTCGTGATCACAGCCATCTTGTACGGAGCTTCGGTGAACACGGTGTTCACGGCGTTGCCGACGGTGCTTCAGGGCGTCTCGTTCGCGCCCCAGAACGTGTATGGCGGCGAGACTACGCAGATGACCGTTCAGTTGCAGGGCGTTGCGCCTGCGGGTGGAGCGACGGTCGCGTTGGCGTCGAACAGTGCGGCCGCGCCGGTTCCCAATTCGGTGCTGGTTCCCGCAGGGTCGAATCAAGCGACGGTGCCCATCCAAACCGCTGCGGTTCCAGAAGGCGTCGAGGCCTGGATCACGGCCACTTACCGTGGCGTCGAACGATCCGAACGGTTCTGGATCCACCCGCAGGAGTTGGAAACCTTCTTCCTGCAGCCGGCCTCGGTGACCGGCGGGCAGACCACGACGGGCCGCATCGAGCTTTCCGGTCCCGCTCCTGCGGGCGGCATCGAGGTTGCCTTGACGTCGAGCGACCAGGTGATTCAAGCCCCGGCGACCGTGGTGGTTCCCGCCGGGGAAAGCGCTCACGAGTTCGAGATTCCGACGCTGCCGACCCTTCAGTCGTTTGGCGGATGGGTACAGGCCAGGCTCCGGAACCGAACGCGAACCGGCAACCTGACCGTGATCGGGCTCCAATCGGCCGCGCTCGAAGTGATTCCGGACCAGATCGTGGCGGGCAGCCAGGGCACGGCGCGCATCACCATCGCTCCTGCGGCTCCGGTGGGCGGCATTACGTTCGAGGTGCGTTCGTCTTCTTCGATGGCATCCGTTCCTGCACGCGTCACCGTTCCGGCAGGTGCAAACCAAGTCGAGTTCGTTGTCTCGGCGACGACCCAGCCGACCACGTCTGTGGAGGTCTCGGTGACCACCAAGGTGGGCAACCTCGAGGTCGGGGACACGTTCTTGCTCGTGCCTCGTGTGGCTCAGGTGCGATTCATCTTCAGCGACTTGGTGTCGGGCTCCTTGCCGAGCAAGATTGCCGTTCAAACGAGGAGGATGGATGGCGTGGTTCTGGGCAACCTCGAGTTGACACTCGACGGCTCTGGCCGAGGGTCCTTCTCGGTGCCGATGCTGGCCGACTTCGTGTTGTCTGCGGTGAGCCCTCGATTCCTCCGGAAGAACACGACGATCAACGGCGCCGCACCTCCGGATCTGCTGAGCATCCAACTCACGAACGGCGACGTCAATGGCGACAACACGGTGAACGTGGCCGACTTTCTGGCTCTGCGGGCGGCTTTCGGCTCGACGTCCTCCAGCACGTTCTGGAACCCGAACGCCGACCTTGACGGCAACGGCTCGGTCGGGACGAACGACTTCCTGATCCTGCGGCGCAACTTCGGCCGGACGGGCGACTCGTAAGGGCTCAGGAGCCGTCCGCGATGGGAATCCGCTCGATCGCGAGCTTGACGTTCACCGGATTGGGCGAGCCCCAGAACGGCACGCCGATCCAGTCGAGGTCGGCCTTGACGATCCAGCCGTCCTTGGTCGAGATCCAGTAGGTGCCCTCGGCGCGGGCGGCCTTCTCGGAGCGGATCTCTTGAACCGCAGCCTTGATCTTGAGGGCCTCGACGCCTCCGACGGTTTCGAGGGCTTCGACGGTGTAGTCGGCCCGATAGGGCGGGGCGGCTTGGCGGACGTTGCCCGGCCCTTCGCGCCGCCACGTGTCGCCCACGGCCACCGCCTTGCCGGGATAGTAGAAGGCGTCGAGCGTGGCCAATCGGTAGCGATCGGGGTCGCTGGTCACGCCCACGATCTCCAAAACGGCCCCAGAGGTGCTCCGCTTGATCAACGTGGGCTCGGCGGCCTCGCTGGTGAACGTGTCGTCGCCGACTTTGAGTTCTCCGGCCGTCGTCGTGACGCGCACGGTGTAGGTCCCGTTGGGTTCGACGGCGTCGATGGTCTCCAGCATGCGCCCGGAGTACGCGATCGCAAGTCCTGCGTGGATCGTGGTCTTGATCGTGTACGCCTGTTTTGCGCCGGGGCTGACTTGACGCGCGATCTCGTAGGTCTGCTGCGGCAGGATCAGGCCGAGTGCGATGAGGGTGAGCATGGTTCCTTCATGTTACACGCACAAGGCGGCGGAGCGATTCGTTGCCGCTGGTCCTTGGCGATCGCGCGAGGCTGCCGTATCATTGGGCGCATGAGAACAGCAGTGGATACCTCCAGTGTGAAGCAGTCGGGGCTTCAAACTCACGGTGGGCACGATCAGGTGACCTATGTGAGCCGAACGGAGCCATGAAAGTCCTGTCGACTTTTCAGGACTACTACGACAAGGCCGTGCCCCTGATGATCGACGATCAGAGGGTCTTTCGTCGGGAACAGACCCTCCACCGAATCGATCCTCGATTCTGGGTCGGTCCGCGGGTCCAACACCGCGCATTCACCGGGTCGTTCTTCCGCGAGGATCCTGCTATCTGGCGAGGCGTCCTTGGCTTTTGTGGTGGCTGGTACCCGGTCCTTCTCAAGGGATTCCACACGAAAGACCTCGAGGGCCACCTGCTCGCCAGACACGACTCACCCGTCACGCCCCTTTCGATCGACGAAGCGGTTGAGGCAGACGTCGTGTGGGAGTTCGAGGGCAACTACAACTTTCGGGGCCTCTCGCAGCCCCAACGAGTGAACTACCTTCGCAGGTTCGAGCAGCGGTGCCGGGCCGATCTCGCGGCGTTTCTCGAGGAAGCGGAGGCGCTGCCCAAGTCCAACGACCTCTTTCAGCAACTGGGCGTTCCGAGTCTCTTCTTTCTTTTCAACGGTCATTACCACGTCTTGACGAACCCTTGTCTCCGCGATTTTGGGTTCACGAAGCACTTCGGGGCCGCCCAGGCCTTTCAGGAGATCGCGATGTACTTGTCGAACGAACTTGCGCCACCGGACCTCTCACCGGTCACGACGGGTGGCGACGAACTGGTCGCCCGATCCAAAGGGTTCGATGAGCAGAGCTTTCGGCGAGGCAATCCCGGCGGCAAGGAAGAGCGGCGCCGGCAGAACCGGATGCGGAAGCGCGGAGCGTGCTGAGCGTGAGGTCGCTTCTTTGCGTGAGCGAGCAAACGGTCCGTGACGGACTGGGCCACGGCACTGCACGGGCGTTCGTTCAGGCCAGTGCCTCCAAATAGGGTGATCCGGGTCCGCCGAGACGGCGGGCTATCTGCGGGTGACCCAATGGCTCTGAGCCCGGTGTGCGCGGCGGGAAGGCTACAAGGACCCATGGACCCGACCGAGCGGATCCCTCCAGACGCACATCCGGCTCGGCAAGGCGCGCCCGACCGGACAGCGCTAGCTCTTCGCCCGAAGGTTCGGGATGTTGATGATGTCCTGCTGCGAGCCGACGCGCTTGCCCGGGTCGAAGTTCTTGGTCTGGACCACGGCGTTGCGGTCAGCCCACTCGCCTCGTTGAAGCAATTGGTCACGGGTCAATTCGAGCTTGGTGTACATCACGCGTTCGCCGTTCCGGGCCTGAAGGTCCAGGAAGTTGGAGTCGGTGAAGCCGATGCCCGTGTAGCCGAACTTGTCTTGAAGGTGCGGCGGGGCGCTGCGCGGATTGTAGTAGAACTCGACGACGTACTTGTCCTTGGTGAACGGGTACATCGTGACGTCCTTGGACATGTCGATGCGCCGATCGAATCGCCGGTTGCGGATGAACAATTGGTCCTGCATGAACGTGACGTTCTTGGGCGGATCGAGGGTGACCTCGTCCGTCATGTCCCATTGCATGCCAGCCGGCACGGCGTTCGGATAATCCTCGTCGCGGAGCACGATACGGATGCGGCTACCGATGGGCAACACGTTCCAGGTGCCTTCGACCCGGATCGCGCGGGGCGCTTCGACCGTGACTCGCGCCGAGAAGCCCACGTCGTGAGGCGGCAAGGTGTCGTAATCGCCCTGCTCGAACGTGTTGGTGCCGTTTTGGGCGTCTTGCAGCCGCGCCCATTCGCCGCGTTGGACGAAGCGCACCAGGTGCGTGTCAAGGTTGTTCTCGATGGTCTCGCGAACCTGCGTGTTGCCGTAGGTGGCGTCGGCCTTGTTCTCGGCCACAACAGCCTCCTCGTACAGCTTATTCAGGAGCCCGATGCCCTTCTCCAACTCGCCGGCGCGGAAGTACGCCATGCTGAGGAGGTTCTTGCGGGCCTGGATGATATCCGGCCGCTCGTGGGCGTCTTCGAACCATTTGACGGCCTGGGCGTAGTCGTCGTCCACCTTGTGGTACCACATCCATCCCGTTTCGAAGAACATCTCGTACGTTTCTTTGTTGTTGTTCGCGCCTTCTTTGCCGAGGGCGAGCGCCGACGGGATGTAGCGTCGGTCGGACCGCTGGTCTTCGTCCGTGAAGTTGTAGCCGATGTGCCACATGCCCGTGGCGTACACGTCGATTTGGTGCGGGTCAAGGATGGTGACCAAGCGGATGAGCGGCAGTACGGCGTCGTAGTTGCCCGTGTCGAAGAACGAGTCGGCGCGCACCCACAGGATGCCCGCGATCAGTTCGCGGAAGCCCGCGAGCGACAGGAGCAATTGGTCGGGGCTCAAACCGCCCGCGTTGGCTTGGTTCCCTTTGGGCTTGTAATCCTTCACCCAGACCGGGAACACGACGACGCGGCCGATCACGGCCTGTGTCAAGGCGAAGACCACGAGCAGGATGAGGGGCAACTTGGACTTTCTGGTCACGGCATCACACCTCTCGGCGGTCGAAGATCAGAATGCCCGCCACCAGCAGCGCACCGATGTACGCGACGCCGTACGCCATGATCTTGACGTAGTTCTGGAACTCGTCTTGAATCACGACCTGCGGGTTGATGATGGGGTTCTGGATGTTGTAGTAGGCGAAGTTCGGGACGATGACGTTGACGACCGTCGCGATCATCTTCGCCACGCCCGGCGCGTTCGGGTTCGCCAGCATGTCCTGGAACAGCAGGCTGAACGTCGAGCCCAGCAGATACAAGCCACCGGACAGGAAGAAGTTCACCAGCGGCGAGACGAACGTCGAGAAGAACAACCCGATGGCGGCCAGCAGACACATCTGGACGAAGAACATCACAGGCGCCTTGAGCAGGTCTTGCAGACCCTGCGCGTTGTAGCCCTGCTGAATCCAGTAGGCGATGCAGAGGACGCCCGTCATCAGGGCCATCATCACCGCCAGCGAGAGGACGGCGCCGAAGTACTTGCCGAGCAAGAACTGCCAACGTTGGACCGGCTTGGAGAGGATGGTGTAGATCGTCCGTCGCTCGATCTCGTTCGGGATCATGTACACGGTCAAGACCACGGCGATGACTGCGCTGGTCATCTGGATGATGCCGAGCAGCATGGACCGCAGAACCGTCGTCTCCGAACGTGCCGAGAGCACGCCCAGACCGGGCGCGATGGCGATGAACACGACGCCGACGAGGAGAATGACGAGCAGGACGCGGCGACGGATCGCCTCGCCCAGGGTGGTGGCTGCAATGGACCAGATTTGCTTCACTGAGCGGCTCCGGACATGGTGGTGGTGCGCTTTTCGCTCACGTTCTTGACCGTCTCCAAGAAGAGGTCTTCCAGCTTCTTGCGGCGCGGGATGACGCTGACGATGTGGGCTTTGGCCGATCGAAGCGAATCCAAGACGCCGTTAACGTCTTCCTCTTCGTCGATGTCGAGGATCAACCGCGCGTTGTTGTACGAGGACGTGACCTTCAGGTCCTTCAGCTTGGCCGGGAAGTCGGCGGGAACCTGATCCGCGATGACCTCGATGCGGCCGCCGCGAAGCAGCTCGTCGAGCTTGCCCTGCCGGGCTATGACGCCCTTGTTGATGATGGCGACCCGGTCGCAGATGCGCTCGACGTCGCTCAGGGCGTGGCTGGAAATGAAGACCGTCTTGCCCTCTTCGCGGAACTGTAGGATCAGGTCGCGGATTTCAATGTGTGCGATCGGGTCCAAGCCGCCGGTGGGCTCGTCGAGGAACAGCAGCCGAGGATCGTTCAGAAGGCTCTGGGCCAGCCCGATGCGCTGTTGCATGCCCTTCGAATAGGCCGAAATGGGCTTGCCCGCGTCTCCGGCCAGGTTCACGCGCTCGAGCAGCGACTGGAACTTGGCGGGGTCGTTGATGCCGAACAGCGAGCCGTAGAACTTCAGGATCTCCATGCCCGTCATGTACTCGTAGTAATAGGGCTTCTCGGGCAGATAGCTGATGATCCGGTGCGTGTTGATGTCGCCCGCCTCCTTGCCGAGGACCTTCGCCTCGCCCGAGGTCGGGTAGATGATGCCGAGCAACATCTTGATGGTCGTTGTCTTGCCGGCCCCGTTCGGTCCGAGGAAGCCGAAGATTTCGCCTTCCTCCACGTACAGGTCGAGCTTGTCAACGACGTTGACTTTTCCGTTGCGAAGTTTGTAGGTCTTCGTCAGGCTTTTGGTTTCGATCGCTGCGGCCAAAGAGTCGCAACACCTCCAGGGTGATCAGGGCGGGAGTATACCGTCCCGTCGTCGGTCGCCGATTCGCGGCACCGTGGGCGGTTGCCCATTGAGCCAACGCCATGAAGGGGGCGAAAGATTCCCGGGCAACACAAAATTCTGGCTAAACCCATTGGAGGGACCTGCTCCGTCAGGTCCGAATCTCGGTGGGTTGGGTCCGGCTCAGGGTCACGACGGAGCGTGCCCCTCCAGCGAGGCCCTCCGCCGCCAAGTCGTGCCTTCGGGCGAGTCGCGGAGTTCGATGCCTTCGGCGGCCAGTTGGTCGCGAATGCCGTCGGCGCGCGCGAAGTCCTTGCCGGCCTTGGCCGCCGCACGCTCGGCGATCATGGCCTCGATGCGCGCCTCGTCCACCTTGGGGGAGGTGGAAGCGGGCGCGTCCGCTTCGTGTCGCACGATTCCCAACAACGCGTTGATCCGATCCAGGAATCGCTGGGCCGAAACCGCGCACGCGCCCGAGAGCTCGGCTTCGCGCAGGATGACCCGCGTGCCCTCAAGGGCCTTGGCCAACGCCACCGATGTGTTCAAGTCGTTGAGCATCGCGCTCAATGACTCGTCGTACAGGGCGTCCAGTTCGGGGCCGATGGCGTCGTCGCCCGGGCGCGCCGCGCTCACGGCAGCAGCCACCTTCTCTTCGCAGAGCCTGAACCGTTCGACGTTGGTGGACGCATCGCGCAGCGTTTGCATCGTGAAGTTGAACGGCTTGCCGTAGGGCACCGAGATCAAGGCGTAGCGCAGCGCCAACGGATCGGCGTTCTTGCCTTCCACCAAGTCGCGGACGGTGAAGAAGTTGCCTTTGCTCTTGGCCATCTTCTCGCCCTCGACTTGCAGGAACCTCGTGTGGATCCACAGCTTCGAGAACGGCTTGCCCGTCAGGGCCTCGGACTGGGCGATCTCGCATTCGTGGTGGGGGAATCGGAGGTCCTCGCCGCCAGCGTGCAGGTCGAGCGTCTCGCCCAGATAGCGCATGGCCATCACCGAGCACTCGATGTGCCAGCCCGGGAAGCCCCAGCCCCATGGGCTGAACCATTGCATCAGGTGCTTCTCGTCCTTCTTCCACAAGGCGA
The DNA here is from genome assembly GCA_002343445.1 of Chthonomonas sp. UBA2387. Classification (GTDB taxonomy): domain Bacteria; phylum Armatimonadota; class Fimbriimonadia; order Fimbriimonadales; family Fimbriimonadaceae; genus UBA2387. Next base: position 48,401 of record DDSP01000017.1, read on the forward strand.
AGTCGGCGGGGTGGCGCTTGTTGTCGTCCTGCACCACGTCGCGTACGGCCCGCATCAAGTCGTCCTGATCGCGGTTGCCCGAGAGCTTGCCGTAGTCGCCGAACGAGGCGACGTTGAAGTAGACGCCCGTGGGCGTTTCGTAGGCGTGGCCTTTCGCGATGAGTTCCTGGACGGCCACGATCTGCTCGCGCATGTGCTGCGTGGCCTTCGGCCTGACCGATGGGTCGCGCAGGTTGAGCCGCCGCCAGTCTTCGACGAAGGCGTCGGCATAGTGGTCGGCCAGATCCCACACGTTCGCGAAGCGCTCGCCTTCTTTGCTTTGAAGGGCGCGGGCCATCTTGTCCTCGCCTTCGGCGTCGGCAAGGCTGTCTTCGGTGAGGTGGCCCACGTCGGTGATGTTGCTGACGTAGGAGACCTGCCAGCCCAGGGCTTCGGCGGTGCGGACCACGAGGTCGGCTGTGAGGAACGTTCGGAAGTTGCCGATGTGCGCGTAGCTGTAGACCGTCGGGCCGCACGAATAGAACTTCAGATGTCCCGATTCCTGCGGGACGAGTTCCCGCATGGATTTGGACATCGTGTCGTAGAGCATGAAGCGCCGATCGGACATGGTTGTGCGATGGTACCGCTCGCGGGTTCGATGGCTTGGGATCACCGCGGGCGCCTCGACTACCTAAGCGGCGTGTCGCGTCGCACCGCCTCGCGCAACAGGCGGACCATGCGGCCCATCGAAGCGACTCGCTGCAGCTTCTGTTCGGGCGTCAGCGCCCGTACGAAGGTCATGTGGCGTTCGTAGGCCTCGCGCGTGGTGCCTTGCAGGGCGAGCCACTCTTCGAAGCTGTGTTCGTGAGGCGCCTTCGGTCGTTCGGATTCGGGCTCCACGGGCCGATTCTACCAAGCCGCTCGTTGGCTTTCTGCCTATAATGGGTGTGCGGCCACCCCCAGCGGTCATACGGCGATTCAGATAGCCCGACGGCTACGCGATAGGGCCCGCATGCGACTCTTCATCGCACCCTTTATAGAGCGAGGTCGTCCGGCCGGCCGAAAGGCAAGCGGCGCTCGGCCCTGCGGGCCTTTGGGGTCCCCGCCGGGAGCCGTCGGTCGGTCCCTCGCTCACAGGTCTTTATGGAACCAGGACAAATCGCCTCGGTCTTGCTCGGCGCCACCGTCGTCGGCACGGTGGGTTACGCCGTGTACCGGCACTTCGTGCACCGCGTGACCGTGTTCGACCACCAGTTCGCTTTGCACTGGCGCGGCGGGCGGCGTCAAGGGACGTTGGAGCCCGGCCGGCATACGCTCACGGGCACCGGCCACTTTGTGCTGACCCTGGAGCGGCGCACTCAGGGCGAGCCGATCTTCGGCCAAGAGGTACTGACATCAGATGGCGCGACCGTGCGCGCGTCGGTATTGGTCCGTTACCGCATCGCCGACCCCGTGGCGTTCTTCGACGCGTGGGCGACGGCGATCGACACGCCCCGCACGGGGTGCTATGTGTCGTCGTATCTGCCGACCTACTCGCTGGCGCACGAGGCCGCGCACGCCGCGTTGCGCGACGCCATCGGCAGCCGAACTCTCGAAGCCTGCCTCACCGAGCGCTTGGCCATCGCCGAGGAACTCACGCGCCGCGTGGCCGAGGGCGTTCAGGGCACCGGGATCGAGATCGAAAGCGTCGCGCTCCGCGATTTGGTGCCGGGTTCCGACGTTCGGCGGGCGATGGGCGACCTTCACGTGGCCCAGCACACGGCTCGGGCGAACCTTGAGCGCGCCCGCGCGGAGGCTGCGGTCCTGCGGAGCATGGCGAACAACGCTCGCACGCTGCAGAACAACCCGGCGCTGGTGCAGCTCAAGCTGCTGCAGGCGATCGAGACGGGCAAGGCGCAGGTGGTCATCGGCGCGGATGCGTGGCGCGCCCTGCAGCCTTCCGAGTCGGATTCTGGTTTGGACGAGGCGTGATCTGTCTGCGGGTTGGCAGGTTGCCTTTGCATTCACGATTCACATTCACATCCCCCCAGAATTTGGGAAGTCGGAAGACGGAAGACGGAAGACGTTGGTCTTCGCCTTGGCGGCTCACGATTCACGATTCACATTCACTTCCCCCAGACTTTGGAAAGTCGGAAGATGGAAGACGGAAGACGGAAGACGGAAGACGGAAGACGTGGTCTTCGCCTTGGCGGCTCACGATTCACGATTCACATTCACATTCCCCCAGACTTTGGAAAGTCGGAAGATGGAAGACGGAAGAAGGAAGACGGAAGACGGAAGACGGAAGACGTGGTCTTCGCCTTGGCGGCTCACGATTCACGATTCACATTCACATCCCCCCGCGGGCGTCGATTCCAGTCAACCTGCCGACCCTATGCGTCCGGACTCGTTTAGGGGCCGCGGGACGGAGTTGTCAACCGTTCGGTGGCTCTTACGCGCGCCACGCTCCGTCGTGACCGACTTCCAGAGCCGACTCATAAGGCGGTCGGCGAAAGCGAGTTCGGAAGACTGACATGCAACTCGTTCCCTTTCGGGCGCGGCAAATGCGGATTCCTTGCCGCTCTTCCACCGACCAACACGATTGTACGGCTCATTCTCGGGTTCGGTTCCGACTCTTTTCCCTCGGTCGCGTCTGTGGTCGTTGTCGTGTTGGCGTTCGGTTGCGGGTGGGATCACCACCCCGGCCTGGCGGCCACCCCTCCGGGGGAGGGGAATCTCTTCACGAAACACGGTAGGGCCGGGAACTCGTGGCACCCGAGGGCGCCCTCCTGCCGAGACCTTGACTACGCCAACAGCTCCTGCACCACGTGGCCGTGGACATCGGTGAGGCGGAAGTCGCGGCCTTGATAGGGGAACGAGAGGCGGGTGTGATCCACGCCCAGGAGGTGCAGCAACGTCGCCTGCAGGTCGTGCACGTGCACCGCGCCCTCGGTGAACGCGTGCTTGCTGGGCTCCAACGCGTTGCCGTCGGCGTCGGCGATGTTGTAGCCATAGGCGTCGGTATGGCCGTAGGTGATGCCTGGTTTGACCCCTCCGCCCGCCATGAAAACCGTGAAGCACCTCGGGTGGTGGTCGCGTCCGAACGAGCCGGGGTCGAGCGGCCCCTGCGAGTAGCTGGTTCGCCCAAACTCGCCGCCCCAGACGATCAACGTGTCGTCCAACATGCCCAACCGCTTCAGGTCTTGGATCAGGGCCATCGTGGGCCGGTCGGTGTCGCGGCATTGTGCGGCGATGCCGTCGCGCAGGCCCCCGTGCTGGTCCCATCCCTGGTGGTAAAGCTGGATGAAGCGCACGCCCTGCTGGGCCAGTCGTCGTGCGAGCAGACAGTTGGCCGCGAACGTCCCCGGCTTGCGCGCTTCAGCGCCGTAGAGTTCGAACACCTCGTCGGGTTCTTGGCTCAAGTCGGTCACGTTCGGGACGCTGGTCTGCATCCGGTAGGCCATCTCGTATTGGGCGATGCGGCTTTCGATTTCGGGGTCGAGTTCCTGGTCGAACTGGTGCCGATTGAGTGCGTTCAGCCGGTCGAGCATGGCTCGTCGCCCCGATTGGCAGACGCCGTCGGGGTTCGACAGGTAGAGCACGGGTTCGCCTCCGGAACGGAACCGAACGCCCTGGTGCTTGGAATCGAGGAATCCGCTGCCCCACAGGCGGGCATAGAGCGGCTGGTCGCCCTTGTTGGCGCTGGCCAGCACGACAAAAGCCGGAAGGTCTTCGCTGAGCGAGCCCAAGCCGTACGAGAGCCACGCGCCGAACGAGGGCCTGCCGGCCAACTCGGCACCGGTCTGAAAGAACGTGATTGCCGGATCGTGGTTGATGGCCTCGGTGAACATGGACTTGACGAAGCAAAGCTCGTCGGCCACGGTGGCGAGGTTGGGCATGAGTTCGCTGATCCAAGCGCCGCTCTGGCCGTGCTGGGCGAACTTGAACGGCGACCCCGCCAGCGGCAGCACGCTTTGGTTGACGCTCATGGCCGTAAGCCGTTGGCCGCGGCGCACGAGGTCGGGCAGGGGTTGGCCGTGTTGTTGGTTCAGGAGGGGCTTGTAGTCGAACAGGTCTTGCTGTGCCGGGCCCCCCGCTTGAAACAGGTAGATGATGCGCTTGGCCTTCGCGGAATGGTGCATCCCGGTTTGGCTCGGGCGGTTCGGCCACGCCGCCTGCGGCAGCAGGCTGGCCAACGCGAGGGCGCCGATCCCTCGGGCCGTGCGCCCGAAGAATTCGCGGCGCGTCAAGCCGGCTAGGGTCTCGATGGGGGTGCCGTCGGACTGCGCCATTGCGCCCAGTTTAGCCGCTGCACCGATGTCGCTTTGATCCAGTGAGTGTTCAGGGCTCGCTTTCCGAACGGGACCCTGTTTGACCCTCTGCCAAAGTCTGGCTTGATCTGGCTTGCGCCGGTTCCACCCGATGCGACGACCTCGCTTCCGTCTGGATTTGGCGTCGAAGCTCCTCCTTTACGATTCGCTCCTTGGAACTCACCACCTGTCGCGCAACAAAAACGCCCGCAACGGCTCCAATCGCCATGATCACGGTGGCGATCGCGGCTGCCTCTGCACCCCGGTAGACCGCATACGCCGCAAAGGCAAGGCATGCCAGGACCGCGATCAAGGCATAAGATTGGGCGCGACTTTGGCTCTTCACACTGGCCGCGATGACTTGCTTCTCGGCGGCAATCCGGTGTTCCGTCTGAGCCCATCCCGCTTCCAGTATCCGTTGCGCAGATCCCGGCACGAGTTCTTCATACTTGCGCAACGCCTCGGGCGAAGGAAATGCACCTTCGAAAACCGAGACCGACATCTCCACGCCGTCTGAGCGTCGGATGAGCTTGCCGTCGCCCTCGCGGTGTTGGTTTCATTGGCGCCCAGAGACGGTGGAGGCGGCGAAACGAATGTCTTCGGCAATCGCCATCCAATCGAGCATGATCGCCGAGTTGTCTGCTTCTTCGGGAGAATCGCTGCTGTTGAACTCCGGAAGTTCTCCACTCATGTCAAGGACGCTTCCGACACCGTCGAGGGCCGTCGGCATGGCGAACAAAAAGGACGTGAATCTACTCATCGGCGCACCCTGGGAGTGATTTGGACGCTCAAAGGTCATCGATACGTTCCAGCCAATGGTCGAAGGACCCTGTTCCTGTATCGCTCCGATTTCGACCTCTGGCCATTCGATCGCCAGAAGCTTGCCGCCATTCTAGCAGAGAGTCGGCGGTGGCGAGGTCTTCCGTCGCTTCGCGCCCCTCTGGTCGGCGTCAATCGCGCGAGACGCCGACTCGGAGCATTTGCGCCAACGCCTTGCGGGCGGGGGCGGCGACGGCCTCGGGGACCTTCACCTGGTTCACCACGCGTCCCGCCACCAGGTTCTCCAGCGTCCAGCACAAGAAGCTCGGGTGGATGCGGTACATGGTCGAGCAGGGGCAGATCTGCTCGTCGAGGCAGAAGATGGTCTTGTCCGGGTGTTCTTTGGCCAGTCGCGAGACCAGGTTGATCTCGGTCCCGATGGCCCATGTGGTGCCCGGTTCGGCCTCTTCGATCGTGCGCAGGATGTACTCGGTCGAGCCGTTGTGGTCGGCCAGACGCACGACCTCGAGTTCGCATTCGGGGTGGACGAGCACCCGGACGTCTGGGTGTTTGGCGCGAGCGGCCTGCACCTGTTCCACGGTGAAGCGCTTGTGGACGCTGCAGTGACCCTTCCACAGGATGAACGTGGCGTCGCGGATGCGCTCGGGCGTGTTGCCTCCGAGGGGTTTGAACGGGTCCCACACGACCATGTCGTGGTCGGGATCGAAGCCCAAGCGGACGCCCGTGTTGCGGCCGAGGTGTTGGTCGGGGAAGAACAGCACCTTGTCGCCGTTCTCCAAGGCCCAACCCACTGCGGTCGGCGCGTTGGTGGAGGTGCAAACCGTGCCGTCTCGCTCGCCGACGAACGCCTTCAGGTTGGCCGCCGAGTTGATGTAGGTGACGGGGACGATTCGGTCGGTGTCCGTGACTTCGCCGAGTTCCTTCCAGCATCGTTTGACTTGGAAGAAGTTGGCCATGTCCGCCATCGAGCAGCCCGCCGCCAGGTTGGGCAGGATCACGATCTGGTTGTCGGGCGTCAGGATGTCTGCGCTCTCGGCCATGAAGTGCACGCCGCAGAACACGATGAACTCGGCCTCGGGGTGGCTGCCCGCGTCCTTGGCGAGCTTGTAGCTGTCGCCCCGGTGGTCGGCGTGCTCGATGATCTCGTCGCGTTGGTAATGGTGGCCCAAGACGACGACGCGCGAACCCAGGGCTTGCTTGGCGGCTCGGATGCGCGAGGCGGCTTCGGCATCGCCCATGCCCGCGTATTCGGGAGGCAACGGTTGTTGGTACACCGGTAGGTTCCTTTGGCGGCGCGGTCGCGCCTTGAGTTCCGGACCACAGTCGCAAGCGACGGGGATGTTGTGGCCGGACCCCTGTGTGTAGGACGATTATACGCGCTTTGGGTGGCCCTGGCTTGGGTTGCGAGTCGGCCTGTGTGGTCAGTAAGAGTGCTCGAGCACGCGTTCGGCCAGAATGAGCGCCACAAAGTCGTCTACGGGGTCTGGGGGCGTGAGCATGGTGCTTGGGAACAGCCGCCGCCAGCCTCGGCGCGGGTTGAACTCCCAGTAGCGCTCGCGCGCCTCCATCGTGGTTTCTTTCTCGTCCACCATCAGGATGGGGTCCTGTGGGCGTGCTTCCTTCAATGTCGCCGAGAGTTCTTTCGATCTGGTGCCCGAGCCCATGATGACCAGCGAGTAGGGGGCGACGGCGGCCGTTTCGGCGACCACCTCGGTCAGTTGCTCGGTGGGTACCACTTTGCGGAGGACGAGTTCGAGGCGGCCTTCCCGATCGCGACGGACTACGGCGAGTCCGCACTTTGCGGACCCGGGGTCAATGGCCAGGACGGTCTTCTCGGTCATCAGCGAATCCTCAGTTCGATCTTCAGGGAGTCGGCCGCCCGGGTTTCGACCAGGGCCACGGCTTGAACCCGAACCTGCCCCTCCAGTTCGGTCACGCGGCGCACGATTTGGACGATGTCGCCCGAGGCGATGGAGCCGTAGGGTTGGTCGCTGCCTTGGCGCGGCACCATCTTGACCTCCTGCGCCTTGGCGCGGACGCGCATGAGCAGGTCTTCGGTGATCGCCTTCAGCACGTCTGCTTCGCTCGATCGGCCCTCGATTCGGACTTCGGCGAGCACTTCGCCGGCGCGGAACACGACAGGGTTGCGGTAGATGCGCACGACCAGGGGCGTGAACTCGCCCATGAACGTGTTCCAAGCGGCCGTGGCCACGAGCACGAGTTCCTCGGGCTTGGTGGCGATGCCTTGGACCAGGTTGTCGCCCTGCTCTTCGATCCCCACCGTGCGGCCGTCGATCTGGAACGGTACGAAGCCCGCCGCCATGCCCCCCGGTTCCTTGGGTTGCGATCCGCGCGTCACGGCTTCTTCCGCCGCGCGTCCGATCAGAGCCGAGACCAGCGCGTTCGACTCGCGGAGGCTTTGCGAGGGCGGGATGGGCAGGCGCGCCAATTCCTCCTCTTGGGCGAAGATCATGGGGCGCGTGCGCGTGATCTGCAGGTTGAGGTCCACTTGGCCGATCAGTTGCTGAAGCTGGCGCTGTTTGAGTTCGAGTTGCTCTTGGGTTTCGGACAGCAGTTGGCGGTTGCGAGCCAGATCGGCCTCCGACGTGCGCTTCAGGGTTTCGAATTCTTCGGCAAGCCGTTTGAGCGAGGCGTCCAGGGCCTCGCGTTCGCGCGAGGCCGCGTCGTTCTCGGTCCGCAGCTTGGCGAGATCGTTGCCGAGGTTGGCGATGGTGGCTTCCAGTCCCGCGACTTCCCGCTCGAGGCGAAGCGTCTCTTGGGTGAGTTCGAGGTTGCGGTCGCGCTCTTCGTCGGTCTGCTCGATGAGCGCCATGAACGAGTCGTTGAGTTTCTCGTATTCGACCTGTTTGTCCGCGACGAGCTTGGTCTTGTCGGCCACGGCCTTGGAGGCGGTTCGTAGTTGGCTGTCGAGCCGTTTGACTTCGCCGGAGCGACGCTCTACTTCCTTGGTCAGCTTTTCGGCGCTTTCCTTGTATTCGTCCACGGCTGCGCGGCTCTTGACGAGGTCGGCATTGAGCGTCACCAGCCGTTGGCTGCCTGCCTCGATGTCGGTCTGGAGTCGCTGCCTCTCGCCTGTGAGCGTTTCGACGTCTTTGCGGAGCTTCGCGCGGTCGGCGATGGCGGCGCGACCTTCGAAGAACCACGTGCGCACCTCGGCGCTGGCGGCCATGACGACCAGAATCGTGATGATCGGGATGCAGACGCCGGCGCCGACGATGAGCACTTCGGCGGTGTGTCTCGGGCGGAGTCCGAACAGGCTCTTGCGTTTCTTGCCGATGTTGCGGCCCAGCCGGTCGGCGAGGTAGGCGATGATGCCTCCGCCGATGGCGACCATGAGCAAGAACCCGAAACTCAAAGGATCCACGGTTGCCTCTAAGTGTTCTTCCTATGGATGGCGACGGCGGCGTAAACCACTCCGACGACGAGCGGGGCAAAGCTTGCGATGTAGGCCGGGATCGCCCCTCCTTGGGCGCTGATGGCCATGAGGTTTGCCAACATCATGTACGCGAAGATAATGATAACCGAAAGCCAGAACCCGGTCGCGGCACCGGTCCTGTGGTTCCGGATCCCCAGCGGCGCGCCTACGAGGCCATAGATCAGGGCGGCCAATGGGAGCGCGAGCTTGTTCCAGTAGCCGTACTCGAGGTTGGCGATCTGCGCCGGGCTGGCGAGTTTGTTGCGCTTGAGCTGCTCGATCCGTTCCTTGATGTCGGCCATGCTGAACGTGTCGAGGTCTTTGACCTTGGCGGCCAGGATGTCGTCGGCGGTGAAGTCGGCCTCGGGCACCTCGGCGGGCCACGTTTCGCCCAGCGAGAGCACCATGTTGCCGTCGGAGGACATGAGCTTGCCGCCGCCGCGCATGCGCCATTCCTTGGTCTTCTCGTCGTAGGTCATGTCGGTGGCCTCGACGATCGTGGTCCAGTTGCCCTCCTTGTCGAACGCCAGCACGTAGGCGCGGTGAAGGGTGCGCGTGCCGATGTCGTAGTCTTTGGCGACGAGCATGGCCTCCAGCGAGCCGTCGTCTTTGTACTGCGGGATGAGTTGCGGGCGCATGCCGCGTCCCTCGACGTTCTTGGCGATCTCGTCCCTGATTCGGGTCGCCTGCTTCGCGGCCAACGGGACGAGCAGTTCGTTGAACGCGAAGGTTACGATCGAGACGGCCAGGCCGAACACGGCAACGGGCAGCACGATGCGCCCCACGCTGGCTCCCGCCGCGCGCAAGGCGACGATTTCGCTGTCGCTGCTGAGCCGCCCGAATCCCAGCAGCGTGCCGAGCAGCATCGCCATGGCGAACGTTTTGGCCATCACGCCGGGCAGCAACACGGCGGTCAGCTCCAGGATGACCATCATGTTCACGCCCTTGACGATGTAGTCCGTGATTTGGAACAGGTACGTGCCCGCCATGATGAGCACGGTGAAGATCGACACGCCGAAGCCCCAGGGGCCGATGACATCCTTCAGGATCAGCGCGTCTATCCGGCGCATCAGGCCTGGTCTCCCTGTTCGAGGACGAGGTCTTCCGGGGTGCTTGCGAACGTCTGGCCGAGGTAGTGCTTGCGGACCAGCGGGTCGTTTTCGATCTCGCTCTGGGAGCCTTCTTTGATGATTTGTCCTTGGATGAGGATGTAGTTGCGGTCGGTGATTCGGAGCGTGGCGGCGACGTTGTGGTCGGTGATCAGGATGCCGATGTTGCGGCCGCGCAGCTTCTTGAGGATCGTTTGGATTTCCTCGATGGTGACGGGGTCGATGCCCGTGAAGGGTTCGTCGAGCAGGATGAACTTGGGTTCGGAAGCCAGGGCTCGGGCGATCTCGACGCGACGGCGTTCGCCTCCGGAGAGCACGTTGCCGGGTTGCTTGAGCAGGTGGGCGATGTGGAGTTCTTCGGAGACCTCTTCGACTTTGGCGCGGATTTGCGAGCCCGACTTGCCCGCCATTTGAAGCACCAAGCGCAGGTTGTCTTCGACGCTGAGTTTGCGGAAGACGCTGGCTTCTTGGGGCAGGTAGCCGATGCCTGCTCGCGCGCGTCGGTACATGGGCCAGCGGGTGACGTCCTGGTCGTCGAGAAGCACGCGGCCCGCGTTGGGACGCACGAGGCCCGTGACCATGTAGAACGTGGTGGTCTTGCCCGCGCCG
>DDSP01000021.1:0-49295 GCA_002343445.1 Chthonomonas sp. UBA2387
TATTATTGAGACACATCACTAGGGGGTGCCACGGTCTGTGGGGGGTCGGGGTCTATCGTCGGTCGCTGCCTCTTGTCCCGCCAGACCATGGCACCCCCGGTTCGGTGGCGTTCACAAGTTCAGGGGCAGGCCGAAGTAAACTCGCCACATGGTCCTCGCCTGCGCTCTCGTCGCCGTCTCCCTGTCTCAACGGGCCAACTTCGTCGTCCCTCCCTTCGACACGTTCGATGGGACGCGATGGGGCGACATCGTGTTCGCCCAAACCACCGACGGCGACATGAAGAAGCGCTACAACACCGCGAAAGCCGAGGTGCGCCCCGAAGCCATCGCCCTCCGCACCAACGAGGCCGATGTCGAAGTCGAGGTGCTGCTCGATGGACGCGGCGACAAGGCGCGCGCCTCCGGCATCCTCGTCAAGTGCAGGCGGCCCATCCTGCTCGCCGACCTGGAACGGCACCTGGGCGCCTCCGAGGCGCGCTACCAACGCGACCGGTGGGAGGATTGGCGGATCGCCGCATTCGCCGCCAAAGGCATCGCCGCCGCCGTCGCCAACGAGGACTCCGTCCTCGCGCTGCTCCTCTGCACGCCGGACCGGTTGCCCAGCGCCTTGCGCGGGTTCGACCCCGAGCGGACCGACGTGGTTCGCCGACCCGATCCTGGCGAACGGTGGGACCGCGTCATTCGGTTTGGCCGGGTCGTGATGGACATGGACATTCGCAGCAAGAACCGTCCGCCCGCCCTCGGCGTCCGCGACTTGGATCGCATCCAAGACGACGCCACCTACGACGCTCGCCGGGCGCGAGGCAAGGGCACCATCGCCTACGAACGCGGCGAGTCCGGCGTCTACACCGTGACCATCCGCTCCGGCGAATGGGACGACAAGGGCAAGGCGACCATCACCGTCAACATCAACTTCCGCGGCGAAACACCGTACGGCGAAGTGACGGCCACCGGGTACGCCTCGGAATCCGTGGACAGGGACTATCGGAACCGCGTCTACCGGGTCATCGAGAAGGCGATGGACAACCTGGACCAAGACGTGGCGACCAAAACCGGCCGGCTGGGCCCGCCGCCGATGGACAGCAAACGGCACGAGGCGTGGCGCATGGTGCTGTCCGTGGGCGCGCCGTACCGCTCGTAACGCTGGGCCTCATCCCACATAGACGTGCTGGTCGTCCCAACACGTCTGCAGGTAGTCGATTTGGCCGGTGTGGAGCGTGGCGTGCCACCCCGGCAGGACCATCAGTTGCGCCATCGGCATCGTCCACCCTTGGCCCGAATCCAGCGTGAGTTCCACGTCCGCCGCCGTGAGCCCGTCGAGAGCGGACAGGACTTCGGCGGTGCCCGCGCGAAACACGCGTTCCATCTCTGCTCGGTCGGTCAGGGCCATCTCCTCGGCGTCCCGCTCGGCCAGCCACGCTCCAAGGTCGGCCGGTGTGGGCAGTCGCCGCTCGCGGATCATGGCCGCGAACCGCCCGGCATACAGGGCAGCGTGCGCCGCGATCCGGATGGCGGACTTCGCCGTCGGCGTCGGAGTCCAGACGAGTTTGTCGTCGGGGACGTGGGAGAAGTTGCGCAAGAACATCTCCATGCCGCTCACGGCGCGTTGCTTGGCGGATTCGATCGGGTCCATCGGTGGGCTATTCTGACGCACTGGGCGATCAGCGGGGGCTCTTCCACCCTTGGCGCGTGACGATGGGCACGTAGCCGACGCCTAGCCCGCGCGGCGGCTCGACGATCAGCGCCGGATCGATGCTGGCCAGTTGGCCGACCGTGTTGGGCGGCAGGTAGTCGCGGCCCTTGGTCCACGTGCGGTGGATCTTCTCGGCCCGCTTCTGGATGGCCTCTCGCTCGGCAGGGGTCAGGTCGGCGTTCATCAGCGCGGGCTGGTCGGCGAAGCGGTACCAGTAGAAGGTGACTTCGCTGCCGTCGCCGAGAGTTCGGGTGAAGGGTCCCGCCGCCGGCCCCGGCTTCTTCCACGTGGAGGCTGGGTCGTCGGGCGTGACGTAGGGCTCGGTGGGCCGTTTCGGTGCGGGGAACTCGGCCTGGCGCAGACCCGTCTCGGCTGGAACCGCGTCGGGCGCGACGACGACCCACCGCTCTTTGCCATCGGGCGACTGCATCAGTTTGTAGTATTCGGGCAGCGTCAGCACCGGCCCCGCCTGCCGAGATAGGAACTCGCGCTTCCAGCGAATGCCGTAGGTCCACTGGTCGAGCGCGACGGGGTTCGCGTAGGACGCCCAGTCGACCTCGGGCGCCTTGTCCCGGTCGCCGCCGGGCACGTAGATCTTCCAAGTCGAGTAACCCCCGCCCTTGAACGTATGAACCGCCGATGCCGATTCGACGACCAACCCTGGTGTGGCGCGGCCCCCGCCGAACCAGCCCTCGACTTGATTCCACAGGGCATCTTTGTTGTAAGCCGTGATGCGGTGGATCAGCGGCGATTCGCGTTGGGCTTGCCCCGGAAAGTGGGTGGGCGCGACGCGGGCGAACGTGTTGCCGTCGCGATCCTTGCCGATCATGGCCGGGATGTGCTGCGTTTCCATCTGGACCGCTTTGTTGGGTTCCGAGGGGCGCGAATCGAGGAACTGGCCGGCCTTGCTCGGGTCTTCGGCCGAAGCCTTCGACCAGAAGTAGGGGGTGAAGAACGCGACCGGACCCTTGAAGTTCGCCGTGTTGAGGAACAGCGTCCAGCAATGGTTGCCCGTGGGGACGTCCTTGCCCGCCGTCTTCGTCTTGGGTTCGGTCAGCGGCAGCGGCAGGTAGCCGTAGCCGAACAGTTCGCCCCTCGTGCCTTGCTTGAGGTTGAGCCCATCGGGCGGCCAAAGCACCCACGGGCTGAGTTGAGCCACCCCGTACAGCCCGGTCGGGTTCTGCCAGTTCCGGCCCTTGCCCGCGCCCGGGCCGTTGGCCCACTCGCTGAAGTTCAGGGTGACGCCACCCATGATGAACTTGGGCGTCTCGGTGGCGAACCGTGTGTCGCGCCACCATCCCAGCCCGCCTTCGATGTCGGTGTAGTGGTCTTTGGGGGCTTGGCCCTCGAACTGGGGGAACATCCACGTGCCGAACAGCCCGCTCTGGAAATCCGAGCCGGGGTACGACTGGAGCAGGGGCCAAGCGGCGACGTACATCGAGAAGCCCGCGTTGTAGGTGGCCGGGACCCGCTCGTGGGGCACGATGAGGTAGCCCGCCATCTCGGTGGCTTGCGGCTGGTTGGTCGTCAGGGCGAGAAGCGCCGCGATCAAGGAAGAGGTCATCGCGTGCCTCGGCGCATCAGGTCGGTCATAGCGCGGCCCATAGCGTCGCCGATCAGGTAGTAGGTCTCCCCGCTGCTGTTCCAATGGTAGCCTTGGTCGCTGGGCGAGACCTCGGCGGGACGCCAAAACGCGCGTGTGCCGACGAACGCGACATTGCCTTTGAATTCGGGGTGCTGGGCGACGGCCGCTTGGGCGCGCATCAGGTCGAGCGCCCGCTCGTTCTTCTCCTCGTGCCCGCCCATGCCCGTTTCCGCGATGACGAAGGGGAGGTTGGGCGCGCCAAGGTCCTTCCGGATGTCGCGGATGAAGTTCGCCATGTTGCGCTCGTATTCTTGGACGAACGCGCCGTTGATGCGGTCGTTCCAGCCTTGGTGCCACCCAAAGCCCGCCAACTGAACGGCTCGACCCTTCAACTCGGGAAACTCCTCGCCCACGTTGGCCAAGACCGCTTTGGCGAGGCGCACGACCTCGATGTAGTAGGGGCCAACGGTGCCGCCCGAACTAGGTGGACGGAAGTCCTCGGCCAGGCTCTTGCCGCCCCAAGCGAGCTTGACGAGCAGCACGGGTTCGCGCGTGGCCTCCCCCACCACGTTGCCGAATCCCAACTCCGGCCCGATGCAATCCGGGCCTGCGCCGAAGCCGACGGTGAGCGGGCCCTTCCGGTCGAGGTAGTGGATCCACACGTCGTCCCGTACCTTCCAGGAACCGTCGCGCGCCAGCAGACCCTTGAACTTCGCATCGCTGGCCGGGTTCTTGGCGACGTGTTCCAAGCTGCCCAGGCCGTTGTTGCGCTTCGGGTCGGCGGCGATGAAGCCGTGCCCCACCATGTTCGACTGGCCCGCCAGGACGAACGCTTTGACCGGCGGACGCTGGGCCGCAAGCGGCCATCCGGAGAGCGCGACCAAAACGAGCGACACCATGACGTGGACTTTACCAGCGCATGCGTCGGGGTCTATACTCGCCCCCATGCGAGTCTTGGTCGCCATCCACCACGCCGACGACTACCAGCCGGAGATCGCCGAGGACGACTCGGCCCGCGCCGACATCGATGCCCTGAACGAGGCCATGGTGGCGGCGGGGGTGCGGGTGTTCGTCGGCGGGCTGCATCCCGCCCGCGAGGCGCGTTCGTTGCGGTTGGCTGGGGGCGAGGTCTCTATTGACGACGGGCCGTATCTCGCCACGAGCGAGCACGTCGGCGGGTTCTGGGTGCTGGACGTGGCGGATTGGGACGAGGCGCTCGCGTGGGGCCGCCGAGCCGCGCTCGCTTGCCGTGCCCCGGTGGAAGTGCGGCAGTTCCACTGAGGATTCACGGTCCGTTCGGGGCGGCCCGACCAATGCGAATCAGGAATCGGAGGGCTTCGTTCACTGCCTCCGACGTGGGGAAGACCTCGGCAACGTCCGGAGCCAGCTCGATGTTTTCGCTCTTGGTGCGCCGCTCTGGGCCAGAAGCCACCCGCTTGAGTTGCGTCAAGTCGTACTCGGGTCTCAGGTTGTCTTCAAGGGTCTTCTTCATAGCTCTTACGCTCTGTTCGCGTCATTTCTCTTGCGCTGATGATCCGTACCGAGTCGCCACGTTCAGTATACGATACGACCAGGCAACGACCTTGGCTCGATGACCCGAAGATCAGGAACCGGTGCTCGCCCTCCGAGTGATCGGGGTCTTGAAACACGAGGAAGAACGGGTCCATGAAGACTGAAGAAGCCTCATCAAACGAGACTCCGTGCTTGTCGAAGTTGCGCGCCTCCTTGCTGTCGTCCCACGCGAAGGTCATACCGCCCATTATATTGAGCCGCCAGCGAACCAGCACCATCGCGGCTAAAATGGGGGGACATGACCGCAGTCCCCCTGCTCCTCGCCTTGGTCGCCGCACCCCAGCACGCCTCTGGAGGCGCGCTCAAGCTCGAGCAGGCCGCCTACGACGTCCTCTCCTACGATGTCGCCATCAGCGTCGCGCCCGCCAGCAAGACCCTGAGCGGGACGACGATCATGGAGGCCAAGACGGTCATCCCCACGGCCACCATCCTCCTCGACCTCGACGACCCGTACACGGTCACCAAGCTCACCGATGGGAAGACCGAACTGCGATACGACCGGCTGAAGGGCGCGATCCGCGTCTACTTCCCCCTTTCCAAGCAGCCGGGCGAGGCGATCCGCATCGAAACCACGTATTCGGGAACGCCCCACGTCGCCCGGAACGCGCCCTGGGATGGCGGCATCGTGTGGGCCAAGACGGCCAGCGGGGCCGATTGGATCTCGGTCGCCCTGCAAGGGGCGGGCGCCGACCTCATCTTCCCGTGCAAGGACCACCCCTCCGACCGGCCGGACAAAGCCACCATGCGGCTGACCGTTCCGGACCCGCTCATCGGTGTAGGGCCGGGCGTCCTCAAAGAAGCGCTCAAGAACCGAGACGCCACCACCACCTACGTGTGGCACATGCCGCTGCCCATCAACAACTACTCGCTGGTGTTCAACGCCGCCCCGTACACGTTGGTGAAAGACTCGGCGCGATCGGTAGGGGGCCATAACGTCCCCATCCACTACTACGTGTTGCCCGAGAACGCCGACAAGGCGCCGCGACTGATCGAAGAGCAAAAGAAGTATCTGGCGTTCATGGAGAGGTTCTGCGGGCCGTTCCCGTTCCGCACGGTAAAGCTGGGCATCGTCGAAACGCCCCACCTGGGCATGGAGCACTCGACGGCCATCGCCTACGGCAACCGCTACCGGTTCGCCCAAGACGGGCTGGATTGGCTGCTGCTCCACGAGTTCGGCCACGAGTGGTGGGCGAACCTGGTGGCCAACGCCGACTGGCGCGACATGTGGATTCACGAAGGGTTCCAGAGCTTCCTCGACACGTTCTACATCGAGCAGATCCGGGGCAAAGACGCCTACTTCGCCGGGATGCACGACCGAAAGCGCCGCGTCCGCAACCAAGCGCCGGTCGCTCCGCGCGCGGAGACTTCCAGCGAAGCCTATGGCGGCGACATCTACGACAAGGGCGCGTTGGTGCTGCACTCGCTGCGCTACTTGATCGGCGACGACGCGTTCCTGCGTTCGATCCGGCGCATGGCGTACCCGACCCCGGAATCCGAGAAGTGGACCGATGGGCGGGCGTTGCGCTTGGTGACCACGGACGACTTCGTGACCATCGCCTCGCGCGAGTCGGGGCAGGACCTGCGCTGGTTCTTCGAAGTCTATGTGCGACAGGCCAAGCTGCCCACGCTGAAGTCGGAGACGGTAGATGGTGCGTTGCGCCTGGAGTGGGCGACGCCCGAGAACCTCCCGTTCGACATGCCGATCGACGTGGTGGTGGAGGGGCGGACGGTGCGCGTTCCCATGCGCGGCAGGCGCGGCTCGGTGCCCTTCTCCGGGACGCCCCCCGCCATTGATCCGAACGGGTGGGTGTTGAGGCAGTAGCCGATGATCCGCCGCGTCCACGACTTGGTCTGCCTGGGTGATGCCGAGAGGTTGGAGCGCTACTTGGAGTCTTGCACCAATGCGTGGGGTTTGGTGAACGAGCCGGACGACTACGACCGGACGCCCCTCATGCTGGCCCTCGACCGTCCCGACCTGAATCCGGCTGTCGTGCGCGTGTTGCTGGAGCATGGCGCGGACGCGGGTCATGTGCAGGTGCACAAGCCGCTCGAACTACCGTCCGGGGGAGGGCTCCTTTTCAAGGTGGCGAGTTGGTTCTTGAAGCGCGCCTTCTCCTCGATCGAGCGCGTTGAGACTTCAACACTGAAGAAAGCGCTGGCGACCGGGAACTTGGAGATCGTGCGCATGTTTGCCGAGCGAGGCGCGGATCTCGTGTCGGAAGACGAACTTGGCTACGGCGCGATCCAGCATGCGCTCGGTTCGCCCAGCGAGCCCGTTGAAGTCGTGGACTTCCTGATCGAGCTTGGGGCACCTGTGAATAGCGTGTCGAAGTACGGCGAGACGGCCGTCGGCTCAGCCTTCGGTAGCGGAAGTTTCGCTGTGCTCGCCCGGCTCATCGAGGCCGGGGCCGACGAAACGCCGCTCGCATGGACTCCTCTCACCCGCGCCTGTGCGATCGGCACTCTCGCCGACGTCCTGACCGCCGTTGCGGATGGATGGCCCTTGGAGGCGCGAGCGCGGGATGACCTGACCGCTCTGCACGTCGCCATCATACGAGGCGACCTGGCGATCGTCGAGGCCTTGTTGGCGCTTGGCGCATCGCCTTTCGCACTGCTCCGGGGGCGCGAAGCCGCGGTCGCATTGGCTGCGACGAGCGGCAACCTGGCTCTGGTCAAGCGCATGCTCGGGCTGGGATGCGACCCCAAAGGTCAAGACTACTGGGGTCGGTCGGCCCTCAACGTCGCACTGGATCGAAGCGACCGAGACCTCGCCGAGCTTCTGCGGGCCCATGGGGCGGCCGCAACGGAGGAGGACCTGAGCGAAGCCTTGGCTGGGGCCAAGACCCCGGCGATGGTCGACATGCTCTTGGACTGGGGACTTCCGCCCGAGTCGCTGGACACGGAAGCCCGAACCATCTTCTTGGGCGGCGACGACTATGGCGACGGCCTGGCAAGCGTCTCGCTCGATCAGTATCGCATCGATCCCTACGCCCGCGTGGGGCGGACGAACCCCGAAGACATCACAAACGACTACCGCGTGGCGATGGTCCGTTCGGTGGCTATTGCATATCGAGCGAGGAAGCGGTTCGACGACGAGTATCGATACGAAGGTTGCCCCATACCGGGCATCCGACGCCCCGACATCCCGTGGTGCTTTCACCGTTTCGGCCAGTCGATCACGAGGATGCCGGACGGACGGCGCATCCTGATCGCGGGTGAGCACGAGGACGGTTACGACTTCGACTTCTGGATCTACAACGACGTCACCGTGCTGCACCCCGATGGGCGGGTGCAGGTTTTCGGCTACCCGGACGATGTGTTCGAACCCACCGACTTCCACACGGCGACCCTTTGGGGCGGCTGCATCTGGATCGTCGGCGGGTTGGGCTACACCTGGCAGCGGGATGGTTCGATTCCCGTGTATCGCCTCGACCCCGAGAGCTACGCGATCGAGCGCGTCCAAACCGGGGGGCAACCTCTCCCCAGAATCTGCGAGCACAAAGCGCGCCTCGACGGAGACACCATCGAGATCAGCGGCGGCAAACTCACCAAGCCTTACAAGGACAACCGGTCCAAGCACGGGCTGTACCTGCCCACACTAACTTGGTCGTAGTGGCTGAGGGGACCGGGCCAACGAGTCACAATCGTCGCGTGACCCCGATCCGCCTGACCCGAGCCGACGCCCGGAGGGCCATGGTGCGTCACCACTTCGCCACCAGCCCCGATCTGCGCGGCGCGTTCGAGCGGCTGCGGAGCGTCCAGTTCGACCCTATCGCGCCCATCGGCTGCAACCACGACCTGGTGCTGCAGGCCCGCGTTCCCGGTTACCGCATCGGCGATTGGCAGCCGCTCGCCTACCAAGACCGCCACATCTACGACGGCTGGGACAAGCAGGCGTCGCTCGTCCCTTTCGAGGGCTGGCCACTCCGAAGGTTCTTCCACCACAAACACCGTCAGGCGTTCGAGCAGAAGGTCTTTGTCGAGCACAAGGAAGCCGTCGCACTAGTGTTGAGGGAACTTGCGGAGCGGGGTGCCTTGCAGCCCAAGGACTTCGCGTTCCAACAACGGCGCGACGATTGGGAGGGATCGTGGTACGGCCCCAGCGTGACCAAGCGGATTCTGAAGGCTCTGTGGTTCTCAGGCGACGTGATGACGGCCCACCGGGTCAAGGGTCAGCACGTGTACGACCTGACCGAACGCATCGCGCCGCAAGCCGTGCTCACTCAGGCCCCGATGGAAGAACAAGACGCTGCCCGAGAACTGATCTTGGAACGGCATCGGGCGATGGGCTTGGTCCGGCCCAACGCGCCGCCCGAGGTCTGGTCCTATGGCGAACTCATGCCGCACCGCAAGACGGCCCTCCCCGAATTGGTCGCCTCCGGCGCGTTGGTCTCCGTCGAGGTCGAAGGCGTGAAGGCGCACGCGACGCCCGAGTTCCTTGCGTTTCTCGACTTGGCCTCTTTGGAGCCGCGCGCCGTGTTCGTCGCACCACTCGACCCCTTCCTTTGGGATCGGAAGATGACGGCGCATCTGTTCGACTTCGACTACGTGTGGGAGATCTACACACCCGAGGCGAAGCGGCGTTGGGGTTACTACGTGCTGCCCGTCTTGTTCGGCGACCGATTGGTGGCTCGCGTGGAGTTCTGGTCGCGGGATGGATTGCTCGAAGTCCGCGAGTGGCACGAAGAACCCGGGACCATCGAAGCTGCGTTCTGGCCGGCGCTGGGGGTCGCCGTGGACGAGCAGATGGCTTATGCCTCGGCCCAGCGCGTGCATCTTGCCGCGGGTGCAACGGCGTCCGGGTTCTGGACGGAATTCGCCCGCTCCCGAAACCATGCCTGAGGTTTGACGGACCAATCCCGACGCTTATGGTATGATTCAAGACTCATGAACCAGTGGTGGTTCGTCCGGCTGACGCGAGCGGTGCCCTTTCTGGGCGCGTTGCTGTTGGCGTGCGTCAACCTCCACCTCTGCGCACCTCGGTACGAACTGCCCGGTGGAGCGACATGCGTCGTGTGTCCGACCCTGGACGACGGGCCGACGGACTTGGTCGCCGAGATCGGCGAGCGACACGGCGACTGCCACGATTGTTGCGTCATCGCCGCCTGTCACGATTCGGAGCCAGAGACTGCGGTCACGGCCACCACTTCTTGGGAGCCGGTCTTTGCCCTGCACGGCGCCAACGCTCGTTTGGAGCTTGATGAGGTCGTTCGTGCGGGGCGTCCTTCGGTTCATCTCGGAGGCTGCCCGCCCACGGGACCCCCGCGTTCCGGCCGCCCAAGGTCTCCCCCCCTCTCCTTCTCCGCATAGTCGCATCTGCCGGCGCCTTGCCGCCCGGCCCCGACCCTGTTGAGAAGGACCCGTTGAAGCCCCATTTCGTCTTTGTATCGCTCGCCGCCTGTGCCCATGCCTTTGGCCAGTCGCTTGACCTGAATCAGGCTCTGACTCTTGCCCGTGAGAGCCGGCCCGCTGTGACTGCCGCCTCATCGGCCGTCTCCTCCGCTTTGGAAGCAACCCGTGCCGCCGGTTCGAGGCCACCCCTCGTGATGGGGATCGGCGCAACGTCGAAGGAAGGGTTGGGCGCCACCGATCAGGACCTGTTCTTGGGTCATTCACCCGATTTCTATGGTCGGGCTTCCGCCGCTCGCCGGGTCGCCGAGTCCGCGCACCGTCGGGCGTTGGCTGGGCAGAGGGAAGTCTGGCTGGACGTCCAAGCCGAAGTCCTGTCCGCCTACATCGAAGCCTATTCCGCTGGTAGGCAGAGCGTGGCGGCTGGGGCCCTGCTGGATGTGGGCGAAGCGCTCTTCCAAGCCACTCAGCGCCGCTTCGAAGAGGGCAAGATCCCCGAGGTTCAACTCTCGTTGGCGAGCATCCAGCGCGATAGGGCCCGTCAAGCCGCGGATCACGCGAAGTCCAAGGAACTGGCTGCTCTCCAGCGATTGGCCGGAGCGATGGGAGTCTGGGAAGCGCCTCGGTCACTGGCTCCTCCGGCGCTGACCGAGCCGCCCGCGCTCGTCGACCAACGGCCTGACATCATGGCCTTGCTCGCCGAAGTCGATGCGGCGGAGGCCGAGGCGCTGGTCGCAGCCAGGGACGCGACGCCCGAACTCGAACTGTCCGCGTTGCGGTCGCCGTGGGGCGAATCTGCTCCACAAGTCGCGATGCGGGTTCAACTGACGTGGCGGCTCGGGGACTTTGGTAAGACGCGGTCGCTCGTGCGTGCGGCCCGGGAGCGTTCGGCGTCGCTCAACAGCCGGGTCGAGGATCTTCGGCGCAGAGCCGCATCGGAGCTCGTCGCCAACAAGCTCGAAGTCGAATCCGCCAGGACGCGGTTGGACTCCGCCGAAGCGATTCGGCGCGCCGCCGTGGAACTCGCTTCGAAATCTCAACGCGGCTTTGCCGAGGGAATCGGATCGCTGTTGGACGTCTTGGAGGCCACCCGCGCCCTGCGAGACATCGAGGTGGAGGTGGTCGATGCGGAGCGTGAGTACCTTCTGGCCATGGCGGCCCGGTTCGCTGTCGCGGGAACGTTGCTGGAGGCAGGGTCGTGAGGCGGCTGGCTGGTTGGATCCTTCTGGGTACCTTGCTGACCGGCTGTGGACCGCAAGCCGACGAAGTTGCGAGCCATGGACGAGAGGAGGACGTTCACGTCGAAGGCGTGGTCGAACTCACACCCGAGCAACGGCGCTTGGCCGGGATCGAGGTCGAAGAAGCCGAGGTTCAGTCGATCCAACCCACGTTGGAAGTTCCTGCCGTGGTCAACTCGACCACCCAAGGGCGGGCGATGGTCACGCCTCCCGTCTCGGGCCGCGTGGTGGAACTGCGCATCGACCTCGGGTCCTCGGTTCGGCAGGGCCAGACGCTCGCGGTGATCGAGTCCGTGGAGCTAGCCGAGGCATGGTCTGAGATCGCGGAGGCTGAACGTCAGCGGGACACGGCTCGGGGCGTCGTGGCCGAAGCCAAGGCCGAGGTCGAGTTGGCGAGCGCCAAACTCGCCGCGACCCAATCCAATTTGGCGAGGCAGAAAGAACTGGTTGAGGCGGGTGCGTTCAGCCAAGCGCCGCTCCAGCAAGCGCAGAGCGAACTCAACGACGCGCAGAGCGAACTGCTGAGCGTGCAGAAGGAGCAGGTCAGTCACGCCGAACTCGTGCGCCGGCTGGAGAACCTGTACAAGGACGGCATTGTGTCGCGAGTCGACCTTGAGGCCGCCCGGCTCGAACTTCAGCAAGACGAGATTCGTATGGACCGCGCGGAAGCCCGAGTCGCGGCGGCGAAGTCGACCTACGAGCGGGAGCGCAACATCGCGAACCGGGGTTTGCTCAACGCTCGCGAGGTGCAATCAGCGGAGGCCGAAACGCGAGCCGCCAGCCTGGAACTCGACCGGGCCAGATTGCGGGTGCGGGCCAGCGAGACGAGCTTGGCGAGCGCCGACCGGGGCGTCGCGAACGCCCGAGCCGTGTATCGATCCCTCAGCGGAGGCAGTCACGGTTCGGGAGGCAGCGTGTCCCTTTTGGCCCCCATCGACGGGGTGGTATCCGAACTGCACGTCACGCGTGGTCAGGCTGTGGATCGCACCCAGGCGCTCATGACCGTCGAGAACCTCACCTCGGTCTGGGTGACGGCCAGCGTGCCAGAGCGGGACCTCGGCAAGATTCGGCTCGGGGCTATGGTCGATATCCTGACCAAGGGTGCGGGAGACCAGTCGTTTCGGGGGGTTGTTCAGGTGATCGGCGATCGGGTCGATCCCAAGACGCGTTCCATCCCGGTTCAGTGTCTGGTCGCCGACGCCCGTGGCGTGCTGCGGCCCGAGATGTTTGCATCCGCCCGGTTGGCGTATGGCGAAGGTCGAAGCGGTCTCGTCGTGCCCATCCAAGCCGTCCGCCGAGAAGGCGACGCCTCCTACGTCTTCGTCGAGACCGACCATGGGTTTGTCCGTACTCCCGTGAAGTTGGGTGCCGAGAGCCTTGGCCGGGTCGAGGTGACCGAGGGCTTGACCGTCGGAGCGAGAGTCGCCGTCAAGGGGACGTTCGTCATCGACAGCGAACTCAAGAAGGACGAGCTCAAGGGGCACGACCACTGATGCTGGACAAACTCCTGCACTTCTGCCTCACCCAACGATTCCTGGTCGTCTTGGGTGCCCTGGTCTTGGTGGGAGCAGGTGCCGTCTCATGGCGCGAACTCAACCTCGACGCTGTGCCCGACATCACCGCCAACCAAGTGGTGGTCAACACGGAAACCGGGGGTCTCGGGCCAGAAGAGGTGGAGAAGCTCGTGACGTTTCCCATCGAATCGGCGATGGGCGGCGTCCCGGGCGTCGAGCACGTGCGAAGCCTGAGCCAGTTCGGTCTGTCGCAGGTTACTGTGACGTTTCACGACGACGTCGACACATACTTCGCCCGTCAGTTGGTGGCAGAGCGGCTCGGAATCGCGGCGAGCCAACTGCCCGATGGAGTCGAAGCTCCCCAGATGGGACCGGTTTCGACCGGATTGGGAGACATCTACATGTACGCGCTCGAATCGGACGAGCGAACCCCCATGGACCTGCGCAGCATCCAGGACTGGGTCATTGCTCCCCAACTGAGGACCGTAGCCGGCGTCGCCGAAGTCAACTCCGCGGATGGGAGCGTCAAGGAGTATCAGGTCGTCGTCGATCCGCAGGCCCTCGTCGCACGCAGGATCGGCGTGGACGAAGTCGTCGCGGCGCTTCAACGCAACAATCAAAACGCGGGGGGAGGTGTCGTCGAACGGAACGGCGAGCGCATACTCGTTCGGTCCCTGGGCCGCGCCGCCACAGTTGGGGACTTGGAACGTATCGTCGTCAAGACCGAGTCGGGCGTCCCCGTTCTCGTTCGCGACGTGGCCGACGTTGCCCTTGGAATCCCAACCCTGACGGGTATCTCGTCCAAGGACGGGAAAGAGACGCTGATCGCCATCGTCATGATGCTCAAGGGTGCCAACGGCCGAGACGTCGCCCGAGCCGTGGACACAAAGATCGACGCCCTGCGCGAGCAACTTCCCCAGGATGTAACGCTCACCACCACCTACGATCGGTCGCACTTGGTGGACGAGGTGCTCGGCACCGTCCGAACCAGCCTCTTGGAAGGCGCGGCCTTGGTCGTGGTCGTTCTGGTGCTCTTGTTGGGCAACGTGCGCGGCGCGGTCGTGGTCGCTGTGGCGATTCCGCTCGCGATGCTCTGCGCCGTGACGGGAATGAACCAGTTCGGCATCTCGGGCAACCTGATGAGCCTTGGAGCCATCGATTTCGGCCTGATCGTGGACGGTGCGGTCGTCATGATCGAGAACGCCGTTCGACGGGTCTCGCAAGCGCGCGAACACGCAGGGAGAAAACTGAGCCGCGCGGAGGTTCGCCATACCGTCTGGGAGTCCGCCCAGGAGGTCGCCAAACCGACGGCCTTCGCCGTCACGATCATCACGGTCGTGTATCTGCCGATTCTGGCTCTCGAGGGGATCGAAGGCAAGATGTTCAAGCCGATGGCGTTCACCGTCGTCTTCGCGCTTCTGGGTGCCCTTGTGCTGACGCTCACCCTGATTCCAGCCTTGGCCAGCCTTGTGCTCTCGGGAAACACCAGGGAGGTCAGGAATCCATTGATGGAGTTCTTTGGCCGTCTCTACGCTCCGGCTTTGGGTTTCGCCTTGCGGCAACGTGGTTGGGTCGTGGGAGCCGCCGCGATGCTCCTTGTTTTGGCCGGAGCGGTCTACCCGCGCTTGGGCGCGGAGTTCGTGCCTCACCTCGACGAGGGGTCGATCGTCATCCAGCCCGTTCGCGTCCGCACCGTCGACGCCGAGCAAACGGTTCGCTTGGTCACGGCCTTCGAGACGAAGGTCTTGGAGGTGCCCGAGGTGGTGACGGTCTTCTCGCGAAGCGGGACACCCGAGTTGGCGACCGATCCCATGCCGCTCAGCTTGACCGACAGCTACCTCATGCTGAAGCCGCGCAGGGAGTGGAGGCCGGGATTGACCAAGGAGAGGCTGATCGAAGAGTTGGCGGCCAAGGCCAGCGAGGTGCCCGGACAGGGCTACAACTTCACCCAGCCCATCCAGATGCGCTTCTCAGAATTGGCGTCGGGCGTCAAGGCCGACGTCGGCATCAAGGTGTTCGGCGAGGACCTGGCCGCGCTCAAGTCCAAGGCCGACGAGATCGCATCGCTCTTGCGAGAGCTGCCAGGGGCGCAGGATGTCGAAGTCGAGCAGGTGGATCAAGTGCCGATGCTCCAGATCGCCATCGATCGGGAGGCGATCTCGAGGCACGGTTTGGCCGTGGACGATGTGCAGCACGTTATCGGCACGACCCTCGGGGGCGAACCGGTGGGACAGATCCTCGAGGGCGACCGCCGGTTCAACCTGACCGTACGCATGCCGCAGACCATTCGGGACGACGTCCAAGCGATCAAACGCATCCCCATCGAGACGCCCGACGGCGGCAGCGTCCCGCTGAGTTCGTTGGCCCACATCACCGAGGAGTCGGCCCCGGCCCAGATATCACGCGAGATGGGAAGGCGCCGCGTGGTCGTTCAGTTCAACGTTCGGGGAACCGATATGGGGAGCTTCGTCGCTTTGGCTCAGCGAGAGATCAGGTCGAGAATCAAGTTGGATGAAGGCATGTCGCTTTCTTGGGGCGGCCAGTTCGAAAACCTGCAACAGGCGTCGAACCGACTCGCTCTTGTCGTCCCCATTGCGCTGTCGCTGATCTTCGTGCTGCTGTTCTGGACCTTCGGCAGCGTGAAGCAGGCCCTGATCATCTTCACCGGTGTCCCGCTTGCGGCGACCGGGGGTGTCTTGGCCTTGGGGCTGCGTGGCATGCCGTTCAGCATTTCGGCGGGAGTCGGGTTCATCGCCCTGTCGGGGGTCGCCGTGATGAACGGTGTCGTCATGGTGTCTGCGATCAACCGCCGACGGGAGCATGGGGCTTCGATGGGCGAAGCGATCCGGCAAGGCGCGTTGGAACGCCTCCGCCCGGTCCTGATGACGGCGCTGGTCGCGGCTCTGGGCTTCGTGCCGATGGCGCTCAACACCGGTCTCGGCGCAGAGGTGCAACGGCCCTTGGCCACCGTGGTGATCGGCGGGATCGCCTCGGCCACATTGCTGACGTTGCTCGTGTTGCCGGCCTTGTTGTCGCTGTTCGCGAGGGACGAACCCGACGAAGATCGGCTCTAGCCTTCGCGCGACATGAGCTCGACCAGTTGGTCGAAGGCGGACCCCCAACCGTTTTCGAAGCCCATGGCCTCGTGCTTGGTCTTGCCGTCGGCTTCGGCGTGAAGCAACGTGACCTTGTAGCGCGTGCCCGTGCCCTCGGGTTCCATCTCGATGAAGGCCGTGAAGAGCATGGATTCGGTGCCGCTCGGGTTGGGGCGGAAGTCGCCGCCAAGCGCGCTGGTCCATACCAGGCGTCGCTCGGGCACGACCTCCAAGATGCAGCC
The DNA here is from genome assembly GCA_002343445.1 of Chthonomonas sp. UBA2387. Classification (GTDB taxonomy): domain Bacteria; phylum Armatimonadota; class Fimbriimonadia; order Fimbriimonadales; family Fimbriimonadaceae; genus UBA2387. The sequence goes on from DDSP01000021.1 coordinate 16,289, forward strand.
TTCGCCGGAGAACTGATCGCCCTCGGGGGATTCCATCAGGGTCCAGAACCGCCCGCCGGGGCGCAGGTCCATGGCGCAATCGGCGGTGCGCCACGGCTTGGGCGTGAACCACTGCTTGAGCAGTTCGGGTGTGGTCCAAGCTCTCCAAACGCGGTCGGTGGACACGTGGGTGGTGCGGTTCAGGACGAGGTCGAAGTCGGGTTTGAGTTCAGGCATGAGGGTTGTCGTCGAGGGTTTCGAGCACGGCGTCGAGTTGGTCGAGGCGCGTGTTCCAGCGGCGGCGCTGCGCATCGAGCCAGTGTTCGGCCCGGGCGATCGGCTCGGGCACGAGGGTGTAGGTTCGGACGCGCCCCCTCTTGCGGGAACGCACCAGCCCCGCGTCTTCGAGCATGCGGAGGTGCTGGAGGAACGAGGGCAGAGCCATCTGGAGCGGTTCGGCAAGTTCGGTCATGGATGCCTCGCTCGCGGCCAGCCGCTCCAACACATGCCGACGCGTCGGATTGGAGAGGCACTTGAAGACCTGGTCCAAGTCGGCCGTTTCGTTAGGCATATACCTAAGTATTGCCCAATCCGGTGACCGGTGTCAAGGGCCCGAACCAGCCACCGCTACTCCGAACGGTGCTTCCGGTTGATCGCCGCGTTGCGGAGCCACTGGTCCGCCTTCGCACGTCGCAGCGCCCGACCGCGCGTGGCCCCGTCCCAATCGGCCTCGGTCCAAGAGGCAACCGCCTCCAGGGGCAGTCGGGGCGCGTCGAGCAAGAAGTCGGGCTCGGTCGCGTGCGTCCCGCGCAGGGGTTGCGAGTTGCGCGGCGCGTTGAAGGGGCAGACCTCCTGACACACGTCGCACCCGAACGTCCACTCCCCGACGCCTTGCGCCAAGTCGTGAGGGATCGGACCCCGATGCTCGATGGTGAGGTAGCTCACGCAGCTCCTCGCGTCCACTTGCCAGCGACCATCTTCGTGAACGATCGCGCCCGTCGGGCAAGCGTCCACACAGGCTCGGCAGGTCCCGCACCCGCCCAACGCTGGGACGCTCGGTTCGAGCTCCAACGTGGTGAGGAGCAGCCCGATGAAGAACCAACTGCCACGCCGCGAATCGATCAGCATGGTGTTCTTGCCAAACCATCCGAGTCCGGCCAACTGGGCGAAGTCGCGCTCCAGAATGGGGGCGGAGTCCACGCAAGGGCGGTGGGTGTGGCCCGGCGCTCTGGCATCCAGCCACCGCGCCATCGCCTTGAGCTTGCCGCGCAACACCTTGTGGTAGTCCCGACCCAAGGCGTAACGGGCGATCCGCGCCTCGCCCGGCCGGTGCGGGTTGGGGCGGTTGTAGTCGGCGGCGATCGCCACCACCGAGCGTGCCCCGGGCAGCAGCCGCTCGGGGTGCGCCCGGAGTTCGAGGGAGTCCGCCAGGTACGCCATCCCGCCGTGCTTGCCCTCCGCGAGCCATTGGCGATAGGCTTCCAGATGGGGCGGCGGGACTGCGGGAGCGACGCCCATGCGCACGCCGAGTTCGTCCTCGGCGTAGCGGCGCAGGTCGTCGGTCGTCGCGGCGTCCATCAGACCCACGCTACCCGAGCCGAGCGAGCCCAAGATCAAGGCACCGTGAACGCCGTCCGCATCGTGGTCGGGTGTGTGTTGTGGGCATGTGCCCTGGGCATCGCCGTGGACCTCGTCACCGCCCATGTGGCTGTCGAGTACTTCACCGTCCACCATCCCAAGGTCGTCGAGAGTCAAGAACCGCTCGTCATGGCGTTGGTCTGGGGAGTAGGTGCGTCGTGGTGGTTCGGGTTGGGCGCCGGGTTGGTGCTGGCGTGGGTCCATCACCGGCTCCCGCACCACGTGCCTGTGCGCGACGTGTTGCGCCGCGTGGCACATGCGTGTGCGGCGATTTGGGTCGCCATGATGGTGGTGCTGGTCGCGACCTACCTGCTGATCTTGTTGGTCCCGCCGGAACAGCGGCGCGAGACGTTCGAATCCGACCGCCGGATCATGGCCGTGGCGATCGCCCACATGACCGAGTACGTCTTCGGCGCCGTGGCCCTGCTTGCCGTGGCCGTCCGCTTGCGACGAATGGGGCGCGTAGGTAGCATCGCCGCATGATTCCCGGCATTGGCAACACCCCGCTCGTGCGATTGCACCGACTCGTCGGCCCCAAGCACGCCGAGATCTGGGTCAAGTGCGAAGGCGCGAACCCCACGGGCAGCATGAAGGACCGGATGGCCGTTTCGATGGTCCGGGGCTTCGTCGAACGCGGCCAACTTCGGCCGGGTGGGACGGTGGTCGAATACACGGGCGGCAGCACGGGCAGTTCGCTGGCTATGGTGTGTGCTCGGCTGGGCTACCGCGCCCACTTGGTGTCGTCGAACGCCTTCGATCAAGCCAAGCTCGACACGATGCGCGCCTATGGCGCGACCCTGGAACTGGTGCATGCGGAAGGCCGCATGATCACCAAGGAACTGTTCGAGCGCATGCGCGAGCGGACTCTGGAGATCTGCCAGCAGCCCGACCACGTCTGGACCGACCAGTTCCGCAACCCCGACAACGCTGCGGCTTACGAGGTGATGGCCTGCGAAACGATGGCGTCCCTTGGGGGAGCACCCGATGCGTTCGTGTCGGCGGTCGGGACCGGTGGGTGCTTCTCGGGCAACGCCAAGGCGTTCAAAGCGGCGTCGCCGGGCGTCTGGTGTGTGGGTGTCGAACCCGCCAACAGCCAGCCGCTCGCCGGGCTCGCGCCAACGGGCGGGCACCGTCTGGAAGGCATGGGCGTGGGCTACGTTACACCGCTCACACGCACCGATCTGATGGACGAGGTGATCCCCGTCACCGATGCCGAAGCTGCGGACACCGCACGTCGCTTGACGCGGGAGGAAGGTCTCTGGGGCGGCTTCTCGTGCGGGGCGAATGTGTTTGTGGCGTTGCGGGTGGCCGAGCGGCTCGGCCCTGGCAAGAGGGTCGTGACCGTCATGTGCGATTCGGGACTGCGGTATCTCTCGGGTGGGCTTTACACGTCGGACTGATGGTGGGTGCTACGGACGCGGCGTGATCGCAAGCACCGTGATCTCGTCTCGATTGGGACCGTAGTGCCAGAAGACGCGCCATGCTGCGGACGTCTTGTTCTCGACATAGGCCTCCCACACCTTCTGGCCGTGTTCGCCTCGCATCGAGTGGAACTCGTGGGTCGCCAAACTCGGGTGTCTTGGGTCGGTCTGCAGGTAGGCGAGGCACTTTCGCACCTTCTTCAGCTGGGCCAGATCCTTCTTGTCGGGGTCGTGCTCCAACGCCTTGAGTTGTGCCCTGGCGGTATCCGTGAGCACGATCTTGAAGTGCACGGGATCAGTCCTCGTCGAGCTCGTTCAAAGTATTGCGCGAAGTCGCCCCGGTCGCTGGTGCGTCCTGCCGCCGAATCGGCGCTGGTTCGGTGTGGCCCCAGCCAGCGTAGGCGCGACAAGAAATGGTCTCGGGTCGGGTTACTCCAAGAACGCGCGCACTTCCACGATGCGCGCCATGCTCGGCGGGAACTGGCGCGAGGAGACCACCTCGATTCGGATGTACCTCGCTTCGACGCGTGAGAATCGGTGGGTGTCGCCTTGCGGGGTGGGTGCGGTTTCGGTTTCGGTGGTGTCGGCCACGCGCCACCACGCCAGCCCCTCTTGGCTCGTCTCGACGCGGTAGCGCAGCCCCGCGCCCGCCGACCAGAACGGCACCACGTCCACCCGGTTCAAGGCGGTCGGCTTGCCGAGGTCGATGGTCACCGAACACGGTGCGGGGTAGCCGAGCCAGTAGGCCGTCTCGTCGTCGGCGAACCCATCCGTGAGGAACGAGGCGGGGAACTGCGGGTCCTCGGGCACCGACGCGACCGCTTTGGCCCGGTGCGCAAGATTCGGCACGAGCGTGACCCCGTTCAGGCGCAGGAACCTGACCTCGCCGTTGGGTTTGCCATCTTTGAACGCGCGCATCGTGACGATGGCACTACCGTTGAACGCCTTGAACGAGACACCGCCATCGTTGCGTTGGTCGTGAGTGTCGTGGGCGGTGGGCGGTTGCCCGTCGGTCCGAAACGCGAGCGGCTGTTGGCTCGCTGACACGCCGGCGATGCTGGCCGTTTTGGTGAAATGCCGACTCCTGCTGTCCTGCGTACCGCTTCGCAAGGCGATGGAACGGTGAAGGCTCCACTGCACGCTGCTCAGTCGATACTCGGCCCTTCGAAGGAATCGCGCGTAGTCGGTCTCGCCGGTCGGGTTCCAGAGGCGTGCCCCGAACGCCAGGATGCGAAGCGGCAGCGTTTCGTGGGCGCTCCACTCAGGCCCTTCCCACCAACACAACAACCCGCCCATCACGGAGCCGTGAGGCGCGAGGTCGGTGCGGAGCGGCCCTTCGGGACCGGCGACGTGCCCGAACACGTTTGGGTCGAACGCATAGAGCCGGGGCAACGGGGCGAGCGTCATCGCGGGGAACGGGTAGTGATGCACGACATACAACGGGTCCCAGCCACCGTTCACCACCCGGTACCCATCGGCGACCAGTTGCTCCGGCGGATAGTAGTGGCCCTCCCAGGCGATGACGACCGTCTCGCGTGGGATGCGCTTGCGGGCGAAGTCGGTGCGACCGAAGCCTTCCCACACGACCGGCGTCTTGCCCCGCGCCAGAACTCGCTCGGCGGCGTAGCCCACGAAGTCGGCGAACACCTCGGCGGGACCGGCGCCCGAGCCCAACCGGGTCATCGCCTCGGCCATGTGCGGGTCCTTCTGGGCGTCGGGGTACCACGCCTCGTCGCCGCCGATGTGCAGGTAGCGGCTGCGGTCGAACGTGGCCGCCATCTCGTCGAGCAGCCGTCCCACGACTTCGCGCACCTTGGGCGACCCGAAGTTGATGCAGTTGCTCGAAGCCGAACCCTGAATCTGGAAGAGCGCTGGATCGTGGCGCACGAGCAGCGAACTGTGGCCGGGGACGTCGAGTTCGGGCACGATCGCGACGCCTCGGGCGGCGGCGAACGCCTGCAGGTCGCGCATCTCCTGGCGGGTGTAGGCGGGTTTGCCGTGGGTGTTGAACCGGTCCACGCCCTTCACGACTTCGCTGGGGAGCATCCAATTCTGGTCGTCGGTGAGGTGCAGGAACAGCGTTCGCACCTTGGCGGCCTTGCACCAGCGGACCATGCTGCGCAAGGTCGAAACGGAGTGGTATCGGCGGGCGACATCCAGGCTGACGGCGCGGAACGCGTGGGCGGGCTTGTCGCGCACCTCGCCCTTCTCGACGCCTTGCCCCGGCAACTGGATCAGCGTCTCCAGAGCCCAAGCCGCGCCGATTTCGGTGGCCGCGCGAATCTCGATCGTCCGCCCCAACGTCAGGTGGTACTCCTCTTCGGCGAGCCGCGCATCCTTCACCATGCGCAGGCGCTTTCCTTGGGCATGGTCCCGGTCAGGATAGTCTTCGCGAAACGCGGCCACCTGCTCCGCGAACGGGCCGCCATCGGGAAGGGAGAAGCGTAGGCTCGACATGCCGACGCTGTTGCCTCTCGCCGAAACGGGGCGTGGCAACACTTGGTCCACCTGGCCCGCTGCCGATGCGGCGATGCAGAGTGCGGACGACAATAGGCCGAGCAGTTTCATGATTCCCTCAGCTCGCATTGTGCCCGAACAGGGGACCCGAGTCGTTCGGCGGAGGTACTTTCGCCACGATGTTGATGCTCGCCCTCGTGCCGTTCGTCCTGTCTGCCACTGCCCCCGAAGTGGACGTCCGCGTCGTCGGCGCATTGCGGTCGGTGGTTCGCGAAGGCAAAACGGACGGACTCGCGCGGCTCTCCGCCCTCAACGTGAACAAGACGACCGTCGGACTCGGCGCGCTCGCCGCGTTGGACGGCGAGGCGACGATCTTGCATGGCGACATTCATCTCGCTCGTCCCCGGAATGGGAAGGCGGTCGCCTCTTCGGGGGATGCCGAGGTCTGCCTGTTCGTCATGGCAGATGTGCCCGAGTGGGGCTCGGTTCGCCTCTCGGAAGGGGTGACATGGGCCAAGCTGGACCGCGCGATCGAAGACACCCTCCGGCGGCAGGGACTGGACACTGCCAAGCGCATCCCGTTCTTGCTGGAAGGCGAGTTCCGGAACCTCAACGCACACGTCGTGGATGGCTCGAAGCTGCCGAAGGGGCCATCGAGCCACGAACAGCACATCGAAACGGCCGTCCAATTCGCTTCTCCCAAGACCAAGGGCACGATCGTGGGGTTCTTCTCGAAGGCGGATCAGGGCGTCTTCACGCACCACACCACGACGACGCATCTGCACTGCGTGCTGCCCGCCGAGGGCTTCTCGGGACATGTGGACGAGGTGGCCCTTTCCGCCGGAACCACCCTGAGATTCCCCAAGCCGTAAGTCAGCGGCCCCGGATGGCGGCGATGGCCCGCTGGGTTCGCAGGCCGTCCGCAAACGTCGGGTAGGGCTCGACCACCATGCCGAGCATCGCCCGCACGAGGCACGCGTACCGGTCGCCGAGCGGATGCCCCGTATCGGGCAGAGTCAAGTCCACGGGCAAAGACCTTTGAAAGCCGCCCTCCGGAACGGCGACTAGCTCGAACGAGAGTTCGCCCAAGGCCCGCACCTCGCCTCGTTCGAAACGAAACACCCATCGAGACTCCTCGCCCAACCCCGAGCGAACCGCCACCGGCACCTCGCCCCAGGGCGTGGCGACCACGACGTCGGCCGTGTAGCGCGTGTCGGCGTCGCAGGGCCTTTGCTCCAGCGCAGCGATCTCCGCCGCCGACATCGCTTCGATCCTGGCGACATGCTCGCGGTAGTCGTGAATCTCCGGCACCACGGGTGCGCTCGCGATGTCGAATCGCGCCGTCCCCGAAGTCTGCGCCACCGTGCCTCCCAGAACGGTCTCCAGAATGGCCAACACATGGGGAAAGTGGTTGTTGAGCAGCCCGCCCCCCTGCGTCAGGTCCAGCACCCACGACCACGGCAACGGGGCGACCAAGGCCGACTGCAGGTTCACGTCAACCGACAAAGGCCGTCCGAAGGGTGCTTCGCGCACCCAGCGGGCCAGGGCCTGAACGCTCGGGTCGTACCTTCGGGTGGCGGCATAGGCATGGCGAACCTCGGCCTGCTCGACCATCGCCAACATCCGCTCCGCTTCGGCCACTGTCGCGGCCAAGGGCTTGTCGCAAAACCCGTCGCACCCGAGTTCGCAGGCCACCTGCACCACGGGCTCGCGAAGGGCGGCGGGGGTGGCCAAACACACGACGTCGGGACACACGCGGCGCAGGGTGGCCTCCCAATCGGTCGAGGCCTCGGCGATGCCCAATCGTTCCGCGAAGGCTTCGACCACGTCGGCTTGGCGACCGCAGACCGCGGCCACCTCGACGCCCAGATGGCGAAACGCGGCGATCTGGCCTTCCGCCGCGTAGCCCGCGCCGACGACGACGGCCCGCACCTCAGCGCCTCGACGCGACGAGACGCGGCCCTTCGCCGGGCATGAAGGTCGCCAGCCGGTTCACGGCCACGTTCACCCGGTCCGCCTCGAACTTGAGCGTGACCGTGAAGCTGCCCGGCGTTTCGACGTCGCAGGCTTTGATCGCGAGTTCGGTCGCCGTCTTCCACGTGGCCTTGGCCGCAAGCGGTCGGGGCTGGCCGAAGCCGATGGCGCTGGTTTGGCGGATCCACTCGGCCCGTCCCGCCCGCAGCGGGGCGTCGTCGAGCCACAGGGTCACCTGGTTCGGGGCAAACTCGAGCCGCACCGCTTTGGCGGCATCACCTTGCGTCACTCGGTAGGTCGTGTTGTGGATCGCGCGCTCCAGATCGGAAGGGGGCTGGACGCCCCGGGGACGGAGTTCGAGCGAACCCAGCCGCTTCAGCAATTCGGCTTCGGCAGCCTTGTCAGAAGACTTGCCCATCGCGGGCAGCAGGTGCTTCCACGCGAGTTCCATCACCAAGCCCATGTCGTGGTGGCCGGATGTGATCGCGAGCACGGCGTCTTGGTCGGGCAGCACGATGCAGAACTGGCCGAACGCGCCGTCGCCCCGGTACCCGTTGTGCCGGCACCGCCAGAACTGGAACCCGTAGCCTTGGTTCCAGTCGTTGTTGGGGTCGGTGCCGTTCGAGACCTGCTTGCTCGTCGCCATGTTCACCCAAGACTCTGGGATCAGGCGCTTGCCGTTCCAAACGCCCTTCTGCAGATACAGTTGTCCGAACTTGGCGATGCTTTCCAGCGTGACGTTGAGCCCCCAGCCGCCGACGTTCAGGCCGCGCGGGTCGGAATCCCAGCCGCCGTCCACGATGCCCAGCGGCTCAAGGATGCGGGGACGCAGGTATTCGAGCAGCGTCTTGCCCGTCAGCTTCTGCACGATCGCGCCCGCCATGTACGTCGAGAGGCTGTTGTACACGAAGTGGGTGCCTGGCTTGCGCGGCACGGGGTGGGCCAGGAAGCCCTTGGCCCAGTTGCCGTCGGCCACCGCGCGCACCTGCGGTTCGGATTCGTGCCCGCACGACATGGTGAGCAGGTCGCGGACCCGCATGGCCCTGAGGTTCGGCGAGATCTCAGCGGGCAGGTCGTCCGGGAAGAACTTGATCACGGGGTCGTCGAGCGCAAACAGCCCTTCGTGGATCGCGAGGCCGACTGCGGTGGACGTGAACGACTTGCTGAGCGAGTACAGCATGTGGGGCGTCTCGGGCTGATACGGGTCCCACGTTGCTTCGGCGACGACCTTACCCTTGCGCATCAGCATGAACCCGTGCGGCTCAAGATCGGCGGCGTTGAGCGCTTCGATGAACGCCGTCACGCCTCGGGCATCCACCCCGACTTCACTGGGTCGGCTTCGTGGCAGAGGTTTGGGCGGGTTCATCGGGGTCATCGCAAAGGCGGCGAGCATCATGCCGGCAAGCATGGGTCGAGCCTACCCGTTGGCTGGGCCCTCCAACGCCCCACTGAGTGTTCAGCCCCGGACGCTCGAGTCGCAACCGCCTCGCCAAGTCCACTTGCCCACGACGTGAAGCGTCTGGGCACTCGTCAACGTCCTAATACACTGAGCATGGCTCGTCTCATTGTGGTTTTGTCTGCGTACTTTCATCGGCCGCCCGCGTGGGCGGATTCGATCATACGTGCGTGTCTCGACCACCCTGACGGAGGCCCGCATGCACTTCGCCTGCGGGCCTCTTGCGTTGAGTCCGGCTCGGTTCGCTGTCCTGCCTTGCGCCTCATTCGGCGCCGCGCCAAGTCCCCATTCGGAGTTCCGCCATGGCCAGCCACGAAGTCCTTGTTCTCAATGCCAACTATGAGCCTCTAAACGTCACGACGATCCGGCGGGCGATGTCCCTGGTCTTGCTCGGCAAGGCCGATGTGCTGCATCGCCGCGACCGTCCGGTCGCCACCACCCGCGGCTTGTACGAGGCCCCCTCGATCCTGCGGATGAAGTATCAGGTCCGCCGACCGCTGCCCCAACTGCGGCTCTCTCGCCACTCGGTGCTGGCACGCGACCATTACACCTGCCAGTACTGCGGCGTGAAAGGGCGCGACCTGACCATCGACCACGTTCTTCCGCGTTGGGCGGGCGGGCCCGACACGTGGGACAACCTCGTGGCCTGCTGTCGCAAATGCAACCTGAAGAAGGGCGACAAGACGCCCCAGCAGGCGGGCATGCGGCTGGCAAGGACGCCGCGCCGACCGCAGTTCGTGCCCTACCTCTCGTTACCCCTGTACCTGAAGGCGCAGAACAACGACGAGTGGCGGTTCTATCTGCCCCAGTTCCGCGAGTTCTCGACCCTCACCCAGAACTGAGCGTGGGCGGCCGTAAGCGGTCGGCGGATGCGAGTCCCCCCCCCGAAACCACGAACAAGAAACCCCGCCTCGGCGGGGTTTCTTGTTCAAGCTGCTGAACGTCGTCAGAACTGGACCTTGACCGCTTCGCGCTCGGCGGCGACTTCGATCTCGAACAGTTCCTTCGGCTTGAAGCTGAACATGCTCGCGAAGATGTTCGAAGGGAACGCCTCGATCTTCGTGTTGTAGGCCGTCACGATATCGTTGTAGTACTGCCGCGCGTAAGAGATCTTGTTCTCCGTGCTGCGCAGTTCTTCCTGAAGCTCGATCATGTTCGTGTTCGCCTTCAGGTCGGGGTACGACTCGGCGAGGGCGAAGAAACCGGTGAGCGCGGCGGCCACCTGGGTCTCGGCGGCGGCCTTGTCGTGGACCGAAGACGCCGACACCGCGCGGTTGCGCGCCTGGATGACCTTCTCCAGCGTGTCTTGCTCGTGCTTCATGTAGCCCTTGACCGTCTCGACCAGATTCGGGATCAGGTCGTAGCGGCGCTTGAGCTGCACGTCGATCTGCGCCCAGGCGTTGTTCGTCTGCTGGCGCAGCGAAACCAGCCCGTTGTAGGCGGCGATGGCGACGACCACGAGGACGACGACGAGTCCGAGTGCGACGAGTAGACCTGGCATTTTGGTTCCTGACGACAAGCTTACCTTGCCATCCTCTCATACGGAATCCGGCGTCCGGGGTTGCGGTCAGGTTCCCGGGGTGGTCAAATCGAGCGGCTGGAGTTGCCCCTCGCGGAACAGAAACACCTGCATCCCCGCCATCCGAAACAGCTCTTTGGAGAACTCGTCCGGATAGTCGCCCTCGTAAATCACGCGCCGGATGCCCGCATTGATCAGCATCTTGGCGCACGCGTTGCAAGGCTGGCACGTCACGTACACGTCGGCCCCTTCGCACGGCACGCCGATCATCGCCGCCTGCAAAAGCGCGTTCTGCTCGGCGTGGAGCGAGCGGATGCAGTGGCCCGCGCGCATGCAGCCGTCCGGCCAATCGTGGTCGGGTCCTCCGGGCGGGCAGTGCGGCAGGCCCCTCGGCGCTCCGTTGTAGCCGGTCGCGAGGATGCGCTTGTCGCGCACGATGAGCGCCCCCACCTGCCGCCTCGGGCACGTCGCGCGGGTCTTCACCAAGTGCGCGATCTGCATGAAGTACGCGTCCCAACTCGGCCGATCGAGCGTCACGAGTTCGAGGCCCCCATCGAAGCGTTGGCGATCATCATGCGCGCCGCCCGGTGCGCCTCGTGGTACGAAGAGGCGATGAACTCGACTGTGAACGCGTCGAACCTCGTGCAACCGACGCACTTTTCGGCGATGTCGGCCTCCTCCGAGCGGTTGAACTCGATCTTCACCTGAACGGGCGGCGAAGGCATCCAGGGCGAGATTCCCGCCCGCTTGGCCAGCCCATCGGCCGCCGCCGCCTCGATGCGCCCCTTGGTCACGCTGGGGTGGAGCAGCTTGCCCATGTAGCGCCCATAACCCTCCTTGACCACGGCGGTGGCAACGCCTGGCACCAACGCGGCCGCTTCGGCACAGCCCGCCGCGTCGGAACTCACCATCACCAGCGGCACGCCGTAATGGCCCGCAAGCCCCGTGCTCATGGCGATCTCGCCGGCGGGCATCCCGTTCAGCCACATGCGGTGGACCTGCCCCGAAATCGTGTGCTCCATGATCCCGTGCAACGTCCCGGCCATACCGTGGTAGCCGACCAGCATGCACGCGTCGAACGAGTCGTCGATGCCGGTCATCATGCCGTCCACGTGGCTGCCCGTCCCGCTGACCAGCGAAACCCCGTCCTCGAGGTCGGAGACAAGCAAGTTCTTGCTGTTGCCGTGGGAGTCCTTGACCACGATCTCGGTGGCGCCGGCGGCGCGGCAGCCACGTATGGCGGCGTTGACGTCGTGCGTCATCATCTCGCGCGCCCATCGGAAGTCGAAATGCTCGCTGTTCGGACGCCCGCATTGCGACCACGCGACCATCCCGGTGACGCCCTCGATGTCGGCTGAGATGAAGACCTTCATGGGATCATTCTACTGCGGGCGTGCCGATCGGCATCGCCTTAGGTCGCCCGTTTTCGGACGAGGTGAATTCTGAACACAGGCTGAAAATCTGGTATCCGTACTGCCGCAGGTGTCGTTATACTGGCTTCCTTGATCTGGCCCAGCCAGATGGGAAGGACGTCTACAGAATGCTCACACCCGTCTATCTTGCCCTCGGCATGATCGGCTCTCCCCCGTTGCCGCCGGCCGCAAAGCCCGGCTTGGACTATGTGGAGGGCGAAATCCTCGTCAAGTTCGCCAGCGAGGCGACGCTCGCATCCAAGCGTTGGGCGCTGATTGCCTCGTCGGCTGTCGCGGGCGAACCGATCGCCACGGCCGCGATGCGGACCTCCCGGTACTCCGGCCTGATTCTGGCCAAAGTGAACCTGCCGGTGCCCGTTGCGATCGAACGTCTTCGCCAGATGGGCGGCGTCGAGTTCGCCGAGCCCAACTGGATCTACCGCCACACCGCGAGTTCGAACGACCCGTACTATACGAACGGCTCCCTCTGGGGCATGTACGGTGACGCCACGAGCCCCGCCAACCAATACGGCAGCCAGGCGGGAGAGGCTTGGGCGGCGAACCACACGGGGTCCTCGTCCATCGTCGTCGGCATCATCGACGAAGGCGTGATGCACACCCACGAGGACCTGGCCGCGAACATCTGGACCAACCCGTACGATCCCGTCGACGGCATTGACAACGATGGAAACGGCTACAAGGACGATGTGCGCGGTTGGGACTTCGACGGGAACAACAACTCGACCTACGATGGCTCGATCGACGACCACGGCACCCACGTTGCCGGCACGATCGGCGCCGTCGGCGGCAATGGCAAGGGAGTCGCCGGAGTGTGCTGGAACGTACGGATGATCACCGCGAAGTTCCTCGGCAGACGAGGCGGCACCACCGCAAACGCGATCAAGGCCTTCGATTACCTCACGGACCTCAAGAACCGCCATGGAATCGACATCGTCGCCTCCAACAACTCTTGGGGTGGTGGAGGGTTTTCCCAAGCTCTCATGGATGCAATCACCCGTCACCACAATGCTGGAATCCTCGCCATCGTGGCTGCTGGCAATGGCGGCTCGGACGGCGTGGGAGACAACAACGACACCACCCCGAGCTACCCGGCGAGCTACTCGAACGCCAATATCATCGCGGTCGCTTCGATCACCAGCACCGGCGCCAAATCGGGCTTCTCCAACTACGGCGCGACAAGCGTAGACCTGGGCGCACCCGGTTCGGGCATCGTCTCGACATTGCCCACCAACAAGAACGCTTCGACCTATGGCTCCTACAGCGGAACTTCCATGGCAACCCCCCATGTCACCGGAGCGGTCGCCCTTTACGCAGCGACCCATGCCGACCGGTCTCTCTCCTTGCGGTCCGCGATCCTCTCGAGCACCATTCCCACTGCTTCGCTGAGTGGGAGATGCGTGACGGGTGGCCGGCTCAACGCGGGCGGATTCTGAACCACCCGGCAACCCGACACAAGAAGACGGGCCGATCCATCTGGATCGGCCCGTCTCTTCTTGCGGTGTGCGCTACGAGCCGGAGGCGAAGCCGCCGCCCACGATCGCTTGGTCCACCTCGAGGGTGTAGGGCGCGGGGAGCACACGGCCCTGCTGGCGATACGGGCGCACCGCCCGAACCAGCACCTTGACGTCGCCCGTACCGCTGACGAAGCGGGCGAAGTCGGCCTTGTTCTGGTAGATGACCTCGTTGTCGTCCGTCGGGCGGAGCGGCGAGGACTTGATGTGCACGTACCGGTTTGAGTTGTAGTCCCACAGGTACATCATCATCGTCGTGCCGGTCGGGCCGTTGGCTTCGACCCGCACCTGCAGCGCCTGCAGTCCGGCAAGGTCGTGCCCGTCGAACTTGTAGTCGAACTCGACACCGGCCACCTGACCCACTCGGCCGCCGGAGCGGGACGCGACGCGGACGAAGATGTCTTCGGAGGCAGCGGCATCGCCGACCGAGCCGTTGATGCCTCGACCGAAGTACATGCCCATGTTGTAGGGGGCGAAGTCAACGAAGTCGAAGCCCGCCGCATCGGAGATCTTCCACGTGAAGATCTCTGTCGTCCAGTCGCCACTGGTCTTGCCGACCTGACCCACGCCCCAGAACACTTGGTCGTCCTCGGGGTCGGTGGTGATCATAAAGTAGTCGCCCCATCGGTTGAACCCGGGCCAGCCGTACGTGGTGCCCGATGAACTCTTCAGGACGATTGGGTCGGACATCGTGCCGAGCGGGTCGTTGGCGCGGCGTCCCGCGAGCATCATGTCGGCCACGATGCCTGCGTTGGACTTCGTGTAGAGCAGCGAGACGTCGCCGTTGCCCGACACGCCGATGGCCGGCATGAAGTTGTAGGAGCCAGGTGTCCGGACTTCGCCCGACTGCCACAGAGAAGGCGTACCCGTGATGGGCCAATCGCTGGTGTCAATCGCGTACCAGCGAATGTACGTCTCGGACTCGGTGGCGTTCGTCGTCGTATGAGCGGCGTAGAACTTGCCGTCGCGCCAGACCGCATTCTGCAGCTGGCCAAAGAGCGTATCAAGCAGGCGACCACCCGCCGATTCTGCCAAGAAGCGCGTGGCGTTGAAGTAGGGCGGAACCGGCACGTCGCGCGCCACCATCGATATGGTGCTTGGTGTCGTCGAGAAAGCATACATGCGAACGACCGAGTTGGGACTCGCAAAGTCGATCAACGTGGTTCCGCCGTAGATCACATTGGACGTCGGCGATTGCATCTCGGCGATTTGAGCGGCCCAAGACTGTTGGTCGTTGAACTTGAAGATGCTCGGCGAACCGCCCGTCAGCATCTGCGACTTGCTCATCGCAATAAATTGCTGCCCAGCGATCGCGGATCCGTCGTAGGCGATCATGTCGCCCGCGCAAATCACGAAGTCCTTGTTGTATCCCCAACCGGGATAGTCGAACCACATCTCGGTCCCGCCAACGTTCATCTCGTTGTCGATCTTCCACTTGTACCAAGTGCCCATCGGGTCTTGGTCGTCGGAAACAGCGATGAGGAGGTTGGAAGTCTTGGCGCCTTCGTCAAGGTCGAGGAACACCATGAAGAACCGCTGGCTGACCTGATCGTAGAAGACCTTCGGGTCGAACACGAACGTGCCCGCGCCGACCGAGCCAAAGAAACCGCTCGAGCCTTCCGCGCCCTGTTGGAACAACCGCTGGCCCGTATTCTTGTTGTAGAACGCGAGCGAGGAGTTGACCGTGGCGACGACGTGGTTCGGACCGACGGCGATCGTGGGGTCGGGCGGATCGTAGCCCGTCATGTCGATGCCGGGGAACATCGACTTCATGTCGTCGATGCGCTTGACCGGCAGGACCTGCCCGGCTCTCAGGCCGTTGTCGAGGAAGTTCGGGTTGGGCCTCTTGAAGCCAGGGTTCTTGGGCACGCGCCGAATCGGCGTGTACGTCTCGACGATCGGGGGCCAGAACTTGCTGGTCGACTCGGCAACCGCGCGCGGACCGACGGTCTCGGACAGCACGGGGAACTTGATCGTCTGGGTGTCCCGGCGGATGTCGGGCCGGCCCTGAGCCGCTGCGCTCGCGACAAGAGCCGTCGCAAGGACGCTCCATGCGGCGACGCGCGAAGAAACATGGATTGCTTTGAACATCATGGGTTCCTCAAACAGACAGGGCCAAGGGGTCCCTCATGGCCATTATAGCCATTGGACGCCACCCAGCGGAGTCAGGATACTTGAATCATCGGTCACGAACCGCTGATTCGCGGCGGGTAGAATCGGGTTTCAAGCGGCGGCGCCGTACCCAAGTGGCTAAGGGAAGGGTCTGCAAAACCCTCATTCAGCGGTTCGAATCCGCTCGGCGCCTCCACCTTCGAACTTCCGCTTGATCGCCTGCTCCGCGGCGAATCGCGCCCGCTCCGCCCACGCCGCCCGACCCGGAAGCATGGACCACCGAGTCTGGAACTCTTCGTCCGGTTGCCATCGGCGCTTGTAACCCTCGTCGCCGCGCAGCATCTCGAATCGCGACAGCCCTTCCCCGATCGCCCGCTCGGCCAGCGCCGCGATCAGCACCGTCCCCGGCGAAACCGACCGGTGTGCGGGATCGAAACCCGCCTGATAGAACCAACACGCTCCCGAGGCGGCGAACGCGTACACCGCACCGACGGGCTCGCCCCGACAGAGCAGCAGGGGCATCCAAACGCCCACGCCCTGGGGGGCGCTCAGGAACCTGCGGTGGAATCGCGACGTCCGACCCCAGAACACGCCGGGCTGCCCCCGCTGCCGCCAACGCAGCCGATGGAGCCGCTCCAAGGCGTCGTATCCCTGAAGCAAGTCGCTCGCGAACTCGACCGAATACCCTTTGCCCACGAACGCCTTGCGATGCGGGGCCCGAGCATCGTAGCGGAGGCTCTTGCTCAGCCCGCCCAAGAAGCGGTCGTAGGTGTCTGGGAGGGAGAGCGACAGGCAGGTGGACTGGTCCTCGCACTCCCAACCCGCTCCCGCGAGAGCCTCAGCAAAGCGACCCGGGCGCACTTCGGGGACGACCACCGTGGTTCGCAAACGGGCAAGCTCGCCAACGAGCGCCCCTGTCGCATCGGGACGCCCCGGGTCCAGCAGGGGGTCGAGGAAGTCCGACACGCCGAACCCGGCGGCCCGAACCACGCCGACGCCGAACCAGAGCGGCAGCCAGGCGCATAAGTCGTCGCCATCCCAGACCGAAAGGACCCGGACCCGACCACTCCGCGCGAACGTCTCCCACCAGGCGGTCTGCCAAGAACGGCTCTGGAAGGGCGAGCCCGAGGCGCGCGCGTGCAGCACGTCCCATTCGGGTGCGCGGTCCAGCGCTTCCGCCGCTGACAGCCATTCGGTTCGCATCGCCTCATTGTGCGCGTTACCGCTGGGCTTAGCTCGGCTACAATGAACCATGCCCGTCGGCAGATTCCTGCTGTGCCTCCACTCGCACATGCCCTATGTGCTCTCGCACGGCAAATCGCCGCACGGCACCGACTGGATCAACGAGAGCGCGGCCGAGTGCTACCTGCCCATCCTGCACGCCCTCGATAGGCTGCTGCAACAGGACATCCGGCCGCGCTGGACGATCAACCTCACGCCGATCCTCGCCGAGCAACTCGACGATCCGGCGTTCAAAGACGGCTTCGAAGACTACTGCCAATCCAAGATCGACTTCGCCATTGCCGACCAGCGGCGGTTTCAGATCGAGGGGCCGCTTTGGATGGAGGGCCTCGCCCACATGTGGCAGCGGTGGTACACACGGCAACTCGTCCAGTTCAAGCACCAATGGGGCCGCTCGATCTGCGAGGGCTTCCGCTACTTCCAAGAGCAAGGCAGCATCGAGATCATCACGTGCGGCGCGACGCACGGCTATCTCCCCCTGTTGGGCACCGAAGAGTCGGTCCAGGCCCAAGTCAAGCTGGCCGTCTCCAGCCACACCAAGCGCTTCGGCAAGCCCCCGCGCGGCATCTGGCTCCCCGAATGCGCCTATCGCCCGGCCTACGCGTGGAAGTCGCCCGTCGCCGACGAGGAACCCTGGGCGCGCAAGGGCGTCGAGCATTTCCTCAAAGAGAACGGCCTCGAGTACTTCTTCGTGGATTCGCACATGATCCGGGGCGGCGCGCCGCTCGGCACCTATGCGGGCAAGTTCCCCCAACTCGCCGAGTTGTTCGCGCGAAGCGCCAAGTACTTCACCCCGCCGCCCGAGGAGCGCAGCGAGTACGAGCGCTACGCCCTGCCGAACGGTGTCCAACTCTACGCCCGCGACCCCGAGACCACGGTCAAGGTGTGGTCGGGCGACCACGGCTACCCCGGCGACGCGCGCTACCTCGAGTTCCACAAGCAGTTGTATCCCGGCCGCCTGCGCTACTGGGCGATCAGCGAGGACAAGCGCGACCTCGGCGCCAAGCGGCCCTACAACCCCTGGGAAGCCTACGAACAAATCCCGAACCACGCCGAGGACTTCGTGCAGACCTTGAAGAGCACGTTGGCCCAATATAAAGGCGCCAAGGACCGTACCGGCACGCTGGTCGCCATGTACGACACCGAGCTGTTCGGCCACTGGTGGTGGGAAGGGCCCGAGTTTCTCTACGAGTGCGCCCTGCGCATGCACAACGACCCCGATCTGCAATGCGTCACGGGGGGCGAACTCCTCGACCTTGAGCCGCCCGCCGCGACGATCACCCTCCCCGAAGGCTCGTGGGGCGAAGGCGGCTACCACTTCGTGTGGCTCAACGAGGAAAACGCATGGACGTGGCCCAAGCTGCACGCCGCCCAGAAGGCGATGATCGCCTTGGCACAAGAGTGCCGGACGGGATTGCCCAAGCGCATCGCCGAGCAGTGCGCGCGCGAACTCCTGCTGGCCGAAGCCTCCGACTGGCAGTTCCTCATCTCGACGAAGTCCGCGCGCGACTACTCCGAGGTCCGCTTCGAAGACCACGTGGACCGTTTTGGCCGCCTGGCCGACCTCGCACGCCGAGTCAAGGACGGCTCGCCGCTCACGTTGGGCGAACAGGCGTTCCTAGAAGATTGCGAGCAGAAAGACGCCCCGTTCCCCGAGATCGACCTTGACCTTTGGGCGGCGCTGGACCACACCCTGGGCAGCGAACTCCACCTCGGCTAGTCGTTGGGGTTCGACCAGATCAGCATTGCGGCGAACAGCGACGTCGCGATGAGCGGCGTCAAGTGCCGTTCGTAAACGAACCCCAGCACATAGGGAACCAAGTACGCGGCGTAGACACCCAGGGTCGCGAGCGCCACCCGTCGAGCCATCGCGCTCCGTCGCGGCAAGAGCCCCCAGACCACCACGGCCAGTCCGAGCCATTGCGCGAGGCGCGCCACCCACAGCCGATAGTCTTGCCCGATCCGCTCGGGGACGGGCTCCATGAAGTAGGCGGGCGTCGTCCTGAAAAACATGGCATGGGCCTTGCGCCGGTTCATCTCGGCGACCGCCTCGGGATGGTCGCGCCGGAACTCCCAGCCTTCCCGCATCGTGGTGTCGTGAAGGTCCCACTCGTCCTTGTAACTGGTTTGGATCTTGGTCAGCCCGCGTTCGTCCAGCAGGTCGAGATGCCGCAAGGGATAGTAGTCGAGCGTGTGCGGGTTGTTGGCCTTGTAGAAGTTGGGACCGTTGCCGCTCGACGCATCCCCCCCGATCGCCCAGCGTCCGGTCGCCTGATAGCCGAACCACCCCCAAGCCAAGCTCGCCGCGACCAATCCGACCATGGGTGCCGCCCGCGAAACGCCTGCCGCCCTCGGCCGCAACAAAGCGACCAGAGCCAGCACTCCGGCCACCAAGAGCAACGAACTCTTCAGCAAGACCATCGCCACCAGCAACGACGCCAAGCCGACCACCCGTCCCCGGGTCATTCGATCGGCAGGCAGCGTGGCCAGCAAAAGCGCGGCGCAGAGGAGCGGCACGACGTAGCCCTCCTCGAAATCCACGGCGAACAACACCGCCGCATGGGTGGGCACCAGAAGAAACACGACCAACGGCACGGCGTAACGCGCACGAAACGCGGAGGACTCGCGTGCGGCCGCGAGCGTCCAAGCCAGAAGCGCCAAAGCGACGGCGTTCTTGATCAAGTACAGCCACACCGCCTCCCGCCCGAAGAGCGATGCGAAAGCCCCGAGCACTGGAATCAGGGGCATCCGGCTCGTACGGAACTCGATGGGCCCATACGTGGGATGGTTCTCGAAAACGGCCCGGTAAGTGCCATGCGTGTCCAGTTCGCGAATGTACGCCCCGAAGCCATAGGCCAGATCGTAGAGGTCGCGCGAACCGGGGTGCCGGATCGCATAGAACCAACCGCCCACCAAGCCGACGAGGACTCCCCCGACCAGCCACTCCCAGTACCTGCCGCGTTCCATCGTCGTCAGTGGATGGTCTCGACGGGTTCGCTGAGCAGGACGGCATAGCCGTCGGGATCGGCGACGAGGAAGGTCCGTTCACCCCAGAGGGCGTTTTGAAGCCCGCGCAGCACGTGGAATCGGCTGAGTTCGATGGCCTTGGCGAGTTCGGCCAAGCCGCTCACCATGAGGTTGATGACCAACCCGCCGCTCCGGTCGAGCGCCGGGTTCTGTTCGTGTTTGGGTTGTTGGAGCAGGAGGATCTCTGCGGTTCCGGCGAGCAGTCTCGCCACTCGGTGGCCGTCCCACGTGTCGGTGGAGGCCACGCGCAAGCCCAGAACGCCGGAGTAAAACTCCAAAGAGCGGTCCAAGTCCGCGACGTCCAAAATGAGCTTTGAGAGGGTGCTGCCCATGGCACGGATACCTATGGGCGACTGATTCGCCATCCGCGCAGAGCCTCCTCTATCTTGGATGGATTCGCATCAATTCGTCGTGCCAGGCCCTTTGGAGCCGGGAGTTCCCGCCCTCCAGATTCGCTCCATCTCGTCCCATGGGGTGAACGGCTCGGAAAGGTCGCGTTTGGCAACGCCCTTCAAGCCCAGCTTCTCCAGCACGTTTCGGTCTTGCTCCAAACCGGCCAATCGGCCCTCGGGAGTCGCTTCAAGCGCTTGGCTCGGGTGCAGACGACGGTGCTCGAGGTCCCACGCGCGCAACAGCTGAACCACCAGGCGGCTGCGCGGACCGTGATCGGTGGGCTCGACGTCGAACATCAGCACGGCCTCGCGTCCTCCGCCTTTCCAATGCACCCGCGCGACGCCCTGCGCCCCAAGGGCAAAGAGTCGGGTCTCGATCGCGGGCTCGATGTCGTGCCATTGCTTCACTCGAGGCGCCACGAGTTCGGCGACCATCAGCTTGGCTCGCACCGAGTCCAAGCCGACCAGCGCCAATTCGTCCGGATTCGCATACGCGACCAAGGTCTCCGCGTCGCCGGCGACGAAGGCTTCGGCGATACATAGTGCATGGTGGTCGAGCCCAGGGGGCCGCTGGTTGGCCGCGACCCACGTCGCGGCCAACCCGAGCGCGGCCAAGGCGCTCCACCCGAGTGGCATCAGCCTTCGCAAGTCCCACCGCTGCAGTACAGCCCGGAGAAGTAGCGCTTGTAGCGAATCGTTACAGGTTGGCTGCCGCAAAGGGCCGGAGTGCTCTCGCACATGCAGCACCCGCCCGCAGCCGGGTTGTAGCAAACGAACGACGACGCCCCGTACTCCGTTGGCGAGCAATCGTCTGTGCTCTCGCACGAGCCAGGCGCAAAGTTCCAACTGCACGGGAAGGGCGACGCCAAGACGGCGCATCCGACGAGGGTGGCGATCAGGAGTTTCTTCAGTCTCATGGGTTTCACTCGGCACGCTCCCACCACCGCAGGTCGCCCCAGTCACCGCGCTTGGTGCGCGCGACGAGGGTCCCGCCTACGGTCAATCCGAAGGCGTGCTTCGTGGTGAGGGGTGCGTGCAAATCGGTGGTCGGCGCTTTGTGGTTCACGTCCACCACTTCGATGGCGGCCGATTGGACGCGAGCCACGTGGGCGGCGAAATCGGTCCGGGGCGTGGCCGGCTGCCGGTCGACGGCCATCAGGATATAGCCGACGGCCCCGGGGTTCTGAATGTATTCGTTGGGAGTGCGCGGACAGTGAAGCAGCCGGGGATCGAGCCGGTCGCGAACCGCAAACGTCAAGAACGGTGGATAGCCCATCGCCGTCGCCGAACCTTCGGTCGCCCCACCGTGATCCTCGCGGTAGATGGTCAGGGCAAGATGGACCTGCCGGAGGTTGTTGGCGCAATTCGTCTTGCGGCCACGCTCGACTGCGCCGAACAGAGCGGGAGACACCAACGCCGCAAGCAGAGCGACGATGACGGCGACGACGAGCAGCTCGACCAACGTGATGCCGCGCCTCATCGAAGGCCCCCCAACGGGAGATTCGGATCATCCAGCGGGGTCGCTTGGAAGCCGACCAGCCGTCCCTCGGCGGACAACGCATGGCTGCGCGGCAGGAATCGGGGAGCCAGGTCCAACGTGAGCGCCCCATCTTCGTCGGCGTAGAGGTGCGCCGGCTCGGGGACCCGATCGCGCCACTTCGCGACCTCCTCGGGCCGCCCTTGGACCACCACGACGACGCGGGAGAGCGTCTCCGCGTCAAGACCCGCCAACGGTTGGACGGGCTGGCTGCTGCAGGTCGAACACGCTCCCGCAAGCACGACGAGCAAGGGACCCGTGGGCGCCGAACCCAGGAACCGCTCGGGCCGAAGTTCGACCCGTGTGCCGAGTTCTGGATTCGGCGGGACCGAAGGCCGCGCCTGTTCGAGCCGCCAAGCCTGGGAACGAGCCGACGATACGACTCCGAGGCCCAGCACGAGCCCGGCGGACAGACAGCCCGTGACCGCCAAAGCCAAGCCACCAGAGACTGAACCACGCTTCATGCTAGGTACTATAGTACCTACTGTGAGCGTCTGTCAAGCCCTTCGCGACTTTTCTTCAGGCAGCCTAGTGCGAGTCCAGAGCCGCCGTGATCTTGCCGATCGTGCCCTTGGCGTTGCCGAACACCATGACCGTGTTGTCGTTCAGGAACAGGTCGTTCTCGACGCCCGCAAACCCCGCGCCCATGCCGCGCTTGCTCACGATGACCGTCTTGGCCTTGTCCACATCCAAAATCGGCATGCCGTAAATCGGGCTCGAGGGATCCGAACGCGCCGCCGGGTTCACCACGTCGTTCGCTCCGATGACCAGCGCCACGTCCGTCTCCGGGAACAGCGGGTTGATTTGCTCGAGTTCGTACAGGTCCTCGTACGGCACGTCGGCTTCGGCGAGCAACACGTTCATATGGCCCGGCATGCGCCCTGCCACGGGGTGAACGGCGTACTTCACGTCGATGCCCATCGCGCGCAACTTGGCCGCCATCTCCTTCACCTGGTGCTGCGCCTGCGCCACGGCCATGCCGTATCCAGGAACGACGACCACCGACGACGCGTTCTCCATCAAGATCGCGGCGTCCTCGGGGGAGAACGACTTCGGCTGTTTGGCCACCTTGTTGGACGAGCCGGTCGAAAGCACCATGCCCGTCGAGGAGAACAGCACGTGCCCCAGCGTCCGGTTCATCGCCACGCACATCTGAAGCGTCAGGATGAGACCGCTCGCGCCGACCAACGCGCCGCCGATGAGCAACGACGTGTTGAGCAACACAAAGCCCGCAAGGCCCGCCGCGCAACCCGTGAACGAGTTGAGCAGCGAGATGACCACCGGCATGTCTGCGCCGCCGATCGGCGACACCGCCGAGATGCCCAGCACCAGCGACAGGATCATCAGCGTGATGAACGCCGCAGGGGTCACCAAGCCGAAGAACAGAATCATCGCGGCCAGCGCCAGCGTGAACGCCGCCAACAACAGGTTCACGGTCGAGTGGCCTTTGAACGTCAGCGGCCGGCCGGGCAAGAGTTCCTGCAGCTTGCCGTAAGCGATGAGGCTTCCGGAGAAGCTGATCGTGCCGATGATGGCCGAGAGGACGGTCGTCACGCGCTGCACGGTGTCGGGAGCGTGCCCCCCTTGGCCGGCGGCCAAGAACTCGAACAGGGCGACCAACGCCACCGCGCCGCCTCCCAGACCGTTCAGGAGGGCGACCATCTGAGGCATGGCCGTCATCTGCACCTTGTAGGCCGCCATCAAGCCGCCGATCGTGCCGACCGCGACCGCTCCGGCGATCCAGATCAGGTTCTCCTGCTTGATGTCGGGGTTGAAGAACGTCGCGCCGATCGCGATGCCCATGCCGAGCATAGCGAGTTGGTTGCCCTTGCGCGCCGTGCGGGGCGAGTTCATCAGCTTCATCGCGAGGATGAAGCACACCGCGCCCGCCAGATAAGCGATGTCGATGAGTTCTTTGTTCATCGCCCGCCCTCCCGTTTGCGCGCCTTGAACATCTGCAGCATGCGGTCGGTGACCGCGAAGCCCCCGATGACGTTGAGCGTCCCGAAGATCACCGCCGCAGTCCCGAGGGTCAGCATCATCGGGCCCTCGGCCGTGCCAAGGACGATGATGCCGCCCACCAAAATGACCCCGTGGATCGCGTTCGTGGCGGACATCAGGGGCGTATGGAGCGTTTGGGGCACTTTGGAAATGACCTCCAGCCCCACAAACACGGCGAGAATCAGGACCGTTGCGAGTTCGACAATGCTCACGAGCCCGCCTCCTTCTGCATCAGCAGCCGCGTGGGCTCGTGGACGATGCGTCCCTCGTGGGTCACCATCGTGTCCCGGATGATTTGATCTTCCATGTCGAGTTTCAGCTGGCCCTCCGGAGCCAGGTTCATCAGGAATTCGGCCACGTTCTTGGAATACATCATGCTGGAGTCGTGCGCCATCTCGGAGAGGAGGTGCAACGGACCGCAGACCGTCACGCCATCGGCGACGACCTCTTCGCCCGGCACCGTCGCCTCGCAGTTGCCGCCGTTGGGGGCGGCCAGATCAACGATCACACCGCCGCGAGGCATCTTGCCGACCATCTCGCGCGTGATGAGCACGGGCGCGGGCCTGCCGGGGATGAGTGCCGTGGTGATGACGACGTCGTTCCGCGTCAGCCGGGAGGCGATCAGGTCGAGTTCCTTGGCGTGGGTGTCGCCCGAAACTTCTTTGGCGTAGCCCGAGGCGTCCTGCGCGTCGTCGAGGACGATGTCCATCGAAACGAACTTCGCGCCAAGGCTCTCGACTTGCTCCTTGACCGCTGGACGGACGTCGAACGCCTCGACGGTCGCGCCAAGGCGCTTGCACGTGGCGATGGCCTGCAGCCCGGCCACGCCTGCGCCGATGACGAGCACGCGGGCCGGAGGCACGGTGCCCGCGGCCGTCATCAGCAAGGGGAAGAACTTGGGAAGGCGGGCGGCGGCCAGCAGCGAGGCCTTGTAACCCGCGATGGTGCTCATCGCGCTCAACGCGTCCATCCGCTGGGCACGCGTGATGCGCGGAATCAAGTCCATCGAGAAGCCGGTGATTTGGTGCTTGACCAGACTGTCCACGACACCCGGATTCGTTTGGGGCATCAGGAACGAGAGAAACATGGAACCCGGCTTGCCCCAGACGGGGGCGACGCCGTCCTTGTCCCAGGGACCGCTGACGCGAACCAAGATATCGGCCAACTCGGCGACCGCTTCCGCCGATGGGTGGACTTCGGCGCCCGCATCGCGGTAGCTCTGGTCTTGGAAGGAGGCCGCATCGCCCGCGCCCGATTGAACGGCGACGGTGAATCCGTGCGACACGAGGTTCTTGACGGTTTCCGGGGTCAGCGCAACCCTGCGCTCGCCCGGCTGTGTTTCGGTCAGTACGCCGACTCGCAAATAGGCACCTCTGACCCGCAGTGCTGATGCTCGCGAGTCTGTGCCTAGCATTCCATGCCGAACGCCTCCAATCCTGCGCGTTGGGACCTTTTGATGCAACGCTTTCGCCCAAACAAGC
Organism: Chthonomonas sp. UBA2387; assembly: GCA_002343445.1. Lineage (GTDB taxonomy): Bacteria > Armatimonadota > Fimbriimonadia > Fimbriimonadales > Fimbriimonadaceae > UBA2387. The sequence goes on from DDSP01000021.1 coordinate 41,469, forward strand.
GTATGGGAAGGTTTAGGCCCGTTCCGGGCGCGGTTTGCTGAGGAATCCCGGCGGCGCGACGTAGTGGGTGCTAGTCGTGGCACGTCGTTCATCCATCCGCAGCGTCGTGGTCGTCGGCGCAGGCGTCGGCGGACTCAGCGCCGCGATCCATGCCCGTCTGAAGGGATGGGACGTGTTGGTCGTGGAGCAGTCCGACCGCTGCGGCGGCAAGGCTGCCGGCATTGAGGCCTGCGGCTTCCAACTCGACCCCGGCCCCTCCATCATCATCCTTCCCGAGGTCTACAACGACGTCTTTCGTGCAGCGGGCCGAACGCCCGAGAGCTACCTTCGGTTTCAGCCGTTGAACACCCTGTCTCGCGTGTTCTTCGAAGGCGAAGACCCCCTCGACCTTCCGGCCGACCAATCGGTTTGCGAGGACGTGTTGCGCCGCATCGCGCCGAACGATCTCCGCGCATTCCGAGCCATGATGTCGAAGCTCGATCCGTGCGTGGCGCCCCTGGAAAAGGCCGTCTTTGGATCGCCGGTGCAAAGGCCAACCGACATGATGCGTCCCGGCCTGATGCAGTTCGGGCTGCGCTTCAATCCGTTCACGAACTACAAGCGGATGATCGACGGTTGGTTCGAGTCTCCGTTGCTGCGAGCCTTCTTCTACGGATTCCCGAGCTACAGCGGCCAGACGTACCACGACAACGCCCCGGGAGCCCTTCTCATCCCCTATTACATGTTGAAGCGCGGCGTCTACTTCCCCGAGGGAGGTGTTCGGGCCATTCCCCGGGCCTTCGAGCACTTGGCCCGTGAGTTGGGCGTCGAGTTCCGGTTCGGCGTCAAGTTCGAAGAGTTCGTCGGTCCCGCGGCCTTTCGCACGTCGGAAGGCGACCAGATCGGGGCCGATGCGATCATCTGCAACGTGGACAAGATCACAGCCACGCGGGCCGAGGGGCTGAAGCCGAGCATGAGCTACTTCACCCTGCATTGGGGGCTGAACAAGGCTCTCGGCGGCCTTGAACACCACAACCTCGTGATCCCAAGGCAATTCGAGGCCGGGTTCGAGTCGCTCTACCGGGGGAACTTCCCCAAACCGCCAATCGTGTACCTGAACGCTACGGCCCGCTTGGACCCCGAAGCCGCTCCACCGGGTTGCACCAACCTCTTCGCCGTGGTCACGGTGCCCGCCGATTTGCCCGAACTGAACTGGCAGGCCAGGCGCGACGAGTACCGCGACGCGGTGCTGGCCGAAGTCCGCAGATCCGGATTGTCGTGGCGGGACGACGAGGTCGTATTCGAACGAGTCCAAGACCCCGGCACCTTCGCTCAGGCTCACGGTAACTATATGGGATCGCTCTACGGGCCGGTCCAGAGTCAGCGGCACCTGAGTCTGTTCCCGCTCACCAATTGGGACCCCAATCACCCGAGACGGGCCTACGTCGGCGGATCGGTCCAACCTGGAGCGGGTCTTCCCATGGTCACGCTCAGCGGCCGATTCGCCGTAGACGCCCTGGCCAGGGCCAACCCCTGAACGCTGAGGCCTAACCGCCCGAGGCGGACCACGTTCGAATGAGTTCGCGCACGAAGCGGCCCGAGTCGGTCAACTCCTCGTCCTTCCAGCCGCCCTTGCCCGAAGCGCCCGGCTTCAGCGCCGCCGCGCCTTCGACCTTGTCCGCGATGGACCAGTTGCAGTGACTCAGGTGGTTGGCGCGCATGAAGGCGACCCAGGCTGCCGTGCTCTCGCGGTCGATCGCGCCGTCGCCGTTCGCGTTCACCGTGCCCCACTCGGTGACCATCAGGGCCAATCCCGCATCGAGCGCTTTCTGCGCTCTGTTGCGAAGCTCTTGCTTGTGGGTCCCGGCGTAAAAGTGCAGCACGTAGGCGGTGTTGGGGTCGTCCAGTTGCGCGCCGATCACGTCGTCCACGTTCTGCGACCACAGAGGCGTGCCAGCAACGATCAGGTTGTGCTTGTCGTGGGCGCGGATGGCCCCTATCACTCGCTCGTGGTAGGGCTTCAACACGTCCTTCCAACTCACCCGCACGGGCTCGTTGTACGTTTCGTAGATGATGTTGGGCTTGTCGCCGTACTTCTTGGCCAGTTCGCCAAAGAACCGCTCGGCGGCCTCGGGGTACTTCTCCGCGTCGTGGGAATGCCAGTCCACGATGACGTAAAGGCCCTCTTTGATCGCGGCGTCCACCACGGTCTGGGCTTTCTTCATCTCGGCATCGGGGTGGGTCAGGTAGCCGCCCGATCCCACGGCGATGGCCGCCCGCACCACCGTCGCGTTCCAATCCTTCTTGAGCCAGGCCACGGTCTCGGCCGTGTAGTACTGGGGCATCCACTGGCTCCAGAACAGGCTCATCCCTGCCAAACTGACCGGCTTGCCGTGCTGGCCCACGATGCGGTTGCCCTTGACCTGCAACCGACCGTGCTCGGCGACCGGGCCCTTGGCATCCTGAACGGAGCCCCAGGTGGTGGCGAGGATGACCAAAGCAGCAACGGTCGTCATGCCCCGATCTTAGCCCAACCTCGGCGCGCCATGCGGTAGGCTGGGCCGGTATGGCTCGCAAGACCCCATGGTCTGGACTGCTCACGGCTGCGCTGCTGGCGTTCGCCACGCTGGGCACGTTCGCCAGCCTGCAATACGCCGGCCCGGAAGGCGCGGTGCGCGAGTTCATCCTGGGCGTTGGGCGGCGCGACCGAACCGCCGTGGAATCGCACCTCGTGCAAGCCGTGGACGCGCCGACTTCGCAGTTCCTCATCGAACGAACGGGAATGCTGCTCGCCAGCAACTACCGCTACGTCGCCGGCCGACGCACCACCATGCAGGGCAACAACACGCTGCTCGAGGGCGCGTTCATCTCGCCTCTCGGCCAGCCCGCGCCCCTCGTCTGGGTCGTCCGCCGCGAAGGACGCCGATGGCGTGTGGACGCCGACGCCACGCTTCAGATCGTTAGCGGCCGTCCGATCCGGTGAGGTGGGGTCTGACCGCAGTCAGGACGCCTCGTAGCGAACCTTGAAGTACACGGTGAACTGCACCACCGGTTCGACCACAACGGGATCAAGCACCACATCGAAGATCGAGGCATCCAACGCGTCGAAGAACGCCGTCCTCGGCTTCCGAGCCATCTGAAGGTTGTAGTTCTGGCGGTAAGCGAACATCTGCTGAGACTCCTGCGCCACGTACGACGAATACATCGCCGTGGGGTAGTACGTCCCGAACTCCTGAGCGTAGACCTGCTTCGGCTTGCCGAACTTGAGCCCGAGCCCACCCTCCAGTTGGGACACCTTCTGCTTGACGATCCGCGAGGCTTCCTTCATCAGCCGGGCGCGCACGCCTTCGAGGTCGGTGACCACGTAATCCACCTTCACCAAGTCGAACACCCCGGCTTTGGACGCCGCCTCGGCGAGCGCATCCAACCGGCCGATCGCGTCAAACTTCACCGAGACCGTCTTCTTGAACTCGAAACCGACGACCACCTCTTTGGCCAAATCGCCTGCGACCTCGAACCCGTAGATGCGGTTCTGGGAGACGAAGTCGTCCTTCACGTCCTCGGGTCGAACACCCGCTTGGCGAAGATTGGAACGGAACGCCTCCAGCGTCTCGGCCATGCGGCTCCGCGCCTTCTCAAGGTCCTCTCCCTCGACGCTGATGCCGAACACAGCCACGAACGAATCGGCCTTCACGTTGATCATCACGCCAGCGTCAACAAACACGCTTTTGGCGTTGGGGAGTTCGTGCGTCTTCCGCTTGGCCAACTCCTGGGTTCGTGCGGAAAATGAGGCGGTCTCCCTTCCGAACGTGGCCACACCACCTCCGACCTGGGCAAACGACTCGACAGCGGAGCAGACGACGAGAAGAACGGGAAACGCCTTCAGCATGGGGGTTACCTCAGACAATCAGACGCCCCGCCGGTGCCGGCAAGGCACAGGCCGACGATCCAAGGTCTCAGGCTTCAGCCGAAACGGGGTCGGCCGAGGCGATCCCGGACAGCAACTGGTCGATCACGTCTTTGGCGGTGTAGGTGGTCTGTCCCCGCGCGATGAACCGATTCAAGTTCGCCACATCGTCGCCAGAGGTCACGATCGGCACCTCTTCGTAGCCGCCCTTGCGGCGCTGCCCGAGCCCGATGGTCGCCAACAGCCCATTGCACACGCACTTCCTGCCCGCTGTCTCGGCCGGGTCGCCACCCTTGGCCAGAAAGTCCTCGATGGGCTCCGAAGCGCAGCGGTAGCCGATGGTGCCGTCGTCCTTGCGATAGGCTTCGCGCAAGTAGCCCAAATCGCAGATGCGCTCGCGCTGCTCGTAGACGACGTTCTCCGACATGGTGCCCGCCATCTGCAACACCTTGAACGGGAATCCCGTCGGCGAAGCCAAGGGATCGGTGTGGACGCGCGCCGCGCCCTCCAAAGCCGCGCGGATGACCCGAGCCTTCAGTTCGGGATCGATGCCGGATTCTTCGCTGAAGGCGAACGGTGTGCCCACCTGAACGCCCTGCGCGCCTTCCTCGATTGCCTCGCGCAACTTGCCACCGCTGCCGTAAGAGCCCGCCAGCCAGAACGGCATGCCGAGTTCGCGGAACTGGGCCAGATCCGGGATGTCGCGGGGACCGTAAACGGGTTCGCCCGTCTCGCTCAGCACCATCGCTCCCCGTGGCGGCGCGTTGTGCCCCCCCGCGGTCGCGCCCTCGATCACGAACCCATCGGGCGGAACCGAGGACTTCTTCGCGAGGTTGTTCGCCAGGATGTGAGACGTGACGATGGCGAGGAACTGCGGCCGCTTGGGCGCATCCGCACCCGGCGCCATGTATTCCTCCGGAACGAAGCGGTTGGTGTACGTCTCGTCCGAGGCCGCGCCGGCCACATAGATGGACAGTTCCGTGGGCTCCAACGCCGCCATGCGGTCCAAGGCGCCCGGAATCGCGCGGGGGATGCCCGCGCCCATCAAAACAAAATCAACCCCGGCCAACATCGCGCCGAACAGCGACGGCAACGTGGGCAACTGGATCTTCTCCAGCAGGTTGATCCCGACCAAACCCGAATGGCCCCGCTTGGCCAGAAAGACCTCGACGAAGTTCGCCACGACGAGGAGTTCGACCAGCGCCTTCGGGGGCACCATCGCGGGAACGGGCTTCGACTTGAAAGGCTTGTCCGGGTCCTTGCCGCCTTGGACGAAGTAGCGCTCGTAGATGCGCGCCGCCATGTCCTTGATCGGAAAATGCTCGAGCGCCTCGCGCATGTGGTTGCCCGGGTCGCCGACCTGAAGCCGTCGAACGAGCACCGTGTCGATCCCTGTGCCGGAAACGACGCCCATTTGGCCCAACATGGAGACCGTGCGAGCGAGCTTCCAGTTAGAAACGGCGACACCCATGCCGCCTTGGATGATTCGGGGATAGACCATTCTTGAGAAAAACGCCCTGGGGCGGTGCACGCGACCGGGCTGCGCTTCACACGCACGCAACCCATCACACCCCATTATCTACGGATCAATCGTCCAGACGGTGCGTCTCGTCATGAAAATGCTCCGAATCTCGCGATTTCTGTACGTTTGACGACCCGACATCCGACACAGGGCCGTTACAATGGTCGCTGTGCTGCCCTTCCTGATCGCCGCCTCGCTCGTCGCCGCGACCCCCGTCGAGGACCGAGAATACACGTTTATGCACTTCCTGGTGCATCCCCAACGCCCCCAACTGCCCACCGACAAAGCCCAGAAGGTGCAGGCCGAACACCTCGAGAACCTCGGCACGCTGGGACGCGCGGGCAAGCTGATCGCCGCAGGGCCGATGGAGAATGCCGGCCGCATCCGCGGCATCTGCATTCTGGTCGTGCCGCCGGACGAGGTGCGCACGCTCATGGCCAAAGACGCTACGGTCCGCGAAAACCTCCTCGTCGTCGAAACCCTGCGCTGGAAGGCCCCGGTCGGCTTCACGGGCAAAGCCAAAGAGCCGATGGAACTCACCCAAGCCGGGCTGGCCTACTTCAACAAAGGCCCCCGATGGGAGACGCTGCTGCCCGCGGCGAGCGAAACCCTCTGGAAGGAGCACGAGGCGTTCTGCGCCAGCCTGGCGTCCGAAGGCAAGATCCTCGTCCGCGGCCCCGTGCTCGACGAGCACCACCGACGCGAGATCCTGATCTGCCGAAGCGACAACGCAGCCGAGGTCGAAGCATTGCTTGCCGTGAGTCCGGCCGTCAAAGGCGGGCTGCTCGCGGTCGAGGCGTACCGCTGGTGGTACGGCAAGGGCACGCTGCCCGCGAAAGACGGCGACTGACCCCCCTCAGAAGTCCTTCGAGCGCATGAGCAGAATCAGCGAGGGCGCACCCAGCAGGGCCGTCACCGCACCCACGGGCATGTCCACCACGGCCTTCACCTGCTGCGCCAGCACATCGGCAAGCAACAGCAGCGCGCCGCCCACAAGCCCCGAACCCAGCAGCGAGTACCGCCAGTCCACACCGAGCAAACGGCGCGAGATGTGGGGGGCCACCAAGCCCAGAAAGCCGATGATGCCCACGGAACCGACCGCCGCCGCGGTCATCACGCTCCCCGCGCCCAGGATCACCCGCTTCAGCCTTGCGGTGTCCACGCCAAGCCGCTGAGCCGTCTCCTCCCCGATGGCGAACGCGTTCAGCCGCCGAGTCTCGCGCGCCAGCGCCCAGCCCCCGAGCACCAACACGATCGCCAGCACGGCGTTCTGGGGCCAATAAGCGGCCGACGTGCTGCCGAGCAGCCAACGCAACACCTGGTTGGTGTCCTTCCCCGCCGCCAACAACAGCAACGTGGTCAGGGCCGACAGCATCGCGCCCACCACCACGCCCGCCAGCAACAGCGTCCGCACGTCCACCACGCCGCGCCGCACCGAAAGCGCATACACCAAGGCGAGCGAGGCCGCCCCCGTCACCGAAGCCGCCGCGACCATGCCCAACCCCCAAAACGCCGTCTGGAAACCGAGCAACACCGCCGCAACGCCACCCACCGCGGCACCCGAGGACACGCCGACGATGTACGGTTCGGCCAAGGGGTTGCGGAACAACGCCTGAAACGCCGACCCGACCAAACCCAGAATCGCGCCCACGGTCAGGCACGCAACGGCGCGGGGCAGGCGAACGCGCCAAATCACGTTGTTCGCCGCATCGTGCCCGCCGGCATCGCCCCGAAAGAGCTGCCGCACCACGTCGGCGAACGAAAGGTCGAACGCGCTGCCGACCTTCACATGGACCACGAGGCACACGAACACCAAGCACGCCAGTGCCAGCGTCACGGTCTTCGCGGAGGAGCGGGGCACGGGCTGATTATGGATGAGGGACCGCGAAGTAAAATCCCCAGCCAGTGACCGCCTCCCCTGGACCTCGCCACGAAGCCATCGGCATCGGGCTGCTCGGCTTCGGCACCGTTGGCGTCGGCGCGTACCGCATGCTCGCCGACAACAGGGACGCCATCGTCCGCAAGATCGGTCGCGAGTTCGAGGTCGTCAGGATCGGCATCCGCGACGCCGCCAAGCCACGCATCGCCGACGCATCCCTGCTCACCACCGAACTCGAACAAGTGGTGGACGACCCGCGCGTGTCCATCGTCGTCGAGGTGATGGGAGGCCTGGACCCCGCCGGTCCGCTCATCGAACGCGCGCTGCGCAACGGCAGGCACGTGGTCACGGCCAACAAAGAACTCCTGGCCAAACACGGAGCGTCGCTGATCAACTTGGCCGCCAAGCAAGGCCTGGACCTTCACTTCGAAGCGGCTGTCGGCGGCGGCATCCCACTCATCCAACCGCTGCGCCACCAACTTTCGGGCAACGACGTGCTGAAGATGATGGGCATCCTCAACGGCACGACCAACTTCATCC
>DDSP01000021.1:49304-50365 GCA_002343445.1 Chthonomonas sp. UBA2387
GCTACGCCGAAGCCGATCCGACCTCCGACGTGGACGGCTACGACGCGCAGTACAAACTCGCGATCCTGGCCTCGCTGGCCTATGCCAAGGAAGTGCCCGTCGAAGGCGTGTTCCGCGAAGGCATCCGGGGCGTCTCCAAACGCGACATGCAGTTCGCCGACGTGCTCGGCTACCGTATCAAGCTGGTAGGCGTGGTCGAGGCGTTGCCCGGAGAGCGCATCCTGGCCCGCGTCCACCCGACGCTGCTCAAGAAGGACCACCCGCTCGCCCGGGTGGACGACGTGTACAACGCCCTTTGGCTGCGCGGCGACTTTGTGGGCGACGTGATGTTCACCGGTCGCGGCGCGGGCGCGGAAGCCACGGGCTCCGCCATCGTGGGCGACATCATGGACGTGTGCCGCAACATCCACTTGGGAGGCGCGGGCAACAGCGTCCCACTCGAAGGGGTGGCGCAACTCGCACCCATTGCAGAAACCAAAACGCGCTACTTCGTGAGGCTGGTCATCCAAGACCGTCCCAAGGCGCTGGGGTGCATCGCCACGGTGTTCGGCAACTGCAACGTCTCGCTGGCGGCGATGGAGATGCGTGGCCTCGAGCGGGGACTGGGTGAAATCGTGTTCCTGACGCACGAGTGCCTCGAGTCGTCCATCCAACTGGCGCTGAAAGCGATGCGCAACATCCACATCGTGGAGAACGTGTGCAGCGTGTTGCGTGTCGAGCACTAGGCTTTCGCGGGTTTGAGTGTTCAGTGTTCAGTGTTCAGTATTCAGGGTTCGGGATTAGGCGAGTACCCAGGCAGTTTGTCGTCCAAAGGTGCCTATCCATGTGCGCAACAGGGCGACGAACCTCACCGAACTTCACCGAGCCGCGAACCGGGGTGCCACGGTCTGACCGGGCCCACCCACCTCTCGTCCGCCAACAACATTCCTGCCCGGCAGACCGTGCCCGTTCCGCCGCCTTCGGGTTCACGATTCATGATTCACATTCACTTCCCCCCAGGTTGGGAAAGCGGAATACGGAAAGCGGAAAACGGAGGTCGCATTCACGATTCACGATTCACA
>DDSP01000021.1:50415-52862 GCA_002343445.1 Chthonomonas sp. UBA2387
ATTCACATTCACATCCCCCCGCGAGCGTCGGCAGGTGGTCGGCAAGTCTGCTCTCGCCGATCCTCCCACTCGAAGAGCTGTTTCACGTCGGGATTCATCCGTGTCTCTTCGCCGCGAGCGAGGCGTTTGTCAACCTGGAGTCGGCTCTCTGGCCGTGTCCGATGGTTCTCCGACAGGCGTTTGATGGAACGGTCTGGTGTGCGACTTCGTCCGCGCTGTCGCCCCGGGCCGACTTCGAGACCTCCCAGAGAGTCGCGGAAGCGGACGCGGCGATGCGCCGGAGACTGGGCGAGGCGCATGGCGAATCGTTAGACAGGGTTGGTCCGTGCGGCTTCGACCCGTTTGGCTAACACACTCACGGGGCACGACCAGGCCTGCGACCTCAGGACAATCGAGCCCTGAGACGCGCGTGGCGTCGGCCACCGGTGCCATCACACAGTAACACTGATACAGATGTCAGCTAAAGAATTCGACGACAGCAGCCAAGGCTGCCCCAAGGAGCGCCCCCGCCGCAAATCCGACTACAGTGAACACTATTGCACTTGACAAGGTAATCGCAAGCAATTCGCCAGGTATTTGCTCTTTAGGAAGGCCATGCTTTATCCAGTATCCAACGATATTCACTGTCAGCACGGACAAAATGGCAATCGCACCAATTGTGCCTCCAATGAGCGCCCAACGCTTTACCATAGAGTCATCGCCTGAAAGTTCTTCCCGATCCCCTTGATAATGCCACTCACCGCTGTTCCAGCGCAAAATAGGCCAAAGACAGATGCAACACTTGTAGCAGCACCCATGCACCGAGAACATCCAGCTACTGCACCGTCGGCATTGTCCCACTGCCCCACCCAGCCGAACGCGAAGTCCTCCACCGGGCCGTCCGACCAAAGCGGCAGGCCGTACGGCTTGTACCGCGCCTCGGCCAGAGCCGAACCCGACTCGTCCGCGTACGCCGCAACCGTGCCGAGGAAATCCGGCAGGTACTCGGCGTAGTCCTCGTCCATCCGCTGGGCCAGGATCAAGCCCTCAACCGTGTGGTAGTCGAGCGTCTTGGAGCCCGCATAGGATTGGAGGTAGTCACAGCCGATGGTGGTGAACGCGGCACCCTCGTAGATGCGCCGCCGTTTCGATTCCGAGTCGTAGACGTAGGTGGCGAGCCTCCCGCTCGGCCCGTCCACGGCGGTGAGGAACATCGGGTCGGAGTAGGTGAAGGTCGTCGTGTCGGTTCCCGTCTTCTGGGTGTGCATCGCGCCCCGGCTCTGCCATGCGAGCGTGGTGAGCGCGGAGCCTTCCTGGTAGGTCGTAATGCGGTCGGCGACGTCGTAGGCGATGGTCCGGGGGTTACCGCTGCTCGCTCCCGCCCTGCATGGACCCGAGCACCAATGAAGCAAATCGCTCGTAAGTTTGTTGTTGTTCATTGTGAAGCATTGCTAGCACGGTACCGTTCGAGCTCAGCATTGTCCTCAAGGACGAGTCTAAACCCGACGTGCCCGACGAGAGACCGGTTCCGCTCTGGGTTGATGACGAGGTTACCTGAGGCAGGCATCACGAGCCAGACCCATCCCAAGAGATTGCCAAAATAGCCACCCCGACACATCGAAGACACATCCGTGCTTGGCCAGACGGGGTTCACATAAACATGACCAACAGGTTCCGAAAGCTCCGTTAGTTCAAAGTAGTTCTCTAGCACGTACTCCCTCACATTGCCCATCATGTCGTATAAACCGTTTGGACTCGGCCGGTACGACTTGACCTCCTTCAAGACACCTGAGCCAAGATTTTCTCTACGGTCGGGATAGTAATCTCCCCAAGGATAATCCTTTTGTTCGCGGCCAGCCCGTGCGGCATACTCCCATCTTGCGTCCGTCGGCAAATTGTAACTCCTGTCCTCGCGGGCCGACAGCCACTTGGCGAACTCAAGAACCTCCTCCTTGAAGACTCCAGTGACTGGCATTTGATCTGTCGCATCCTCGGGGAGACGCTTTCGTCCGTTGTTTATCCTCTCGTACTGGCTGTTTGTCGTTTCAGTTTCTGCAATCCAATAACCGCTCAGGCGCACTCGGATCACAGGCTTCCGAAGTTCAGGATGGCCCATCAGAAACTCACCGGGTGGCACGTAGATGAATCTCATTCCAAGACTGTTTGTGAAGACAATCGGCTCCCTAGATTGCCTGCTCGTGTTGTTGTTCGAGCAGCCTCCCAAAAAGGCGATCCATGCGACCAGCGTCAATCGCAACACTTCAACACGTCCTTCGCGAAGCGTCTTCGAGCGTCTTCAGGTACCAAACTCCGGCGCGGCGGCGGGAGCGGGCGTTGGCCCGGCGGTTCCTCCTGTTCGTCGCCGCTGTCATGGTGTTCAGTATAGCAAAGGATTTGGGAAAACGGATTTGGGAAGAGGGAAAATGGGGGAATCCGTGTTCAGGTTTCAGGGCTCAGGGTTCGGGGTT
>DDSP01000049.1 GCA_002343445.1 Chthonomonas sp. UBA2387
CGCGATGATCGCGATCACGACGAGGAGTTCGATGAGCGTAAACGCACGAGAGGTTTGCTTCATTGCCAGGTCCTATGGGGTCGTTGCCCGCAACAATGCGGGCGTCAAATCGAGGTGGGTCACGTGGTGTCACCCGGTTGGAATTCGGTGGGAAGAACGGTCCGCAATTCCACGGCACGTCCTTCGATGACTTCGACGAGCAATTCGACCGCGCGTTGGGCCACGCGCGACCACGACGCACGCACCGTGGTCAATCGACGAGCCGGCTCGACGGGGGGCTCGATGCCGTTGAACCCCGCGATGGCCAGTTCGCCAGGAATCGAAACGCCTTCCTTGATGCAGTGCGACAGCAACGCATTGGCGCTGGGGTCGCCCCAGCAGACCGCAGCGGTGATGCCCAGTTCCCTACGCCTCCGCATCAAGTCGAGTTCCGCCTCGCCAAGGCTGCCCTTCCAATCCGTCGTCGTGGCCGGATAGACCTTCATCCCGAGTTCTTCGGCACGGGCTTCGAACGCGGCGTAGCGCCGTCCAGCCGAGTCGGATTCGCCAGGGCACGTCCGGTAGAAGATGGCCTGGTGGCCCTTTTCGTGCAGGTGGTTGGCGATCAGCCGCGAACCGTGCGCATCGTCGGCGATCACGGATGGCATCCCCTGAATCGCATCGGTCATCGCCACGACGGGGAGTCGCGCGTCGATCAGGCGTCGGATGAGCGGGTCGCTCGGCGCAGCCAAGGCGATCAAGCCGTCGATCTTGCCGCCGACGAGTTCGCGGTACACCTCGTCGAGCCCGCGCCGATAGAACGAGTAGTGGATGATCAGGTCGCGCTGCGTTTCGCCGCATCCGTTCTGCAATCCCGTCAACACCTCGGCGTGGAACGGGTCGTGGGGTTCCAGATGGCCGTAGCCGAAGTAGAACCCAACGATGTTCGTGGAGCGTTGGACGAGGGCGCGGGCGATCGCGTTCGGACGGTAGCCCAGGTCCTTGGCGATGCTCGCAACCCGCTCGCGCGTCTCCGGCGAGACGCGGGTGTTGGATCGGCTTCCGTTCAGGATCGAGGACACGGTGGCCGAACTCACGCCCGCCGCCTCGGCGACGTCTTTGAGCGTGGTGGTCCGGCGTCGGTTCCGCGTCATTGCGAGTCCTCACTGACTGATCGTTTAGTCACTCGCTTCAGTCAAAGCGCGCGAGTTGATGAAACGATTGGTCATGCATCATAGCACAGGTTTTCGGATTTCGCAAGGGGTTTGTGTGAATTCCAGATCCTGCTATCATTAGGGGCCGATGTCAGCCTCTCCCGTCGCCTCTGCCGAGCCGGTCATGGGCGTCTTGGAGGCCATCGTCCTTGGCATCGCGCAAGGCCTCACCGAGTTCCTGCCGATCAGCAGCACGGCCCACATCCGCGTCATCCCCGCCTTCTTTGGCTGGGCAGACCCCGGCGCGGCGTTCACGGCCGTCATCCAACTGGGCACGCTGCTGGCCGTGCTGATCTACTTCCGTGGAGACATCGCACGCATCGCCAAGGCGTGGTTTCGCGGCCTGACGGACCCCGTCGCACGGCGCGAGCAAGACTCCAAAATGGGCTGGATCATCGCCTTGGGCACCATCCCCATTCTCGTCCTTGGCCTGGCGTTCAAGAGCCAGATCGAAAAGGACTGGCGGTCGTTGGAGATCATCGGTTGGACGCTGATCGGCATGGGGTTGCTCATGGGCGCCGCCGAGCGGTTCGGCCCGCAACGCCGCGGTTTGGATGCCGTGACGTGGAAGGACGGCCTTTGGGTGGGCATCTGGCAGTCCATGGCCCTCATCCCCGGCGCGAGCCGCAGCGGTTCGACGATCACCGGGGGCCTGATCTTCGGCCTCGACCGTGCGGCCGCCGCGCGCTTCTCGTTCCTGCTGAGCATTCCGAGCATCTTCGCCGCCGGGTTGCTGAGCATGAAGGAGCACGCCTCGGCCCTGTTCGGCGCACAAGCCGTCCCCGTGCTGGTCGCCACGGTCGCAGCCTTCGTCTCAGGCTACTGGGCGATCGACTTCCTGCTCAAGTTTTTGGCGCGGCGCAGCGTGTACGTCTTCGTGGTGTACAGAGTGGTTCTGGGTGTCGTCCTCTTGGCGCTCCTTCGCCAAGGCGTCCTCTCGCCCATGCAGGGCATGCTTCCCTAGCGGCTGGAGGGACACGCTCCGTCGTGTCCACCGAGGTCCCGTGGGCATGACGGAGCATGCCCCTCCACAGGGCATCGTTAGCTAGGGGCGCACGAGTACGGGGAAGTGGGGGGCGACGACCCGGTAGGGAAGGAACTCGCGAACCCACGCAGGCGACGCAACACGCCGCAATCGGCCACTCGGCTCGACCCGCGCGCCAGCCCCCGTGCCGACCCTCAACCCGGGCCCGGAGTAGGCGACCACCGTTCCGTACAGGCCCTCGTTCCGCAGTACCGTGGGCTCTCGGTCGGCAAAGTTGCCCTCGAAGCGTACATGGGCTTCGCGCCCGGTCGGCCACGCGATCGCATAGGTCGGCGCGCCGACGATCCGGTTGTCCTTCACCACCACCTGAGTCGGCTTCGCGGAACGCAGATCGATCCCCCCGGTCGCCCCGGCCCAATGCTTGGGCTGACCCGTCTGGCGGAACGTATTGAACTCGAGCGTCACACCCTCCCGGGGGCCGTCGCCGCCCCACGTGCCGAAGAAGAACCCCGAGCCACGCGTCCGCTCCACCACGTTGTCCCGGAACGCGATGCGCCGCGCCACGGAGTCCTTGCCTTCGGCGCTCAACACCATGCCCCACTCGGCGTCTTGCACCAGGTTCGAAGCCATCTCGACATCCCGTAGTTCGCCAAACCAAGCGTCCACGTACAGCCCTTGCCGATCCACGTCGTGAACCCAGTTGTGGTGCACAATGCCCTCGCGGCTGATCTCCTTGACGTCGATGCCCTCCTTGGTGCAATGGTGGACGTGGTTGTACGCCACCTCGAAACCGGCGATGCCGGCCACGCTCAAGGCTTCGTGCGGCGCTTCCCGAAGGTGGTCCCCGAACAGCCGCCGGTCCTGCGTGTTGGCCCTAGTGATCGTGTTGCCCAAGACCCGAACGTTCGAGGAGTTCCACAATGCGATGCCCGGTCCGAACGTCGTGTCGACCGTGTTCCCCACCAGATCAACGCGGTCGCAGCCCTCTTGCACCTTGATGCCCGCCGCAGCCGACCGGTAAACCGACAGCCCTTCGACCCTCACCCAAGAGACGCCCCGCAGGTCCAGTACGGCCGACTCGAGCCACGCGCCCGGTTCGGAGGGCTCGAAGTGGGTGCCATCCAGCACGGGCTTCTGACCCGGCTTCGCGACGATGACCAGCCAGGCACCCGCCGCACCGGAACGCCTGACTACGACGGGTTCCGAAACGGGATAGGTGGCTCCGGCCAGTTCGATGCGCACCCCCGGCCCTGCGTGTTCGAGAGCAGCACTCAGGCTGGCGAACGGCTTGCCCGGCGATCCGTCGCCGTTCGGTGCAGCGTTGGGGTCCACGTGAAGCGTCATCGCCGGAATCCCGACAGCCAGCAGGACGAGAGATGCGACCGTCATACCCACCCATTCGCGATCGTGCCCGGCGTTTCCTACCTCCGGGTAGCATCCCGGCCATGCTCCTCACCATGCTCGCCTTTGGAGCGATGTCCCTGCAAAACCCGAAGACGTTCTATTGGGGCGGCGACCCTTCGGAGATTCCCGAGGTCGAGGCCTCCGGCGCTGTCTACAAGGTCGCGGGCAAACAGGTGGACCCGCTCGTCGCGATGAAGGAAGCGGGTTGGAACGCCGTGCGGCTCCGCATCTGGAACGACCCGAAGGACAAGTTCTGCGACCTGAACCACACGCTCGCGATGGCCAAGCGCATCAAGGCCGCGGGCCTCACGCTGATGCTCGACTTCCACTACTCGGACTGGTGGGCCGATCCGGGCAAGCAGAACAAGCCCGCCGCCTGGAAGGACATGGGCATGGACGAACTCAAGGTCGCCGTGCGCGAGTACAGCCGCGACGTGGTCAAGGCGTTGGTGGATCAGGGCACGCCTCCCGCAGTCGTCCAGCCGGGCAACGAGGTGGTCGCGGGCATGCTGTGGCCCGAAGGTCGCATCCACGGCCAGCCCAACGGGTGGGACAAGTTCATGGACCTGACCAAAGCCGCGATCCAAGGCATTCGCGAAGGCGCGGGCAAGCACCCCGTCAAGATCATGGCCCACATCGACAAGGGAGGCAAAATGGAGGTCAGCAAGTACTGGTTCGAGAACTACTTCTCTCGAGGCGGCGAAGCCGACATCCTCGGCCTAAGCTACTACCCCATGTGGCACGGCAACCTGGACGAACTCAAGGAGAACCTGGCGTATCTGGCCAAGACCTACAAGCAAGACATCCTGATCGCAGAGACCGCATACCCCTACCGGGGGTGGAACGAGCAGACCCGACAGTATGACGACGTGACCGCGCCCCTCCCGCAATTCAAACCCAACCCCGAAGGGCAGGCGGCATTCCTTCGCGAGTTGGTGTCCATCGTCAATAACGTCCCCGACCAGCGAGGTGTCGGAATTCTGTGGTGGGCGCCAGCGTGGGTCGGGCCGACGGGCTTGCGCGGCGGCTGGGACAGATTGACCATGTTCGACAACCAAACCGGCGAAGCGCTGCCGTCGTTTTACGAGTTCAAGGCGCAAACGCGAGGTTAGGACGCGCCGTTTCTGGCCTTCCGCCGCAGCAACGGCACCAGTCCCAGGGCCAAAACCGACAGCGTCGCTGGCTCGGGGACGAGATAGTTGGCGCCGCTCGCGGCAGTGAACGTCGTGTTCGGGTCGTCGGGCACGATGTGGAAGAAGCCCGTGTTGGTCAAGTCCAGCGAGCCCGTGGTCGACCCGCCACCGATACGGTTGACTTGCATGAACCCGCCCATGTACGCGAAGAGGCTCATGGTCGAACCATCGGTCGCCGAGACCTCGGCAAAGCCGGTGTCGCCAAACGCGCTCGACTCCGTTCCCCCGCGGAACAGCGTCTGCGGCGTGTTGAGCACCGAGACCCCAAGACCCATGATCTGCACGTCGAGGTCGGCGCTCCAAGTCATGGTTCCCGGGCCAGTGAGGCCCGCCGAGCCGCTGAGTTCGTAGTAGACGCGGAACGTATGGGGTCCCGGGCCGCCGCCGATGGTGATGAGATCGCCGAAGTGGGCCACGGTATCGGGGTTGCCGCCGAGGTCGAAACCGACCCGCCCGCCCGCATCCGTCGAACCGGTGTCGAGCGTGATCGTCCCCATCGCGCGCAGTGTGGTGTATTGGGACCAAGACTCGAACCGGGCCTCGGCCGTGTCGCCTCCCACGGTCATCGTCGAGGTGCTCACGGCGTTGGTGGGTCGGTTGGCGGGTCCGTCTTCGACGTGGTTGCCGGTCGGCGTGGACCCGATCCAGGCGCCCGTGTCGGCGAACGACCACGTGTAGGGCATGACCTGAGCCGCGCCCGAGGCGGCGAGGATGACGGGCAGTACGAACGCGGCGAAGCGCTTCACGGCGTCAGTATAAGGCCAAGGGGCGGGTTGTGACACTCTTTCTTTGTCGGCTTCTCGGCCCGCAATGTTCTCCGCCTTTTTTCGAGGGCCGAGCAACGGCGGTATCCGAGGTTGTGACCGGCGACGAGCGTGACTGCTTTCTTTTTGCAGATCCGATCCCGAACTCCTCACGCCGAACAATTTCAAATGCCCATAATCAGGCACATGGCGAAACGGCCGGGCATGATGGGCGCGAAAGGCAAGGTTTCCGAGGACGACGGCTCCTTCGACCGTGCGTTCTGGGCCGCCGCCACGCCCGAACAGAAGGTCCGCGCGATCTTCGAACTCCGAGAACTCTAATTACGAGGTGATGCACCCTGGCACCGGGGCTGAGCGGCTGGATCGAACTGTTGGCGGCACTCGACGACTCGGCGAGCCAGCGCCCGATCACGAGCGGTAAGGATCAGGTCAACTGGAGACGCTCGCGCAGGTTCCGGCGCAAGTTCTCGAGGTACACCGGGTCGCCCTCGGACGCGGCGTCCCAGTCGTAGAACCAGATCGGCTTGGTCCGCAGTTCGTCCGGCTCGTGGGCGTACCGCGGGAAAAGGTGGGCGTGCAGGGCCGGCTCCAGGTTGCCCAGCATCTCGTAGTTGATCCGCACCGCGCCCGTTTCGACCAGCAACGCATCGCCCGCCCGAGCCATGTCGGCGAGAAAGGCCTGTTGCTCGGAGGGGAGCATCGCGTTCAGGTGCGGAGGAACGGGGTCGGGGAGCAACAGGCAATAGCCCGGCACCACTTGCTTCGCGCCAAACACCAGCCAACCCGTCGGCATGCGCCCGATCAGGCCAGGATGCTTGCCTTCGCGGGCGGCTTGCACCTGACGATGGATGGCGGTTGGCATGTCCAAGTTTGACACAGGCCCAACCTGAGTGCGAGCGAGAATGGTGTACCGCGACCCGCCTGGCCCCAAGTAGCTCTCGTAGAGCGCGGCGTGGTCCAGCGTGAACGCGACGTCGGGGCCTTGCGTGGGCATCGGCGGAGGCGTCTTGGCTCGTGCGAGCGTGACATGGAGTTCGAGGTCTTGCCCGCGGCGGAGTCGGCGACGCACTCGCTCAGACTCTGCTTGCCCGACTTCATCCGACAGATGGAAGAGACACTCCCAGCCCGGTGGATACCAGGTCCTCGTTCCACGCCACAGCGCTGTATTCAGCCGACCAATCCCGTATCCTTCGACCCGCAACACCGTTGCCAACGCGGTCCGGCCCATGACCTGCAAGCGCCCTGCTTGAACAACAAGAGTTGGGAATTCGGCTCGAGTGGTGAGGTCAACGATTCCGGCCACCCGCTCCTCGGGCACGTCGCCAAAGAACAGGATCGTGGCGTGCAAGTCCTCTGGCGCGAGCACGCGCACACCGGGCAGGTCGCCCCACTGCGCGACCGTCCACCGGTGCAACGCTTCGGCTGCAACCGTGGGGACCGGGCACGCCAGGAAGAGACGGCGGCTCACCCCGCAATGTGCCTCGCCTGCGCCCGGGGCCTGGGGATTGCGACATTGCCGCCCCTCGCTTCTTCCAGCCAGAGCGAAATGCTGACCTCGACGTCTCTCAACGCTTCCTCGGCCGTTGCGCCGCCTGCGGTGCAACCTGGCAAATCCGGCACATAGGCGCTCCAAGAACCGTCTTGGGCGTCCTCCGCGATCGCTAGGTACAAGACCTCGGTCGGCATGACACCTCCACCATCACTCGATGCCGCCGAAGTCCGCGTTCACCTCGTTCCGCTTGCCCGATTTGCCCATCAGCGACGTCTCGCCGTCTGCGGTCAGCTCCAGCCAGCCGCGATTGTCCGCTTCTGAATTCGGCGCCTTGAGCAGGGGCGACTCGGCGAACGGCTGCGCCACATAGGCCATGTGCGCGTTCATCGCGGGCTCCTTGATCTCGAACACCAAGACGGTTTCAGCCTTGTCCGGCAGGTCGGCGAGCACCTTGCCCGCCACGTCCGAGTTGTATGCGATCCCCGAGATCAGCTTGCCGCCTTGCACGCAGCCCCACGGCTCGTCCGCCTTGGCCACGGCGATCTCGAAAAGCGGGTTCTCCATCTTCTCGGCCTTGGCCGTGACGTACTTCTCGTAGTACGGCTTCAACTCCACCTGCCATGTGTCGGCGGGCGGCAGCTTGCCGTCATGCTCCTTGGCATAGTCTTCGAGCCCCTGGTAGATGCCCTCGTAGGCGAGCAGGCAGCCGGTCATGGCCCCCACGCCTCCCGAGTTGAACATGTTTCGAACCGCGTTGGCGAAGTAGGCGAAGCCGCCGCAACAGATCACGACGACGCCGAGGATGACCCAGAGCCAAATCTTGGGCCCTTTCTTTCGCGGCTCGTCCGGCAACGGCTCGAAGGGAGGTGGCGTACTCATTGGTGCTATTGTAACCAGAGAGGGCCTCGTTCGGGGCCATAAGTCCGGTATGCCCGATCCGATGCTCGACCACCCGCGCGATCTGCCGCAGGTCTCGGCGCTTGCCCAAGACCCATGTTTGGCCGCCTATTCGGCCCGCGTGCGAACGGAAGCCGCCCGTTGCGCCATCGCCCGTGGGCGGGACGCATTGCTGTCTGGCAACCCCTTGTCGCGAGATGCGTTGCCCCAATGGGCCGCCGCAGAAGCCCGGCGCTTGGCCACCCCCTCGCTTCGGCCCGCGATCAACATGAGCGGCGTCGTGCTGCACACCGGCCTGGGTCGGGCTCGCCTCGCCACCGAGGCCGCAACGGCCGTCGCCGAGGTCGCCGCGAACCATTCCACTCTAGAATTCGACCTAAAGGCCGGGGGCCGGGGCGACCGGCAGGCCCACGTCCGCGAATCGCTGTGCCGGCTGACGGACGCGGAAGACGCTTTGGTGGTCAACAACGCCGCCGCAGGCGTGGTGCTGGCCTTGGCGGCTCTGGCAGGAGGCAAGGACGTCGTGCTCTCCCGGGGAGAAATGGTCGAGATCGGCGGCAGCTTCCGCATGCCCGACATCGTCGGCGAGAGCGGAGCGGGCCTAAGCGAGGTGGGCTGCACCAACAAGACGCGTCTCAGCGATTACGCCTGCGCCATCACTCCTAACACGGCCGCGATTCTGCTTTGCCACCCGAGCAACTTCCACCTCGCGGGGTTCGTCGAGAAGCCGCCCATCGAAAAGGTCGCCGAACTCTGCCGCGAACGCGGCCTTTGGCTTGTGGACGACTTGGGTTCGGGATGCCTGTTCGACGCCGCCGAACTCGGCATCCGCCGGCAACCGACGATGGGGCAACGCGTGGCGTCGGGCGCGCACGTGGTCATCGGGAGCGGCGACAAACTGCTCGGTGGCCCGCAGGCGGGCCTGATGGTCGGCAGCAAGGAAGCCATCGAAACGTGCCGCAACCATCCGCTGGCCCGCGCGTTCCGCGTGGACAAACTGACGTTGGCTGCCCTCTCGGCGACGTTGCGGCTCTGGCTGGACGGACGGCGGGAGGCGATCCCCACCCTTCGGTATCTGGCTCGCCCCTTGCCCGAAGTTCGCCGCATGGCGACGAAGATCGCCAAGGCCTATCGTGGCGCGGCTGTGGTCGAGCGCGGCGAAACCGAGGTCGGCGGAGGTTCGTCTCCGGGCGAAGGCGTGCCGACGTTTCGGGCGGGGTTGACGACGGCTCGCGCCGATGCGTTGGCCGCATGGCTTCGGCAACGGACCCCTCCGGTCGTCGGGCGGATCGAGCGCGGGACCTTCTGGCTGGACCCCCGGACCGCCGAGCCCGACGAAGTGCGGGCCGTATGCCGTATCCTTTCCGAGGTGCCGAATGAGTATCTATGATTGGTCGGGTGCGCGTCAGCGGCTCGCGGAGCTTGAAGCCGAGTCGCCCGGTTGGGCGTCTTTGGCCTCGATGACGATCGTGCTGGCCGTGGCGATGGCCGAGAGGCTGGGCGAAGACCTGGTCGCGGTTCGCGACGATGCGGCCCGCGCTTGCCTCGACGGCGGAGTGCCCGACACCGAGACCGCCGCGTTCGCCTGCTCGATGGCGCAGGACGGCCTGCCGATGGAGTTTGCGGGTCAGGGCCGCTTGGCCGACGCCTACCGCGCCGTGCGGCCGCTGCTATCTCCCATACGGCACCCGCGCCATCTCTAGCCCCAGCGCTCGACCAACGCGTCCTGCAAGGCATCGGCGCGTTCGTCCACGCGTTGCCGGGCGGGGTCGGCGTCGTACCACGCCATGATCTCCCGCGCGCCTTGGCAGAAAGGAATGGACGCCCGCCAACCCGGAACCGCGCGCTTCACCTTCGTATTGTCGAACACCATGCTGTTCGCCTTGTCCCCCAAGAGTCCCGGACCCCAGCCCGGATCGGCCTTGGCCAACGCGTCGGAGGGGACATGGACCTTGATGGCTTTCGTCCCAGCAGCGTCGGCGACGAGGTCGTAGATCTGGTTCCACGTCAGCCATTCGTCGGAGGTGATGTGGAACGCCTCGCCGATGGCGTGGCTGTTCCCCAACAACGGCACAAACGCCCGAGCGAAATCGGCGTGGTGGGTGAGCACCCAAAGCGACGTGCCGTCGCCATGCACCACCACAGGCTTGCCCCGACGCATGCGGTCCACCACGGTCCAACCGTGATCGAACGGCAGGAGCGTCTGATCGTAGGTGTGCGACGGTCGGACGATCGTGTACGGGAAGCCGAATTCGCGGTAGGCGCGAACCAACGCCTCTTCGCACGCGATCTTGTTGCGCGAATACTCCCAGTAAGGGTTTTGGAGCACGGTGGACTCGGTCACGGGCAGGCTCGAGGGCGGCGTCTGGTAGGCGCTCGCGCTGGAGATGAACACGAACTGCCGCGTGCGGTTGCGGAACACCTCGATGTCTTGGGCGATGTGGTCGGTGCCGAATGCGATCCAATCCACCACGGCATCGAATTCCAAGTCGCCCAACGCCCGCTCGACGTCGGCCCGGTCGCGGATATCCGCCTGCAGCACCTGCGCGCCGGGCGGCACGGGCCGGTGCGAACGGCCCCGGTTGAGGAGATACAGGTCCATCCCCGATTCCAAAGCCAACGGAGAGCAAGCCGAGCTGATGATCCCGGTTCCGCCGATGAAGAGCACGCGCATGACCCGTGTTTACCCGCTGGTACGCTCTGACCATTGTGCCAAGCACCCCATCGCTGCGCATCGCAGAGGTTTTCGCCAGCATCCAGGGCGAGGGCCAATGGGTCGGCGTGCCGTCCACGTTCATCCGCGTGAGCGGCTGCAACCTGCGTTGCGTCTGGTGCGATACGCCCTACGCGAGTTGGCGACCCGAGGGCCCCGTGGTCGACGTGACCGCGCTGGCCGACCGAGTGACGACCGATCACGTCGTCCTGACCGGCGGCGAACCGATGCTCTTCGATGCCATCGAACCGTTGGCGGGGCTGCTGCGCGAGCGGGGCAAGACGATCACCATCGAGACGGCGGGCACCATCCACCGCTCACTGCCCTGCGACTTGATGAGCATCTCGCCCAAACTGGCACACTCCACACCCGGCCCCGAGGCGGGCGATTGGAGCGCGAGGCACGAGCGCGACCGACTCAACCTGGAGGCGTTGCGCCAGCTGACCCGCGATTACCACCATCAACTCAAGTTCGTCGTGCGTGAGCCAGGCGACTTCGACGAGATCGAGGCGTTGTTGGAACAGATCGGCGGCATCACGCCGGGGAACGTGATGGTGATGGCCGAGGGCACCGATGCCGACTCGGTGCGCGTGGCGATGCGTGAACTCGTCGAACCGTGTATGGCCCGAGGCTGGAGACTGACCCCCCGGTTGCACCTCGACCTGTTCGGCAACACCCGCGGCACTTAGCCGGGACAGAAGGAGCGTGCCCGACGGGCTTACTCTGCCGAGTCGGCCTTCGTGGTCTTCTTCTTCGCGGGAGCCTTCTTGGCGGTCTCGGCCTTCTTTGGCGCGGCCTTCGGCTTGGAGGCCTTGGCTTCGGCGCTGGCGGCGATGGCCGTTCGCTTCAGGGCCTTGATGGCTTGCTCTTTGCGATGGCGGCGCGTTCTCAGTTCTTTGTTGCGGATTCTCACAGTGGTGCGTCCTGTCGAAATGAAGAAGCCTTCCTTCTGGAAGGCGTATGCCCTAATGTACCCGCTCGTGAACGCGGGGAGCGTGCTCGGAAGCGAGTGCGCTCAGGTCGGCGCTCACGGGCAAGCGTGCTCCGAGGTGCGCCACCACGCGCGCCGCACTCGCGACGGCCAACTTCGCCGCCTGATCGGGGTGCCAATCGCGCGCCAAGCCGTAGATCAAACCGGCCGAGAACATATCGCCCGCACCCGTTCGATCCACTGCTCGAACCCTCGCAGCCGGGATTGATGCGACCGAACCCGCTGCGCCGACCAACGCCCCTTGGGAGCCGAGCGTCACTGCGGCGATACGCCCACCTTCGGACAGCAGCGTGGCCGCCTCGTCCGCCGTCCCACACTCCGTGAGCAAGCAGGCTTCCTGCTCGTTCGCGATGACCACGTGGGCGTGCAGGGCGCAAAACTCGGCCAGCGGCTCGCGAAGGCGCTCGACCACCCCTGCATCGCAGAGCGACAATGCGATCCGCACCCCATTGGCCTGGGCATGCCGAACCGCCGCGCGCGTCGCCGCATTCGGGCCGTTCTCGTCGAACAGGTAAGACGTCAGATACAGGAATCGGCTCTCAGCAAGATGGTTCAAATCGAGGTCCCGCTCGCCGAGGAGTGTGCTCGCGCCAAGATAGGTGACCATCGTGCGCTGGGCGTCGGGCGTGACCAGGACGATGCAGATGCCCGTCTCGGTGGGACTGGTTGGGAGGTTTGCGGTCACGCGGCGCGTCCGAAGACCTTCGGCGTACAAGCGCCCATGCTCGTCTTCGCCCACCCGTCCAGCGAACGCCGCCTTGCCGCCGAGTTGGACGATGCCGATCGCCGTGTTGGCACCCGAGCCACCCGACTCGGCGTTCACGATGTGCTCGTAAATGCGCGGCACCAAGGTGCGTTGAACCTCGTGGTCCACCATGTGCGCGCCACCCTTGGAAAAGCCGAGCGAGTGGAGAAGGTCGTCTCCCACCTCCGCCTGAATGTCATACAGCGGATTGCAGATCGAATAGAGATCGTAGGAGCCCATGGCACACGGACGGAACCACAAGAATTGCGGTTCTGAGGTCAATATTATGGCCGAGATCAGGACAATTCCAACGCCCCAAAGCTGAATAATGCGGATTCCCGTCAGCGGATGGCGTTGAGAATAATCTCGGTCGCGTGCGACCGGTTCAGCGTGTAGAAGTGGATACCCGGCGCTCCGCCCGCCAGCAGCGAACGGCACTGCTCGACCGCCCACTCGATGCCCACCCGCGCCACTTCCCCTTCCTCTGGCCCAGCACGGTCCAGCCGTGCGCGGAGTTCGCCCGGGATCGTCGCGCCGATGAGCGTGGTGAACCGGTCCAGCGACTTCAAACTGGTCACGGGCATGATGCCGGGCACGATCGGCACGCCGATGCCGGCGCTCCGGCACCGGTCCACGAAGCGAAAGTACGCGTCGGCGTCGAAGAACAACTGGGTGATCAGGAACTCGACACCGGCAGCCACCTTCTCGGCCAGCCGCGCGAGGTCCTCCTCCTCCGAAGGCGACTCCGGATGCTTCTCGGGGTAGCACGCCCCGCCCAGGCAAAACCCGTGCCGCGATCGGGCGAACGCCGCCAGTTCGGAAGCGTGGGCAAAGCCGCCCTCCACGGTGACGAAGCGCGTCTCGCCCTTGGGCGGGTCGCCCCGGAGCGTCAGCACGTTGCGCGTGCCCGTGGCGTCGAGGTGGTCGAGGATCGCGCCCAGTTCGTCCGCTGTGTGGCCGACGCACGTCAGGTGGGCCATCGGCAAAAGGCCCATGGCGTGCATCTCGTCCACCAACTGCAAGGTGAGGTTGCGCGTGCTGCCACCCGCCCCGTAGGTGATGGAAACGAAATCGGGCTCGAGCCTGCGCAAGCCGACCAGGTTCGACCGCAACGCCTCCCAACCCTCCGGAGACTTGGGTGGAAAGAACTCGAACGAGTAGGTCGGGGTCCCGCGATCGAGCAGGTCGGAGATCCGCATTCGGCGTGAAGGGTACCATCCTGCTCGTGGAAGTCAGATTGCACGACGTCGCGAACCTCGACTTGGCCGACCTTGGCCGCCAGCGCATCGAATGGGCCGAGCGCGACATGCCGGTTCTCCGGCTCATCCGCGAGCGCTTCGAGGCCGAGAAGCCCCTTGCCGGCCAGCGCGTCGTCGCCTGCCTGCACATCACGTCCGAGACGGCCAATCTGCTCCGCACGCTCAAAGCAGGCGGCGCCGAGGTCGCGGCCTGCGCCTCGAACCCGCTCAGCACCCAAGACGACGTGGCGGCCTCGCTGGTGCGCGACTTCGACGTGGCGACCTTCTGCATCAAGGGCGAAGACAACGAAACCTACTACCGCCACATTCACCAAGCGCTCGACATCAAGCCGACCCTGACCATGGACGATGGCGCGGACACCGTCGGAGTCATCCTCAACGAGCGCCGCGAACTCATCCCCGGCATCGTGGGCGGCACCGAAGAGACCACGACGGGCGTCATCCGGCTGCGGGCGATGGCCAAGGACGGCGTGCTCGCCTATCCGATCATCGCCGTCAACGACGCCGACACCAAGCACCTGTTCGACAACCGCTACGGCACGGGCCAAAGCACGCTGGACGGCATCCTTCGCGCCACCAACGTGTTGCTCAGCGGCCGAACGGTCGTGGTGGCGGGCTACGGGTGGTGCGGCAAGGGCGTGGCCAACCGCGCACGCGGGCTCGGAGCGAACGTTATCGTCACCGAAATCGACCCCACCAAGGCCATCGAAGCCGCCATGGACGGCTACCGCGTGATGACCATGGAGCAAGCCGCCACGGTCGGCGACGTGTTCATCACGGTCACGGGCAACAAGAACGTCATCGACACGCGCCATTTCTCCAAGCTGAAGGACGGCGCGATCCTGTGCAACAGCGGCCACTTCAACGCCGAG
Organism: Chthonomonas sp. UBA2387; assembly: GCA_002343445.1. Taxonomy (GTDB): domain Bacteria; phylum Armatimonadota; class Fimbriimonadia; order Fimbriimonadales; family Fimbriimonadaceae; genus UBA2387. Next base: position 14,509 of record DDSP01000049.1, read on the forward strand.
ATCGACATCCCCGGCCTCACGGCTCTGGCGTCCTCGCACCGCGAGGTTCGCCCGTTCGTCGAGGAGTATCTGGTCGGCGACAACCGCGTCCACCTGCTGGCCGAAGGGCGGCTGATCAACCTCTCCTCTGCCGAAGGCCACCCCGCATCGGTCATGGACATGAGCTTCGCCAACCAGGCGCTGTGCAGCGAGTACATGGTGAAGCACGCGGCCAGCCTGGGCAAAGACGTGTACGCCGTCCCGCTGGACATCGACCGCAACGTGGCCGCGCTCAAGCTGCGGGCGATGGGCATCGAAATCGACGTCCTGACGCCGGAACAGGAGCGCTACCTGAACTCGTGGCAAGAAGGCACGGCGTAGTCTAGCCAGACTGTTGCTTGGAGGGCACGCTGTGTCGTGCCCACTGGCGTTGCCATAGCGGGACAGCAACCGACCAAGGCGTCTTGCAGTAATGTAAGTGATCATGGTCGCACTTGTGGCCCTCGTTCTGCTGGTTCAGACGCACGATGTCGTCGGTTCCTACCGAGCCGACATTGCCTCGGCTCCCAAGAAGTCGCGAGGCGTCTTTGAGGCGATCTACGGCAGCACGATCCTGCGCATCGCACCCGACGGGACTTTTCAGAACTACATTGGTCACGAGTCTTGGGGCGGCTTCTGGCGACACGAAGGCGACCGCGTGATCCTGATCAACCAGGGCTTCCTCACTATTCCCTTCCCAATCCCGGACGACGTGTTGCGGGCATCGACGCCCAAGAACCACGGGGAAGGTCTGCTATTGAGGGTGGGCGCAGGAGGCACACTGGTGCTCTCGGAATTCGGCGCAGTCACAGGTCCCTTGGTCTTCAGGATACTGCCCCGGCGCAGCACGCTCGAACTGCTGCGTCTCGCAAGTTCCGACGAGGTTACAGGCGAGAGCAGCGACGCTTACGAGACGCTCGTTGCGGATGCCTCGCGCGTGGACGAACTCCTAGGTTTCGTGAACGACGGGCGTCAATCGTTTGACATTCGCTTCTGGGCGGCGGCTGCAATGGACAGCGTGCGCGACGCTGCACAAATGCCCCGCTTGATGCCCTTCCTCCGAGATCTGAAGCAAGGGCGTCTTACCGAACGAGAACACACCTCGCTACGGAGATACATCTGGAATTGCCTTTGCAGACGCGCGACCGTTCCTATTGCCAGGGCCCTTCGGAGCGCCTCGACGGGGGCCCCGTACGAGCGTGCCAATCTAGCGCGGGCCTATGGCCGAGCACGGTTAGATGAAGGGCTGGCGGAGTTGACGGAGTGGCTGGGCGACGAGACCCCTTCGGTGCGCCGGGAGTCGTGCAACGCGCTACGCCTGCTGGCCGCTCGCGATCGTCTGCCCGAGTTGCGTCGGGTGCGCTCCGACCCGGACGTCTCGGTGGCGGTCGCAGCGCACCACGCGGTCATCGCCCTTTCGCCCGACCCGGAGGAACGGGCTCATGCCGTTGCGGACGTGGCCAAGTTGCTCCGCGCCGACGCCTACCTTGAGCGCAGCGTGGTCGAGGCGATTGCCAGCGACCCGGTGGCAGGCGTTCCGCATCTGGCCAACCTGCTTGAGAACGACCCGGATCTGGAGGTTCGTCGCTACGCGGTCGATCACCTTGGCGAAATCAGTTCTCCGGCCGCCATCCACGCCTTGATGATGGCAAATCCTGGCTCCTCGCCAGCGACACGGAGCCGTACGAATTCGATCCGGACCCAGGGTTGCCCCGACGCCTCTGGGATGAGGGGCACAGGGAGTATGCCGAGTTGAGGAAGGCGCTGGTCGAAGCGCTCTGGTCGCTCTCGAAGAAGCGCCGTTGACCCGAGCCCGAGTCAACTCACTTGACCGTCTAGGAGGGCGGTATCGTCAGGTACATGGTCACCATCTATGTTGCCGAGCGTAGGGCCAACCTCCCTAAGTACTTGGAGATGGTGGCGCGCGGGGAGCGGGTGGTCATCTACGGCGGCAAGGTTCCGATCGCCGAGCTACGCGCGACACAGCATTCGACGCACACCCAGCCACGCCAGTTCGGCTTTGCCGAAGGGTGGATATTGTCCGGGCTCGAGTCCTTGGACGAGCCCTGGACAGAGGAGGACCTGGGCTTGGAGATAGGGCTCTGAACAGCGGGCGTCTAGCCTCAGCCCTTGAGGGCTTCGGCGCCGCCGACCACTTCCAGGATTTCCTTGGTGATCGAGGCTTGCCGTTCGCGGTTCGCGCGCAACGTGAGCGAGTGGATCATCTTGCCCGCGTTGTCGGTCGCGCTGGTCATGGCCGTCATCCGCGAGCCATGCTCCGAGGCCGTGGCCTCCAGCATCGCTTGCCAGACCACCGTGAGCAGGTAGCGGGGCAACAGTGCGCCCAGAATGGAAGCTGCTTCCGGCTCGAACACATAGTCCGAGGTACCCGAGACGCCTTCTTCCGCGGGCGGGGGCGTGATGGGCAGCAACTGCACCACCTGCGGCGTCTGCCGAATGGCAGAATAGAACTTGGAGTAAGCGACGTAGACCGCGTCCACCTCGCCCGACAGGAACATCTGCTTGCAGTGCTCGGCCACGGCCACGGCATCTTCCAGCCGAGCACCGGACGAAGGCACGGTCACGTTGAGCGACACAGCGTAGCCACGCTTCGAAAGGAACTGGTTCCCCTTCTTGCCCACGGTCACCAGGGTGGCGGCCTCGTTCTTGGAACGAAGGAAGTCCCACGCCTTGCGGATGATGTTCGTGTTGTACGAACCCGCAAGGCCTCGATCGGAAGACAGGACGATGAGGGCGTACTTCTGAACGGGGCGGACCTGCATCAGCGGATCGCTCGGCAGCTCTCCGGCACGCGAGAGCGACGACATCAGGTCGTAAAGTTTCTCGCTGTAGGGACGTGCCTCCAAAACGCGGTCGGTCGCCTTCTTCAGGCGCGCCGCAGCCACCAGCTTCATCGCTTTCGTGATCTGCTGGATGTTCTTGGCGCTTCGGATGCGCGCGCGGATCTGCTTCAGTGAGGCCATGGCTTACTTGAACGTCGCGCTGAACTCTTCGCAGGCCTTCTTCAGGGCAGCCTCGGCGTCCTTGCTGATCTCCTTCGCGCTCGAAATGCCCTCGACCACGTCGGGGTACTTGTCGTGCACGTACTTGACCAGCCCGTCTTCGAACGCCTTGACGCGGTCGTTGGCGAGGTTGTCGAGGAAGCCGTTGGTGCCCGCGTAGATCGCGATGATCTGATCCACGACCGGAACCGGCGTGGCGAGACCCTGCTTGAGCAACTCGGTAAGGCGCTGGCCCCGGATCAGCTGCATCTGCGTGGCGCGGTCGAGGTCGCTGGCAAACTGGGCGAACGCGGCCACGTCGCGGTAGTTGGCCATTTCCAGCTTCAACTTGCCGGCGACCTGCTTCATCGCCTTGATCTGCGCGTTGCCGCCGACGCGGCTGACCGAGATGCCGACGTTGATCGCGGGCCGAACGCCGGCGAAGAACAGGTCGGGCTCCAGGTAGATCTGACCGTCGGTGATCGAGATGACGTTGGTCGGAATGTAGGCCGACACGTCGCCCGATTGCGTTTCGATGATCGGCAGAGCGGTCATCGAGCCGCCGCCCTTCTCGGGGCTGAGCTTCGCGGCTCGCTCCAAAAGGCGCGAGTGCAGGTAGAAAACGTCGCCGGGATAGGCTTCTCGTCCGGGCGGGCGGCGCAGGAGCAGCGAAACCGCGCGATAGGCCTGCGCGTGCTTGGAAAGGTCGTCGTAGATGACCAGCGCATGCATGCCGTTGTCCCGGAAGTACTCGCCGATGGTCGCGCCGGCGAACGGTGCGATGTACTGCATGGCGTTCGAGTCGGACGCTGACGCCACGACGATGGTCGTGTACTCGAGCGCGCCGTGCTGGCGCAGCGTCTCGGTGACGCGGGCCACGTTGGCCATCTTCTGACCGATGGCGACGTAAATGCAGTAGACCGGGCTGCCGCCGGGCTCGTGCGTGGACTTCTGATTGATGATCGTGTCGATGCAGATCGCGGTCTTGCCAGTCTGGCGGTCGCCGATGACCAACTCGCGTTGGCCTCGACCGATCGGGATCATAGCGTCAACGGCCTTGATGCCGGTCTGCAGCGGTTCTTTGACGGGCTGGCGGTCCACAACGCCGGGGGCGTTGGTCTCCAATCGCGACGTCTTCTCGCCGACGATCGCGCCCTTGCCGTCGATCGGTTGGCCGAGGGCGTTCACGACGCGGCCCAGCATCGCCCGACCCACGGGAAGTTCGAGGATGCGGCCGGTCTCGCGCACGGGGTCGCCTTCCTTGATGAGCGTGTCGTCGCCGAACAAAACGGCGCCGATCGAGGCTTCTTCAAGGTTCAGGGCCATGCCCATGATGCCGTTGGGGAACTCCAAGAGTTCGCCCATCTGACAGTCGGGCAGACCGTAAACGCGGGCGATGCCGTCGCCGACTTGCAGAACGGTGCCAACGTGTTCGACGGAGGCACCAGTGTCAAAGCCGGAGATTTCTCGTTCGAGGATCGCGGTGATTTCTTCGGGTCGAATGGCCATGGGTGAAACCTAGGGATTCTATGCGGATCGCAATTCGGACTTGAGCTTGTCGCGCAATCGCGCCAGCCGTCCGCGTACCGTCCCATCCAGGACGAAATTGTCGTAGGCGACGCGAATGCCGCCGATCATGTTGGGGTCGAGTTCGTACTCGGCCTCGATGCGCTTGCCGGTCTGGGCGCCGAGCTTCTCCAAGAGCTTGCTCCGGACATCGTCTGGGACATCGGCCCGCGAAGAGACCTTGACGTGCAACACGTTGTCGTGCTCGCGTCGCAGGTCTTGGAACTTGGCGTACATCGGGCGCATCTCGGCCTCTCGGCGCTTGTCCACCATCAGGCGCAGGGCCTGAAGGACGAGCGGCGAAACGCTGCCGCCGAAAACCAAAGCCAGCAGCTCCGACTTCTTGCGACGATCCGAGACCGGACTCATCAGAAAGGCATGCAAGGCAGGATGCCCCTCGATGGAGGCGAGCACCTCGCCCAGATCGTTTTCGACCTGGCCGATCGCTCCCGCCTTCTCAGCCGCGTTGAACAGGGCTTGGGCGTACCGTCCGGCGACGCGCTGGTCCATGGTTTAGCGCGGGGCCTCCACGGTTTCCAGAAAGTCGGCGACCAGCTTCCGGTTGCGCTCTTCGTCCACGTTGGCTTCGACGAGCTTCTCCGTGGCCTGCAGCGCCAACTCGACGACGTAGTGGCGCAATTCGGCGATCGCCTGTTGCTTCTGGGCCTCGATCTCGCGGGCCGCGCTGGCTTTGAGTTCCTCGGCCTTGACGCCGGCTTCCGCCATCATCTGCTGGCGAAGGCTCTGCGCCTCTTTGATCTGGCCTTGGATCTGTTCCCGCGCGTCGGCCTCGGTCTGAACCAGTCGCCGTTCGTAGTCCTGCTTCATCTGCGTCATTTCTGCGCGCAGATTCTCCGCCTCGCCGAACGTGCGTTCCAGTTCCGTCGTGCGGTTCTGGATGGCTTCCGCGAGCGGAGCGATGAAGAAGAACTTGATGACGGGGAACAGGATCAGCAGAACGCCGATGATGGAGATCGTCTTGCCCGGATCGAGGGGGATGCCCTGCGCTTCGAGCGTCTTGATGAACTCCAGCTTGACGTTCTTCGAGAACCAGAAGCCTCCGAACATCAGAACGGCGCCGACGATGATGCCGACGATGGCTGGAGGTCCTGACGATTGCTTCGCGTTGCTCATGGTGATTGGCGCGCTTCCGGCGGCTCGACGCCCCGGAAGCGCGGACTCCAAGGGGGAACTAGATCTTCAGCGAGCCGGGCACGATGAAGACGGTCAGCAGGAAGACCAACTCGACAAAGGCCAGGGCGATGAGCATCGCGACCTGAATCTTGCCGATGGCTTCGGGCTGCCGGGACATACCCTGCATCGCGCCGTTGCCGATCATGCCGAGACCGATGCCGACGCCCAGCGCGGCGAGTCCGATTCCGAGACCAAAAATGTGACCAGTCATTGTCTTTGCTTGTTTCCTCCTGATCGGGCCGGGGCCGAGCCCAGACACCGCCAGTCATTCATTGTCAGTGGGCCGGCGCGACCTCCGCGTGACCCGCTTCCGCCTCATGGCCGTGACCGTGGTCGTCGTCGTGGTGGGTCACCAGCGACAGATACACGGCGGTCAGGAGACAGAAAATCATGGCTTGCACCACCACCGTGAGGAGCTTGATGGGCAAGAGGAACGCGCCGAACGGGACGTAGATCCCCGCTCCAAGCGTGTTCATGGCTTCGGCGGCGCGGTGGCCACCGTCGATGTTTCCAAAGAGTCGCAACGAGAGCGACACGTTCTTCATCAGTTCGCTGACGATCTCGATGACGAAGATGATGGGCGAGATCAGCAACGCCAGGAAGCCGCCGAGCTTCGGCCCGGCGAAGTGGCCCAGGTGGCCGAACAGACCGTTCGCCCGGATGCCCTCGTACTGGACGTAGGCGACCGAGACGAGGGCCAGCCCGAGATTGAAACTGAGGTCGGCGGTCGGCGATGTGGGGAAGAAGAGCGCAAGGAGGTTGCCGCTGAACACCAACATCCACATCGTCATGATCATCGGCACGTAACGGCGCCCGTGAGCTCCGATCGTCCCGACGCACATGTTCTCGATGAACAAATAGACCTGCTCGAAGAGCTGAGTGAGCTTGTTCGTGAAGAACCGGTTGTTCAGCCCCTTCTTGGCCTGGGCCATCAGAACGAACAGCGTCCCCACGACGATCGCCACATAGACCAGCAACCCCTCCCAACTCACCCACGCATGGCCATCGCCGTGATCGCCGCCGTGGCTTTCGGCCCCGTGAGGCTCCTCCACAGACGCGATGAGTTGGCTTGATTGTGTGATCCAGTCGCCCATAGACGCAGAAAAAGCGGGGGACTAGCTTTGCGCCAGCACCCACCCGACCAGCGCCGAGTATACCAGCCCAAGCCCCATCAAAAAGCAACACGGGGCCATGCCCCCGATTCGCCCCGCCACCAGCCATGCCACCCAGAGCAGGGGGATCTTGAACAAGAACGCCCCGATCAGCACGAATTGCATCGCCGCCGAAGGCGGACGGTCCCGGCACCAGTCGCCCAAGAGCCGCACCACGCCCCACAGCGCCAGAATGCTGAACGTCGTGGCGAACAGCCCGAGCGCCATCCCGTATGCGCCCTGCGGGCCAGAAACGTAACCCGACGCAACGCACGCAGAAACCGCCGAGGCGACCCACGTCCGCCAATCCAACAGCGCCGCCCGCCACCCGCGCCGCTCAACGTTGGTTGACATACTTCACCGACTTCCAAGCCGCCAACGCGATCGCCAGAACGCACGCCACCAAGGTCAGGATGGGCGTCCACCCACGAATCCCGGCGTTCTCCAGGAGCCAACCCACTCCATAACCGGCAAGCGGCAAACCAAGGATCGTGTACGCAAGGCTGAGACCGATACCCGCGCCTCGGACGGATTCCGCATCCGAGGCCCGCTCCGCTCGAACCGCGGCCTGCTCGGTCTCGTGGACTTCCCTGCGTGCGCGCGTCTTGGCCTCGAACGCGGCGAGCCGCGCCTCCAGTTCGGGGTCCAGGTCGGGCATTTCCGGTTGCGGGGTCTTCGGAGCGTCGCCGTCCGTCATACTTCCTATAGGGTACACGAACCGACGCATGTCTACGTCTCCGGCCAAGCAAAGCCCGAAGTCGTTGGACGATCCCATCCAATTCGTCAAGGGGGTCGGACCCAACAAGGCGATGAAGCTCCGCAAGCTGGGGTTGCACACCGTGCGCGACGTGCTCTATCACATCCCTTGGCGGTACGAAGACCGGCGCAACCTGCCCGCGATCGGCGACCTGCGCGTCGGCCAAGAAGTCACGGTGCGCGGGCACGTGCTCTCGGTGGACGGTCGCCCCACGCGCGGCGGCATGCATCTGGTCAAAGCCACGCTCACCGATGGCACGGGCCAGGTCACGCTGGTCTGGTTCAACAAGCGTTGGCTCCACCAGGCCCTACAACGGCACGAGGAGATTCTCGCGTTTGGAACCGTCAAAGCGGCCAACTGGGGCGTGGAGATCCACTCGCCCGAATGGGAGCCCGTGGACGAAGACGAGGACGCCGAGGCGTTCGCGCGGCTGCTCCCCGTCTACAAACTGACCGAAGGCGTGGACCAACGGCTCGTTCGCTCAGCCGCAGAGCGGGTCGTCGAATCCTATGTGGACCTGGTGCAGGAGCCCATTCCCAAGTCCCTTCGCGATGCCCACGGCTTTCTAGGTCTGAAGTCGGCGCTCCGCCAAGTCCATCGCCCCGAGAACGAACACGAAGCGAAAGCCGGCCGCGACCGCCTGGTGTTCGAAGAATTCCTCGTCTCGCAACTGGCGCTCGCCATGCGCCGGGCAGAGATTCAAGCCGAGGTCGGCATTGCCTTCCCCATCTCCCAACTGACGGGGCGGGAGCGCACGTCGGGCACGCTGTTCGAGGAAAGGCACGCCGAAGAACCCGGCGACGAGGGCCCGCTCTGGGCCGAAGTCCACAAGATGCTCCCGTTCGAGTTGACCAACGCCCAGCGGCGCGTGATCGGCGAGATCTGGGGCGACATGGAACAGCCCCATCCCATGAACCGGCTGCTGCAAGGCGACGTGGGCTCGGGCAAAACCGCCGTCGCCGCCGCCGCGATCCTGGCCGCCGTCCGCTGCGGCTATCAGGCGGCCATCATGGCCCCGACCGAAATCCTCGCCGAGCAACACATCGCCTGTTTTAGGCAGTACTTCAACCCCGTGGGGATCGAAGTCGCTCTGCTGGTGGGCAAGCAAACCGCCGCCCAGAAGCGCAAACAGCGCGACCGGGTGGCTTCGGGCGAAGCCCGAGTGGCCGTCGGCACCCATGCCCTGATCCAAGAGAGCGTCCAGTTCCAGAAGCTCGGCCTGATCGTGGTGGACGAGCAACACCGGTTCGGCGTGCTTCAGCGCGCCACGCTGCACGAGAAGGGCTACGGCAACCCCGACGTGCTCGTCATGACGGCCACACCCATCCCGCGCACGCTCTCGATGACGCTCTACGGCGACATGGACACTTCGATCCTCGACGAGAAGCCCAAGGGCCGAAGGGAAATCAAGACGCATTGGAAACAACCCGGCGAACGCGAGGCCGTCTACGAACTGGTCCGGGAGTTCCTAGAGGCCGGCAAGCAGGCCTACTTCGTTTGCCCCCTGGTCGGCGAGTCCGAAAAGCTGACCGTGCAAGCCGCCGAAGACCTTTACTATCGGCTGTCCAAGGTCACCTACCCCGACCTGCGCGTGGGGATGCTGCACGGCCAGATGAAAAACTCCGAGAAGGAGGAGACGATGGAGCGGTTCCGTCGCGGCGAACTCGACATCCTGGTCAGCACCACCGTCATCGAAGTCGGCGTGGACGTCCCGAACGCGACGGTGATGGTCATCGAAGACGCCAACCGATTCGGGCTGGCGCAGCTGCACCAGTTGCGCGGACGCGTGGGCCGCGACGCCCACCAATCGTATTGCATCCTGATCGGCGAAGCCACGACCGAGGACGCCCGCGAACGACTGAACGTGATGGTTTCGACGAACGACGGCTTCGAAATCGCTCGGAAGGACATGGAGATTCGCGGCCCCGGCGAAATCGCGGGCACGAAGCAGAGCGGAAACCTGGGATTCGAAATCGCCGACCTGCGGCGGGACGCGCACCTGCTGACCATCGCGAGACAGGCCGCGCTCGGCGTGATCGAGTCGGACCCCCGGCTGGAGCGATTCGAGCACTCGCGCCTATTGCCCCGTGTGCTGGAGCGCCGCACCCGCACGGCCCTAGTGCCGCAGGCGTAACCAGGACCCTGTCAAGCAATTTGGAGGTGGATCCATACGATTCCTTGCCTTTTGGCGAAGGTTCCGTTGTATGATGGACACGGGAACATGATCGCGACGCTGACGAAAGGCTCGGGCGGGACGTACCAGGTCTCGGCCCGAAGGTACACGGACCCTTGGGGGGTCACGCGCGTCGGCGCGTCCGCCGGCTCGCCGGACCAGCGCTACTGCGCCAACCTGGGGCCCCGGCAGGACGACGAGAGTGGCCTGACGTACTGGAAGTACGGCACCCCGCCCGCCAACAACGCGAACTTCGCCTGGATGCAGCACATGCTCCACCACCTCGCCCCGACGGGCTCGATGGCCCTGCTGCTGGCGAACGGCTCCATGGCCAGCAACGCGGGCGGCGACGGGAGGATTCGGAAGGCGTTGGTCGAAGCTGACGTGGTCGAGGCATCGTCGCTTTGCCGGGCCAGGTCTTTACCAAACGCCGCCTTCCACGCTTGCATTTGGTTCCTGGCCAAGAAGAGCAAGGGGCATCGCGCCGGGCGGATCCTTTTCATGGACGCCAGAGAGATGGGCTAAATGAAGGACCGGGTGCTACGCGACTTCCCGGCAAAGGACTTCGCCCAGATCGCCGACACCTCCCACCGCTGGCAATCCCCCTCCCCTGTTTCTCCCGAAATGGGGGAGCCGGCAGACGAGGACGTGGCCGGTTTCTTCAAGTCGGCGATGCTAGAAGAGGTGCGGCGGCACGACTTCGTGTTGACGCCGGGGCGATACGTAGGCGCGGGAGCCGCTTCGGAAGGGGAAGAGCCGTTCGAGAAGAAGTTTGCTTGGCTGAGCAAGCAACTTGAGGAGCATCTCACCGAGTCGGACCGGCTTCAAGTGGTCATTCGGGGCAACCCGACTAGAGTGAGGAGCCGAGTATGAGCAAGTCGGCAAATCCAGTCGCCTCTGTCGAGACCAACCTCGACCAATACCGTGCCGACCTAAAGGCTCTCGTCGAAAGAGGTGAACTTCTCCTTCACTCGTTGTGCGCTAAATATGTCCCAGAGCAGTTTGATGCCGCCTACAAGAAGGCTGGAACTGATGTCAAGGCATATCGAGCCCAGTTGCCCCCGTTCAAGACTGCGTACCAAGCCTGGTATTCGGAGGCACTCGCTCTCATTCGACAGTTGCTCCCTGATAGGGTCGCTGACTTCGAGCAGCACTACAAGAAGCCAAAGACCCGCAAGGGCATCACCTTCGAGAACTATCGAATCGAAGATGCACTCCAAGGCCTGACCGTAACAAGGACAGCGCTTCAGGAGAAAGTGGTAGGGCCCGACGCTGCGATACCGCATGTCGAGCAGCAGTTGGCCATCCTAAGAGCGGTTGAGCGTCGATTTGAGAGTTCGCTCTTCGACATCCGTCAACTGGTGCAAGCAGACCTCTTCGACTCGGAACTCGATGCAGCTCGTGAACTGCTGAAGAGTGGCTTCGGACGAGCTGCTGGCGCAGTCTCTGGTGTTGTTCTGGAGAGACACCTGGGTCAGGTGGCACAGAATCATCAACTGGTCACTCGGAAGGCTCACCCGACCATCAGCGACTTCAACGACCTCTTGAAGACTAGCAACGTGCTGGATGTGCCAGCCTGGCGACAGGTACAAAGGCTGGGGGACCTGCGCAACCTCTGCGACCACAACAAGCACCGGGACCCAACAAATGAGGAGGTCGAGGAGCTCATCTCTGGAATTGAAAAACTCACGAAGACGCTCTTCTAGTCAGAAGCAATCACTATGAATACATACAGAGCTATTGTTCGATTCAGCCTTGACGGAGATGACGGAACCTACACCACTAAGTTCCGAAGTCGTTTTCAGGTACTTGGCTTTCAGAAAATCGGCACCTCGACTTGGAACAATGACACCTTGCCTGAAGCCAACCTGGCCCAACTCGCCGACCTGCTGCGCGACATAACCAACGTGTCCGGCATCTCCGCGGGCAAAGTAAAGCTCGACCATATCTGGAGCTACGTAGACATCCCACACTCTGGAGCGAAGATTTAGGCTGAACCAATGGCAATCTCCCAGAGCATAAGGAATCGGCTCCTCGTTGAGGCGGGGCATCGGTGCACCGTCTGCTCCGAGAAGGCCTATGAGCTTCACCACATCGTGGAGCAGGCTCAAGGCGGCGATGACTCGGAGGAGAACCTGATTGTCCTATGCCCCAACTGTCACCAGCAGCGAGTCCACCGGAACAAGGAGTTCACGCCGGTCCAATTGCGCGCGTACAAGGCGAACCTTAAGGAGCGGAAGGAGTTCGAGCGAAGACTTGCACAGAACCTTGAGCATATCCGTCTGCTCTTGGACCAAGAGGGTCCACAGGCCGCGGAAGCTGCTCTACGCAAGGAGATGTCCGATGCCGCCTCGGTCGTGGACCCAGAACGGTCGCCAAGTGCCTACGAGGAGGTTTCCAAGACTGCCCGGTGGCTGGCGGAGCGACAGGAGTTTAAGGCAGGTGCACGCGAGGCGCTCGAAATCGAGTGCGACATCGACATCCAGCGTGAGCTTGCTAAATGGAAGTCCATCTCGATAGTGGCGGTAGATGAAGACGGCTGGAAAAAGCACGACAAGTTCCCAGCCAGCTACACGTTCGTGGTCAAGCTCAGCGCTTCACCCTATACGGCATGGCGCGAAGTCTTCAACAACCAGTGGCACAACTCATTCTATTCGATGAAGCGCGAAACTCATTTACAAGGGGACCGAATCGTCATGATTGTCGCCGACTCTGACAACCTCCAGAACCACCTCGACCACCTGAAGCAACTCGTCGAGTGGACGAACCGACACATTGAGGAGCACGTTGAGCGAAGGGTCAAGCCCGACTTGGAGCGGCAGCGTCGTCAGGTGCTGCACGAGTTCGACACCATCGAGTCTCTCAAAGGCAAGGTCAAGGAGCTGAAACTCTGATCGATTGGCCGCTGTATCCTCTTTCCTCTTTCCTCTTCCTTCGTCCCTTTTCCAACTTCCTTTCCCTCAGCGCACCCCGACCGGCACGCCGCGCTTGGCAAAGCGGCCGACATGCTCGCCCGCCAACTGGCCACAAGCCGCCGCGATGTCGTGGCCGCGCTCGACCCGCTGCGTCACCGTGACCCCCGCCGATTCCAACACGCCTCGAAAGGCCCGAATCCGGTTGGCGCTCGGGCGGCTGAAGCCTTGCTCGGTGTCCACATAGTTGAACGGGATCAGGTTGACGATGCACGGAAAGCCGCGCACCAGCCGGGACATCGCTGCGGCGTCTTCGGTCGAGTCGTTCACGTCGGCGATCAGGAGCACTTCGAACGTCACCTTGCGGCCCGTGGCCTTCTGGTGGGCGCGCATCGCCGCAACCACTTCGGCCACCGGCCACTTCTTGTTGACCGGCATCAGCCGCTCGCGCACCTCGTCCCGCGCGGCGTGCAGCGATAGGGCCAGGTGGATCGGCAGCCCCGTCTGCGAGAGCCTGCGGATCTGAGGGACCAACCCAACGGTGGAAACCGTGATGTGCCGCAAGCTCAAGCCGACCTCGTCGTGGAGCAATCCGATGGCCTTCAGCACATTGTCCAGGTTCAGCAGCGGCTCGCCCATGCCCATGAACACCACGTGGCCGATGCGGCGGGTCGTCAGGCGCTGGAGCAGCAGGTACTGCCCCACGATCTCGGCGGCCGAGAGGTTGCGGTCGAAGCCGCCCAGGCCCGTCGCGCAAAACGTGCAACCCATCGGGCAACCGACCTGGGAACTCAGGCAGCAGCTCACGCGGTCCTCGTAGGGCAACAACACGCACTCGTACACTTGGCCGTCGCCCCGATGCACGAGCAGCTTCTCGACCCCGTCGCTGGACTTGGCATGGCGGGCCACGGTCAGCGGATCCACGGTGAACGCTTCGGCAAGTTCGGCCCGAAGGGTGGCCGGCAGGTCGCGCATGGCGTCGAAGTCGGCGACGGCTTTGCCGTACACCCACTTGGCGATCTGCTTGGCGCGCCAACGGGCGTCTTCGCGCGGGGCGAGACGTTCGGCGATCTCTTGGGCGGTCAGCCCGACCAGCGGGACGCGGGAGTCCACTCCCTCAAGGTACCACTCCCGGCCCTGGAGGGGCACGCTCCGTCGTGCCCGACGGTCGAGTCCTAGCGCCCCTTCGGGTCGAGGGCGGCGCGGATGCCGTCGCCCACGAAGTTCAGGGCGAAGATGGTCATGCTCAACACGACGCACGGCCAGAACAGCAGCGACGGGTACGAGTTCATCTGCAGCCGCGCGTTGTTGATCATGCTGCCCCAACTGGGGTCGGGCGCCTGAACGCCGATGCCGAGGAAGCTCAAGGTGCTCTCGGCCAGAATCGTGCCCGCAAGGCTGATCATGGTCACGGCCATCAGCACGCCGTACAACTGCGGCACGACGTGGCGCGTCACCGTGTAGAACGTCGAAGCGCCCAGCGCCTTCGAAGCGACCACGAACTCGCGATCCTTGAGCGAGGCCACTTGGGTGAACACCAGGCGCGCAGTCCCCGGCCATCCCGTGATGCTCAAAGCCACGATCACGGGGATGATCCCGGCCTTCCACACGCCGATGATGAGGATGGCAAGCAGGATGTCCGGGAACGCGAACATGCCGTCCGTGAACCGCATGAGCGGCATGGCCACCCAGCGGGGAGCATAGACGCCCGTCACGCCCACGAACACGCCGATGAACAGCGCGATGGCCTGAACGGTGAGGCCGATGAGCAGCGACAGCCGCGCGCCATAGGCGATGCGGGCGAACACGTCGCGCCCGATCTCGTCCGTCCCCAGCCAAAACGTCGCCGACGAGGGCTGCAAAGGCTGGCCCACCTGCTCCAGATAGTGGTGGCGGAACGTCGGGCCGAACATCGCGAACAGGGCCAGCAACACGAGGTACGTCACCCCGCCCCAGAACAGGAAGTCGAACTTGCGCTTCCTCATACCTGCGACTCCCGGATGCGCGGATCGAGCAAGGGCAGCAGCAGGTCCACCAGCAGGTTCACGCAGATGAACATCATGCCGGTGAGCAGGATGCACGCCTGCATCACGGGCGTGTTGCCCTGTTGGATGGCCTCGATGGCCAGGAAGCCGATGCCCGGCAACACGAAGAACCGCTCGACGACGAACGAGCCCGTGAGCAAGAAGCCGAAGCTCGTGCCCATGGCCGTGAGCACGGGCAGGATGGCGTTGCGGAGCGCGTGCCGCAGGATCATCCGCCAAAACGGGACGCCCTTGGCCACAGCCGTGCGGATGAACTCCTGCTCCAGCGTGTCCACCATGCTGGCCCGCGTGAGACGCGTGAGCATCGCCCCGGGGCGCGCCGCCAGAATCAGCACGGGAAGGATCAAGTAGTAAAGCTCGGGCGCGACGAGTTCGGTGCTCCACGTCTGGGGCAAGACGTCCCATTTGAGGCTGAAAAAGTAGACCAGGATCGGAGCCAACACAAAATTGGGCACAGTGACCCCCAGCGTGCTGAACACGAGCACGCTCCGATCGATTCCCCGGTTCTCCCAGACGGCCGCGATGGTCCCCAGCGTGACGCCGAACAGAGCGGCGGCCACGATGGCGAACATCGCGATCTTCACGGTCATGGGCAGGTTGCGCTTGAGGATCGTCCAGACCTCCTCTTTGGTCCCGTAGTAGCTCGTGCCGAAGTCGAGTCGTACCGCGTTGCCCAGGAACTCGCCGTACCGCACGGGCCAGGGCCGGTCGAGCCCGTACAGCTTCCGCAGCCGCGCGATGGTCTCGGGGGAGGCCTTTTCGCCGGCTTCGACGGTCGCCCGGTCGCCGGGCGCGATCTCGTCCGCCACGAACGTGACGAACGAAATGAAGATCAGGCTGAGCAACCCGAAGGCGAAGCGCAACAGGATGGCTTTGGCTAGGCGCACCGAGGGCTGATTATACGTGAGTTCCGCGTCCGCGAAGTCAGCACGTCGCGCCGTGGGCGCCCGCGCCGAAAATCTCCATGCGATCTTCGGTCGTGGTCCGAGGAGTTCCCTTCGGGATGTAGTGGAACTGCAACGCTCGGCGACGCGTCGGCGAATGGTTCGTCGGCGTGCCGTGCGGGGTCAGCCCATCGAACACCAAGGCGCCCCCGCAAGGCAACGGTGCGGCGATCACCACGTCGTCGCCCTCCATGTCGGCATCGCAAAGCTGCCAATCGCGCACGCTGAAGTGCGGCAACGGACCCTCGCGGTGCCGCCCAGGCTTGAAGTGCATGCAGCCGTTGTCGAGCGTGGCGTCGTCCAAAGCGATCCAAATGCCCAACACCGGCGTGCCCTTCGGGACGTTGAAGTAAGCATGGTCTTGGTGCCAAGGCTTCTCCCGCCCGATGTGCGGCGGCTTGAGCAAGGCCATGTCTTGGAACAGTTCGGGCTCGGCGTCGAGGCAGGCCCGTGCGAACTCGAGGATCTTGGGGTGCTGCGCCAACGCCATCATGCGCGGCTCCCAGCGGACGAACGTCATCAGCTTGCGCACGTGGTCCTGACGCTCTTCGGGTGGCAGACTGGTCAGGTTCCGGTCGGCCAAATGCTCGAACTGGAGGCAGAAGTGCTCGGGAATCTCCTCGGGGTGCTCCGAGCCTTTGACGACCCAATCGAGGATGGCTTGCCGCGCGCTGGCGACCTCCTCGGGGGTGAGCCACTCGGCGAACCCCACCACGCCATAGGTGCGGTAGTCCTCGATCTGGGAGGCGTCGTCGGGGTTCGGCGTCTCGCGAAGAGGCAACACGCCCGTGGGTCGGTACAGCGATTCGCCGTACTCGACGGGGGCGATGCCGTCGAAATCATGCGTCTTGGCCATGGCCAAGTCGTTACTTCTGCTCGCGGCGCAAGCAATCCTGCAAAGCGCTAGGCGGCCTCGGCGAAGTACCGCTGCTCGTCGCGATGGAAGAAGAGAATCCCCTCGGCCTCTTCGATGTGGTCGAGCAACGTGTCCAGAACGATCGGATCGAACTGCGTCCCACGACCCATCTTCATGATCTGCTGCGACTCGCTCATGGAGAACCTCTTCTTGTAGGGGCGGTCAGACCGGAGTGCTTCGTAGACGTCGGCGACGGCCACGATGCGCGCCTCGATCGGGATGTCCTCGCCCGAGAGACCGTTCGGGTAACCGGCGCCATCCCAGCGTTCGTGGTGGTTCAAGGCGATGAGGGCGGCTGTCTCGAGCAACTCGCAACCTTGGCTGACGTCGGCGGCGTCGCGGGCAAAGGCGGGATGGACCTCTTGCGTCAGCAACCGGTAACCAACCAGGGCATGGCTCTGCATCGTGCTGCGCTCGGCCTCGGTCAACGTCCCGGTCTTCAGGAGGATGTCGTCGTGCATGCCGATCTTGCCCACGTCGTGCAGCGCGCTGGCGAGCAGAATGCGGTCTTGATCGGCTTCGTCGAATCCGAGCTTCTCGGCCAAGAGTTTGGAGAGCAGCGAAACGCGCACGATGTGCTGTCCGGTGACCGTATCGCGAAGTTCTGCGGCGCGCGCCAGCCGGAGCAGGGTTTCACGGCGCGAGACTTCGAGTTCCCGCGTCCGCATGGCGACCTCGGTTTCGATGCGCTCGTTGGTGGTCTCCAACAGGGCCTGCCGGTCCGCCAGTTCGGCGATCAGACTGTTGCCCTTGACGCAGGCGAACACCAGCACCAGATCCTCGAACAGCACCCAGCCCGTATGCTCCAAGAAGCGCCACTCGGCCCCGGAAGCCACACCGTACACCGAGATCGGAAAGTAAAGCCCGCGCACGTAGTGGTCCACCACCACGATGATCGAAGCGGGCACCAAGATGCTCCAATCCAGATAGAACGCCAAAAACGCCAGCGAGACAAAGACATGAAAGTGGGTCTCGATGCGCCCGCCCGTCACGTGGATGAGCAGACAACCCATCAGCATCTGGCAGCACGCGACGACGTAGCGGGTCGCTCGACGTCCGGGGTACTTGCGGACGGCCACCCATACCGGCGTGCCGATCAAGAGGCCCAACAGGACAGCGGTCTCGACATGCGGATGGATTTCCGACTCGGCGCCCGAGTAGCTCAGAGGGCTCAGTACCAGCGACGTGACGATCGCGCCGATCACCTGGACCAGCATCACCCAGCCGAACAAGCGATCCACCCAGGACCGCATCGCGAACAGGCTCTCCTCGTGCAGGCGGAGGGCGCGAGAGGTCAACCTTGCCGTTCTCCGGTTGCTGAACGCAACGAACAGCCGAAGGTCGGTGCGATCGAGGCCACCTCCCCCTGCTGGGCGAGCGCCTTGAACCACCTGATGGACGACATCGCATCCTCGGCTCCCCGAGCCGGGGTCAGCCCGCCGGAGTACACCAGCCGACGATCCGGATCGTAGACGAAGAGGTGCCCCGAAGTGCGGGCGCCATAGCGTCTGACGGCCCGAACCTCGTCAAGGACGGTCAACTCGCTCTTGGGAATGCCCCGGGCGAACGCGAGGTTCTTTCTCGGGCCATCGTATTCCGCCGGGACGGCAGCCACGATTTCGGCGCGGATCGGCAAACGTGTCGCGTCGAGAATTGCCTCGAGATTCCGCAGACTCGCCTTCGTGCACGGGCAATCGGGGTGAACGACCATGATCAGGGTCCAACGTCCGGGGTCGGCTTCGCGAATGCCCGGCACTTGAAGCGGACCTGCACCAGGCTTGGTGTCGTATTGCATGGCCCCGGCCATCACCCAGACGACAGCCGCGGCCCATGCCACTCCCCCAAGTGCAACGGCCACAGTCCGCCACAAAGGCGTGCGGCCGAGTTTTCGATCATCCACACTTTGTTGTCGGGATTGAGAGGGCGAATCATCGGCAGTTCGTTGCTTCGTTTGCCGCTATTCGTCCAACCAGACGCCCTCAAACACCACACTCGCCGCTCCAGCCGCCCGCAACGGCCCATTCCAGCCGTCCATGTCGAATACCAACTCTCCGCCTGGGTTGAGGATGCGAACCGGGCCCTTGAACCCAGTCAGACGCGCGTAAGCGCTCGCCGTCGCCGCCGATCCCGTGCCGCACGCCAACGTCTCTCCGACGCCTCGTTCCCATACGCGCAGCCGCAAGGTCCCCGGGCTCGGGCTTTCGGCCCACATGACGCTCACCCGCTCCGGGAACGCCTCGTGGTTCTCCAGTTGCGGGCTCACCGCTTCGAACACCGCATCGCGGGGCAACCGATCCACAAACGCAACGAGGTGTGCGCTGCCCGTCGAGAGCACGCTGACCGGTCCGGCCCAGCCGTCCACCTCGATGGGCAGGTCGAACCAAGGCCGATCCAAAGTCGTGGGCACGCCTTCCGGCGACCAAACGGCGGGAGGCAACGTGGTCTCGATACGCCCGTCCGGCAGACTTCGGGCCGGGATCACGCGCCCCAAGTGCTCGAACTCGAAGGCCTCGTCCACCTCGCCGAGATCGAGCGCGCGACGGGCCGTGCAGCGAAGGCCGTTGCCGCAGAAGTCCTCCGTGCCGTCCGGGTTGAACATGCGCTGACGGATCAACCTGCGACTCGCGACCTCGTAGACCAGCAGCCCATCCGAACCCACACCAAACCGCCTCTCGCAAAGGCGGAGGGCAAGCGCAGGAACGTCGAGGCCCGCCACCTCCTCGGCGCGAACGAGCACGAAGTCGTTCCCCAGACTCTGGACTTTGACAAAGCGCAGGCTCAAGAGACCAGACGCTCCAGCGTGCACTCGGCGGTCCGCACGGTTTCGGCGAACCACGACCCGTCTCCCGCGACCAACGGGAACCACCAGCCGCTCGGCCTGCGATTGGCGGCGCTCAACCCGTCGCGGACGATCACGCCGTGACGCGCCAACCGCAACCGCTTCAGTTCGGCTTCCAGTTCGATTTCGCGACGTCGCGCATGCATCGCCTGCAGTTCTGGTCGGCCCACGAACTCCGATTGGCGGCGATACGAGTCGTGCAGGGCATGTTCCACTTCGCCCAAGCGATGCACGACGCGATCCACTTCGCGCGTCAACGCCTCCCGCCGGCCAAGCTCGTCCGAAGAAGGCTGCTTCTCGAAGATCGCCTCGCGGAAGTGCAAGCCCTTGGCTCGTTCGGCGGCGACCCGGACGCGCCTGAGTGCGCGCCGCTCGTCGAAGAGCGCCCGGCGCTCGGCACGAAAGGTCTCGATGCCAGCCCACAGCCCCTGCAAGCCTTGGTGGAGCGATTCGTACTCGGCGGCGAGGCTCGCCCACGTGCCGCCCGAATACTCGGCCAGGAAGCGGATCAGGTCGTACGGCCGGCGCAGACCACCCAACTGCTGCAACAGCGCATCCTGATCCCGACCCACTGCCGCCCACTTGGCCGCGAACGTCGAAGCGCACACGTCGTCCGCGCCGAACGCCCGCCGAAACGGGCCGGGCAGGTTGAACCACGCGCACGTCGTGCGCAGCGCATCCCACGTCCGGTAGCGAACGCGAAGGATGGGATGGAACTCGAGCCCAGGAGAAAGGGGCCGCAAAGCGTCGTGCAGGGCCCGCGACCGCCAGACGTAGCCGCTCGCCCCCTCGTGGAACACAAAACCGAACTCGGCAGAGAGCATCCCGATGAGCGTGATCGCCTTGCCCACCAGCACGCAGTCCGGTCCCCACTTCCGCTCGACCACGCCCGCCAAGTCCGCCACGCCCTCAAGCGGTTCGTCCAAGGAGGCGAACAGCGGCCTGCGCGTCATCACGATCAGCCCTTCCCTCCCAATGCGCAGCGTGCCGCGTCCGTGGCCGGGGACGATCAGATCGAAAGGCAATGCGCCCGTCCCGAAGCGATCCAGAGGATACGTCTCGCTCCCGGCGACGACTTGGTTGTACGCCTCGCGAGCAGCGTCTCTCGAATCGGGGTTCAGGAACAGGTCCACCAACGCGAACCGAGGCAGCGCAGCGGTTTCTCGGTTGAACCGCAGCAACGCGGTCGTGGTCGTCGTCTCGATGGGCACGGGCCGACCGGCCGCTGCGGCATAGAGGCGAGGCAGCAGAGCCAGATAGAAGTCCTTGAGCCGCGCATTCGGCGCAAGGTCGTCGCGAACGTCGCAGAGCATCTGGCGCATGGCGTCGGCCCGTTCGGCGGCTTCGCGGCGCGCATCCGGCGCCAAACACGCCAACGACTCCTGCAGCGCCCAATCGAACGCCCCGCGAACCTCGCCGAACACCTCGGCCAAGCGGACGTCGGCGGCCAACGGCGGCTCGTCGCCCAACGAAACCAGCCCGCGCCAACCCCACGCTTCGGTGGCTTCGTCCACGATGCCGGGCCGGACGCGCGCGATCCGCTCCAAATCCACCCCGGCGGCGGCCAACAAGTCGCGGCGCACGACCGCCTCCGAACCCAACAACGCGGAAAACTCGGCGACAGCGCTCCACAGCCCGCGTGTCGAACCGTCGTTGTGCGGGAACGCCCGAAAGCCCCGGGCATCGCCGCCGCCCGGAAGTTTGGCGAAGTAGTCGGTGTCGTGGACTCCCGCCAGCAGTCGCGGGTGGCCCCCTCGCTCCAGCGCCAACGCAACTCCTGCCTTGGTCGTTTCGTCCCAGAACACGGTCTGCCCCAGGGCGAGCAGCCGCACCCCGGGCGCCTGACGACAGAACTCGTCAACCGCCTCATCGAGACTCATGGTTCCAAGTGTGGCCAACGCCATCGAAGTGATTCTACGCCAACGGCTCGCAATCAGCCGGGTTCCGCCGCAGCATCTCGCCGACGGTCTCCGGAACGCTCACCGCCTTGCGCTCCGTTCCCATGAGCACGTGCCACGTGTGGCCCTCGGTCAACACCTTCGGATGGCCGGTCTTGACGATCTCGTACTCGAAGCGCATCGAGGCCCGGCGGACTTCGCCCATCCGCACGCGCACCACGATGTCGTCGTCGTACTTGATCTCGCCGTGGTACTTGAGGAAGACCTCGACCACGGGAAGGAAGTAGCCCATCTCCTCAAGGCTGCGGTAGGTGAACCCGCGAGCGCGGCACCACGCGCCTCGTGCCTGCTCCAGCCAATAGAGGTAGTTCGCGTAGTAGGCGTGGCCCATCTGATCGGTCTCGCCATAGCGGACCCGGACGGGCGTCTCCGACCACGCCCCGATCAAAGCTTGACCCCGCAGACCACCCAAATCTGGTTCCAGCCGGGGTTGTTGCCCTTCGTGCCGGCGTTCGACGAGTGGAACCACCGGGCCAGCACGTAGCCGTCCTTGGGTCCCCAATCCACCTCGGTGCCGAGCCCCAGCGACGGGGTCGAGTTCCACTGGCTGGGCTGGTCGCTCGTGGCTTGGGTCGAGTACTGGATGCCCCAACCGAGGTCGAGGAACGTCCGCGCGCCCTTCCACGGTGTGAAGCGGTACCGAGCGATGGCGAGAACGCCCATGCTGGTCGTACGATCGGGCGCGATGTCCACGTAGCCGCGACTGGACGAGGGCAGGATGGTCGCCTCGAACACGAGTTCGGGCTGGTACTTGCCCAGCCGCAAACGGGGTTCGGGGCGGCCGTAGGCGATGGAGAAGACCTTGCCGATCCGGGGGTCTTCCGACCCGAGCGTCCGGACCGAGAACATCGTGCCGAGCTGAACGGACCAGTGGGAGGAGTCGGGATCGGAGGCTTGCAGCGCAAGCAAGAGGCCGAGGGGAATCACGGACGCCATTGTGTCACGCCCGAGGGGTCTCCAGAAATGGTGAGGGGCGCGACTTGCGCGCCCCTACTCCTCCTCACAACTAGCCTGACTGACTCTCGTTGTGCGTTTTCTGGTTGTTGGTTGCTATTTGGTCTTTTCGCGAGGCTCTCGCCCCGGCGACCCTCGTTGGAGTCGGACCTGTCGATATCTTAGCCCTTTTGACGACGAAATGGGGACCGAAGGTCGAACATTTATGGATCGTTCATCTGAATTTGCGGACTTTCAAGCCGCGCCCGGTCCAAAGCCAGTCGCTGACGCACGACCTCGAGGAGGGCCAAGAGTCCCGTCAAGAGCAGCGGACCCACCATGAGACCCACCGGGCCGAATGTGAACAGACCCCCCAGCAGGCTGAAAAAAATGGCCATGGGATGCAGCGGCACACGCAGCCCGATGAAGAACGGCCGCAATAGGTTGTCGATCTGGCTGACCACGATCAGCCCCCACAAGAGCAGAAAAACCCCTTGCCACGTGTGCCCCGTCACGAGCAGCGAGACCGCCAGCGGCCCGTACACGAGCGGCGATCCCAGCAGAGGAACCAGACACAACAGCACCGTCACCACATACCAGAGGAAGGCGTTCGGCACCCCGGCGATCCAGTAGCCGAGTCCGGCCAGGGTGGCCTGAATCACGCCGACCAGCATCACACCCACGAACACGGCAAAGATCGTGTCCCGCATCCGAATCAGGATCGTCTCCGATTGGGCCGCAGGGAGCGGAATGATCTCCAGCGCGGGTTCGCGCAGCTTGTGACCGTCGCGAAGCAAAAAGAACAACGTCAGGAACGCCACAACCACCAGAACCGCCGACTCGGCGAACTTGACGGCCAGCGGCCCCGAAGCCCGCGCCAGGTTGTTGGCGATGGTCTCGCGGTTTTCCTCGAACCGCTGCACCAGGTTCAAGTCGCCCGCGCCAAGGCTCTTGAGAATCGGCGCGAGACTGGCGTCGGCAGACTTGATCAAGGCGTCGATCGTCAGCGCATCGCCGTCGGGCTGGCTCTCGCGAACCTGTTTCAGCATCGCGTTGGCCTGCGCGTAGACGACCACACCGGCCACGGTGACGGGAATCAGGATCACGATGATCGCGACGAGGGTAGTCGCCAGGGCGCTGACCGTCGCGTTGAGCTTGCGCTGGAACCGCAGGTGCAGGGGGTACAGCAACACAGCCAGAACGGTCGCCCAAAGGAGAGCGGGCAGGAACGGAAGCAGGACCATCGCGCCCAACCACAACATGAGGAGGGCAAGCAAGATGGCGACCAACGCGCGGTACTTGCGTCCGAAATCGTCCATGGCTTGCGTTTCGCTACGCCGAACCGGCGTCTGAGGTTGCGCTGGTGGTGAGCCGGCTGGGATTCGAACCCAGGGCCCACGCCTTAAAAGGGCGTTGCTCTACCGCTGAGCTACCGGCTCGTCCCGCAGGATCGTACCAGAAGGCGGCTCGGCGCCATCGGGTCGGGGGTTGGGTTGGGCCGCGCATCGCTGGTTCGAAAAACCTCTAAAGGAGGTGTCGGATCATCCGGCGAAAACCAACAGCAATGGACAACGAAGTACGCGAAGTCTCCCGGCGCACGCTCATTCGCGGCGCTGCTGCCGGCATTTCGATGGCGACCCTCCCCAACTGGTTCGTGCGCGAAGCGCGAGCCGCCGAGGCCGAGGCCGAACTCCTCCGGCCGCGCCGCATCGGCCAGAACGACACCATCAACATCGGCGTCATCGGTCCGGGTGGTCCCAAGGGCGGGTTCCAGCAAGGACTCGGTGTCACGCGCTGGCTCGCGAGCAAGCAGGGCGTCAAGATCGTCGCCGTCTGCGACGTGGACGAAGCCCACCGCCAGAACGCCGCGCGCGTGCTGAACGTCCCGGCCGACGGTGTCTATCGCGACTACCGCAAGATGCTGCGGCACAAGGACCTCGATGCCGTGGTCATCGGTACCCCGGACCACTGGCACGCCCAAATCTCCGTGGACGCAATGGTCGCGGGCAAAGACGTCTACTGTGAAAAGCCGCTGACCCTCGGTGTCGCCGAGGGGCGCGAGATCGCCGACACGGCCAAGCGGCTCGGGCGCATCTTCCAGACAGGAAGCCAACAGCGCTCGGACGGACGCTTCCGATTGGCCGTGCAAGTCGCGCGCAGCGGAAGGCTCGGACGGCTGACCAAGATCATCACCCACCTGCCGACCGGCCCCACGGGCGGACCCTTCGCCTCGAAACCCATTCCCGAAGGCCTCGATTGGAACATGTGGCTCGGCCCGGCACCCGTCACCGAATACGTCCAGGAGCGGTGCCACGGCAACTTCCGCTGGTGGCTCGAGTACTCCGGTGGCATGCTCACGGACTGGGGCGCGCACCACAACGACATCGCGCAATGGGCGATGGACATGGACGGCAGCGGTCCCATCTCGGTTCAGGGCACGGGCAAAGTCCCCTCCGGCACGGGCTCGGGCTACTACAGCACGTTCCCCGAGTTCGACGTCGAGTACCTGTATCCCAACGGGGTGGTGCTGCACTGCACCAACCAAGGCGAAAACGGACTCGAAATCCACGGCGAGGAAGGTTGGGTGTTCGTGAGCCGGGGCCGCATCGGCGCCTCGGATCCGAAGCTGCTCGAAACGCCCGTCCCGGATTCCGACAAGGTCTACGCCTCGAACGACCACGCCCAAAACTTCATCGACGGCATCCGGACGCGCAAGGCCTGCATCTGCAACGCCGAAGTCGGCCATCGGTCGGTGAGCGTCTGCCATCTGGCCAACATTTCGCTTCGCCTCGGCGGCCGCAAGCTCCGCTGGGATCCGGTGGACGAGAAGTTTGTCGGCGACCCCGAAGCCAACCTGATGCTCCTCCGCCCGCATCGCGATTGGGAGCGATAGGTTCGGATTGGGCTTCGCTCGGCTGACGCTTGACTGAAGTCTTGTCCGAGCATCTCCCCCGCTGGTGTCCAGCGGGGGAGATCTGGCGTCGGAGGCTTCCGCCAACCGTCGTGCGACAGCCTAGCGGCCGGCGATTCGGGGCGGGTACCCTCTCGGCCTGTGACGGGTCAACGGCGACCGCGCACCAGGGCATGACGGCGTATCTAGGTTTGGACTGCGGGGGTTCCTCGTGTCGAGCGATGATGCTCGACCCGGTCGGCAACACGCTCTTCGAGGGCCAAGCGGGTCCGGCCAACTGGGCCAGCACGCCGCACAAAACGCTCGTTGGCAGCCTCCAGCAAGCCACGGCAGGCGCCCCCAAAGCCGATGCGGTGTGCGCGTGCTTCGCCGGGTTGCTCACCCCCGACGACAAGAAGCGCGCCGAAATCGAGCTTTCCGTCCTCTACCCCGGCGCCAAGGTCGAGGCTCGGCCCGATTATCACGCCGCGCTCGCCGCGTGTCCGGATGGAACCGACTGCTGCGTCATTGCCGGCACGGGTTCGACCGTGTTCTCCTGGCAGGGCGACGACGTCGTAAAGTCCGGTGGCGGCGGGTACCTGCTGGGCGATCGGGGCTCGGCGTTCCGGTACGGCCGCGCGGTCGTTCAGAGGTTCTTCGAACAGCCGACCGAGGTCTCCGAGCGGATCCTGTCCGCGATCGAAGCCAACTTTGGGACGCGAGACGTCTCGGCCGTAGTGGCCGAGGTCTACCGCCGTTCGTCCCCGCCCGCGTTCTTGGCCACTTTTGCGACCACGCTCGCCGAGGAGGCCGAGGCGGGCGAAGCCTACGCCAAGTCACTCATCGCCGAAGAGTCGCGGGAACTCGCAGCCATCGTGGCTCGCCACATCGCTTCGTTCGCCTCCGACTCCGACCACCCGTGCATCGTGTTGGCCGGGGGCTTGTGGCAGAGCCACCCAACCTACCGGCCGGCGTTCGAATCCGCACTCTCTCAAGCGCTCGAACCCCGAAGCTCACGCATTTCCTTGCTAGAAACCCCAGCCGTCGTCGGCGCGGCACGCCTCGCACGACGTCTAATCCCCTGAACTCCCATGTCCACCGAAGTCCGCCACCCCCGCTCCTATGGCCTCGACAAGATGTCCGCACGCGAGATCGTGCGCCTCATGAACGAAGAGGAGTATGTGGTCATTCGCGCCCTGCAAAACGCTGAGGAAGCGTTGGCCACAGCCATCGAGCGAGTCGCCACGGCTTACCAGGAAGGGGGCCGCACCATCTATGTCGGCTCGGGCACCAGCGGACGCATCGCAACGATGGACGCCGCCGAAATGCCACCCACGTTCGGCATCGCGGACGATCGGTTCATGGCGATCATTTCCGGCGGAGCCGACGCGCAAGGAAAGGCCCAAGAGGACGCCGAAGACGACGAGCACGCCGCCATCACCGTGATCAACGAACTCATGCTCACGCGCCGGGACGTGGTCATCGGCGTCGCCGCCAGCGGGCGCACCCCCTTCGTCCTCGCCGCCGTCAAGCACGCGCGTCAGAAGGGCATTTGGACCGCCGGCATCGCCAACAACAAGGGCGCACCCTTGTTGAGCGCCGTAGACTTGGGCATCCTGCTCGACACCGGCCCCGAGGTGTTGACGGGCTCGACCCGATTGAAGGCCGGCACGGCCCAGAAACTCGCCCTCAACCGCATCAGCACCGGCGCGATGGTGCTCAGCGGCAAGGTCATCGAGAACCTGATGGTGGACGTCAAGGCCAAGAACCTGAAACTCAAAGAACGCTGCGCGCGCATCGTCAAAGACCTGACCACGGCCACGCAAGACGAGGCGTACCGCTACCTGGAGGGCAACGGTTGGAACGTTCGAGACGCGGTCCAGCACTTCCGCGAGTCGAGCCGCGTCAAAGTCGCGCCCTGAACGGCCGGCCCTCGCGAAGGTAACCTAACACACAACCGATACCGCATCGGAGGACGACAAGATTTGGCCAACGTAGACATCACCATTACGGCTGGAAAGACCCACGTGGGCGAACCCTGGATTTGGCGGCTTTCGCGCGAGTTCAACGTCAAAGTCAGCATCAAAAAGGCGACCATCGACAGCGACTTCGCCTTCGCCCAAGTCGAGTTGGAAGGTCCCGTCGAGGAGATCCAACGCGCCACTGCTTGGCTGATGACGACCGGGATGCATATTGAAGCTCAGCAGCGCGCCGTCGGCGCATGACCCTGTTCGACCCGTACGTTCCCGACGATTTTCAGGCCTTTTGGGACGAGGCCGTCCACGAAGCCGCGTCCGTCCCACTGCGCTTTGTGAGGACCCGGGTCGAATCCCAAGGAGACGAGTTCTCTCCCTCGCACCGTGTGGACCGGATCGAGTTCGACGGCGCGGACGGGCAACCACTTGAAGGCTGGATCGCCACCCACGACGCCGCTCGGCGGCTCCCCAGTTTCCTCTGGATTCCGCCCTACGGCCGCGAATCGCTGCTGCCCAACGCCTATGGCACGCGCGAGGGCATGACCTCGATGAGCCTGAACCTGCACGGGCACGATGCGTTTCACCAGGAGAAGTACACGCCGAGCCGAGGCTACTTCGCCGAAGGTGTCGAAGAGCCCGAGACGTGGGTGTTTCGACGCTTGGCGATCCATTGCATGGTGGCCTTGCGGGTGCTGCAGGCGCAGCCCGAGGCCGACGAGGACCGGATCGGAGCGATGGGCATGTCGCAGGGCGCGGGTCTGGCGATCTGGTCGGCGGTTCTCTCGCCCATCGTGCGGGCCGTAGCGGCCGACATGCCGTTTCTGTGCGCCATGCGCGCCACGCTGAACGCCCCCATCCATCGGTATCCGCTCAAGGAACTGCCCGACTTCTACGAAGAACTGCCGCTGGGCAAAGAGCGGGTGCTGAACACGCTGTCGTACTTCGACACCGTGAACATGGCAAGCCGATGCGGCAAGCCGGTCCAAGTGTCGCTCGGGCTAAAGGATCCCGCCGCCCGCCCCGACCACGTCCGCGCGTGCTACGAAGCGCTGCGCGGCCCGAAACAACTCATCGAATACGACTGGGGCCACGACTGGCACCCCGAGATGATCGCCAACAACCGCCAATGGCTCCTGGCTCGACTCGGTTAGCGAAAACCTCCACCTCCGAGCACTTTCTCCACACTCTGCTCCGGCGTCTGCCGGGTCGTGTCAAGCACCAGAAACCCGGCCCTCTCGAAACGAGCAGGCAACGACTCCCACAGGTCGTGGACGAAGAACTCGATGTCGCGAGGATCGAAGCTCTTGTGCGTCCGAGTGTTGTTCCGCGAGACGTTGACGTCCAACTCGGCCCGCAGGCAAACGACCCGCGCGTGGGGGCACGCCTCCAGGAACAGCGCCACCATCTCGGGATTCGAGCAGTGGGCGACGACCACGGCAAAGCCCGCCTCCGAGTACAGGCTGGCGATCTGGCCCGCCGCACGGTGCGCGAGGTCGAACTGACGCGTGGTCTCCTCGCTCCAGCCTGCGCTGGGCTGAGACAGGCCCTTCACGACCAGCGTCCGGAACGCGTCGAGGTCCAGGAAGAACGCCCGCTCGAATCGGTCGGCGAGCATCCGGCCGACGGTGGATTTGCCCACGCCCGGGGCACCGGTGAGGAACACGACGGGGCCGGCGGACATGCGTCCACGTTACCCAAGCCGACCCACGGTCGAGGACCCGGCGCATGAGCCCTGCATCCGTGCCACAATGCCCGCATGTTGCTCGCCGGAAAAAAAGGGCTGGTCTTCAGCGTGACCAACAAACACAGCATTGGCTGGGCCATCGCCAAAGCCGCCGCAGACCACGGCGCACACGTCGGCATTGGCGCGCAAAACGATCGGATGCTTGAGTCGGTTGAGAAACTGATCGCCGGAGACCCCCGGTTCACCCCGATCGTCGTGGACTTCACCAACGACGAGCAGATGGAGGCGTTGCCCCAGCAGGTCGAATCCAAAATCGGCAAGGTGGACTTTCTCGTCCACTCCGCCGCCTATGCGCCCAAGGCCGATCTGGAGGGCCGTTTCATCGAGACGAGCAAGGAAGGCTTCCAAATCGCGCTCGAGGTCAGCGCGTACTCGTTGGTCCACTTGTGCCGCGTGCTCGAGCCCCTGCTCAAGGACGATTCCAGCGTGATGTGCCTCAGCTATCTGGGCAGCACGCGCGCCGCGGGCACCTACCGCGTGATGGGCGTGGCCAAGGCCGCTCTAGAATCCTGTGTCCGCTATCTTGCCGCCGATCTTGGCCCGCGCGGCATCCGCGTCAACACGATTTCTCCCGGCCCCATCAACACCGTCGCGGCGCGAGGGGTGAAGAACTTCTTGCCCATGATCGAGACGGTCAAGGCCAACGCCCCGCTCAAAAGGCCGTTCGAACAAGAGCAAGTCGCCACAACGGCCGTCTATCTGATGAGCGACCTGAGCTATGCGGTGACGGGGCAGATCATCTTCGTGGACTCGGGCTTCAACATCGTCGGCGTCGGATAGGATGCGGCTGCTCACGGTCCCCAACTGGTCGTTCGGAAGGGACGTCGGGCTCTCGCGATTGTTTGCCGAGACGTTGGAGTTCCGCCCGCTCCGCGTGCATTATCTCAAGAGCGACGTGGACCACAACCGCGCCGTCACGGCCTTTTCGGGCCACCCGGACGTGGTGTTCGAAACCGTCCTGACCCTCGCTGAATTCGCGTTCGACCGCATCGACCTGAATCGTCACGTGGGCGTGCATCCCCGCATCGGGGCCTTGGACGTGTGTCCTTTCGTCGCCCTCCCCGGCTGGAACGGTCCCCCCGAAACCGGACGGCTGCTCTCCGAGATCGAAGCGTTCGGCGACACGCTGGCCCACCGCTACCACCTGCCCGTGTTTCTCTACGAGAAGTCCGAGCGGGGCCGCCACGAGGCCGACTTGCCTTCCCTGCGCAAGGGCGGGTTCGGGGGGCTCCTCGATCGCGACCTGCGCCCCGACTTCGGACCGACGCGCGCCCATCCCCGGCTCGGCGTAACGGTCGTGGGGCTGCGCGAATTCCTCATCGCTCTGAACGTCAACCTGCAAGGCACCGACGCCCGTGTGGCTCAACAGATCGCGCGCGAGATCCGTACCGCACGCAGCGAGGGAGACCTTAGGTTCGTCGGAGTCCGAGCCCTCGGCTTCTACCTCTCGACCGCCGAAGTCGCCCAAGTCTCGATGAACCTGACCCTGCCCGACCTGACCGCGGTGGACGCGATCGTGGAGTGGGTCGGCAAGCGCGCGTTCGAACTCGGAACCCGCGCCGTCGGCAACGAACTCATCGGCGTGATCCGTTCACGCGACCTGCCCCATGCGGAATCGCTGGAGATCAACCCGCACCAAATCGTAGATGGAGCGTTTGGCGATGCCCCTGTTTGACCTCGGCGTTCTTGGCGGCGGGCAATTGGCCCGCATGTCCATCCAAGCCGCCCAGCGGATGGGTCTGCGGTGCTTGGCCCTCGACCCCGACCCCGAGTGCTGCACGGCGCAACTCGCTCCCGTGATCGCCGGGCGTCTGGACGACCCGGAGGCGATCGCCCGCCTCGTCGGCCAGAGCGACCGCATCACACTCGAAAACGAGTTCATCCCCGCTTGGGCGATCGCCGAGGCGTTTGCGCTTGCCGGCGCCGAACCGCAGCGGCTGATGCCGGGTTGGGACGTGCTCGCGACGGTCCAGGACAAGCTGCTGCAGCGCCAAGCCTATGCCCGATACGGTGCGCCGACGCCGCGCGCGGTCCCGCTGGAAGGAGACGGGAGCGAGGCGATCGAGGCCATAGGCTTTCCGATGGTGCTCAAGGCGCGCTTTGGCGGCTACGACGGCAAGGGCACGCGGTATGCCCGAACGCCCGTGGAATTCGAGGCCCTGCGCCCGCAATGGCAGGATGGCTGGTTGGCCGAGGCGTTCGTGCCCTTCCGCCGCGAGTTGGCGGCTATGGTCTACCGCAGTCCGCACGTGTGCGGCGCGTTCCCGACCATGGAGACCGTTCAGACCAACCATGTGTGCGATTTGGTCTATCCGTCGGGGGTGGATGCCTCCGAGGTCGCCATCGCCGCCGTCGAAGCCGTGGGCGGCTATGGCCTGTTCGGGGTCGAGATGTTCGAGCTGGAGGACGGCTCGGTGCTCATCAACGAGATCGCGCCGCGCCCGCACAACACGGGCCATTACACGCTGGATTGGGGCGGCGTCAGCCAGTTCGAAATGCACGTGCGGTTGGCGATGGGTCTGCCCTTGACCGAGCCTGTCGGCGGCGACACGTGCATGGCGAACCTGCTCGGCCCGCCCGGCGACGGCGACTTGCGCTCGGCCCTGACGGGGGCGCTGGAGGTGCCCGGCTCGCATGTCCACTGGTACGGGAAGGCCTACCGCGCAGGGCGCAAACTGGGGCACATCAACGCCGTGGGCGCGGGTTGCGTGGATCGCGCGGTCGCCGCCCGCTCACGTTTCTGGGACGCCTGGGCACGGTAGCCCTGGTCGGCACGTGGCTGGCAAGTGGTTGGCAAGTTCTCGTTGCACTCACGATTCACGATTCACATTCACATCCCCTCAGGTTCTTGGGAAGATGGAAGGAGGAAGGCGGAAGGCGGAGGTCGGGACAACCTGCGGACAACTGCCGACGCTTTCTTGCTTGCGCGGGCCGGAAAGGTCAACCGTTGGCCCGCCCCTCGGGTGCCACGACGTTCCCGACCCCTTGAGCGGTTCCGTCGCGCGCAGGCTCTGGCGGGGTCGGAACTCGTGAAGGGTCGGCGTTCTTCCGTCGAGAGGAGCACGGTCTGGCGGCAACCCATCCACACGAGGGAATCCTGTGGTTAGCAGAACCAGCCCGGTTTGGCCCGTGCGGCCAGCCGGGCCAGCCAGAACGCCAATGGTCCGCTCGCCAAGGCAACCGCCGACGACCACTGCGCTTCCCAACCCTCCTCGACGATCGAGACGCCCACCATCACGCACGCCACCGAGACGGGCAGCACGGCCACCAGCCCCACGCCCCACAGCCCCCCAGGCACCTTGAACGGCCGATGCAGCCCCGGCTCCTTCACGCGCAGCACGAACAGCGTCAGGCTCTCCAAGAACAGCGCCGCAGAGTACATGATCACGTTCAGTTCGATCAGTTCCAAGAACGACTTGTGGGCCAGAAGCGCATAGATGACCCCGTGCAGCAGAATGGCCCGCCAAGGCGTGCCGAACACGGGGTGGATCGCCACCAATCCCTTGGGCAGGAAGCCGTCCTCGGCCATCACGAAGGGCACGCGCGAAGACGCCAGCAGGCTCGCCGTGAACAAGGCGATCGGCGAGATCAGGCCGGCCACGTTCAGCGCCACCCCCAGCCCCGGCCCGCCCACGGCTTGCCCGATCGCGGGCCATGCGCCCTCGGCCCAATCCTCGGTGTTGGGGAAGTACGCCAAGCCCACCAAGGTGGGAAAGAAGTAGACCGCGAACACGAGCGGCACGCCGATCAGCAAGGCGCGTGGATAGGCTTTCGCGGGCTCTTCGACCTCCTCGGCGATGGTCGAGAGCGCATCCCAACCCAGGTAGTTCCACATGACGATGGCCATGCCCGAGGCCAATCCGGCTTGCAAGGTCTGGCCGCCGCTGGTGAACTCGCGCACGATGGGTTGCGGGTCGAACGCCATGCGCGCCAGACCGATCAACACCAGCGCGAGGAACGGAACGATGAGAGCGAACGCGAACGCGGTCGAGGTCTTGCCCACGAGCCGCGTGCCTCGGATGTTCAGCCACGTGAACGCGGCGATCACGGCCATCGTGGTCGCCCACCGCGCGGCGGGCTGCTCCAGGCCATCGAATCCGAAGAACAGGCTCAGGAACGACGACAGGTACGTGGTGAACAGGACGGGATAGAGCGCGGCATCCACCAACGTGTAGATCCAGGTCCACCACGCGTTGAGGAACCCGGCGAACGGGCCAAGGGCGCGCTTGACCCACACGATGTAGCCGCCCTCGACGGGCAGGGCGGGGGCCAGTTCGCACGTGGTGAGCGCGTCCGGGAGAGCCCAGACGATGGGCATGAGCGCGATGAGCAGGAGGGCGAGCCCCGGTCCCGCTTCGCCGACCAGCGGCTCCAACCCATAGGGTCCGCCGCTCACGCAGCAGAATACGGCGAACACCAGCATCAGCGGGGTCATGGCCCGTTTGTGGAGCTTTCGGTGTTCTGCGGCGATCACGCGTCGCTATTGAACCACGCTGGCGGGTGGCGGGACGCTGGGCCGTTGGGTGTCAGGGCTTGGAAGCGCCCGCTCCTGTTCCATAGATGGTTGCTGGAGGGCCACCACCCAAGGCTACACGAGCAACTGACGCAACACGTACTGCAGGATGCCGCCGTGCCGGAAGTACTCGCGTTCCTGCGGCGTATCAATGCGCACCGTGGCGGCAAAACGCTTGGTCTGGTCGCCGAGCGTCGCCTCGACCTGCACCTCCTTGCCCGAGGCGAAGCCGCCGGCCATCCCCGCCGCAAAGCCCGAAACCCGGAACGTCTCGCGGCCCGTCAGGCCCAGGCTCTCCGCTGTGTCGCCGGGCAGGAACTGGAGCGGCAGGATGCCCATCCCCACCAAATTGGACCGGTGGATGCGCTCGAAGCTCTCGGCCAGCACCACCTTGACGCCCAACAGGTTCGGCCCCTTGGCGGCCCAGTCGCGGCTGGAACCCGAGCCATACTCCTTGCCCGCCAAGATCATCAAAGGCGTGCCCGCTTCCCGATAGCGTTGCGAGGCTTCGAAGATATCCACCACCTCGCCCGTGGGCAGGTGGGTGGCGAACCCGCCCTCGGTGCCCGGCGCAAGCTTGTTGCGCAATCGGACGTTGGCGAACGTGCCGCGCACCATGACTTCGTGGTTGCCCCGGCGCGAGCCGTAAGAGTTGAACAGGTGCGGCCGCACGCCCCGCTCGGTCAGATACGCGCCAGCCGGGGACTTGGCCTTGATCGAGCCGGCGGGCGAAATGTGGTCGGTGGTCACGCTGTCGCCCAGGATCGCCAGCACGGCCAGGCCCTCGGGATCCGAGACGCTCTCGGGCGCATGACGGGGCATGCCGTCGAAGTAGGGCGCCTGCTTGATGTACGTCGAAGCGTCGTCCCAGGCGTAGCGGTCGCCCTCCGGGACGGCGATGGCGTTCCATTTTTCGTCTCCCTTGAACACGTCGCGGTAGGACTTGGCGAACATCTCGGCGCGCACGTTCTCGGCGACGACTTCGGCGATCTCGGTTTGGCTCGGCCAGATGTCGCGAAGGTAGACGTTCATGCCGTCCGGGGTTTGGCCCACAGGATCGTTCTGTAGATCGATGTCGATGGTGCCCGCGATGGCGAATGCCACGACCAACGGGGGCGACATCAGGTAGTTCGCCTTGACCTCGGGGTTCACGCGCCCTTCGAAGTTGCGGTTGCCGGAGAGCACCGAGACGACCGTCAGGTCGCCTCCCGCGATGGCGCTGGAGACCTCTTCGGGCAGCGGTCCCGAATTGCCGATGCATGTGGTGCACCCATAGCCCACCGTGTTGAAGCCGAGGGCATCGAGGTCTTTGTCGAGCCCCGCGCGCTCCAGGTAGTCGGTGACCACGCGCGAGCCGGGAGCGAGCGACGTCTTGACCCACTCCTTGCTCTTCAGGCCGAACTTGAGCGCCTTGCGCGCCACGAGGCCCGCCGCGACCATCACCGAGGGGTTGGACGTGTTCGTGCAACTCGTGATGGCCGCGATGACCACCGAGCCGTGCGTCAGTCCTTCACCCTCTTGCGGCCTGGCGCCGGGGAACTCCTTGAAGAACGTGTCGCGCGCCTTGGACAACGCCACGCGGTCTTGGGGCCGCTTGGGACCAGCCACGCTGGGCTCGACCGTCGAAAGGTCCAGGTGCAACACGTCCGAGTACTCCGCTTCGGGGGCGTCGGCGGTGTGGAACACGCCTTGGGCGAGGCAGTAGTCCTTCACCCGCTGGACGACGTCTTCGGGTCGCCCCGTGAGCCGCAAGTAGTTCAGCGTCTCCTCGTCCACCGGGAAGATGCCGCATGTCGCGCCGTACTCGGGGGCCATGTTGCTGATCGTCGCGCGGTCGGCAAGGGGCATGGTGGAAAGCCCTGGGCCGAAGAACTCGACGAACTTGCCCACGACACCCTTCTTGCGGAGCATCTCGGTCACGGTGAGCACGAGGTCGGTCGCGGTCGAACCTTCGGGGAGCTTGCCCGTCAAGCGGAAACCGACGACCTGCGGGATGAGCATGCTCACCGGCTGGCCGAGCATCGCGGCCTCGGCTTCGATGCCGCCGACGCCCCAGCCCAGCACGCCCAGGCCGTTGACCATCGTGGTGTGCGAATCGGTGCCCACCAGCGTGTCGAAGTACGCCACGCCATCCTGGAGGCAGACCACGCGCGCCAGGTGTTCCAGGTTGACTTGGTGGACGATGCCCGTGTTGGGCGGCACCACCTTGAAGTTGTCGAACGCCTTCTGACCCCACTTGAGGAACTCGTAGCGCTCTTGGTTGCGCTCGAATTCGAGGTCGCGGTTGATGAGCAGTGCGGCTTCGGTGCCGTAGGCGTCCACCTGAACCGAGTGATCGATCACGAGCTCGACGGGCTGGAGCGGGTTGATCTTGGTGGGGTCGCCGCCGAGTGCGGCCATGGCGTCGCGCATCGAGGCCAGGTCCACCACGCACGGAACGCCCGTGAAGTCTTGGAGCAGCACACGGGCCGGGGTGAACGCGATCTCGTCGCTCGGCGCGGCCTTGTGGTCCCACTTGGCGAGCGCCTCGATGTGGGCTCGCGTGACGTTCACGCCGTCTTCGTTGCGGAGCAGGTTTTCCAGCAGCACCTTCAGCGAGAAGGGGAGCCTCTGGAGGTCCGCGCCGACGGCATCGAGCCGGAAGTAGCCGAGGTTGTCTTTGCCCGAAGAGAAGGTTGCGCGCGCGTTGTAGCTGGACATGATTCGCCTAATCCAAGTTCCCGCCCGAGCACAAACTCAAAGAGGCGGAGCCTCGCGCCGTGGCGCGCGTTCGAAGGTCGGGCGAATGTTTGGCCCAGTGTACCGGGAGACAGACCGGCGGGCGCGAGCCCCGTCGGCTGGGGTTCTCCATGGCTCGCACCACCAGCGTGCCTCACGGCTCCGAGTCACGCTTCAAGAAATGCAAAGACCCCCCGGGCGGCAGGGCCGCTCGGAGGGTCTTCGGGGCGTTGGCTTACTTCATTTCGATGGAGAAGGTCTTGCTGACCTTGGCCCCATCTTCAAAGGCGAGCGCCTTGACCGTGAGGCCGTCGCCCCACTTCTTCTCGCCCATCGCCTTGCGCAGGTCGTCCACGGAACCGATCTTCGTCCCGTCGATGCTCTCGATCACATCGCCGACCTTCAGACCGTTGGCCTCGGCGATCGAGCCCGACTCGACGACCTTGACCACGACGCCCTTGGCATCGGCGGGGATGTTGAACTGCTTGCGCAGGCTGTCGCTCAGGTTCTCGGCGGTGACGCCCAGTCGGGGACGACCCTCGCGAAGCGGCGGAACGAAGTCGTCGCCACGCTCCGGCGTGTTGAACCTCTCCAAGAACTTGCGCATCTCGTCCGGAGTCCCGAACTGGAACGGCTGACCGTTGCGCTGCGTCTGCGGGGCTTGAGCCTCGGGCTGGCCAAGCGGTTGGCTCTTGCCGAGCGAGACTTGGAACGTCTTTCGCTGGCCATCGCGAACGACCTCGATGGGCACCTTGTTGCCCGCCGAGTACTTCAGCATCGCGTTGCGCAGGTCTTGCTCCGCGTTCACGGTCAGGTCGCCGATCCGTACGACGACGTCGCCCTTGCGGATGCCCGCCTCGTAGGCGGGGCCCTCGTTGGGGACTTCCTCAAGAATCGCGCCGCCGTTCAGCTTCAGCTCTTCCTTCTGGTACGGCTTCAGGCTCTGCGGGAACACGCCGAGGTAGGCCCGGTCGAGCTTGCCCTTCTCGATGAGGATGTCGGCGATGAGCGCGGCTTGATTCGACGGAATGGCGAAGCCGATGCCCGTGCTGCCGCCCCCGAAGTTGGCGACGATGGTCGAGTTGATGCCGATGACTTCGCCTTCGATGTTGACCAGCGGTCCACCCGAGTTGCCCTGATTGATGGGCGCGTCGGTCTGGATCAGGTCGGAGTAGCCTCGCTGATCGCGCATCGTGGGGTCGCCGGCAACGCTGTTGCGGCCGAGGGCGCTGACGTGGCCCACGGTCACCGAGTGCTCCAAGCCGAACGGCGAACCGACGGCGATGGCGAACTGGCCGACGCGGACGGCGCTGCTGTTGGCGAACTTGGCGGCCGGAAGGTTGGTGGCGTCCACCTTGATCACGGCGATGTCGGCTTGGCGGTCGTTCGAGCCGATCACCTTGCCCTTGTACTGCTTGCCGTTGGTGAGCGTCACCGTGACTTCCTTCTGCCCCGAGACGACGTGGTCGTTCGTGAGGATGTACCCGTCGGCGCGGTAGATGACGCCGGAGCCTTCGGGAGCGGCTCGCATGAACCGTCCGCTCGACTCGTCGCGGCTGATCCCGCCATCGGCGCGGATGTGGACGACCGAGGGGTTGACGG
This sequence comes from Chthonomonas sp. UBA2387, assembly GCA_002343445.1. Classification (GTDB taxonomy): domain Bacteria; phylum Armatimonadota; class Fimbriimonadia; order Fimbriimonadales; family Fimbriimonadaceae; genus UBA2387. The sequence goes on from DDSP01000049.1 coordinate 52,360, forward strand.
TGTCCGCGATGCTGGCGAACGACTCGTCGAGCTCGCGGAGAAGGCTGATGTTCTCCTTGGTCAGCTCGCGGGCCGGCATGGTCACCACTGGGCCGGAGCTGAAGTTGAGCGCCGGCCGTCCCGAATCGGTGCGCAGGGCGGCCGCAATGGAAAGAGCGCCGACGGCGATGCCTGCGGCGATCCAAACGGCTGGCTTCGTGAATACGGATTTCATGGCTGTCTTCTTTCGAGCTTGCGCTTGAAGCGGCGGTTAGTGGCCGCCACCGGTGAGATCGAACTGGATCGTCACTTCGATTGGACGAATGACGGGGCCGTTCGGCAACACTCCGGCGGCCTTGGCTGCCGCGTATGCATTAGCCAACGCCGTTGGTTCGATTTTCGGTTCCCGATGGAGGAAAGAGTCCCAGGCCTTGGCCGAGAACGCCTGCAACAGCCGCTCCTTGGCCGCCGTGGGAACGTCGCCGATCACGCGAACCATCATGCCGTCCACCTGTCGCTCGAGCGAGCCCGGCGTGTTGAGCACGTTGACCCGCTCCTTGGGGTCCCACAGGTAGATGGTGCCCGTGGTCAGGCCATCGGTGATGCGCAACGCGACCAGGTTCTGGCCTTTCTCGCGGATGATGTCCACGCCCTCGATCTGGAATCCCAGCGCCAGCCGCGAAGGGATATGGGGCTGGAAGTCCACCTTGTTCCCGACTTGCGCGGCCGTGGTGCGCATCGGCACGCCGACCGGCTCCGGCTTGATGCTCTCGGGAAGAGCGCGGAAGGCGACACGGGAGACCTCTTCGGGATACTCCACGCTGCGCGTGTCCATGACGCGGGCCACTTGCCCGGCCCGGTCGACCGTCTCGATGCGCAGGATGACCGGCGTTTCGCGGTCGATGAAATAGTGGCGCGTGGGCAGTTCGCGGTTCTTGGGTTTGGCGACCACGAGGCGGATGCGGCGGCCGGCCACGGTCTGGTCGGTGCGTTCTTCGACAAAGGCGTAATTGCGTTGAGCGATCGCCAACCGGTAATCGGTGTCCGGTTGGTGGGCGCGCGGCGATTCCTGATGCCACACCTTCTTCTGGTCGGGGCAATAGCTCTTGAGCACCTTGCCGTCGTCCATCGTCTTCAAGCCCTGCATGCTCAAGGGCTGGACGACCGTGGTGAGCACCTCGCCCGAGCGGGCTTGCAGAACGCTCACCGAGAGCGTCCCGTTCTCGTACGTGTCGGACGTGTAGACGACGATCTTGCGCGCGTTGACGCGGTAGGTGGCGTCGAGGGCGCGCCGCAACAGGTTCAGAGCGTCGTCGCCAGCGGCAGCGACGGCGGTGAGGCCCACGGACAGGCCAAGGCACGCGATTCGAAACCAGGTCTTCATAGCGGTCAGCGGCTCACAGGAACGACCATCGGCGCTCCGGCAAACGGATCGCCGCCCACAGCGTAGGCGCGATCTTGCCGCAGGTCGATCGTCGGCTCGATCCGGTCCACGGTCTGCATGGGATCGGCGGTCGTTCGATAGACCGTGGCGATGGCGTAGCCGGCTGCGATCGCGGCGACTCCGCCGGCAAGGACGGTCCACCGGACTTGCAGTCTGGGGTGAACCACGTGATCGCTCGCCCGAACCGAGGCCATGATCTTCTCGGCCATGAACTCGGAAGGCTCGGGAGGCGGCATTTCGGAGAGCAGCCGCTTGAGTCGGGCCATCTCTTCGAGTTCGTGGCCGCAGTTGCGGCAGGAGTATGCGTGCGATCGGACTTCCATCATTTCCACCCCGGTGAGTTCCTCGTCCACATAGGCGGACATCATCGTTCGGATCTTGCGGCAGCTCACGACATCATCTCCGCGTACTTGTTGGGGTTCTTCTTCACGAGGTACTCGCGCAAGCGCTGGCGGCCACGATGGATGCGGGATCGAACGGTGCCGATGGACGTCTGCATGATCTCGGAGATTTCTTCGTAAGCGAGCCCCTCGACGTCGGCAAGGAGCACGGCCAATCGGAACTCCACGGGCAGAGAAAGCAATCCGGCCTGGACCGTGTCGTCCAGCGCGTTGCGCATCAGTGCGTATTCCGGCGACGCCTCGGGGTCGGCGAAATCGAACCCGGCGGGCGCCTCGTGGGTGCTTTGGCTGAAGCTGAGCATGCGGAGTCGGTTCTTCTTACGCACGCTGTCGATGTACGCGTTCGTCATGATTCGGTACAGCCAGCTCGCGAACGGCAGAGAGCGGTCGTAGCGGTCGAAAAACCGATACGCGCGCACATAGGCCTCCTGAAGGAGGTCTTCGGCCTCGCTGCAGTTGCCGGTCATGCGGCAAGCGAGCCCGAAAGCCTGCTTGTGCGACTCCTTGAAGAGCTTCTCGAACAGGGCGATGTCCCTCTCCGAGATTGCGGTTTTCTGTCTGACGATGGCTCCGATCATGGTTGCCAATTCCACCCGGTCCCCGGTTCCTATGGATTCCGTACCAGTGTTACGCGAATGCGCTGACATTATGTTCCCGGTTCCGTGTTTCTGGGGAAAACGGGTCCATGGGCCCGTCCGACGGGACGGACCAAGCCCTCACGATTTACCTTGGAGCCACTCGCCCCACTCATCGCTCGAACCCTTGCCGACCCACTCGGTCTCGATCCCCTTGGCCATGAGGAGTTCGGAGAGCTGACCCACGTGGCCTTGCAGATGCCGCAGGTTCATTAGGACGTGGGACAGCTTGCCGAAGTCCCGATACCACCGGTAGCCGGAGTCGCGATCGAAGTCGAGACCGTTGATCGTCGGCTCGACGATGCTGGTCAGGTAAGCGACGAAGGCAAGTGTCTCGCCGCGAGTCAGCGGCTCGGCATCCACGGGTAGCTCGTAGGGCTCCAAATTGGCTGGGTCGGGCCAGAGGTCCTCGTGCTTGCCGGATGGACGATTGGGCCAGGGCTTGTAGGCCGCCTCGTCCTGCACCAGATAGACATGGGTGAAAAACGCGGCGTGGAACGCGATCCGCCACATTTCCCGTTGTGGTGCTCCCATCAACCAAAGGTCTTCCGGGCACTTCTCGACACAGTCCGCCAGCATGGCCAATCCGGCCCGGAACTGCTCGACCAATGCTGGGCGGATGTCCATTCTGTTGGGGCAATCTTGGGGCGAGGCTCGGCTGGCCCCGCCCCTCACAGGGTTCGGAGCAGGCTAACCCAGCAGCTTCTCGATTTCCTCGCGGAACTTCTTGAACGTCGCCGGGCTATAGCCGATCTTCACCGAGTGAACCGTACCGTCGCGGCCGATCACGGTCACGTGGGGGATGCCGGTCACACCGTAGGCGTCGAAGTTCGACCGCTCGCCGTACACGACCGGCCACGGCAATTGGTGGTCGGCGATGAAGTCCTTCATCTTGGCGTACTCGGCGTCCTTCTCCAAGTTCCGCTCGGTCTTGTAATAGCCGTAGTACGTGGTGAACCCGACGATCTCGAGGCCCTTGGGCTTCAGGTCGGCGTACATCTGCTTCATGTCCGGGAACGAGTTGATGCACGGGCCGCACCAGTGGGCGAAGAAGTCGAGCAGGACGACCTTGCCCTTCAGGCTCTCCAGCCCTTCGAACTTGCCATAGCCGCGCTCCACGGTCAGGGCCGGGGCTGCCGCGCCCACCATGCTCATGCGCGTCAGACTGCCCTTCGCGCGGCGATAGGTGGCGTCGGCGGGGTCGGTCTTGGCCACAAAGGCCTCCAGGATCGCCTTGCCTTCGGCACTCCTTCCGGCATCGGACAACAGTTCGGCGCGCCGTTCGGCGATGGCGAATTCAAGGCTGCCGCGTTGCGTCTTGGCCGTGGCCAAGTATTGGGCCTTCAGCTTCTCGGCGTCGCCGTCGGGAGTCCGCTTGAGCTGCGCTTCCACCATGCGCTTGGCGAACGCCTCGGGGTCTTCGTACTTCATGTTCCGCTCGGCGCTGGCGAGCATCTTGAGCGCTTCGTCCACCGACATCTGCTTGGCCACCGTCTCGGTGAACTCGTAGACCACGGAACTCAGGAACTGCTGGCTCGCCATGGGCGTGGGCGGCTCGACCGTCGGCACCATCATCGTAAGCATGTGACCCTCTTCGAGCGCGTTGCACGAGTTGAGCATCAGCATCTTCGCGTCGAAGGTCTTCTGCGGGTCGGGGTTGGTGGTAAGGAACTTGGCGCACAGGTCGCAGGTCTCCTTGTGCTTGCCCGCCATGCTGAACACCTCGGCCCACGCGTAGGCGTCCTTGGCCGGGATGGTGGCGGGGTCCATGCCCGCGATCGCCGCAAGAGCCTTCTCTTGGATGAGCTTGTTCAGCGCGTCCACGTCGAGCGAACCCGACGCCCGAGCGTCGTTGACGGCCTTGGTGCGGGCCGCTTGGATCTCCTTGAGCACCTGTTGCGGGTCGGTTTGGGCCCACGCCGCGCAAGCGACGGTCGCCATCAAGGCCAGAGAAAGCAGAGATCGGGTCCAGTTCTTCATGAAGTCGGCTCCAGAGTTGCGACCATCATAACACGGATCGAAGGTCCGTGGTTCGCCAAGCTGGTCGCAGGGCTCGGGTAACTTCGGCGCGTGCCTCCTCCTCTTTCGATCCAGCTTTACACTCTCCGCAACGAGATGGCCAACGGCAACCATCTCCCCATCCTGCAAAAGCTCGCCGACATCGGTTACAAGGGCGTGGAGGGCTACGGCTACGGCATGACGCCCGCCGAGTTCCGCAAGGTCGTCGAAGACATGGGCATGGTCGTCTCCTCCTACTTCGGCCCCACGCCGACCCCGGAGACCGTCCAGGAGTTCATCGACACCGCTGGCGAACTCGGCACAAACCTGACCGTCTCGGGCTTTTGGATTCCCGAATTCGAGACCGTGGACGCCATCCGCGCCACCGCGGACCGGCTGAACGCCGTTCTGCCGACGTTGCACGCCGCGGGCCTGACGTTCGCCCTGCACAACCACTGGATGGAGTTCGAGCAGCGCGAAGGCCGCCTGGCCATCGAGCACCTCCTGGAGTTCTGCCCGGCCCTCGAACTCGAACTGGACGTCTACTGGTGTTCCGCGTTCGGCGCAAACGATCCCGCCGAGATGATGGCCCGATTCGCCGACAAGGTCCCGCTGATGCACATGAAGGACGGCCCGTTCGTCAAGGGCGAGCCCCACGTGGCCGTCGGCTCGGGCAAGCTCGATGTAGGCGCGGTGATGAAAGCGCGCAATCGAGACGTGCTGAGGTGGGTCGTGGTCGAACTCGACGAGTGCGCCACCGACATGGTCCAGGCCGTCGAAGACAGCTACCGCTACTTGGTCGGTAACGGCTACACGGGCGGCAACCGCTGAAGGAATCCGAGCCTCGGGTGCGAACCTGAACGTGTGGATCCCCTGATCGCCCCGCGCGTGTTGCGCGCTGTCTCGGATGCGCCCGCCCTCGAAGCCAAACGCCTGCTCAGGCGTCTGCGATGCCAGTTGGCGTGCGCCGAAGGCTTGGTTCCTCTGTTGGACGATCGGGGCGAAGGTCGCCGGCTACTGGAAGAAGCCAAGGGCTTGGCGAACGGGTTCGACGGCGGCCTTGGCGAACTGGCCGACCTGGTGACCCGCGTGGAGAGGGTGCTGGCCCCGCTCGGCGAGGCGGCGAAGCGCTACACCGTGATTTGCGTAGGGCATGGCCACATCGACATGAACTGGATGTGGTCGTGGCAGGAGACCGTCTCCGCGACGCACGACACGTTCGCGTCGGTGCTCTCGTTCATGGACCAGGTCCCCGAGTTCACCTACAGCCAGAGCCAGGCCAGCGTCTACGCCCTGATGGAGCGCTACCACCCCACGATGTTCGAGGCCATCCGGCAACGCGTTCGCGAGGGGCGCTGGGAGATCACTGCCTGCCACTGGGTGGAAGGCGACAAGAATCTCGCCAGCGGCGAGTCGCTGGCCCACCACATGCTCTACACCCGAAAGTACTTCCAAGAGCGGTTCGGTCTGGGCCCCGAAGACCTCCCCGTGGACTGGGAGCCCGACACCTTTGGCCATGCCGACAGCATCCCGAACGTGTTGGCGCAGGGCGGCGCGAAGTACTACTACTCGTGCCGCACCGGAGGCGGGCACGGCCACTTGCGGACGGGCGAGCCTCGCCCCCCTGTGTTCTGGTGGCAGGGGACGGATGGCTCTCGGGTGCTGGTCCACCACGAAACCACTTGGTACAACAGCGACGTCAACATCGGCGACGACGTCTCGGCCCCGCTGTTCGCGTTCGCCTCGGCCACGGGCCTGAGCACTTGGCTGAACGTGTATGGAGTGGGCAACCACGGGGGCGGCCCGACGCGCGCCGAAATCGAGCGCTACATCGAGATGCGCGACTGGCCCATCTACCCGAACGTGCGGTTCGGAACCTCCAAGGAGTACTTCGAAGCGATCGAGGCGCAGATTGCCTCGGGGGTCGAGGTGCCGACGGTCCAAGGCGAACTGAACTACGAGTTCACGGGCTGCTACACGTCGCAAAGCGCGATCAAGCGGGCCAACCGCTTCGGAGAGAACTTCATGGTCGAAGCGCAAACCCTGACCGCTTTGGCGCACCGAACCAAGGGCGGCCCCCATCGCGGCGACCTGCTGCGCGAAGGGTGGCTGAACGTGCTCTTCAACCAGTTCCACGACATCCTTCCGGGCTCGGGCATCGCGGCTACGCGGGAGCACGCTATGGGCCTCTATCAAGAAACGGCGGCGATCGCGGGCTCGGCCAAGCGCGAAGCGACCAAGACCCTGGCTTCGCGAGTGAACACGGCGCGGCTGTTGCCCGATACGCCCGAGGGTCGCGCAGAACGCGCCGCGATCGTCAACACGCCGTTTGTGGCCGGAGCGGGTATGGGCGCGCGCGAGACGGGCTTTTCGAACGCCTCGGGCGGAGGCAAGCGCTTCAGGCCGTACGTCGTCTTCAACCCCTGTGCCTGGACGCGGTCCGAGCCCGTGACGGTCCACCTCTACGACACCGACTTCGACCCGTCGCTGATCGTCGCCCGGGACGAAGAGGGCGTCGAGCATCCCACAATGTTCCTCGGTCGCGAACACGATTGGGGACACGACAAGCTCACCGTGCTCTTCCTGGCCGCCGACGTGCCGCCGATGGGCTACAAGACCTTCCTGCTGTGCGAAGGGAAGGCCGCTCCTGTCGCCGAACCCGTGGTGCGCCTCGACGACGTCACCGTGCAAACGCCTCACTTGCGAGTCCAGTTCAACCGAGCCTACGGGTCGGTGGCCCTGATCGAAACCGCCGAAGGCATGCTCGGCAACGGGGGGTTCATGCCCGCGATCGGGCTCGTCGCCCATACCGAAGCGCCACGCGGGATGACGGCATGGGTGTTGGGCGACCGGCTCGGGCCCGACGACGAGCCCATCGCCGAGAGCTTCCACATCGCGGCGGGACCCCGAAACCAGGGCACCTCGGCTCCCCTGGGCACGCCGCAGGTCGCTGCACTGGCCGAGGCCCGCTTGCGCTTGCCCGGCGGATCGAGCACGATGCGGACGCGGACGTGGGTCCACGGCTTGGGACGACGGCTGGACGGCGAGATCGAGATGGACTGGCGCGAGATCGGCGACCAAGAGCGGGGCATTCCCGGCCTGTCGCTGGCGATCCACGCCGACGTCAACGACCTCGACCCCGAGAGCGAGGCCGTCTACGAAACGCCCTACGGCGTGATCGAGCGGGCCATGCCCGACGACCACGAGTACCCGCAAGACGTCCCCTCGCTCCGGTTCGCCACGTTCCGAGCCGGGCGGCTTTGGGTGACGCTGGTTCAGGATTCGAAGTACGGCCACCGACGGACGAGCGGCGATCTGCGGCTGCGGCTGATGCGATCGTCGTTCGACCCCGATCACGCGCCCGAGGTCGGCATCTCGAAGGTCAGCTACTCGGTGTATCTGGACGAACACAAGCCAGACCATGCGGAACTCGTGCGGCGCGGCGCGGGCCACAACCATCCGTTCCTGGTGTTTCCGACCGATTTGCGCGAAGGCGACGAGCCAACCACGCGTTCGTTCGTGTCGGTTTCGGGCGAGAGCGTCGTGCTGGCGCACCTGAAGCTGGCCGAGGAAGGCGGGGGACTCCTGGTTCGATTGGTGAACTACGGTGATGAGCCCTCGTGCGCCACATTGGAGTTCGACCCCGCGGTGGTCGAAGGGTTGACGCGATTCGTGGCGACCGACCTGATGGAGCGACCGACCGGAGACTTCCAGCCGATGTCGGGGAGCGGGCTTCGTGCCACGGTGCCGGGGCGTTCGTTCGTTTCGTTGCGGCTGGAACCCTAGCGGCCAACAAACGGTTCGAACTGAGGTCGGGACGGTGTGTGACAACCATGGCTCCCCGCCCGTTTTCTATTCCTATGGAACCCCACGCTTCGCCGCTCTCCGTTCAGATTCGCCAAGCCTTCGACCGCGAAGCGGGCGAGATCACGTTCGGGGAGTTTCTCGAACGCATCGAGGAACGCAGTTTTGGGTTCCTGCTGGTGCTGCTCTCCATCCCTTCGGCGTTGCCGCTGCCGGCGCCGGGCTATTCGGTGCCGTTCGGCATCGTGCTTTCGCTGCTGGCCGTTCAGATGATCCGCCGCCGCTCGCAGCCGTGGTTTCCGGAACGCGTGCTGCAGCGGAAGATCAAGTCGAGCGGCGACTCCAAAGTGGTGAGGGGCATGACGCGGTTTATCGCCTTCTTCGAGCGGATGCTCAAGCCACGCGGCGCCAGCCTGTTCCGCACCGGCGTGTTTCCCAGCTTGCTGGGCGGCGTCATCCTGCTCTGCTCGATGTCTATGATCTTGCCGATCCCGCTGACCAACACCCTTCCGGCGCTCGGGATCTTCTTGATGGGCCTGGCCGTGTTGGAGGAGGATCTCGCATTCGGCTTGGTCGGCATGGTGGTCGGTCTGCTCGGCCTCGCGCTCACGACGGCGATTCTGGTCGCCATCGCCATGTTCGGCGCCGAGGGTGTGGACGTGGTCAAGAACTGGATCAAGCCTGGTGCCGACTGAGGCCGTTCGGAACGCGACGGGTACCCTACATCCCTTCATGTCCGTACGAGTCCGCTACGCTCCCAGCCCCACCGGCAGCCCGCACGTGGGCAACATCCGCGACGCGCTGTTCAAGCACTACTTCGCCAAGCACCACGGCGGCGTGAACATCCTGCGCATCGAGGACACCGACCGCACACGCTACATCCCGGGCGTCGAGGAAGAGATCGTGGACAGCCTGAACTGGCTCGGCATCGAGTTTCAAGAGGGCTTCGGCGTGGGCGGCGACCACGGCCCCTATCGCCAGAGCGAGCGCAAAGAAGCGGGCATCTACGCGCGCGAGATCCAGAAGCTGCTGGAATCCGGCCACGCGTACAAGGCGTTCGACACCTCGGAAGAACTCGCCGAGATGCGCGAGTTCCAGCAGATCAACAAGCAGCCCATCGGCTACTACGGCGGCGTTTGGCGCGACGCCACGCCCGCGATGGTCGAGCAGGCCGAACGCGAGGGCAAGCCCATGGTGATCCGGCTGCGCATCCCGCGCAACGACACCATCGTCATCCACGACGCCATCCGAGGCCGCATCGAATGGGATTCGAACACCGTGGACGACCCTGTCCTCATCAAGTCGGACGGCATGCCGACCTACCACTTCGCCGCGATGGTGGACGACCACCTGATGGGCATCACGCACATCATGCGCGGCGAAGAGTGGATCAGCAGCGCGCCCAAGCACGCCGTCCTCTTCGATGCGTTCGGCTGGGAGCGGCCCGTGTTCGTCCACTGCCCCGTGATCAACGGCAAGGACGGCAAGAAGCTCAGCAAGCGGCACGGCGACACCAAGTGCCTCGACTACCGAGCGGCGGGCTACCTGCCTCGGGCGCTCAAGAACTTCATCGCCCTCATCGGCTGGGCGCCCGGCGGCGACCGCGAACTGATGACCGACGCCGAGATCGCCGAGGCGTTCGACCTCGACGGCCTGCAGCCCGCTCCTGGCGTGTTCGACCTGGAGAAGCTGCGCTGGATGAACGGCTGGTACATCCGGTCTCTGGAGCTGGAGAGCCTTCGGAGCGAGGTCGCTGCCTTCGTCGAGCGCGGCGAGTGGCGGGAGTACTTCGGTCGCCCGACCGACGACCCCGAACTGCTCAAGAAGAACCAGGCGACCCTTGCCGGGCTGGAGACGCTGGCCCTAGGGCTCTCGGGAGACCGGGAGTACGCGGGTGCGGCCATCGCCCTGGAGCAGGAGCGGGTAGCCACCCTCGCCGATTTCGGCGAGGCCACGGCGTTCTTCTTCCAAGACGAGCCCCCTATGGACGAGAAGGCTGTCGCCAAGTGGCTCACCGTGCCTCATGCCCGCGACCTGTTCGAATCCCTCATCTCCTTTCTGGAGGGACCCGCTCCGTCGGGTCCAGGCGCTGACGGGCATGACGGAGCATGCCCCTCCAGGGGGGTCAAGGTCGAGGAATGCGAGGCGTTCATCCGAGGCTACGGCGAGAAGATGGGCTTGGAGAAGATGGGCCCGGTGGTGCATCCCGTTCGCGTCGCGCTCACGGGCAAGACGGTCGGCCCAGGCCTGTTCGAACTCATGAGCCTCCTCGGCCCTTCGCGCATGGTGCGGCGCCTGCGACGCCTTTTGTGAACGACTGGATAGAGCCTCGGAAGCGGGCATCGTTGCCAGCGTTCCCAGTCCATTGTCTAGGCTCCAAGTTTTACCGGCTAGCTCTCGATGCTTCCATACCGGGTCAGTTTCGGATGCGGAGGACGACGTGCTTGCCGTCGCGCAGGTCCTTGGCAAACCACGTGCCCGACTCGACACCTGGAGAGTGCAGGTCAAAAGGAAAAAAGCCGCCATAGTCCGTCTCGCTCGACCCGGGCCTCAGCAAGTACGTCACTGGCACCAGCGTGCCCATCCCGTTATGCGCCGCATGTCTCAGCTGGAGGTAGAGGTTGCGGCCTGACCGGAACAGAACCGGCGTGTGGGTGGCCAGCGGCGGGCCTTCGAGCATCGTGTTTTGGCGAGGGTTCACGAGGCGTGCTGGCCCGTCGCCGCTGGCGTTGGCGAGGTACAAATGCCCTCTTCCGGCTACTGCCACCCAGTCGCGGTCGGCAAACGCGAAGTAAGGCACTTGCTTGTCAGGAAAGAGATCGAAGTTGCTGCTGACTGCGACGCCCGCCCCTCGGATCCGCGCACCCGCGAAGGGGTCCTCCAACGCGGTCAACTCGCGCACCTCGCGACCGTCGAAGCGGTAGGCACGGATGAGGATGTCCTTGTCTTCGGGCATCACCGTGTTGCTGGGGGTGTACGTTCGGATAAGGAAAGACCTTGCCTCCGGAAGAATCGCCGCGATGCGCTCCCTTTGGGAAAGTCGCGTGGTAACGGTCGGTGTGGAAACGTATCCTCGTTGGGGGTCGAATGGGCATGCGGCCAAACAGAGTTTGCGCGGGCCCTCGCTTGGACCGAGGTAACGCAACAGGCGCCCTTCGCCGTCGATCGGCCCAACTCCAAGCGTCGAGCCGTCCACGAGGAGGATCCAGCCCATCTTCGAGTGTTGCGGAAGCCACTGGTCCTCGTGCTGATTGAAGGACCCGACTTCGTCTCGCCGCTCTTCGCCCCGCCGGTCGGAGAGTGGCATGCCGAGGACCTCGACTTCGTGGGTCGCCCTGGCTTCTCCGGTGATCGTCCAGGTGAGTGTGCCACCTCGCAATTGTCCCGTAACGAGGTCAGCGACGTTGGGCAGTCCGTAGAACCTTCCGCGGCCGGCAACGTCCGCCACCGCAACTCCGCGCTTGGACCGCAAATCCCAACCCAAAACGAGTGGGGCGAACTTGTCACCGATGACCACGCGGAGCGTGTCGGGAAGACTCACCGCGATCGGTGCGAGCTCGACGCTATGCAGAATGTCCACTGCAGGAGTCGTCTGTGCAGTCAGGGGAAGCAGGGCCAAAGGCAACGCGAAGAGCATCTCAATCCTCCTCTTCCTCGTCGACCTCTTGAAGATCGAAGTCCTCACGCGCCAAGAGAATCTTGACGGGCGTTGCGGCGGCTCCAGCGACAGCGACAGCAACATCCACGTAGTACTCGCTACCACCGGGTGGCACGGTGACGAGCAACGGATCTGGCGTGACTTCGGCAAGGTTGTGGGGGTATGGGGCGGGCG
>DDSP01000053.1:0-490 GCA_002343445.1 Chthonomonas sp. UBA2387
CCTGCGACCCAAGCCAACCCGGCTCGGCCAGCCGCAACTTCTTCGAACGGGGGCCTGATGCCTGAGCCGCTGTGCGCAATCTTGCTGGCATCGCTCCAAGGGCCGGCGCTCCCAGTCGAGGGGCGCGATGAGTAGCCTTGCCGATGGATATGGCAGCTATGCCGACTTGGCCAGCGCGCAAGCCGAAGGAACGGACTACAGGGTGCATGTACGCCCGTTCGCCGGATCATCCATCGCCGTCATCGCACCGCATGGCGGAGGTATTGAGCAGTTCACGTCGGACATCGCGCGAGCGGTCGCTGGCACGGACATCAATCTCTATCTGTTCGAAGGAATTCGTCAGGCTGGCAACTACGCTGCACTTCATCTGACCAGCCACAAATTTGATGAACCGCGCTGCCTGGCACTGCTATCCGCCTGCGACCACGTGGTCGCGATCCACGGCTGCGGCGGCAAGGCACAGCGCGTCCTGATGGGCGGCCTTGACGAC
>DDSP01000053.1:581-1989 GCA_002343445.1 Chthonomonas sp. UBA2387
GTGCAAGTTGAATTGACCCTCGGTCTCAGGCTGGATGGGCCGCGTGATGCGGTGTCCGCAGCTATCCGCTCCGTACTCTTGAACTTGCCAAACGAACTGCCAGGGGGAGATCAACGCCGATGATTCTGACCGACAACGAAACCCGGGTCGACCTGCTGAACAACGAGGCCATCGCGACCACGATCATCGAGTTGCTTCGCGCCAGGCCCGACCATCCGGTGACGATCGGCGTGCATGGCGACTGGGGTGCGGGCAAGTCCAGCGTGCTCGAAATGATCGAGGCGGGGTTCGCCGACAAGGACGAAGTCCTGTGCCTCAAGTTCAACGGATGGCGCTTTCAAGGCTTCGAGGATGCCAAGATCGCCCTGATCGAGGGGATCGTCACGGGCTTGGTCGAGAAGCGTCCGGCCCTGAACAAGGCCGCGGCCGCGGTCAAGGATGTCTTCCGGCGCATCGACTGGCTGAAGGTGGCGAAGAGAGCCGGCGGCCTCGCCCTGACCGCGTTCACAGGCATTCCGACACCCGATCAAATCGGAGCTATCGTCGGCTCGCTCGAAGCGGTGATAGCGGATCCTGCCAAGCTCGCCACGAAAGAAAACCTCTCGACGGCGATCGACGAGGTGAAGGCCGTGCTGAAGCCGGGCGAAACAAAGAATGTGCCCGAGGAAGTGGAAGCGTTCCGCAAGGCCTTCGACCAGCTCCTGAAGGACGCGGGGATCAAACAGCTCATCGTCCTGATCGATGACCTCGACCGCTGCTTGCCAGACACCGCCATCGAAACGCTCGAAGCGATCCGGTTGTTCGTGTTCACCGCCCGGACGGCGTTCGTCGTCGCGGCCGACGAGGCGATGATCGAGTATGCGGTGCGCAAGCACTTTCCCGATCTGCCGGACAGCACCGGACCGCGGGACTACGCACGCAACTACCTCGAAAAGCTCATCCAGGTCCCATTCCGTATCCCGGCGCTGGGCGAGACCGAGACACGGATTTACGTCACGCTGCTGCTGGCCGGCGCCGAAATCGGTGAAAACGACGCCGACTATGCGAACTTGATTGGCGTGGCGCGTGAGAAGCTGAAGCGTCCTTGGACCAGTGGCGGTTTGGATGCGGCGACCGTCAAGACGGCGCTCAGCAAGCAAGCCGAGAAGGCGAACAACGCGCTTGCCCTCAGTGACCAGATTGGCCCCATCCTGGCGAGCGGTACGAAGGGCAACCCGCGTCAGATCAAACGCTTCCTCAACACGCTGCTGCTGCGTGAGCGTACTGCGGCCGCGCGCGGATTCGGGGACGATATCAAACTGCCCGTGCTCGCGAAGCTCATGCTCGCTGAGCGCTTCATCCCGAGGCTGTTCGAGCAGATCGCGTTTGTCGCCGCGGTCCACCCGCAGGGGCTATGCGAGGACCTCGA
>DDSP01000053.1:2099-3129 GCA_002343445.1 Chthonomonas sp. UBA2387
AAGGACAAGAAGGACTACTTCGGCCCGGTGTCCGTGCTGGGTCACTTGGCCGGCGTGGTGGAGAAGCTGTTCAGCGGCAAGATGACCGTCCAGGGCTATGAGGCCGAGTTGAAGCAGCTCGTGCAGCCCGAAGCGGAGAAGGTGTTCGAGGCCGTGCGCACCAAGATCATGAGCACGGGCACCTTCGACACCAAGCCCGCGGGTGTTGATGGACTTGTCGTCCTCGTGAAGGCGCAACCTGGCTTGCAGGGCCGGTTGATGGACTTCTTGGAAGCATTGCCAAGTGGCAAGTGTGGCCCATGGACTGTCAGCGGCTGGCAGGGTGTCATNNAAAGATGCCGAATGCGCCGCTCGTCTGACAAAGCTGCTGGGCGAGTGGAGCAAGGTCGCCAATAACCCCGGCCTCAAAGCAAGCGCCGAAGCGGCCCTCAAGGACGTAAAGGGAGGACGCTGATGGGCACTTCGACAGCTTACGGTGGCCCTGGCGGCGGCACTCCGCTTGTTCCATCATGGCTCGGCGGCGCTGATGGCGGTGACGCTCCCGCTGCTCCTGCAGGCACGGGAGCTGGGCCGGACGGCCAGCCGCCGGCCGACGGCGGCGCGCCGCCTGTGCCGCCAAATCGCCTGCCCATTCCAAGAACGGCAGACCCGCAGCGTTTCTCCGGCGCCCGCAATTGCTTCACGCGATTTGCTGGTTCCGGCGGCACTGACAGGGCCAACCTTGGCCGGGCCGTTTCAAGATACGTCTCCACATCCGCCGGCGGTGCCCGGCAGGCAGCCCAGCGAATGGGAGCCTCTCGCAGTGCCGGCGCGCGCCTTCTCGGCTTCCTGGTTGACGCGCAGGCGCGGGGGGTGCGCGAGGCCTTGCGCGCGCTCGACTTGGAGTCCCTGGCAGGTCGCCCGATCACCGAGATTTTCGTGGGCCTGGCCGACTACATCTGCCCAGGCGCAGGCACCGTCGATGAAGGCATCGCCCGTGAGGCTTACATCGAAACCGTCGTTGAACTGGCCAGCGAAGGGTTGACTGACC
>DDSP01000053.1:3225-5128 GCA_002343445.1 Chthonomonas sp. UBA2387
GCGACGCGCTGACCCGGGCCCGGGCGGAGTCACCGAATCTCACGCCCGAACGCATTCAAACCTTCGTCGACACCGTGTACGAGTCCGCGTTTGCGATCCTGCAGACCCTGGGGGATGCGGAGGCCAACCAATGAAGCGACAACTCTTGGCGGGGCGCTTCGGTCCCGATGACCACGTTGACGTTCCGGTCGGTGTGGATGAACAGAGGACCTACTTGCAGCTCGTCGCCGGCGAGAGGTCCCTGGACCATGGCATCGGTGGTGCGCTAACCAGCTTGAAGAAGATCGGCGTCTTTCCCTCGGAGATTGGCGTCGACCTGCTAGTGCTGGCTGCTCACGTGCATGCCGCGGACACGCGCATCTCGCGAGCTGAGCAATCGCAAGACTCCTGGACGCGCGAGATTCGTCTGGTTGTTCCGGTCAGTGATCCGGTTCGTTGGGGAACTGCGACAGCGACGCTGAAGAAGTCGCTGGATTTCTTGACGGGAGATCGATGGACGATCGGGTTCAGGGCGCGTCCGGCTCGGTTCGCGACGATCGCTGAGGAGGCGCCCCCGAGTCTTATCTGTCCACCCTTCGACTCCCTGAGCCTCTTTTCGGGCGGGCTGGACAGCCTTATCGGCGCCATAGACCTCTTGGAGGACGGCGCGACCCCATTGCTGGTCAGTCACTTCGGTGAAGGCGCCACCAGCGACGCGCAGGGCAAGTTGCTTACGGGCTTGAAGAAGCACTACGACAGGTCATCCTTCGAGCGGCTACGCGTCGGAATGACCTTCGACGATGGCCTCGTGGAAGGAGTCGGCTCGGAGAACAGCACGCGGGGAAGATCGTTCCTGTTCCTCGCGCTCGGGGTGTTCGCTGGTACTGGACTGGGACGACGCTTCACGCTGCGGGTTCCCGAGAACGGGCTGATCGCTCTGAATGTGCCGCTGGACCCACTGCGGCTGGGCTCGAACAGTACCCGCACGACGCATCCGTACTACATGGCAAGGTGGAACGACCTGCTCGGCGCACTCGGCATAGACGGGGAGATCCTGAACCCCTATTGGGACAAAACGAAAGGGGAGATGGTCGCGGGCTGTCGCAACCCAGCACTCTTGAAGAAGTTGGCGACGGACTCTCTGTCGTGTTCCTCCCCCACCAAGGGTCGGTGGCAGGGACTCGGAATCGAGCACTGCGGGTATTGCTTGCCGTGCCTGATTCGCCGTGCGGCGCTGATGACGGCATGGGGCAACGGAAACGATGCGACTACGTACACCGTGCCGGACCTCCGCGCGCAGCCACTGGACACGCGCGAGTCGCCCGGAAAGCAGGTCAGGTCGTTTCAGTACGCAATCGAGCGCTTGAAAGGGCGACCGCAGCTTGCGAACCTCTTGATCCATAAACCCGGCTCGCTTGCTGACGAAGCCGCGCACCTCGATGAACTCGCCGATGTCTACCGGCGCGGCCTTGATGAAGTCGCCCGGCTCATCGATGGCGTCGAGGCGCGGCCGAGTTGACTAGGGTGCGCGCATGATCGCAACAACCGGTCTCGTGGACTTTCACTGCCACTTGGACCTTTATCCGGACCATGCCGTGGCTGTTCGGAACGCGGACGCGGCCGGGGTGTTCACGCTTGCGGTGACGACGACACCTCGCGCCTGGCCTCGCAATCACGAACTCGCACAGTGCACGAAGCATGTTCGAGCGGCGCTCGGGCTGCACCCCCAGTTGGTCGCAGAGCGCGAGAACGAAATCGAGCTATGGGACCGGTATCTTTCAGAGACTCGCTATGTCGGCGAGGTCGGGTTGGACGCCGGTCCTCGGTTCTTCAAGTCGCTCGATGCCCAGAAGCGCGTGTTTCAGCACGTGTTGCAACGTTGCGCTGAGGCGGGTGGCAAGATCATCACGACCCACAGCATTAG
>DDSP01000039.1 GCA_002343445.1 Chthonomonas sp. UBA2387
ACACTCGTCGCCGCCGATGTGGATGAACTTGCTGGGGAAGATTTCCAGCACTTCGGTCAACACGTCTTGAAGGAACTTGATCGTGGTCTCCTCCACATTGAACACGTGGGTGTGAACGCCCCACATGGTGCTGACCTCGAGTTGCCGCCCCGTGTTGCCCAGTTCGGGATAGGCCGCTATGGCCGCCTGCGCGTGGCCGGGCATTTCGATCTCAGGAACCACGGTGATGTGCCGTTCGGCGGCGTAGCGCACGATCTCGCGGGCATCGTCCTGCGTGTAGAAGCCGCCGTGGCGCTTGCCGTCGTACTTGGGGTTGCCCCGATTCTCGTTGTAATGGCCCACCAACGAGTGCTTGCGCCACGCGCCCACTTCGGTGAGCTTCGGATACTTCTTGATCTCCAGCCGCCATCCCTGGTCCTCGGTGAGGTGCCAGTGAAACACGTTCATCTTGTGCAGCGCCAGCAGGTCGAGGGTCTTCTTGACGAAGTCGAGCGGCATGAAGTAGCGGCACGAGTCCATCATCAGGCCCCGCCACTGGAATCGGGGCTTGTCCTGGATCTCGACGCACGGGATCGCCCACTCGGCCCGCACCTGGGTCGGCGAAAACACGTCGGCCGGCAGGAGCTGGCGGATCGTCTGGATGCCGTAGAACAGCCCGGCGGGCTCGGCGGCGCGCAGGATCACACGCTTGGGTTCGACCACCAGGCGATAACCCTCGGAACCCAGTTGGGTCAGCTTCGCGTCGAGCGCCACGTCGAACGCGTTCGCCTCGGCCCGCTCGCGAATCGGCAGTTCGAAGCCGGTCGCGGGGCGCAGAAACTCCGCGAGCTGCTTCGCCTTGGCCTCGGAGCCTGCGCCGGAAACGATGACCGTGCTGCGGTCCACGACGAACTTGCCTTCCATCCGCTTGAGGGATTCGGGCTGAGGAACGATGACGATGGGTTCTTGGATCATGGCGACGAGCCCCAAAGCGGCGAGAACGACCATCGGCCTAGCGGTGCCCCTCCACCGTGCCGGCCGCCACTTCCTTGTCCGTGATGTCGAACGCCTTGAACGTCCCGGAGAGCGTCGCCCCGGCGTCTTCAGACTCGACGCCCCAGTTCATGCTGCCCTCGCCCGAAACGAGACGGAATACAGCCGAACCGAGCACGGCCCGACCTTCGACGACAGCGGTGACGTCCGCACCACCTTCGCCCGCTCCGGTCAACACGACGGTCCCGGAAAGGCTGTTGCGCTGCTGGATCAGGTTCGCCACGTAAGGCACAACGGGGGCATCGCCCCGCACCGTGCCCACGCCTTCGGTCAACGACCCACGCCAAACGCCGGCGAAGTTGGTCGGGGCGTTGTCACCCGCGTACTCGATCCGGAACGTGCCGGACTCGGTTCCTGCCGTGGTCGTGGCGGCGAACGTTCCCGTGATCTCAAAAGCGAACGGAGTACCCGTCATCGTGACTTCGGTGACGTCACCATCGCTGAACGCCTCCAGGACGACCGTAGCGATGGAGCCCTGCAGCCGCGCATCGCGAACCGTCGCGAAGACGGCATCGCCGCCATCGCCGATCAACACGGTGCCGCGCCCGTCCACGAATTCGAACAAAACGTCCAAGGGTCCGCCCCCGGCAGGAGTGAAGGTGCCCCGGTAAACGCCATTGAGCGTGTTGCCACCGGCGCCCGAACCGCCTTCGCCCCCGCAACCGACGAGCACCAGAAGCGAGGCGAGCGCACCGAACAAGAAACAGCGAAACAGATGACCCATGCCTCTCACTCTACCTTGGAGCGGCACGGCGCTTGGCCTATACTTAGGTTCGGCGAGCCATGACCCACTCACCCGATCCCAACCGCACCCAGATGCTGGCGAACGACCCCAATCGGACGCAGATGATCGCCGCGCCCCGACGCGACTCCAGTCCCTCGTTCGAGGCGACCATCACGATCAAGCCCATCCAGTGCCCGGTCTGCAAGACGTTCAACCCCGCCGGGGTCATGTTCTGCGTGGACTGCGGACTGATCTTCGACCGTGCGCTGCCCGACGATGCCTTCGGCGCGCCAGCGGTACAACTGCCCGTCCTGATCGAATCCAGCGGTCGCGAGCATCCGCTTCGCCCGGGAACGACGCTCGTCGGACGCGAGGGCGACATCCAGATCGCCGACACGCGGGTCAGCCGACGCCATGCAGAAGTCGTCTCCGATGCGGGCGTCATCGCCGTCGCCGACGTGGGCAGCACCAACGGCACCTCGGTCAACGGGACAGCCCTAGCTCCGGGCGAACGGCGCTCGCTCGCCGCAGACGATACGGTCTCGTTCGGCGGCGTCGAACTCCGTCTGGCCCTGCCCGGCGAAGCCAATAAGACCCTCGGCGTGGCGAGCAACAAGACGGCCGCGCTCGCCGCACCACCCACGGTTTCGACGGCAGCCGCCTTCTTGGTCGGCGACGAATCCCGGTTCCCACTCCATCCAGGCGAGAACACGCTCGGCCGAAAGAGCGACAACGACGTGTGCATCCCCGAACCCTACGTCTCGGGCCGCCATGCGCTGCTGGTGGTCGAAAACGGCGAAGTCTCCCTGACCGACGTGGGCAGCACGAACGGCACCGTCCTCAACGGCGCGAAGCTCCCGCCTCACCAGAAGACCCTGCTCACGCCTCAAGACGAGATCCGGCTGGGCTCGATGACCTTCCACGTCGAGTTCGGAGGGCAAGCCTGATGGACGAGATCACGGCGGAGTTTCAAGTCGCCGATCTGGCGGCACCCGTGGCGCTGCGCTACATCCCGCGCGTCTCGGTCGGCGCCAAAACAGACATCGGGCGGCAACGCGAGAACAACGAAGACAAGTACGAGTTCTACATCCCCGAAGACCCGCGCCAATTGGCCAACCGGGGCCTGATCTTCGTCGTCTGCGACGGCATGGGCGGCCACGAAGCCGGCCAAATCGCCGCCGAACTCGCGACCAAGACGTTCATCGACGCCTACCTCAACCACTCTTCCGAGGACCCCGAAACCGCTGCGGCCGCAGCCGTGGTGGCCGCGAACCGAGTCGTCCTGGACGTTGGCCGGTCCATCCCCGCCTACCGAAACCTAGGCTGCACGCTCTCGGCGCTCATGCTCATCCAAGACGACGCCCTGGTCGCCCACGTGGGCGATTCGCGCATCCTGCGCCTGCGTGGCGGCGAACTCGCGCAACTCAGCGACGAACACACGTGGGTGGAAGAACAAGTGCGCGCGGGCGTGATCGACCGCGAGACCGCCGAAAACCACAAGTACCGACACATGCTCACGCGCGCGATCGGCGCGGAGACCACGATTCAGCCGCAGGTCGACCGCTTCGAACTCTACGCCGGAGACACGTTTGTCCTCTGCTCGGACGGCCTCACGAACCACACGGACGAGTTCGACATCCTCCGTCTGGCTTCGGGCGCCAGCCCCTCGCAAGCGGCATGGAAACTCGTCGCACACGCCCTCACCGCTGGCGGCTCCGACAACGTGACCGTCGTCGTCGTTCGCGTGGACGATCTCGAAGCCCTGGACTAGGCCGCTTCGGACGAGCGGCGCAGGCTTTCCACCGATTCCACCTCGGTCGCCCCGATCACCGTGTGAATGACGCTCAGACGCGCCGAGCGAGGCGCAAGCGCCAAGCAAGCGGCGACCCAAGCCCCAAACTCCTCGTGGCTCAAGCCGTTCACCAAGTCCACGGCCTTGCCGTCGATCGGGAACAGGAAGGCCCTCGGCTCGTTCGCGGCCAAAACCAACGGCTCTTCGACGACAGGCTCGGAAGCCGCCTCCGCAGCCACCGTCGGCGTCGCGATCGAGAGCTTCTGCGGCGCAGGCTCGTCGGATGGCTTCGTCCGCGCGGGGACGGCGGCATCCAGCGGCACGCGCAGCGCCACGTGGATCGGCGGCTGCTTGAACGCCCACACATCGTCCACCGAAGCGATCCGCCACTTGTCGCACAGCTTCTGGCCGTTCTCGCGGATGAGCGCCTGATAGTCCACGTCCAGCTTGCGGAACGTGGTGGAACCCATGTGGTACAGGAACGCCCCGTCGGCCATCCAAAGGCTGAATCCGGCAAGCGCCGTGCGCACGTTGTGGTCGTCGTCCTCGAAGTTGCCCAGCCCGAACAGCGGATCGAACCCGCCAACAGCGGCCAAGCACTTCGGATGGATGAGCATGAACAGCCCCCGCAGTTGCTGCACCCGAGTCACCGACAGCGCCTTGGCCCGCAGCAACGGCTCGGCCTTGACCAGCATGTCGCGGTAATCCGCGATCTCGCCGATGCTCACCTGCTGGTGACCGTGTACGTTGTTCGAAACCGGACCGATGACGCCGGGCCGCAGCCCTTGCTCGTCCAGGTGCTCCATCGCCGCGACTATCTCGGCCAAGCAATCCACCGCAGGCGCAACGTCGTCGTTCGTCACCCCAAACCAATCGAACCCACCGAGACGCTCGAGGGCCGCAAGGCCCGCGTTGCACCCTGCGGCAAAACCCTGGTTCTCGCTCAGATGGACCAGATGCACCGCCCCGTTCATCCGATCGGCGATCGTCTCCGCCTTGCGCCGACCCTCCGACGACGTGCCGTTCAACACCCAAGCGATCTCGATCGGCCCCGCGTACGTGCGCATGATCGCCAAAATGGCATCCCCCGCGCCCTCCACGTTGTTCACGGTGGGCATCGCCAAACCGACCTTGGGCCACCACGGCGCAGGCAGCGGACCCACGGCGGCGACCAAGCTGATCGCCGTCGCGGACAGTCCCGGTTGCAACGGCCCGTGCCAGCGAGCCTCCTGCGAGAAGAACGCGATCTCCCGTCCGGGGAACTTCGCGCGCACCAGCTGCTCGAACTCCTCGGGCGAGTACTCGCGCTTGCGGAAGCGGTTGCGTGGGCGATCCAACGCGCCACGCCCCGGCGACACGACCAACCGGTTCGGAGTGGACAACGCCACCGAAGCCCCCGATTGCGCGACCGTATCCAACCAAGCCCCGGGATCGTCGAGGCACTCCAAGAAGTCGAAGCCCAAGACCACATCCACGTCCCCCGGTGCACGCCTCGAACCGTCCGCCTGCTCGAACGTCGCCGACGGATACTTGCGCGCCGCATGGCGGCAGACCGAAGGGTCCCGCTCGACGCCCACCGCCTGCTTGGCGAAGATCGAAGCGTAGTTGGTCCCGTAGCCCTCGCCCGAGCCATAGTCCACCACCGTGCGGCCCTCGTACCAGCTGCGGAAGAACGTGTACCGCTGCCAGTGGAGCGTCTCGGTGAGCAGGTCCGTGGCATTGGGCACCATGCGCTCGAGCATTGCCGCATGGGTGCGCGGCGGGCCGACGATGGCGGTCTTGGGTCGCTCGAGTTTGCGTCTGTTGCTCATGTTCCCTGAAGCGTGTCAGCGGGCCTTGCGCCAATAGGCGCCCGTCCAGTCAATCTCAATGATCGGCTCGTCGATGCCGTGTTCTGCACGGTAGTCCTCGATCGCCTGACGGCATGCGGGCACCGCGCCGTAGTCGTCCACGATCAGAAACCCGCCGGGGCTCAGCTTCGGATACAGCGCGTTCAACGCGTCCATCGTGGACTCGTACATGTCGCCATCCAAACGAAGCACCGCGTACGCCTCGGCCTCGGCGCTCGGCAGGGTGTCCTTGAACCAACCCTTCAGGAACCGAACCCCCTCGTCGAGCAAGCCGTACGTGTCGAAGTTGCGCTTGACCTCGTCCAGACTCACGGCCAAGAAGTCGAACGTGTGGTGACGGTCGCCCGCATCCTGCGGATACAGCTCCTCGTTCGGCTTGGGCAAGCCCTCGAACGAGTCGGCCACCCAAACCGTTCGGTCCTCGACGCCGTGGGCCTTCAACAAGGCCCGAGCAAAGATCGAAGCGCCGCCGCGCCACGCGCCCGCTTCCAAGAAGTCGCCCGGTACGCCATCGCGAAGGGCTGCTTCCAAGCACAACTGAAGGTTGTCGAGCCGCTTGACGCCGACCATCGTGTGCGACCAAGGCGAAGGCGGCCAATCCATGCCGATCGTCCGCTTCGCGGGGTTCCACCGGTGGGGTTCCTGATCGGCGTACACCCAGTTGGTGAGCGCACGCTTCATCAGGTCCAGGTACAGCGCCTTGCCGTCGCCGGGGGCGATCGGCGCGAACGGATTCTCGTGGTCCAGCTTCCAAGGGTCGAACCGAGGCTCGAACGGAAGCGAGCCAAACAACGCCTCGGCGGGCGGGACGTTGCCGTGGCCGTAAAACTGCGTCAGGCTGTCCGCGAGCACGTCGCAACCCTCGGTGAAGCCCACCTCCTCCCGGGCGGCGTCCATCACATGACCGTACACGTCCGCGGCGCAAAAGAGCACCATGCCCTCCCGACGAATCCGCCAAGCGTAGTCGAGCATCGCCGCCAACGGATGCTCGATCCGGTCGTCGAAGCGTCCCACCTTGTCGAACACGCGGCGAGGAATCGCAACGGCCAAAGGCTCGACCGCTGGGACCTCGCGCACCTTGCCTCGGTTGGCCAAGCGCACGTGGGCCGCGTAAGACGGGTTGGTGAAGTCGCCCTCGGTGTGCGAGGGAACGTACTTCTCGAAGTTCTGCCAACCCCGGGCCGCGTCGAAGTGCGGCGCCACCATGCCGACCTTCTCGGCGGTGAAGTGGGCCGTGAGTTGCTCGATCCAGCCGTCGAAGAGCACGGCTCGCGGGTCCACGATAAAGAGGGTGTCGCCGGTCGCGTTCTCGGCCGCACGGTTCAACGCGGCGGCATAGCCGGTCGCGCCGTCCAGATGGATGACCTTGAGCCGCATCTCGTTCTCGGCGATCTTGGCCAGGTACTGCGATGTGCCGTCGGTCGAGCCTCGGTCCACGGCCACCAGCCGATCGTTCGGCCCCATGAACGTCCGCAGGTGCTCCAGGCACTCGGGCAAGGTGTCCATGCTGTTGTGCGTGACCACGGCGAGCGTGGACATCGTCGCGGGCTTGTGCGCGCCGTCGCTCGCGTTGCCCAAAACCACGGCCAGTTGCGGTCGCGAAGACGACGCCTGCTTGCGCCGCGCGCGATAAAGCTGCTGATAGACCGGGGTGACCGAGAGCGGCACCTTGGGGTCGATCCCGAGCCGTCCCGCAGCCTCGCCCAGAATCGCCGACACGGCGTCGTTGGGCATGATGTGGCTGAACTCCTGCACCGACTCGTAGCCCGCCTCCGCGAGCAAATCGCGGAAGCTGCCAGGCGTGAAGAAGCGCAGGTGCGTGGCGTCCAGAATGCCGGCCTCGGCATAGGGGAACCGCCCCTGAAGCAACTCGCCCAGCACCGACCAGTGCGCGATGTTCGGAACGCAGACCAACAGGTCGCCGTCCGGCTTCAGGTGGCCGCGGATGTTCTGCAGCACGGTCAACGGGTCCTGCAGGTGCTCCAGAACGTCGCCGAAGATGATGGCGTCGAAGTGCTCGCCCACGCCGGGGAGCGGCAGAATCTGCTCGATGTTGCCCTCGATGACGCGGTCGAGTTTCGCCTTGGCCTGCTCGGCGGCGTGAGGCACGATCTCGATGCCCCAAACCTCGCACGGCTTCTGGCTCTTGAGGTGCTCCCCAAGCACGCCCGTGGCGCATCCCACGTCGAGGATGGTCGTGGCGCTCTCCTCGACCATGGCGGCGAGGGTTCGATTGAACATCTGATAGTACGCCTCGGTCTTGCCGTGGTCGTCGAGCGCCTGGGCATGGGAAGGCGCGTGTTGTTTGGCCCGCATAATTACCAGGTCGGCAAAATGGCGCCGTTCCTTCAGGGTCCGCCAGGGTCCGACTGAGCCGCGCGGCCAAAGACAATTCCCCTCCCTTGGAGGGGTGGCCGACAGGCCGGGGTGGTCCACCCATCGAACCTAGATACTCAGCGGCGTCAGACTGAGCCGCGCGGGCAGCCCCTTCCACCTGAAACCGCTCACGCAACGCACCCGCGCGTCTCGAAGTCGACCACCCAAACTAGACCCCAGGCAGCGTCAGACTGAGCCGCGCGGGCTGGCCCCTTCCGCCAGAAGCCGCTCACGCAACGCACCCGCGCGTGTCGAAGTCCACGCCGCCCAAGCGCCACTGCCCCCCAGGCGAGGTCGGCCAGACTGCCGTCCACCGGTCCACCAAGTCAACCAAGTCAACCAGGTCCATTTGTATGGATCAGCGGCGTCAGACTGAGCCGCGCGGGCCGGCACCTTCCACCTGAAAACCGCTCACGCAACGCACCCGCGCGTGTCGAAGTCCACGCCGCCCAAGCGCCACTGCCCCCAAGCGAGGTCGGCCAGACTGCCGTCCACCAAGTCAACCAGGTCAACTAGGTCCACCCCAACCGACCACACCAGCCCAAACCCCCAGCAGGGCAGGATCGCAACCGCCCTACGAAGCCTCAGCGTCAGGTTCGGGCAGCTCGGCTGAAGAAGGCTCGTCCGCCTTCACCCGGACCGGACTGACCACAAACAGCGTGGCGTCCGCCGAACTCGCCAGCGACACCCCCTCCGGCATCTCCAGGTCGCCCGCCGAGACCGTCGCGCCCACTTCGAGCGCCGCCGTCTCCACGCGTACGAACTCGGGCAGGTCGGCGATGCGGCCAAGCAGTTTCACCGTGCGCGTCGGCGTCTCCAGCGTCGCCTGGTTCCGGTCCACGCAAGCGGGCACGCCATGCGCCACCACCTGCACCTCCATCTCGACCAGGTCCCCCTCGGAAACCTGCATCAGGGTCAGGTGCTGGACCTTGTTGGAGACCACGTCCCGATCGACCTGCTTCACCACGACCTGACGGGGCCGCTTCTCGCCCGGCAGGGCGATCCGGAAGGACCCCGCGCCGCGCGTCTGGGTCAACGCCTCCTTGACCGCACGGTACGGCGCCTGGATCATCTTGGTCCCGACGCCGCGCTCCACAATGGCCATCGGCAAGAGCCCGTTGGCGCGGAGCGCCTTCGGAGAAAGGCCCTTGTCTGCACTGCGATGTTCTACTTGTAGCGTTACCATAACTCGTTGGCACCGACGACCGCGACTCGCTTCCCGCGTCAATGCGTGGAATCATTATAGCACAGAATTCCTGACCCGCTGGGTCTGAGTGATAAACGACCCGACCATATCCCGCCTTATAGAACCTGAAAAGGCCCTTTCGACCGATGTTTTCGAGTCCGGAATTCTCGCCAACCGAATGCTGGCTGGCATGGCTATTCCCGCGTCAATGCGATAGTCTAGATCGGTTTTGGGTGCCACGAGTTCCCGGCCCTCTCGGACACTAGTGTAGTGTCTCATTAATAG
>DDSP01000050.1 GCA_002343445.1 Chthonomonas sp. UBA2387
GGACCACCCCGGCCTGCGGCCACCTCTCCAGAGGAGGGGATTGCCGGAGAGTCCCAAGGTGGCGCGGCGGCGGAACGGGCACGGTCTGCCGGGCCTAGAAGTCGTTTGGCGCGCGGCTGGCGGTCGGGCCCGGGGCGAGGGGCGCGCCCAGAGGTACGATCTGCCCTATGCCTTGGCTCAACATCGTCCTCTGGGTCTATGCCGTGTTCAACATCGCCCTGGGCGTGGAGGCGTACCTGAAGGTGAACAGCATGCCGTCGCTGATGGGTGGCGTCGGCGCGGGTGTGCTGGTGATCGTGGGGTTGCTGGTCGCCCAGAAGAACTCGATGGTCGGGTACTTGATCTGTGCTCTGGTCGCCCTCGGTCTTATGGGCAGGTTTGTTCCTGCATACCTGTCGAAAGGAACCGTCTATCCAGCGCTCGTGGTCAGCATCGCCTCGGCTTTGGCGCTCATCGCTCTGATCGTGGGCCACTTCATGGCGCGCAAGCCGGCCTAACGTGAGCCACGGATTCCGCATCGGTCCCGTCCGCGTTGCGAACCGCTTGGTGCTCGCGCCGATGGAGGACGTGAGCAACCAGCCGTTCCGGCGGATCGCCAAGCGCATCGGCGGACCGGGGCTGATGTTCACCGAGTTCGTCAGCGCCATGGCGATCCATTACGGCGCGACCAAGACGCTGCGCAAGATGCGCATCCACCCCGACGAGCGGCCGCTCGGCATCCAGATCTTTGGCGGCGAGCCCGAAACGATGGCCGAAACCGCCCGCATCGCCGAGGCCATGGGCACCGACCTGCTCGACATCAACATGGGGTGCTGGGTGCCCAAAGTGTGCAAGACAGGCGCGGGCGCGGCGCTTCTCAAAGACCCCGACCTCGCCGAGCGGATCGTTCGGACCGTCGTCGCCGCGGTGAGCATCCCGGTCACGGTGAAAGTGCGTGCCGGATGGGATTACTCCATGTTTGCCGCTCCAGAATTGGCTAGACGCTTTCAGGATGCCGGTGCGCAAGCCGTCACGTTGCACGCCCGTTTTGCCAAACAGGGCTTCGAAGGGCACGCCGATTGGGAGCTGATCAAGCGGATGCGCGAGGTCGTGACGGTGCCCTTGATCGGCAACGGCGACGTGAAGACTCCCGACGACGCGGAACGGCTGCTCCGCGAGACGGGATGCGACGCCGTGATGGTGGGGCGGGCCGCGATCTCCAATCCGTGGGCGCTCGCCCGCATCCGTGCCCGCCTTCTGGGGCACGCCGAACCCGCCGAGCCCACGCTTGAAGACCGAGTGGCCGTCGCCATCGAGCACGCCGAGCGAATGGTCGCGTTCGAGGCCGAGGAAAGCGAACCCGGCGACCCCGATCTCGAGCTTCGCGCCATTCGACAACTAAGGGGGCAACTGCCGCTGTACATCAAGGGATGCCCCGGCGCGGCGGCTCTTCGGGGGCGGCTGTCGACCGTCTCCTCGCTGGATGAATTGAGAGAGATTCTGGGCCGATTCTTGCTTGAATCCGACCGAGAGGAAGCTATGGTTGGTACGTCTTCCGCATCGAGATGAGTGCGCTCATCCGTTGGAAGCCAAGGGAGTCGTTCAGCGCCAACATCCCCTCGTTGCGCGTGTCGTTGTCGGTCACGATGGACTGGTAGCCGCGTTGCGCCGCCGCTTCGATGGCGATCCGCTTCATGGCGCGCGCCAAGCCCCGGCCCCTCCGCTCCCGCACCACAGCCGTCAAGCCCTGCTCGAAGCGGCCGGGCACGTCGCTGACGAATCCCCAGCACACGCCGACGATCTGGTCGCCTTCCCACGCCACGTGGCTAGTCGCTGGGTCGAACGCTGGGTCGCCGATGACCTGCTCGCAGAAGAACTCGTGGGTGAGGGGGACCGGCGGCGAGGCGCGCGGGATGTCCACCCGGACCAGCTCGAACACGCGATGGAGTTCGAGGCGGTTGGTCGGGGTGTCGCACTCCGACCATGGGGTGATGCGAACGCCTTGTGGGATTTCGAAAGGGGCGGTCGGGCGTCGAGCGAGATCGAGGACGGATTCGAAGTCGCGCTTCTGCTCGACAAAGCCCCGGCTCGTGGCGAAGGCCACCGAGCGCTCTTCGCTCTCGGCGACGCGCGTGGAGCAGTCGTCCGCACCTTCGCTGCGAATCCAGGCTTCGACGTGGTCGAACATTCGATGGCCGAGGCCTTTCCCTCTCTGGGCCGGCGGCACGACCACCACCACGGTCCAGCGCCGGGGGTCGTAGGCGCCCAGGTCGTGTTGGGCGAGCCCATAGGCCGCGATGCCCGACGCGTCCTCGAACAGCCAGTGAACGGGTCGCTTCTCGGGTTCGATCGTCTCCTCGTCGCGGAGCATCTCGGCCTCGGTGACGCGCCAGTTGGGGTACGTGTCGTTCCAGAGGGCGGCGATCGCGCCGAAGTCGGCGGGCGTGGCGCGGCGTGGTGGGTTCATGGTCGGGGATTGTGCCACCAGCGGGCTGATCCGACTCGGCGAAGGACCCTTCGTGCCGATGGCGAATTGCAGTGGCGATGGTCGCCATCGCTTGTCTTGTTGCCATGTCTGCTTCCAACGCACCCCTACAGCCCGTGCCGTTCACTTCGGTGACGATCGAGGACCGGTTCTGGTCGCCGCGCCAACGCGTCAACCGCGAGGTCTCGGTTCGGCATTCGTTCGAGATGTTGGAGAGGGCGGGCAACATGGTCAACCTGCGACTCGCCGCCGAAGGCAAACGCGACGGCTACCAAGGGCTGCTGTTCACCGATTCGGATCTGTACAAGGTCATCGAGGGTGCGGCTTATACCTTGGCGACACATCCCGACCCGGCGCTCGATCGGCGGCTGGACGAGCTGATCGCCGAGATCGGCAGGGCTCAGATGGCGGACGGCTACCTGAACACGTGGTTCCAGGTGACGCGACCCGACCAGAAGTGGACCAACCTGCGCGATCACCACGAGCTGTATTGCGCGGGGCACCTGTTCGAGGCAGCTGTGGCGCACCACCAAGCCACGGGCAAACGGAACCTACTAGACATCGCCTTGAAGTTCGCTGACCACATTGACAAGCGATTCGGTCCGAACGGGACGCATCCGGGCTATGCCGGGCACCCCGAGATCGAGCTGGCGCTGGTGAAGCTGTGGAAGGCGACGGGCGACGACCGCTGGTTTCGGCTCGCACGCAAGCTCACGGAACCACGAGGTGCGGGTTTCTTCGCCGACGAGCACAAGACGCCACGCGACCGCTACGACGGCACGTACTGGCTCGACGACGTGCGCCTTGAGGAGCACCGGGAGATCAAGGGGCACGCCGTGCGCGCCGCGTATCTGCTGGCTGGAGTCGCCGACATCGTGCGCGAGACGGGCGACCCGGCGCTCACCAAGATGCTCGATCGTGTGTGGCGCAACGCCACAGAAAAGCGCATCTTCGTCACCGGCGGCATCGGGCCGAGCGGCCACAACGAGGGCTTCACGGTGGATTACGACCTGCCGAACCTGACGGCATATCAGGAGACTTGCGCGAGCATCGCCATGGCGCTGTGGGGGCACCGGATGGGCCTGCTCCACGGCGAGGGCAAGTATTGGGACGCCGTGGAGACCGCCCTCTACAACGGCTTGCTGAGTGGCGTTTCCCTGAGCGGCGATCGGTTCTTCTACGTGAACCCGCTGGCCAGCATGGGCAACCACCACCGCAACGAGTGGTTCGGCTGCGCCTGCTGTCCGCCGAACGTGCTGCGCACCATCGCTTGGCTGGGCGGCTACGCGTACGCCGTCGGTGGCGGGGACTTGGTGGTGAACCTGTACGTCGGGGGCCGCGTCGAGACCGAGGTGGGCGGCGCGAAGGCCAAGTGGAAGGTGGAGACGGACTACCCGTGGGACGGCAAGGTGGTGTTGCGGCCCGAGTTCAGCGGCAGGCACGGGCTTCGGTTGCGGCTTCCCGGCTGGTGCCAGAGCTATCGGCTGCACGTCAACGGGCAGATCGTCGAGGGCGTTGCTTCGGGTTATGCCGTGGTTCCCGCCCGCGATTGGAAGCCCTCGGACGTGGTGGAATTGAGCTTGGAAATGCCCGTGGTGCAGGTCGAGGCGCACCCGCTGGTCAAGGAGAACAGGGGTCGGGCGGCGGTGCGGCGCGGGCCGCTGGTCTATTGCGCCGAGCAGGTGGACAACGATTCGCCGGTGTTCGATGCCGTGGTGCCGTTGGGATCGCGGTTCGAGGCTCGGTTCGACCCGAAGGTGCTGGGCGGGGTGGTCGTGGTCGAGGCCGAATCGCTGCAGTTCCCCGCGAACGACTGGGAGCGGACGCTCTACCAGGCCGCGCCGCCCGCCCAACGCAGGACGCTGAGGATGGTGCCCTATGGGTTCTGGGACAACCGCGCGGCGGGACCGATGGCTGTTTGGATGCCCACGGTGCCTGCGCCGCCCAAGGTCGTGGGTCCAGAAGGCAAGGCCAAGGTCTCGATGAGCCATGTGAGCGGCAACTGCCAGCCGTGGGGCGTGAACGATGGCCTGGAACCAGAATCCTCGGGTCAGCAACCCGCCGCGCTGTGCCACTTCTGGCCGCGAAAGGGCGGCGAGGAATGGGTGCAATACACGTGGGACAAGCCGCTAGCGATCTCGGGAGTCGAGGTGTATTGGTTCGACGATACGGGCCGTGGCGAGTGCCGGTTGCCTTCGGATTGGACTTTGGAGGCGCTGGTGGGCGGAGCGTGGCAGCCCGTGGTGATCGCCGACCGCCCGATCGCTCTGGACAAGTGGTGCAAGGCGACGTTCGCCACGCTGGAGACTTCGGCGCTGCGGCTGAAGGTGCGTCAGAAGGATGGCTGGGCAAGCGGCATCCACGAGTGGCGGGTGATCCGGGACGAGTCGGATTGATTCCGGCGGGCGCGGGGATCGCGCAGCTTGCCAATTGACGCGCAAACCTCCCAAACGGGGTGAGGAGTTGGGCTCGGCGGACTGATACTTCAAGTGTTCGCGATGACAACTCAAGCTTCACCCAACGGGTCCATGCCAAGGGCCCTGACGAACGCCTTGCCCAAGTGGCTCGCGTTCGCCGTCGGTCTCTGGGCGGCACAGGCCGCTCTGGCCGTGGAAGACCACCTGCTCCTTGGAGGGCGTGCGGTCACCATGAGCGACCCGGTCAACACGTTCCGGTTCTATTACGAGATCCCGAACGGGATCACCGTAGACTGGCAGAAGGTGGATTTGTTCTGGGATTCGTCGCCCACCATCCGTCCTGAGAGCAGTTCGATCACCGTCCTGCTGAACGGCCAGACCTTGGCAAGCAACCGCCTGCGCCCCGCCGCGAACTCGGGCGCCCAAGCGTGGACCGTCAACTTCCCGACGCGATTCCTGCGCAAAGGTGTGAACGAGCTGACCATCGTGACCCGGCAACGGTCGGTGGACGGGCCCTGCCAGGACATCGAGAACGCCGCGAACTGGGTGCGGTTAGAGGAGGGCAGCGCGATCATCACGGCGTTCAACCCCGACCCCAACCCCTCCATCGCGAGCTATCCGTACCCGATTCTCGACCCGTTGGACAAACAGTTCTCACGCTTCGCATTCGATCTGGGCGCGACGCCCGAACCCGCCAAAGTCGCGACGATGCTCGGGCTCGCCAGCGACTGGGGCGTCCGATGGCTGGGGCAAGAGATCAACACGCCCATGGTGAACGGCAAGCGGGGCAACCAGCCGCACCTCGTCAAGATCCAGATGGGAGAGACGGCGCCAGACGGCACCGCACTTCCGCCGAACGCCGGCTGGGTGGGTTTCGACGCGAACCGGAACCTCATCCTGCACGGCAACGGCTCGGCCGGATTGCGAAGGGCGCGCAACGTGCTCACCGACTCGACGGCTTTGCAGCTTGCCGGCAAGGCACCCAACATCCTGGTGGACAAGGACCTGGGCCGGGCGCCCGCTCTAGGCCAGGGCCGCGTTGGGCAGGTCACCTTTGGAGCACTTGGGTATCCCAAGATTCAGCTGCTTGGCGCGTTCACGCAGAGGGCCAAGCTGTTCATCAACCGGCCGTTGCGCGTGGACATCGGGAAACAGTCGTTCCTCAAACTCAAGTTCAAGCACTCGGCCGCTGTCGATCCCGCGCGTTCGCTGCTGACCGTGAAGATCAACGGCGTTCCCGTGGGCAGCGTTCGGCTGACCGATGAGAACGCCAACGAGGGCACTCTTGCCGTGCGCCTGCCCGTGGAGGAACTGGCCAAGTTCTCCTGGGAGGTCGAACTGGAGGCCTACCACTACCTGGGCAACGTAGACTGCTCGAAGAGTTACGACAGCATCGCTTGGACCGTGATCGACGGGACTTCCGAGTTCGTTTTGGAGCCTGGCGGCATCGAGGGTCCGCCTTCTCTGGTTGCATTCCCCTATGTTCGCGACCGCGACGGGGGCATGGGAGACGACGTGCGCGTCGAGTTCTCTTCCGACGCCGGACCCGGCCAGTACGAGTTCGCCGCAGCGATGGCGGCTCTTGCCGGTCGCTCCAACCGGGGCGGCATCAACTTCAGCCCCGACGCGCCGACCGACTCGCGAGTTCAGGTGTGGATTGGCCGCCTTTCGGAGGTGAACCGGTTCGAGGGTATCCGCGAGGCCATGCACTTGGCTATTGGAGCAGACGGCAAACTCACGCCACAGAACGGTCTTTCGGCGGTGCCGCAGCAGATGGACAAGCGATTGGTCCTCCAAGCGATCCGTTCCCCAATGAACTCGAACGGGGTCATTTATGTGGCTCTCGCCAAGGACGACGAGGATTTCGCCAAGTTTGCGGCACTCATCGCCAAGCCCGGTTTTGGCGACAAACTGAACGGAGACGCGGCTGTCGTGGACTGGGCGGGCGACGTGGTGAGCCTTCGATCGGAAGCCTACGCGCGCATGCTGGAGCAGTCCGCCAAGGAAACCAACTCGTATACCGTGCCGATGCGCTGGGTGATGGCGGGGCTTGTCACTGCGGTCGCCTTGCTCGTGCTTTGGATCATCATGCAGTTCGTCGCGAAGAAGCGCCCTGCCATGGCCACCCGCTGAACGCCCTATGTGGGGACAAGACTGGCTCATCATCGCTCGAGACGTGTTCCTCGTCTTGACGTGGGTCGTTGCGTCCATCTACCTGTTTTCGGGGCTGCAAGATTTCCGCTACGACCTGTATTCGTTGGCGCTCCGGGCCATCCGCAGGTTCAAATTCCGCAAGCGCGAGCGGTTGACCAAGGCGCGGCTGCGCATGCGCGAGCAGCAATGGATCGCCGTGATGGTGCCCGCCTGGAACGAAGGCGAGGTCATCGGGGAGATGGTCAAGAACATTCTGGAGCGCGTCGAGTACAAGAACTACCGCGTGTTCGTCGGGGTGTATCCAAACGACGCCGCGACCAACGCCGCGGTTGACCGGCATGCCGCCGAGCACGAATCGCTGATCAAGGTGGTGACCGCTCGGCCGGGACCCACCAACAAGGCCGACTGCCTCAACAACGTGTTGCAGGCCATCGAGAAGTACGAGGTCACGCACGGGATCAACTTCGACATCATCGCGATGCACGACGCCGAAGACGTCGTCCACCCGTTCTCGTTCCTTTTGTACAACTATCTCATCCCAAGGATTGACGTAGTTCAGTTACCGATCCTCCCTTTGCCCACTTCGCTCAAGAAACTGGTCCACTGGGTGTACGCGGACGAGTTTTGCGAGAACCACATGAAGGATGTTCCCGCTCGGGAACTTATGACGGGGTTTGTGCCCTATGCGGGCGTGGGAACCGGCTTCTCGCGACGGGTGATCCACTTCCTCAAGGAGCTTCACCACGGCCAGGTGTTCAACGAGTCCTCGCTGACCGAAGACTACTCGATGTCGAAGAAGATCCTGGACTCGGGCTACACCTCGGCGTTCGTGAACCTGCTGTTGGCCGACGACGACTCGAAGTGGTGGACACCCCTGTGCCAACGGTCCGGATTCATTTCGAACTGGGCGTACTTCCCCTTCGACTACAAGCGCTCGGTGCGGCAGAAGTCGCGTTGGATTCTGGGCATCTCGATTCAGGAATGGACGCTCACGGGTTGGCAGGGCGGTTGGCGCATCCGCGAGAACCTGCTCAAGGACCGCAAGGTGTTCGTCGCCATGACGGCCACGTTGCTGGGCTATCTGTGCTTCATTTACGTCGCCCTCGACTTCATGGGTCGGTGGGGATGGGTTCCGTTCCAGCTGCACCCTGTCGTCGTTCCGGGCACTGTTCTTTACCAGATGCTGGTCGTCGTATTGGGCCTCAGCTTTGTGCGGCTGTTCCAGCGGATGTTTTTCGTGACGGCGGTCTATGGGATCAAACCGGCCTTGCTTGCCGCGCCGCGCATGATGCTGGGCAACATCATCAACGGGCATGCGGCGTTCCTTGCTCTCAAGGCGTTCTCGGATTCGCAACGCGGTCGGCAGGCGATGAAGTGGGCCAAGACCGACCACATGGAAGGCGTCGGTGCGCAGCCGTTCGAGATGGAGCGGCCTCCTGCGCCGGCCGAGCACGAGGTTGAGCTCTCGGTTGCGGAGTTGTGTCTCAAACTGCGTGCAAGGGACTCCGCCGAGGTGATCGGCACATTGGAGCGGATTCGAGCGACGCTGGGCGACGGTGAGCGCCAACCGATTCTGCACGAGCTTGAGCGCCTGGTTCACTCGAAGGACCCGTTGGTTCGGGCGGCCGTTGGCAATGCGATCGGCAGACTCGCTTGGGCCGAGCTGATGCCCGAGCTCTGTATCCTGGTCGGCGACCACGAGTGGCCCGTGAGGGCCAACGCGACCAGTGCGCTCTTGGATCAGCCCAACTTCGGCGATCTTGCCGACCTGGTTCTCATTTCGCGCGACAAGTTCGCCATCGAGACGTTGGTCAAGATGCTGGAGCAGGACGAGCCCAAGTTGGCCCAATTGGCCGAGGGTGGATCGCTCTCGAATAGGGCCCGCAACGTCTTGCTGGAGAGGTCGAAGGTGTTCCAGCGGTTTGCCCAACGACCAGCCGCCTAAAGGCACACTCCACCTGCGGTACATTGGACGCGATGCGACGCCGCCTCATTCCGCTGCTGCTCCTCTTCCCTGTCGCTGCCTTCGCCCAACTCCCGCCGCCCGTCGAGGGGCCGAGCTTGGAGCGCTTGTACAGCTTCCCGCTGGTGAACGGACGAAGTCCGTCCTCCCCGGCGATGTCGCCCAAGGGCGACAAGATCGTGTTCGGGTGGAACCAAACAGGCGAGCGAAAGCTCGATCTCTGGCTCATGGAGTTCCCGAGCGGTGCCAAAACGCAGCTGGTCAAGGCCGACTCCATTCCCGAGTTCCCGAGGCAGGAAGACAAGCGAACCGAGCTGGAGAAGAAGGAAGCGGCCCTTTATGATGGCGGCATTTCGGGCGCGGTGTGGTCACCCGATGGCGAGGAACTCCTGTTCTCCTACCGTGGCCGGACGTGGCTGGTGGACCCGGACTCGGGCAACCCCCGGCCCCTGATCGACGCGCAAGAAGGCATCTTCAGCGTGCGCTACACCCCGGATGGGAAGGCCATCGCCTTCCTCAAGGGCACGAACCTTTATGTGCTCGACCGCAAGACCGGCGGCATCAAGCAACTGACGTTCATCGCTTCCCCGAACACCCGCGTGGATGGCTACGAGTTCTCACCCGACGGGCAGCGCGTGGCCGTGATGTGGAGCGACGATTCGAAGACCGGCCGCCATGTGATGATGGACTTCTCGAAGGACAAGGCCGAAGTGGTGAACATTCGCCGCATGTGGCACGGCGAGCGCAGCGTCAACGTCAAGGTCGGTGTGGTTCCTGCCAGCGGAGGGGTAATCGAATGGGTGCCAGGCCTGCCCACCTATATGTGGCTGACCGACGTCACGTGGTCGCCGGACAGCCTGCTCCTGATGGTGAATTGGTACAAGGAAGACTTCCAAGAGTGGACCATTTCGGTCACGCCGCACACCACCATGAAGCGGGCCGACGTGTACGTTGAGAAGGCGCCCAAGAACTACCTCGCCGACTGGCGTCCCGCGCTCTGGTCACGCGACTCCAAGAGCATCGTATTCGGCACGGACGTGTTGGACGGCAAGTTCGGCTTCCGGTCGGTGCTGAAGATCCCGGCGAGCGGCGGCAAGCCCGAGAAGGTGTACGCCGAGCAACACGACGTGGCCTCGCTGGCGCGCCCGAAGGACTCGGACCGGCTCATCCTGACCACCATGGCCCGATCCGGCTTGAAGAGCGAGATCACGATTCTGGAACCCAACGGCGAGCGGAAGGTCCATGTGGTGGTTCCGGACGGCATGTCCACACCCAAGGAGTTCGACGACGCTGCGAGCCCGCTCTTCAACCATTGCGGTGATCGGATCGCCACCATGGCCTCGTCTCGGTCCATGAACCCCGAGTTGTTCGCCGTCGAGCCCGAGGACAAACGCCTCACCGTCAGCCAGCGCCCCGAATTCGCCTCGATCAAGTGGGCCGAGACTCAGGAGGTCACGTTCAAGAGCAAGGACGGCCAGACGATCCACGGCCTTTTGATCACGCGTCCCGGACTCGATAAGAGTAAGAAGCACCCGGCGTTCATCTCCAATATGTATGCCAACAGCGCCAAGCAAGCTTGGTCGGGCTACTTTGAGAACTACGCCGCAATGAACTTGGACATGGTGGTTCTGCAGGTCGACTTCCGCGCGAGCTGGGGCTACGGCGGCGAGTTCAACAGCGGCTACTGGAAGAGCATGGGCATCGTGGACTCGGACGAAGCCGTGGCGGCCAAGGAGTTTTTGTCCAACCTTGGCTATGTGAACCCGAACAGAGTCGGCGTTTGGGGATGGAGCTATGGCGGATACTTGACGTGCATGATCATGCTGACCGCCCCCGGCGTGTTCGACACGGGCGTCGCCGTTGCGAGCGTCACCGACTGGAAGAACTACAACGAGTGGTACACCCGGCGTCGGCTCGGCATGGAGTCGGACGACCCCGAAGTGTATAAGAAGACCAGCCCAAGATGGCATGCAAAGGGCCTTTTAGGGAATCTGTTCTTGGTGCACGGCATGCTGGACGACAACGTGCTGTACCAGGACACGGCCCAGCTCATTCAGGGCCTGATCGAGGAGGGCAAGCACTTCGACATGCTGGCCTATCCGCGCGACGACCACGGCATCGGGAAGGACACCAGTCGCCCGCACGTGTTCACCGCGGTGATGCGCTACCTCTACGAGAAGCTGGGACGCAAGTCTTAGCGGCGTTACGGTGTCACGGCGCGGGTGTCAAACTCGCGCCATGGCCTCCTCTTTCGCGGGTCGTTGGGACCTGACCGTCGGCAGCGGCGACGCCGCCTTCCCTTCTTGGCTTGAGCTCACCGAAGGCGCGACTGGTTGGTCCGGCCGCCTCGTCGGCGTCGTGGGCAGCGCGCGGCCGATCCCTCACATCGAGGTGAGCGGCAGCCGCTTGAGCTTCTCGCTTCCGCCCCAGTACGAGGGCTTCCCCGGCGACATGGCCTTTGAAGCGGACCTCGTCGGCGACACGCTACAGGGCACGACCAACAGCAAGGATGGGGGCTCGTTGCCGTGGGTGGGCGTTCGCCAACCCGAGGCGACCCCTGGCGAGCCCGTGTGGGGCGAGCCGATCGAGCTTATCGGCTGCGGGATGGCGGGCTGGGTCGCTCGCTGGCCCCAGATGCAGAACAACTGGTCGAACGTGGATGGGGCGCTGCAGAACTCGGCAGTGGGCACCGACCTGATTTCGGAGGCGTCGTTCGGCGACTTCCAACTGCTCGCCGAGTACAGCTACCCCAAGGGCTCGAACAGCGGCATCTATCTTCGCGGGCGCTACGAGTTCCAGGTCCTCGACGACTACGGCTCCGAGCCCTCGGTCGGCGGAAGCGGCGGGATCTACGGGTTTCTGACGCCGCGGGTCAACGCGATTCGCCCCTTCGGGGAACGGAACACGCTTGAGCTGACGCTGGTCGGTCGGACGGTTTCCGCCAAGTTGAATGGCAAGACCCTCTACGAAAACGACGAGATTCCTGGGATTACAGGCGGTGCGCTCGACAGCCGCGAGGGCGAGCCGGGACCGATTCTGATCCAAGGCGACCACGGCCCGGTCACCTATCACCGACTGCGCGTGACGCCGCGGGTCGGTTGATTCAGCGTCCGGATACGCCTTCGGAGCCCGTTTTGCCTTCAAAGCTCTCGCCTGCGTGGGGCATCGAGATGTCCTCGACCGCAGGACCGTGCTCGCCGCGATCGAACAGCACGTCCTCGCCACCCAAGGGGTACTCCTTGCGGAGCGGGAAGCCCACCCAGTCGTCGGGCAGCAGGAACCGACCGGTTTGCTCGTTGCCCTCGAACACCACGCCGTACAGATCGTTGATCTCGCGTTCGGGATACTCGGCGCCAAGGAACAGGTGCTTCGCCGTCGGCACCTTCTGACCGTCGTCCACGGCCACCTTGACGAAGATGCGCGAGTAGTGCTTGGTGGACATCAGGTTGTAGACCACCTCGAAACGCCCTTCCAGGTCTCGCTCGTGGGGCCAGACGCTGTAATCCACGCCGACGCATTCGCAGAAGTAATCGTATTGGAGTTCGGGGTGCTCCTTGAGCGTGCGCAGGGCGTCCAGCACGCGTTCGCGGGCCACGCAGAGGTAGGTTTCGCCGCGAAACTCCTTGACTTTGATCAACGCGTCTCCGAGCGCCTCGCGCACGCGGACGGCTTCGAGCCGCTCGTCGCCCAACATAGGAGCGCCCATTTCAGCGGGCCTCCGGGACGAGTTCCAGGCCACGTCGAGCGGGGACTTCGGGCTCTTCGCCAAGCTTTGCGGGGTCCAGCGAGGTCGCCTCGTCCCAATCCACGGCGTTCACGCGGAGCACATAGGCGTCGCCGAGGATCCACAGGGCCATGTAGACCATGATCGCCCAGAAGCTGAACACCTGATACGCCAAGTCGGCGTGTTTGAACACCGTGAGCCAGCTCCAGAGGAAGACGACTTCGATGTCGAAGAGGATGAACAGCATGCCGACGAGATAGAACTTGACGGGGAACCGCTCGCGCGCATCGCCGAGGGGGGCCACGCCGCACTCGTAGGGCGACTGCTTGTAGGTCGTCGTGCGTTTGGGGCCGAGCACGTAGCTCAGGCTGACCATGGCCGCGCACAAGGTCGCGGCGACGCCGACGAGGATCACGATGGCGGTGTAATCGCTGGACATCGTGGCCCGATTCTACCTGCCGAAGCGGGTCCCTGACACCGTGGGTAGACTCCCGGCATGATTCGGCACAGCCTCAACTCAATGGAGATGGCAGGGCACGGCTTGCAGACCACCGTGGCCGACGTGCTGGGCTGGCTCGCTGCAGGGATGTCGCCTGAGGAGATCCTGGCCGATCACCCGGAGTTCACGGAGGAAGACATCCGCGCGTGCTTGGCATATGAGGGTCTCGCGACGGTCGCAAGAAAGCGGACAGACATCGCAGCGCTTTCCTGCAAGTACGGCGTCAAGCGCTTACGGCTTTTCGGCAGTGCTCTACGTCCGGATTGGGACGCGAAAGCAAGCGACCTGGATTTTCTGGCCGAGTTCGGCCCCCCGCCGCCAGGCATCAACCTTTTTGATCAGCAGTTCGGCCTTCAGGTCGATCTCGAACAACTCTTGGGACGTGCGGTTGACGTCGTGGACTGGGCCGCGGCAAAGAGACCTCACTTTCGACTCTCCGCCGAAGCGGGTGCGCTTGAAGTCTATGCGGCCTGAAACTCGACGTTTTCTTGAGGACGCACTCGCAGCGGCAACCGAGGTTAGCCAGATCGCTGCGCCCGGATGGCAAGAAAGCCGAGTTTCGGCTCTTGCCATCGAGCGCCTCCTAATGAACGTTGGCGAGGCGCTCTCACGCGTTCGATTCAGCGACCCGGACGTCTTGGATGCCATCCCGGACGCGTTCAAGGTGATTGGGATGCGCAACGTCCTCGCCCATGGATACGACTCGCTGGACCCAGATCGCATTCTGGATGCCGTCGAGAAGAACCTCCCGCAACTCACTCGAGATACTCGAGGGACCCTTGGACAATCGGATTAGAACACAGGCTCGGTCGGGCGGGGGAGGCGGAGTTCGACGGGAAGGAGCGGGCGTAGCGGGGCCGACGGGAGGCGTTGGTACCAGTAGGCCGTGCTCGAGAAGTCGTTCCATAGTTTGTTCGCGTGGCCGTGCTCGATGGTCACGCGGATGCTCTCGCGGAAGCGGATCGGGTCCTCGATGTGGTACCGGTACATCGAGTTCTTCCCTTTCCAGGGCCACTCGCTGTTGCCCGAATAAAGGATCAAGCCGTGATAGGGTGCGGAATACTCCGTGCGCGGGCAGAACGCCATGTTGAAGTAGTCCTCGGTTCCGGTTCCGTGCAGGGAGGGCGGCCAGGGTTCGCCGTCGATGAAGATCATGTCGTCGCCTTCGCCGTACCAATCGTTGCCTTGCCTGTGGAAGCAGTCGATGTGCAGGTTGCATCCCACGTACACGCCTTCCCCGGTGGCCTCCAGGAGCGTGTAGTTGCCATCTCCGGTCACGTTGGGTTGCCGCGACCAGATGTCCCAGATGTTCTCGTTGTTCAGCTTCTCCGTAAGCCAACCTTCGGTGGGATTCTCACGATGCCAGGTGGCGCAGAATCGCGCGACCTCGGGACCGAGCGGCGCGGGGTATTCCTCGTAGTCAATGTAGAAGTAAATGTTGATGGGCCGGTCGCTTTGGTTCTCGATCTCGATGCGCGCCGAGTCGAACGGCATCGCCCACCAGCAGTTCATCCCGCGCCCATCTTGGGGCGACATCTGCAACGGCAGCGAGACGAACTCCTTCATCAAGCCGTGGCCCATCCCGAAGAAATCGCCCAGCGGCACCTCGACGCAGGGGTGCTCTTGGCCATCCCAGAACATCCGGATGACAGCCTTGCGCGGGAACGAGTCGTCGTTGCCGACGGTCATCCAGATGTGCTTGACGCAGCCGGGCCGGTCGGATTCCATGAGCATGCGCGTCTGGCCCGGCTCGAACACCCACCAGTCGGAGTTGTTGCCGGCGCGGTCGTAGCTGCTGGCGCGTCGCGAGCCAAAGTCGCGGAGCCGGGCGAGGTCGCTGAGGGTGGTGAATCCGAGCATCGGCGAGATTATGCCTCGGTTCGCTCCTGGTCGTGGGCGCCTACCCGGATTGCGGGTGGGATCACCCGTAATCCGGGTAGGATAGGGTCATGGCATCGTTGGTCACCGTCGGTCTCTTTGGCACACAGACTCGAACCGCCACTCTGGTCGCCGTCCACGCCCTGGGTGAAACCCATGCGGCAGAATTGGCGCGAATCATCGGTCGCAGCCTGAGCCGGGTTCAGGCATCTCTCGACAGCCTGGAACGAGCCGGCGTCCTCGTCGGCGCTCTTGAAGGGGGCGCGCGCAGGGTGAGGCTCAGCCCTCGGTATCCCGCTAAGCCCGAGCTAGAGGCTCTCCTTGATCGCCTCGTGAGCCTAGACACCCAGCTTCTTGATCGCCTTGCGGCCGAGAGGCGACGACCGCGGAGGGCGGGTAAGTCCTTGTGATCAATCGAACCACATCGTTTGAGGAACTGGCTTTTCTCCTATGCACGGCTTTTGATCAAGATGGAACGACCGCCGTACTCAGTGGCGGTGGGGCGGCGACTATTTACGCTCCATTGGCCCATCAATCAAGGGATCTCGACTTCATAATTCAGTTCACATTTGGAATTGGCAACGCTTCCGCATCGCCAATACTTGATCTTGGGTTTGTTCGCGAAGGTGGCACCTACGTTCATCCGGATTCCGACTTCACCGTGGAGTTTCCGATTGGACCATTGGCCATAGGCGAAGAGCTGGTCCGAACGTGGCATACGATGCGGAACCGAGATCTGTTGTTGCATATCATCAGTCCGACCGATTGTGTCCGCGACCGCCTTGCTTGGTATCTCTTCAACAACGATCATAGCAGCCTTCAGCAAGCATTGGGTGTCGCGTTGGCTCAACCCATTGATCTACAAGCAGTCGAGTCGTGGTGCACGCGAGAGGGCGAACCTGGTAAGTTCAGGATCTTCAAGGAACGGTTGGAACGCCTCGCACACCAGTAAGTCATGCTCGACTCTTTACGCACTCAAGCCCTCGCACTCGCCCAAGGACGCGAGGCGGACGCCAACGCGATCGCCGACGTCGCCGCCCAAACCAGCCCCGAGGCGGCGGCGTGGGCGTTCACCCAATGGCGGCTGCGCGAGCGGGCCAAGCGTAAGTTCGCTCGGGCTGAGCACATGCTGTTCAGCGCCGAAGCGCTCGAGCAGGCCACGCACGAGCAGGTGGCCGCTTACCACGCCTCATTGTTCCCGATCGGTACCCTAGTTGGCGATTTGGCCACGGGCATCGGCGGCGACGCCATCGCTCTTGCGGGGCGCGGATCGGTGTTAGGCTACGAGCCGGACGTTGCGCGCGCCGCACTCGCGCGGCACAATCTGGCCGCCCACGGCTTGGCCGGCGAGGTTCGTGAGGCCGACTGCTTAGGGGCCGATTGGCCGTTCGACTTCGCCTTTGCCGATCCGGCGCGTCGTGTCGAAGGGAGGCGCACACTGAGGATGGACGAGTTCCAGCCCGACCCCGCACGACTGGCCCAGCGCATGAGAGACCTGAGGCTGGGGGCGATCAAGCTCTCGCCGCTGCTCAAGGACGAGGAGTTGATGGCCCTGGGTGGGCGTGTCGAGTTCTTGAGCCACGAGAGCGAGTGCAAGGAGGCCCTCGTTGTGCTGGGCACCGACTCGGGCGAGCCCGGCTACGAGGCCGTCCACATTGAAAGCGGCGAACGATTGGCAGGCTCGCCTACCCCTCGACGCATGACCCTGACCGACGAACCCGAGACGTGGTTCTTCGAAGCGGACCCCGCTGCGATCCGGGCCCATGCCCTCCCGGTGTTGGCCGAGCGTTACGACCTGTTCCCTCTCGGTCGCTCCAATGGCTATCTGACCGGACGAAGAAACGTAGAGTCTCCGTGGTTGAAAGCTTATCGAATCGTGGGGTTTGCTCCCACCGATCCACGTCAGGCGGGCCGAGCTTTGACCGAACTCAACGCTGCGACGCCCGCCGTCAAGACGCGCAGCGCCAACATCGACCCTTTCGAGTTTGGTAGGAAACTGAGGTTGAAGGGGAGGCGCAACTTGGTGCTGGCCTACTTCCCGTCCTCGCAGGGGCGGCTGATGGGCCTGATGCTTGAGAACTCGGCTGCATAGGACCGCCCGGGGCGGTCAATCGCTGCCGAGACCGGCGACCTCTTCCAGAAGCAATCGAATCTCGCGCAACGCACCGACTGCGGCTTCGATGCCGACGTTCGTCGTCTCGACAGCGTCGAG
Organism: Chthonomonas sp. UBA2387; assembly: GCA_002343445.1. Lineage (GTDB taxonomy): Bacteria > Armatimonadota > Fimbriimonadia > Fimbriimonadales > Fimbriimonadaceae > UBA2387. Next base: position 17,312 of record DDSP01000050.1, read on the forward strand.
CAGCGTATCCTTGGCCTGACCCGCCGTCTCGCCAATCGAAACCAGGGTACTGCCCGAGCGTTCGGAGTCGCTCGCCAGTCGATCGGAGCGCTCGCCGAGCGCGGCCACCCCTTCGTTCTCGAACGAATCGCGCACCTGCTCGAGGGATGCTTCGACGCCGCTACTCACCTCCTCCTGACCGGATTGGAGGACCTCGCGCAGACGGTCGGCCGTTTGCTGAAGTTGATCGGCCAACTGCTGGGACCTATCTTCCAGACCCGGCACGACTTCGTCGGCGATGTACCGTTGCAAGGCTTCGGAACGATCCGAGAGCTTCTGCTGGGACTCGTCGAGCATGGCTTGAAAGTCTCCGGTGAAGAACTGGACGGTCTCTTGGGCCTCTCCTTCCAGGGCCTCCATCAGCTCGCCGCAGGCGTTCTTGAGTTCCTCGACGGTGTCTGCGAACTCGTTGATCAGGTCAATGGACTCTTCGCCAAAACGCTGTGCGTCCGCCACCACTTCGGCCGCTTCCGAGGCCATGGCCTCGATCCGGCTCTCCAATTCGCTGGCCTCCTGGCGCACGAGTTCGGCGAACGCTTCGACCCGGGCAAGGGCTTCTTGGAAGGCATCGCCCGCACGTTGCTTCGCAGACTCGGCCTGCTCTCGCAACGCGGCCAGGGCGGCCTCGACTTCGCCAAGCTTCTGTTCTGCTTGGGAACGGGCCGTTTGGAGTTGCTGTTCCACCCGGTCCATGTGGGCTTTGGCCGCATCCGCCCGCCCCGATGTGGCCAGCATGACGCCTAACGCATTGTCAACGGATTCTTCGAACATCGTTTGGTCCCTCGGGCTAGATCAAGCGCTCCAGAGCCTCCCACATCTCCATGAGCTCGTGGATGAGGTCCTCCAGAGGTCCGCGACTTTGCTCGGTGTCGCTGGAAAGTCCCGTGATGTGCCGGATCATTTGTTCGATCTGGTCCATCAATTCGCGGATGATCTGGGTCACCGCCTCCTTCAGTTCGGATTCGATCGCGCTTTGGGCACGATCCATCAAGCCGGTCACGCCGCCCTTGACGACATCTCCGGCCAGGGTCTCCAGAAAGGCTCGAAGGGCCTCGCCCTCTTGGTCGAGGTTCTCGCAAGCGTCTTGAACCGTTTGAACCACGGCATCGCTGACCTGTGCGTACACCTCGGCCATATGCTCCACTTCGGTCGCCACGGCCTCTTGGAAGGTTTCAACTTCTTGTCGCAACTGCTCGGTGTTCGCCCGTGCCTCTGAAATCGTGTTCTCGAGCAAATCGCTGGTCGTCTGGACTTGCCCGCGCAGTTGATCCATGGACGCATCGAGATCGCCGCGGATCTGTTGCATGAGCGATTGGACCTCGTTGAACATCGCCTGAAGCCCGGTGGCCGCCTCCTCTTGCCGGCTCTCGGAATCTTCCACCGAGCGTTGAGAGGTATGGGCCACATTCAGCGCATCCTGCACCGATTGCTCGCCCGATTCGAGGCCCTCTGAAAGGGCATCGCTCCGGTCGGACAGGAAGTCGGCAAGTTCGGCCAACGCGCTCTCGGCTTGCGCCACTTCGTCGCGGGCTTGGTCGGCCAGGGCCTGCATCGCTTGACCCAAGTCGCGCGCTTGAGCCTCGACCGCCTTGGCTTCGGTCGCTATCTCTTCGAGGCGCGGAGGGACCTCGGCGGCAAGCCGCAAGAGGTTCTCGACGGATTCTGAACTGCCTAGTGCATCGCTGAGCATATCTTCCTACCTAGAAAATGGCGTCAACGGCCTTGACTCCCATACGGAGGACCATAGCGGCCTTTTGCGCAGCCACGATCAGCGGGATGGCCGGGGCGATGGCGGCGCTGATTTGGGCACCGACGCCCATCTGGACCAGACACTCGGCAACTTCCTTGATGAGTGCTTCCATCGCATCTTCGATCAATTCGTCGAATCGGTCTTCCACTTCTCGCTTGAGCGTGGTTTCGACATGGCGGCCGACCTCTTCCATGATCTGCTCAAGGCGTTGTTGGAGTTCGTCGCCTAGCGCCCGCGATTCGTCCTCGAACGACCGGTAAGACCTCTCGCCAAGGTCGCGGAACGTGTCGAACCCCCTATCCATGAGGTCGGGTTCCTTCTGCGTCACGTGGTCCAGGAGGACTCGACTGACGCGATCCAAGGTTTGCTGGTGCCGCTGCTCGACCTCCGAGCGGAAGCGGTCCATGCCCTGTTCGAGTTCGGCTGCGAAGGCCTCCACCGCATCTTCCAGACGACCCGCTTCACGTGCAAACTGGTCGGAGGCCTGGACCAGTTCCCGCTGCTCCTGCTCCAGGAAGTTCAAGAACGCTCGGACGTCGGCTTGGAAGGCGCGGAACTCCTGGGACAGTTCGCCCAGGTTCTTGGCCATCGTCTGGTCCAAGGCGAGCAGGACTTGCGACACTTCGCCAAGCGCTTCCCGGCACGCGTCCACCGCTTCCGCGAGTTGAGCGCTCAGGTCCTCGATTCTGGAGTGGCCCTCGTTCCAAGCGTTGGAAACAACGTCGAGGACGAAGCCGTCCGCCTCGTCCATCACCAAGGATCGAGCTTGTTCGGCGGTGGAAATCGCCTCGTCAGCGCCCTCGATCATCTGCTCGGCGATCGCCAAGTGCTGATCAGCCGTTGCGACGGCCGCGGTCGAGTTCTGGATCGCCTCGATGAATTCGGGAAAGGTGAGTTCGGCCATGGCAATTCAGGGGTGGGCGTCAGATCAGGGCTTTGATGGTGTCCATGACGGGCTCGATCTTCTGAACGAGCGCAAGGATTTCCTTCACGGGTGCGAGGACCTCTCCGAGGCTGTTCTCGACGGCCTTGGTGGGCCCCTCCAAGAAGTCGGCCAAGGCGTCAATGGCCTCCATCAATTCCTTCGTCGCGCGCAGAATCTCCGTCAGCCGCTCCTGCACGTACTCGCGTTCGAAATCCTGCAGCGTTCGGCCTTCGGTCTCATCCAGAAAGCCCGTGATGGCCTCCAGCTGGTTTTCGATGCGGTCGGCGAACTGCTCGAAGGCATCGGTCGCCTCTTCGATTTCGGTGCGGACGGCCTCTTCGAAGGTATCCATCTGTTGGGAGAGTTCTTCGGCCTCCTGGATGAGCTTTTCGCGTTGCTCGGCCGTGGTCGCCAACAGCTTCTGCACGGCCTGCGAAGCTTCGTCGAATTCGCGCCGGCCCGCCTCTTGGAACTCCCGGCACTGCTGGAGCAGCTCGTCGTGCGCGTCGCGCGTTTCGCCTCGCAGCGACTCGAAGCGTTCGGTGGCCTCCGCGAACCGCTGTCGCAAGTTCTCGACGTCTTCTTCGATTCGGTCGGCGGCCTGCTGGACTCGCTCGCCCAGACTCTCGGCGCGCTCGCCCGCTTCGGCCAGAGCACGCTCGGCCTCGGCGATCAGGTGTTCGAGTTCGTCCACCAGACGCGCTGTGCGGATGGCGACGGCTTCAAGCGCCTCGGTCACGTGTTCGGCGGCGGTAGCCAATCCGCTCGTGTGATCCAGCGCGGCTTCGATCTCGGCGAGAAGGGCGTCGGTCTCCTGCGCCTTCACGCACAGCTCGCCCAATTTGGCGATGCTCTCTTCGATGAGGAGGGTGACGTTTGCCGACATGGGTGCACCGGTGTTCCGACCATTATATGCAGGAGAGGTCCTCTGAAGCGCAGCCAATTCATCGTTTTTTTTGGCGACCACCTCTCCAACCGGCCTCCTTCGGACAACAAACGGCCCGAGTTCGACGGTTATGTCAACTCGGCTTGTCCTTCAGGGCCCTATAATGGTCGTCACTGAGGCCATTCTCATGACGGTTCTGCTCCAGAAGTCCTTCTTCGATGTCCAAGGGCACCGTTTCGCCAGCCAGTTCCTGAAGCCGGTGAAGCGATGGGCGTGACTCCGGAGCGTCTCTTGTGGATTGGGGGATGCCTGCTGGTCGCAATTGCATCTTCCGCAGCGGGCTTTCTTGCCAAGAATCCCGTGATCGCCCAGGTGGCGAAGCAGGAGGTCAGCGGCTCCGACCCGTTCGAAGTGCTGGGCGAAACGCGCCGGGTGCTCCTCATCGGGGCAGGGTCGAGCGCTCACGGAAGGCGGGTCGTCCTACAGAGTTGGGGCACTGCGGACTTGGTCTTGCTGGTGACCATCGAACCTTCGAGACGGGTGTTCAGCGTCGAGTCCCTTCCCACAAGCATGAAGATGGGCGACCTGACACTGGCCGAGGTCTACGAGAGCAACGGACCCGACGCCCTCTTGTCCGCGGGCGGCATCGGAGCTACCGACCACGCAGTCCTCGACTTCGATTCCATGATCTCGTTCATTGACCGGATGGGAGGGATCGAGGTCGGCGTAGAGGAGAAGCTGCGGAAAGTGGACGAGAGAGGAGGTCTGTATTTGGACCTAGTGATGTGTCTCAATAATA
>DDSP01000072.1:0-172 GCA_002343445.1 Chthonomonas sp. UBA2387
CGAGGACAAGGGCGACCCGGCCAAACTGGCCGCCCGCGAGCAGGAGTACAAAGTGCGCTTCGCCAACCCGTTCGTCGCAGGCGCGCGCGGCTTCATCGAAGACGTGATTTGGCCCCACGAAACCCGTAAGCGCATCTGCCGTTCGCTCGCGATGCTCAAGGACAAGAAGCTC
>DDSP01000072.1:241-466 GCA_002343445.1 Chthonomonas sp. UBA2387
ATCGCCAACCGAGGCGAAATCGCCTGCCGAATCATCAAAACGGCGAAGAAGATGGGCATCGCTACCGTCGCGGTCTACTCGGATGCGGACCACGATGCGCGCCACGTGGACCTGGCCGACGAGGCGGTGCCCATCGGGCCCGCCCCCAGCCGCGAGAGCTATCTTGTGGCAGACAAGATCATCGCGGCCGCAAAGGAAACAGGCGCCCAGGCCATCCACCCCGGA
>DDSP01000072.1:526-2956 GCA_002343445.1 Chthonomonas sp. UBA2387
CGCCGCCATGGGCGACAAGATCGCTTCGAAGAAGCTCGCCCTCGAAGCCGGGGTCAACACGATTCCGGGCTACCACGAGGCCATCGGCGGCCCCGAGCAAGCGGTGGAGATCGCTCGTCAGATCGGCTATCCGGTGATGATCAAGGCCAGCGCAGGCGGAGGCGGCAAGGGGCTCCGAGTCGCCACCAACGACAAGGAAGCCTTCGAGGGATTCGCCAGTTGTCGCAACGAGGCCAAAGCCAGTTTCGGCGACGACCGTGTGTTCGTCGAGAAGTACATCGAGGAGCCGCGGCACATCGAGATCCAGGTGCTCGGCGACGCCTACGGCAACGTGGTCTACCTGAACGAACGCGAGTGCAGCATCCAGCGGCGGCACCAAAAGGTCATCGAGGAGGCGCCCTCGCCGTTCATCAACGACGCCACTCGCAAGGCCATGGGCGAGCAAGCCGTGGCTCTGGCCAAGGCCGTGGATTATCAAAGCGCCGGCACCGTCGAGTTCGTGGTCGGCAAAGATCAGAGCTTCTACTTTCTGGAGATGAACACGCGTCTCCAAGTCGAACATCCCGTTACCGAGTGCATCACGGGTCTTGATCTGGTGGAACTCATGATCCGCGTCGCTGCGGGTGAACCGCTGCCGATCACCCAAGCCGAAGTCAAGCGCAACGGATGGGCCATCGAGTGTCGGATCAACGCGGAAGACCCGTTCAGAAACTTCCTTCCATCCACGGGTCGGCTCGTGCAATACATGCCGCCTGCCACCAACTTGGAAGCCGCCTGCCCGATGTCCGATGGCGGCGGCGTTCGAGTGGACACAGGCGTTTACGAAGGTGGCGAGATACCGATGTACTACGACTCGATGATCGCCAAGCTCATCGTGCATGGTAGAGACCGGAACGACGCGATTGCTCGGATGCGCGAGGCGCTCAACGGCTTTGTGGTCCGTGGAATCAACAGCAATATCGCCTTTCAAGCGGCGTTGCTCGCCCACCCCAAGTTCGTCGCGGGCGACTTCAACACGGGATTCATCGCCGAGCATTACCCCAATGGCTTCCATGCGTCCGACGTGGTGCACGAGGATCCGCTGTTCCTGGTTGCCTTGGCCGCCTTCGTCCGGCGCAAGGCGCGTGAGCGGGCCATCGGGATCAGCGGGCAGCTCGACGGGCACAACGCCCGGAACCAACCCGAACTGGTCGTTATTCTGCTGGACCGCGAAGGCAAGCACCAGCACCACAATGTGTTCGTGGAGTCGTTCGACGCCGCACTTGGTCGCGCTCTGATCGAAGTGGAGGGCAAGCGCTACGACATTCAGAGCGACACTCGCTTGGGCGAGATCCTTGGGACTGGGACCTGCAACGGACGCCCGTTCACCGCACAGGTCGAGCGAGCGCGTCTGGCCAGCGGCTCTGGTGGTGGGGAGAGTCCGTTGGGCATTCGCATCTCGCAGAATGGCACCCAAATCGAGGCATTGGTGTTGCGTCCACGCGCCGCCGAGCTTTTCTCGCTAATGCCGCACAAACCACCACCCGACCTCTCGCGATTCCTGCTATCACCAATGCCGGGATTGCTTGTCGAGATTGCGGTGACGGCTGGCCAGAAGGTGCGCGCCGGGGAGCGGTTAGCGGTGATCGAGGCCATGAAGATGGAAAACATCCTGACTGCAGCGCAGGATGCCACGGTCGGCGAGTTGCTCGCCAAGAAGGGCGACACGTTGTCCGTCGACCAACCGATCATCCGCTTCGAGTAGTGTTATGGATCGAACCATGGACGAACGACCCTTCCGCATTCTCGGCATCCAGCAGATCGCCGTCGGTGGGCCCGATAAGTCGCGTCTGGCGTCGCTTTGGGTGGACATCTTCGATCTCGATCGCAAAGGCCACTTTCGTAGCGAGTCCGAGAACGTCGACGAGGACATTTGCGCTCTGGGTACCGGCTCGTTTGCCGTCGAGGTTGATCTAATGCAGCCGATCGACCCCGAGAAGAAGCCAGCCGTGCACATCCCGCCGCTGAACCACATCGGGCTTTGGGTGGACGACCTTGCCGCCGCTGTGGCCTGGATGACATCTCGCGGCGTGCGGTTCACTCCTGGGGGAATTCGCCCCGGGGCGAGCGGGCACGACGTATGCTTCATCCACCCGAAGGGTAACGACGAGTTTCCTGTCAGCGGCGAGGGAGTGTTGATCGAACTGGTCCAAGCCCCACCCGAGGTCATCGCGGCGCTCACGAGCTGACATCTTCTCGTGCCGGTCAGAACCTCCTCCCGCCCAAGCGACGCGGCTCACTGCGCGTAGCCCGGCGAGTTCATCCCTCGCCCTCGACCTACGACGGTCACGGCCAGAGCGCGGGATCCTTTCCGCTCGCCGAGCCGTGCCGGGACTTCGCCGCCAAGCCGCTTTACGCCGTCGCGACAAACAACAAAACCCGCACGAAATG
>DDSP01000030.1 GCA_002343445.1 Chthonomonas sp. UBA2387
TATTAATGAGACACTACACTAGCGCCTGGCAATTACCTCTTGGACGGAAGGTTGGCGCTCGGGTACCTGCGAGTCAAGGGAAGTTCTCTGGGCAAGTCGGGCGATACCGGCTGGGTCTCGGGTTTCCTCCAAGGCCTTAGGGAGGGACTGGACGGTAAGGAGGAGTTGGTGACCGACCTCGCGGGCTTGATCTCCATGACGTCGTTGAGTTCCAACGAAATCGCGGCCATGCTGCGCGCCCTGGTCGAGGTCGGGCCGAGCGGCGTCAAGTTCCAGGTCGAGGCGCGCGGCTAGCCGCGGACGACCACTTCGGGCTTGGGCTCGATCACCCGCTCTACGACCCGCGCTCCCTTCTGATCACCGCCTCCGCCCACCACGACCTCGGTGCGCTCGATCTCCAGTCCAGGAGTTCCCGGGGTCAACACCGTACCTGGGGTGCGTCTCCGGACGGCTCGCGAGGTCGTGGGATAGGGGATGGTCTTGCTCTTGAGTTGGGTCACCAAACGCGTCTTCTGTCCCAGTTGCTCCGTTGGGTCGGTTTGTTGAGTTTGCCTCACCGACTTGGCGAGCAGACCCGTCCAGACAGGATCGAAGACGGGCGTCGCGTAGGTGACAAAGAAGGCCCCGAGTGCGCAGACGACTGCCGCGGCGGCCTTTCGCGGCTTTCGCTCCCGCGTCACCTTCTGGACGACCGGTCTGGGTGGGGTCTCTGCGGTGGGGCCGCTCCGCAGCTCGCGGATCATGGCGGCGGCGTCGGCGGGGCGGCGGTCGGGTTTCTTCTCCAACGCGCGTTCCACGGCCCGGCGCGTGCGCTTCGAAACGCGGTCGGGCAGTTTCGGTACCGGACGGTCCGTGTGCATCCGAAGCACCACCAAAGGCGTCTCCGCCTTGAACGGCACGTCCCCCGTCAGCATCTCGTAGAGCAGGATCCCCACGCTGTACAGGTCGCTCGAAGGGCCGGCCGTCTTGCCCTCCGCCTGCTCCGGGCTCATGTACGCCGGAGTGCCGATCATCGAACCCGTCCCCGAAAGCGCCGTCCCCGCGCTCGCACGGGCGATCCCGAAGTCCAGCAGCTTGGCCACCCCGCCCGGACACAGCCGCACGTTACCGGGCTTGATGTCCCGGTGGACGACGCCCTCCCGGTGAGCCGCCGAGAGCGCTTCCAGAACCTGGCAGGCCACCTCGACGGCCTCGGCTTCGGGAAGAGGGCCGCGCGCCAGGCGCTCGGCCAGCGATTCGCCCCCGAGCAGTTCCATCACCAGGTACGGCCGGCCGTCGTCCCAGCGGCCCGTGTCGGTCACGCGGACGATGTTGGGGTGGTCCATCCGCGCGATCAGACGGGCCTCGCGCAAAAACCGCTCCACGGCCTCCGAGTCGTCCGCCAGATGCGCGTGCAGAAACTTAACCGCCACGTCGCGGTGAAGACCCTGGTGGTGCGCCTTGTGCACCACCCCCATCCCGCCAGAACCGATCTTCTCGCCGAGAACGTAGTTCAATCGAGCTTGACTCCGTTGTTCGCCGCTTCAGTGCGGACCGCTGCCGCCGATTCGGGTTTACCGTCTCGCTCGAACATTTGGATCAGCCGCTTGTAGCCGTGCGCGAACTTGGGGTTGATTCTCAGGGCCTCCCGCATCTTGGCCTCGGCCTCGACGGGCTTCTTGCGATGGATGGAAAGGAAGTTCCCATATTCGCACAGAGCCATGATGTCCTTGGACAGTTCTAGGGACCGCAAGTAGGCGGCCTCGGCCGCGTCGTGGTCGCCCTTCCCTTCGAAAACATAGGCCAGATAGAGTCTGGCTGTGCCCGTTTCTTCGTGGCGAATGGACTCCCGCAACGCCTCCTCCGCGCGCCCCGATTCGCCGTTCCGATAGAGCACATAACCCAGTTCGTTGCGGTAAGCGGTCGAGGTTGAATCGTGGTTCGCGATCGCCTCCTCCAATTGGGCGATGGCTTCTTTGAACTTACCTTGATCTCGAAGCATCCTCGCGAGAGCCCAATGGGGGTTTCCCGTGTGATTCTCCATCTCGATCGCCCGAAGGTAGTGCGCCTCGGCTTTGGCCGGGTCGCTGGCGCGGTGCTGGTAGTAATCTCCAAGCCACTCAAGGACGTTGGGACTCTTGGGGTCGTGTTCCAGGGCGAGTTCGAACCACCGCTGGGCCTCGGTGACTCGGGCGGGGGCGAAGTAGAAGGCGATACCGATCGAAAACGCACTTGCTTTAGGCGCGGGATGGGCAGCGGCGGCGACCAACGCGCGATCGGCTTCCGCCAACCGGTCGAGCCGGATGAGACACAGCGCCCGCAGGGTGTGCGCTTCGCAGAACTCCTCGCTTTGCCCGGTCAGTCGCTGGCGCAGCGCCTCGTCGAGCTTCGCCAGAGCCTCGCCATACGCTGCCGTGTGGTAATCCGACCATGCACCGGACAATCGAACGCGCACCTCGCCAAGCGTCTTCTCGCGCTCGAAGTCGTGCCCGCACTTGGAACAAAACCGGGACTTGGGGCCCCGAGTCCCACAGGTCGGACACTCGACCAACGCCGAGGGAGGGGGAGGAGGGGGCTCGCTCTTGGTTTGCTTGAGCGGCTTGCCGCAGGACGTGCAGAACTTGCCCTGCGAAACCAACTTCTTGCACGAGGGGCAGGTCACCCTCTTGGTCTGCCCCTGAGCGAGGTCCATCATGGGTGCAACCTGGGGCGCGGGCGCGGCCGAGCCCTGAAGTCCGAGGAGCATCGCGGTGCCAAGAACCCAGATCATGGACTCTTAGGATACAACTTCGGGTGCAGGAACACAACCCAATCCGTCGTATTCAGTTCTCCGTCACGTTTGGATGGTGATCATGAGGACCACAATCGGCATCCCAAAGTCGTTCCTTGGAGTGCTCGTCCTGCTCGGCTTGGCGAGTTCGACGCTGACGCAAGCGGCTCCCGAGACTTCCAAGATGAGGGTCCAGCCCCAACGCCAAGACAACGTGCTGCACGTTTACGTTTCTCCCTACCAAGAGGGCCGATTTCTGAGCGGCATTCCGCGGGAGCGGTTTCAGGTCGCCATCAACGGCCAACCTGCCGAGATCGTCGCTTTTTCGGACGAGGGCTTCAACAAGCACCGAAAGTTCGCGGCGGTGATCGTTCTGGACGTGCAACGCGACGACGCGTTCGAGGCGCGGAAGCAACTCGCCGCAGGGATCGCGCACATGACGTCGGCGAAAGACTACGAGATGGTCCACCTGATTCTTGCCGCGCCCTCCGGAATGCGGGCGGGCGGCGAGTGGACAAACGCTCTGACCGCGGCCCAGGCGATCCGCGCCGTGCAACCCGAAACGGGAACCGAGAGCCAGGTCATCGAGGCGACGGGTGCCGCCCTGAGCCGAGCCTACGAATTGGACAAGTTTCGACCATCCATATTTGTGATTTCCGGTCCATCGAGTCGTGCGGGGTCCATTTCACGCCGCGGAGCCGATGACGCTGTACCGATCTATCTCTTCCAGTCGGGCAACGCGTCCAACGCGCTACTCGAGACTCAAGCCACGTCCTCCCGTGGCGCAAACCGCCCAACGCCGAGCGAAAGCGAAGTGGATTCGATATCCCGAGAGATCGTGACCGAGGCCCGAAAGCGACTCTCCGACCAATATGTGTTTGCGGTCAAGGCTGCCGGGGGGATCCCGTTCTACTACAAGGTGACCGTGACGTACCCGACGGGGAACGGCATGGAAACCATCACCGACGAGTCTATTCCCCGTTGGATGGTGCTCACCCCAGCCATCTCCTTGGTGGCCCTGATCGTCCTTGGTTCGATCATGTTCGCGAGCTACCGACGCGTGCTCGGCAAGTTGAAGTCGGGTTCGCTCGACCTGTCGCAGCCCATCCCGGAACAACTACACCCCGGTGTGACGCACGGCCTTAGCGAGAAGATCCAGTTGGCAGCGGACCGGGTCACTGTCCGGCTGATGAGGATGGACTCGGCGCCGATGACCACACCCAACGCCGGCCAAGACGAGCCCACGAAAACCAGCGACGACGAAGCCACGGTTGCCCGCGCACCAGCCCAAAGCACCTTTACTGTAGTGGGCGAGATCGCTCCGGGGCAACCGATCCGATGCGAGGTCAAAGAATCCGTCACGGTTGGTCGCGGCTCGTGCGACTTGGTATTGCCCGACCAGTCGGTCTCTCGCAAGCACGGGCGCTTGTACCTGGAATCCGGGCTGCCGATGGTCGAGGACACGGGCAGCACCAACGGCACGCGGGTGAATGGAACCGGAGTCACCGGACCGACGCGTTTGAAGAACGGCGACGTCGTGGAGTTCGGCGACATTCGGCTCACGGTAGAGTTGGGTGGTCAGCCACCTGTGGGTCCGAGCGACACCGTCCGGAGGTAGCGATGCCCAAGAGCGAAACCCAGTTCAAACCGCCGAGATTCCGCGACTTCGACCCTGACGACCGGCCCAGGGCGCACGAGTGGGTCCGGGTGAGCGGCATTCCGGTACCTGCCGCCAAGGCGCGACCGAGTCGTGTGGGGCTCATCGCCGCCGTCGTCGTTGGGCTTGCGGCGATCGTGGCCGCTGGGGTTTTGCTGCGCCCCAAGCCTGCGGGCGTTCCAACAACGCCAACAAACGTGACCGACTACGCGCTCGACGCCGAGTCCGAGGGAACCGTTTACGACGGCACCACGACCCAGCTCAAGCTCAAAGGCAAACTCTTGGCCAAGGGCGGCACGTTCGACGCCCAACCAACTCACCGCATTGACATGTTGGGCTCGAACGCGGCAACCGGCAAGGTCGAGTGGACGAAGCTGAGGGACGACCTGTACGCGTTTGAAGCGACTTGCGCCCCTCCCGTCGACAAGAAGGACGCCGTCGCCAACCTCGACTTGGAGTTCGCCATCGCTACCCAGAAGCACTCGGCCTCGTTCTCGCACCAGTGGACGTTCAAGGAGGCCGCGACCGAGGTCGAGAAGACGCAGACCGTCAAGATCAAAACCGAGCAACGCCGTCCGAACACAACCTTCAAGCCGTCCGTGCCCGGCAAGAGCACCGAGGTTCAAGGTTCGACCTCACCCAAAGTCAGCACTCCGGCCGAGGAACAGAGGCGACTGGCTGCCGAAAGGGAAGCCATTTTTGATCGGCAGGCGCAGGAAATGCGGGAGAAGGACAGGGAGAACGAGGCAAAGGCAAAGCAGCAGCCATCCAAGCCCCCCGTCGAGCCGCCCAAGGCGAACCCGCCGACCAATGCGACCGGAGGCGCGAACCCCAATGGGCTTTGATCTAGCCTGCCACGTCGCCACCAGCCAAGGGCGAAGCGCCAAACCCAACATGGATCGGGCGGGCTTCACGCGACGTCCCACCGGCGAGGCGCTCTTGGTCGTTGCCGACGGCATGGGCGGACACGCCGACGGCGCAACCGCCGCCGAGATCGCCGTCTCCACACTGATCGAATCCTTCGAACAGGCCCGAACCCCGTGGGGCGCTTGGCTCAAGGAGACGATCTTCCGAGCGCACGAGACCATCGTCGAGCGGACGACCAACCCCGAGGCGGCCATGGGAAGCACGGTCGTGGCCGTCGTGCTCGACCAGACGCGCGCCATCGTCGCCCATCTGGGAGACTCGCGGGCCCTGCTCGTCCGCGGCGACTTCGTCTATCGGCTGACCTCCGACCACCTGGCGATCGTCGAGCCTTCGGCCGAACACGACTTCGAGGCCCTGGTTGAAGAGAACCGGGCGAAAGGCCACCACCTGGCGCACATCCTCTCGCGCTGCTTGGGCGCCGGGATGGAACTCGTCGCGGACCAAGTGGCGATCCACGAAGTCGAGCGGTTAGATGGCGACGTGTTCCTGCTCTACTCCGACGGCGTCAGCGAATTCGTCGACGAACAGCGGATGCACGCGATTCTGCACGCGGCGCGCTTAGACCCGAGAGCCACGGCGGACACCATCGTCGCCGACGCGATCGAACGCGGCAGCCGCGATCATTCGACGGTCCTGGTGGCCGTCGCGAGGGAAGGATGAACAACTACGTTCTCGGCGAGAAGATCGGTTCTGGCGGGATGGGGGTGGTGCACAAGGCGCACCACCAGGGTCTTCACCGCGACGTGGCGGTGAAGTTTCTTCACGCGCATCTGGCGGACGACGCGGAGGCCGTGGAGCGGTTTTTGCGCGAGGCCCGTCTGATCGCGCGGATGGACCACCCCAACATCGTGCGCGTGACCGACACGGGCCGCTGGGACGACGGCCGGCCGTACCTGGTGATGGAACTGCTCGGTGGCGAATCGCTGGCCGAGCGCCTGGCGCGCGGCCCTCTTCCCGAAGCCGAGGCCGTCGAGGTGGCCTGCCAGGTTCTGGAAGCGCTCTCGGCGGCTCACCGGGAGGGTGTCGTCCACCGGGACATCAAGCCCGGGAACGTGCGGCTGTGTCCGGGCGGGGTGGCCAAGCTGCTGGACTTCGGGATCGCTCGGGCGAGCGCGGGGACGGCGCTTTCGGGGACGGGTTCGATGATCGGCACTCCGGCGTACATGAGCCCGGAGCAGGCCGAGGGCAAGACGGCCGGCCCTTCGAGCGACCTGTACAGCGTGGGGATCCTGCTCTACGAGATGCTGACGGGGGACGTGCCGTTCAAGGCGGACACGCCTTTGGTGGTGCTTCGGATGCACACGGACCGTCCGGTACCGAAACTGCCCGACCGCGTTTCGCAGCGCACGCGCCGGGCCGTGGAACGCGCGTTGGAGAAGAAACCCGACCGCCGCCCCGCCGACGCCGCCGCCATGATCCGCGAGTTGCGGGAGGGCGCCGGCGCGACGCCCGTGCCTTCCTCGTCCGGCGCGAAGACGCCCAAGCCCGCCGCCCCGGCCACGCCCTTCCCCGTTGCGCCGGCTCCCGCCAAGCGGAGCCCGGTCGGGGCGTTGCTGGCCGTCGCCGTCGTCGGCCTGGGAAGCCTGTGCTGGTTCAACCCGATGATGCGGACGCTGGTGGGCCTGCCTCCGTTGGCGGCGGCGCAGACAAGGACCGAGGTCGTTGAAGAAGACGTACCGTACACGACCGAGAAGCGTTATGACGACCTCATGAAGGATGGCGAGTCGCGCGTCGAGCGCCCCGGAACGCTCGGCAGAGCCCGCGTGACCTACGAAGTGAGCGCGGAGGAACGGCGAGAGGTCGGCCGCGAGACGCTCAGCGAGCCTGTTTCCGAAATCGTCGTGAGTTCTCCTTTGGACAAACAGTGTCCTTTGTGCGGCACTTGGACCGTCAGCAACGCAAACAACTGCCAGAACTCGCGGTGCGACTACAAGTGGTGAGTCGCTGTTGGCAGCGTCGTCCACCCCGCGCTAGAATAGCGGAATGAAGTTTCGCTGGCTCTTGGTGGTCGTGGCTGGTGCGTTGGCGCTGTTCGCGCTGGGTGGGCCGGGTTGGCTGCCCTCCGGGGTGCCGACGGCGATGGCCCAGACCGTGCGCAAATCCTGTGCGTTCTGCAAGAAAAGCATCCCCGCTTCGGCGACCAAGTGCCCCTATTGTGGCAAGGTGTTGCCCAAGGCACAAACCAAAACGACGCGGAGCAAAGCCGCACCCCCCAAAAAGACGCCCCCACCTGCCAAGGAGACCATGGTTTCTTGCCCGTCATGCCGGGCACAGACGCCCAAGGACAAGTTTTGCAAGGAGTGCGGCGAGCCATTGGACGCCCCACCTCCCAACAAGCCGACGCGGGTCATTCCCGAGTACTCGGTTTCCCAACTTGCTTGGCATCCGCGGGGCAACGTGCTGGCTGCTGGGGACGAACTCGGAGAAGCCGTCTTCTTCACCATGCCGCAAGCGGAGCGCCAGACACCGCTTTCCGGAGGCTTGGGCTCCGGCGTGTCCGCCATGTCTTGGTCTCGGGATGGGAACCGGTTGCTGACTACCACAACCGACGGCCGCGTCTGGGTCCACGACCTCTACACTCGCGAGCAAATCTCGGTGTCCGCCCCATCCAACGAAATCGTGTTGGTTGCGCGCTGGTCTCCGCTCCAAGATGAGAAGATCGCCACCCTGGGCGCCGACGGCCTCCTTCGGTTTATGGACCCGATCACTGGAAACCAGATCGCCCAGCACGATCTGGGCGAGACCACTGCGATGGACTGGTCGCCGGACGCGACGATCGCTACCGGCCATGCGTCGGGCTTGGTTGCGATCCGCGATCAGTACTCGTTGGCCGTCCGCAAGACTCTTCGCGAAGAAGGGGGCGGGTATGCGGGCCATCTCTCTTACTCCCCGACTGGAGGAATGCTCGCCGTGGGACTGGATCCGCCCCAGCTTGTTGTTTTCGACCTGAACAAAGGTACCCATACGACGTTCTCTCTCAGCGACACCGTATTCACCATGACTTGGGCTCCCGAAGGAAGAAGACTCGCTGTAGACTGCATGGAGAAGGTGCTCATCTTCGACGTATGGGCCCGTGTGAAGATGCTTGAGCTGCCGGTTACAGCGGGAGCCATGGCGTGGTCACCCGATGGCAAGTTCCTTGCCATTGCCGACGCGGAGGGCATCGGCCTTTACGCCATTCCCCCCGACCACTTGGCCATGCCGAAGCGTTCAGGAGGGTAGCGTGCGCACCATGACTTGCAGGCCTTCGGCATAGGCTTCGAGTTGCCGAATGCGGGAGCCCGTCTCCGAAATGCGCGTCTGAGCCGCCGAGACAGCTTCTGCCGCCTGTGAGTTCGCCGAATCAACGGCTCGCGCCACTCGGGTGTCCAGGATCGCCTTGACTTCCTTGGCGTGATGCTCCAACCGTGTCTCCAGGTCGTCTTGGATGGCGGAAATCCAATAGCCGAGTATCGCTTCGGCATCCTTCTGAATGGCGGCTCGGACGGTCTTGGCAACACCTTTGAAGTGTGAAATGAACGCCACGACCAACAACACGACCAAGAGGGACATCACCTGCTTGTCATGTTGCTGAAGCCAAAGAGTAATCTCGTTTCGGCCCAACAAACCCACTCTTGCACCTAGGAACATGCCCATCATCAAGAGCATGATCGTGTTTTGTGCGCTTCGCAATATGGAAATGATCGGGTTTCTGTGCTCCAGGGTGATCGTGTCGCTGAAGACAACGGGTTGCGCCAGGATGCGGCGGACGACTTTGGGACCCACTTCCCGTTCCCGCTCGAAAGAGGGGACCCAATCAGCCTTCGCTCCAGGAATCTTGCCGATTGTTTCGCAAAGCCGCACCACTTGAGCTTGTCGGCGATCCGCAAGGGACATCCAAACGCTCGTTCCCCACTCCTCGGTCATGTGCTGCAACAATTCGGTGATTCTTCCGGTGACTTGCCCTATACACTGAAATCTGACCACGCCCAGATCCAAATCACATGGCATGGCCAAATTGGGCTCATACTTGGCAAGTTCTGCTGCGGTTTTGGCAGCCAATGAACTTGCGATGCGGCGGTTCAGCTGACCTTCTGTCTTGGAGCGTACCGCATCTCGCAGTCGAGCGTGGTGCTCGGACAGCCCCTTTGCAGCATCGTCCAAGAGGTGTTTGAGTTTGTCGCCATCGGCCTTCGAGGCTTTGATCAAGTCCCGGTCGGCTTCGGCTTGGCGTGCAAGGGCCCCGACGGCGCTCGCGATGTTGGCTGCCACGTCCTGAAGGAGGGTTTGGATGTCGCCAAGCCCTCTGGAGTTTCGGGCCTGCGTGCCTATCGCGACGGCCCTTTGCAGCCAGATTTCGGCGTCCTCTCCCCACTCGCCAATGTGCCTTCCCAGTGCGAGTTCGTCGGGGATGGTGGCTCCTTCGCACAGCAGGATGGGCATCTCGGGCTTGCTCTCCGCCAATCGAAGCGCATCGAGGGACGGCCGGAGGCCGCAGAGAACGAGCACATCGGGCTCGGCTCCTTTGTCTCGATCGCGGGGTTCGACCACAAATTCCACGGCACCCGCCAGGCCCGGCTCTCCGCCCAAGATGAACCGGGTGGCTCTTGCTACGGGCGTGGCCACGTTGGGCTCGACTCGCTCGGGGGCCGCATCCAGTGGTGAGGCGATCCAGGTGCCGTTGGTCGTGCCCAGATCGGTTGCCATCCATCCGTTGCTGCTTGGTTCGAATCGCAGATGTCTCTTGCTGACGTGGGGGCTCGCGGTCAGCGGCACGTCTGCAGCGTTGTCTCGTCCGACCACGAAGGCGGTCTTGTGGAGGGATTCCCCTGCCGCCCGACGCAACACCAAGGTTTGATCGACTGCGGGCCTTGGCGCAGGGGTCTCCAACCGGGCCGGAACGTCCAACGCGTCTATGGCGGCGTCCAACTCCGGAGGCGGGTCCGATCCGACGACCCAGAAGGTGAGCGGGCTTTCGAGCCGCTTCGTCAACGCGTCTAATCGGGAGGCGAACTGTCCCAGGTCGACTCCCGCGGGTTGCTTCTCGACCAGAAGGCGCGCGGCCGCTCGGCAGGCGTCGAGAAGCGGCGCCAAACCTTCGATGGTTGTCTTCTTCTGAGCGAGCCTTCGCGAGAGGGACAAAGCACTGCCACTATAGCGCATGCGCCACGAGCTTGCCTTCAGGGGTTGGCGCGATCAGGTCCCGCGCGGCTCGAGTGCTTCGGGGCCGGGGGCCTTGCTCAGGCGGACGCAGGCGCGTTTGAACTCGGGGATCTTGCTCAGCGGGTCGAGGGCGCGGACCGTCAGGTTGTTCGCCGACCGCTTCCCGGGCCAGTGGTATGGGATGAACACCGTGTCGGGGCGAATCGTAGTGACGACTTTGGCGCGCAGCACCACCGATCCACGGCGGCTTTCGACCTTGATCCAGTCGGTGTCTCCAATCTGATACTCGGCCGCCAAAGTCGGGTGGATTTCGACATAGGGCTCGGCGCAGATGTCTATCAACCCTCCGATCCGCCGGGTCTGGGTGCCACTCAGGTATTGCGATACAATGCGGCCCGTTGTCAGGATCACCGGATACTCTTCGTCGGGTTCTTCGGCCGAGGGGCGATAGGGAGTCGCGTGGAAGTGGGCCTTGCCATCCGGCGTGTGGAACTTCAGGTCTTCGAACAGGCGAGGCGTCCCGGGGTGGCCGATCTCGGGGCAGGGCCAGAACACTCCCATCTCGTTTTCGATGCGCTCGTATGTGATGCCGTAGTAGTCGGCGGTTCCACCCTTGCTGGCCACACGAAGTTCGTTGAAGATGTCCCCCGAAGACCCGTACTGGAAGTACTGACCGCGACCGAGTCTCTTGGCCAGATCCAGAATGATCGCCGTGTCCGCTCGCGCGTCTCCCGGGGGGTCCACAGCCTTGCGGATGCGGATCACGCGGCCCTCTGCGCTTGTGCTCGTGCCCTCTTCCTCCTCGTGCAGCGAGCCTGCGAGGACGATGTCGGCATGGTGCGCGGTCTCGTTGAGGAAGAAGTCGATGGCGGTGTAGTGCTCCAACCGCGACAGGGCTTCGCGCGTGAAGTTGCCGTCCGGCAGCGAAACCAATGGGTTGAAACAGATCGAGATCAGGGCTTTGATCTTCCGGTCGTGGATCAGCTCCATGATCTCCTGAGCCGTGTGTCCCTTGCCAGGCATCTCGGATTCTGGAATCCCCCAGACACCCGCGATGTAGGCGCGATGTTCGGGATTCGTGATATCCCTGTTTCCTGGCAGCTGATCGCATTTATGGCCGTGTTCGCGACCGCCCTGACCATTGCCTTGACCCGTGATGGTGCCATAGCCACAGCCTTCCCTGCCCAGTCGTCCGGTTGCAAGCACCAAATTGATGCAGGCGAGCACGTTGTCCACGCCCTTAGTATGGTGCTCGATGCCCCGCGCATGAAGCAGAAAGGAAGTCTTGGCGCCGCCCCACAGCCGTCCTGCCGCAACAATGTCTTCGAGCCGGACGCCGCTAATGCGCGCCGCCTCGTCCAGCGATTGCGCGAGGGCGCTCGCCTTGGCTTCTTCCCAGCCGCTGGCGTGATCCGCGATGAAGGACTCGTTGACGAAGCCCTCCTCGATCAGCACCCGCAGGATTGCGGTGAGGAGGGCGGAATCCGTCCCCGGCCGCACGGGCAGATGGAGATCGCACGTGCGAGCGAGCGGCGTCACTCGCGGGTCGATCATGATGAGCTTCGCGCCACGGTCGCGCGCCCGCCAGATGTAATCGGTGGTGATCGGCGAACACTCAGCGACGTTGGTGCCCACGCATAGGATCACCTCGGCCTTTGGAATGTCTTCCCAATAGTTGGCGGCACGGTCGATGCCGAACGCCTTCTTGTTGCCCGTGCCGGCGCTGACCATGCACAGCCGTCCGTTATAGTCCAGCTCGCTTGTTTGCAGGGCTACCCGTGCAAACTTTCCCATAAGATAGCTCTTCTCGTTGGTCAGCGAAACGCCCGAGAGAACGGCCACGGCATCCTTGCCATGCTCGGCTTGGATCCGCTGGATGGCCTGAACCGTTGTGCCCAGGGCCTCCTCCCAACCGATCGGCTTGAAGCCGACGCCCTCGACTCGCTTCAGCGGGCTGAGCAACCGGTCCGGGTGATTGCCCTGCATGTAGCGCTTCACGCCTTTGGGGCATAGTTTGCCTCGGTTGAACGGAAACTCCTCCCAGGGCTCGAACCCGATGACCTTGTTGTCCCGGACCTTGAGTTGGATGCCGCACTGCTGGCCGCAAAAGCAACAGTGAGTCTTGACAACTTTGGTGGGCTCGCCGCGGGCTTGCCAACCGCCCGGGGGCTGGTAGTTCAGATGGGGTCCGAACTGGGCCTGGAGGGTTTCGGCGGGAACAGGAAGTCGGGCCATGACCCATGATAGGCTGAAAAGGGGGCCTGGGTCAACGTCGGAGCACCTTTCGTGGGTCTCGATGCGCTATTCTGGAGCGGTTCGGGACCATGAGCGAGCGACGATTCTACATTGACCCCAGCCGGTGCATCGGATGCAACGCGTGCGTGCAGGCCTGCGCCGAGTGCGACACCCACGCCGGAGTGTCCATGATCCATCTGGAGACCATCCAGCGGGGGGACACGGTGCAAACCACGCCCGTCATCTGCATGCATTGCGACGAGCCGGCTTGCGCCGCCGTCTGCCCGGCCGACGCCATCAAGCGAACCTCCGACGGCGTCGTCCAGAGCTCGCTCAAGCCGAGGTGCATCGGGTGCACCAACTGCGTTTTCGCTTGTCCGTTCGGCGTCCCGAAGTACGACGCGGCGATCGACCAGATGATGAAGTGCGACATGTGCTACGACCGGACGTCGGTCGGCAAGAAGCCGATGTGTGCCACGGTGTGTCCCTCCCAAGCCCTCTTCTATGGGACGCCCGAGGAGATTGCCGAACGCCAAGGGTCGCCCATCAACGCCTTCGTCTTTGGCGAACGCACCATCACCACCAAGGTGAGCCTGATGGTTCCGGCCGGAACGCGCCAACTGACCGTTCGCCCCGATGCCGTGGTCCGCAAGACGGACCTGCTGACCAACACGAGGACCGACCGATGAACGACCGCTTGCGACAGGACTTTCCGATCGACTGGGAAGAGGACCATTACGTCAGTCGCCGCGAGTTCTTCAAGTTCATGACGTTGGCGAGCGGAGGTCTGGCGGCGGGTTCCGTCGGCATGGCGGCTTGGGCGGCGATTCCGAAAGGCGAGCGCACCTTCGAGGCGGTGCGGCTGGCCAGCGCGGACTCGATCGCGATCGGCGGGTCCTTGGCGTTTCGATATCCGAGGCCACAAGATATCTGCCTGCTCATTCGGCGCGAGGACGGCTCATTTGTGGCGTTCTCTCAGCGTTGCACCCATCTTTCCTGTCCCGTCGAGTACCAATCCGACAAGGACCGGCTGTACTGCCCCTGTCACAACGGTGCGTTTTCGGCCAAGGATGGCAGCGTGCTTCAAGGTCCCCCGCCCCATCCTTTGCCGCAGATCATGCTCGAGGTGCGCGAAGGCGACGTCTACGCCGTCGGGGTGCGTCACGGGGGCGAGGCGTGAAGGACCGCGTGCATCGCGAACGCAGGAGCCAGAAGTCCACTGTGTTCGTCGCTCTCATGCTCTTCCAACTCGTGCTGGTTTTGTTGCAGTTGTGGCTCTTTGTGAGCGTGTTGGAAGGTCAGATCGGCGGCGGCGCGAAGGAGATGGCGGTTCCCGGCGCGGCCGTAAGCGTGGCGATCCTTGCAGTCAACATCTGGATGCTGTTGGGCATCCGCCGAATGGACGCCAGCGAGTGATCAGCCGACAAACGGCTGCCGATCGCTCATCAGGGCGGCCTGATTGATGGCGATCAGCTTGCGTTTTTCCTGCGGCGAGAGGTCTTGGTGGGACCCGAAGTCCATGCCCAGTTCCTTCATCACAGCGACCAGGTCGTCATGGTGGAGCCGAGCTTGGAACGCTTGACCCGAACGCGGGCACACGGCCTGGGGCCCTCGGGCGCATTCCTCCTTGTAGTACGCCACGCCGAGTTGCGCCGGGCGCTGGATCACGTGGAACAACTTGCCGAAGGGCATGTAAAGCAGCAACACGATCACAGTGAACGCGTGCACGAGCGACAGGAACGAGAAGTTCTCGCCACCCATCAGCTTGTAACTCGCAGTCAGCATCAGGCCCGTCACCGAAACGGCGAACAGCAGGAACAGGGGCAACAGGTCGGCGGCCAGCGACTGCACGGCCTGAGCACCGGACTCGAACAGACGACGGTGCATGGCCAACCCAACCCCGACCAGCACCAAGACGGCGCTGATGTTGAGTCCATTGAAGAAGAGGAAGCCAACGATGCTATGGGGCGGGAACTCGAACTGCCGCATCCCCATGAACTCGACCACATAGCGCCCGCCTTCCCCAACGCCGAACTGCACCCAGCCCCAACTGAGCGGGAACGTGATGGCGAACGCCAGCAAACACCCCCAAGCCAAGCACATGTGAGCCAACCACCGTTTCGGGCTGCGCCGTTCGATGAACCGCTGCGCCACGATGTTGAGCCAGAGCAGCTTCGCCAGTTTTGCGATGTTGGGAAGGATGCGGCCGGGGCGTAGGAACAGCCTCCACCCGGCGAGGAAGTAGCGCCACGTGGGAGGACGCTGGATCCACATGGCGTAGCGATAGACCACTGCAAAGGCGGCAAACACCGTCGCGGCGGCATACGCGGCGAGGGGTCTGTCGAAGCGGTCGAACGAGCCGGAACCGAGGGCGATCGCACCCATCACGGCCAATGAGGCGAGACTGGCTGCCAAGAACGCGACAACTGTTGGTGAGCGCTTCATCCGCACCTCCATGATAGCCGGTTGGGTAGGCCTTGCGCGTTGCGCCTAACCGTGCTATACTGAGTGCAGGCGTGAAGACCTTTGTCGTCCACTGGCTCCTAGTCGCCGTCTGTCTTGCGACGACGGCGATCGGTGGTGCCACGCGCCTCGCCGGCCCGGCAGCGACTTGTTCGAAGAAGTGTTGCGAACGCTTGGAGGCAGACGCCCCGTGCTGTGGCACCAAAGCCACCCAAGTCCAAGAGACTTCTGGTGTTGGTTGCGGTTGCGAGTGGAGCCCTTCGTCTGGCCCAAGCGACGAAAACACCTGGCTCTCCGCGCCGACTCCGCACAACCCGGGCTTGCCGGCGTGTCCGACCCCCATCGCTGTCCATGAGCCTTTGACGCACGGCTACGCGAACGCGACCGGTCGTCAGGCGATTCGCATTCGAGGCCCGGACTCGTCGGGACATCCCTTGCGCGCTCCTCCTACGGCTTAGGATTCGTCCTTCCGCCTGACGCGCGGCGTCTGGCGGCACAACCGTTTGCGAGTTGCCATGATCGTCACCATCCCTACACGGACTCGCCTTGGAGGCACCCGTGAGACTCGGTAAGTTTGTCGTCGGCCCTGGTCTGGGCCTCGCCATCGTGGCGTCCGTCGGCGTGTTCCTGTGGGCTCCGCGCCCCCTCGACGAGCCCTCGAACATCCTAGCCGCGCGCGAGCGGGCAAAGTCTCCTCAGACGCCGCCCCCCTTGGTCAAACCCGAACCTCAGGACCTGCTTGCACGCCCTCTGACGCCCGCGCAACGCGATGAGATCGAACGGATCGCGGAAGCTTGGCGCGTCGAACGCGAGGCCCTTGAGGCCGAGATGCAACGTCATTCGAGCGATCTTCCGAAGCGTCCGGGCTCGGTCGAGGGCCTTCGGACGAGTTTGCAGGGCTACTCCGAGTTGTCGGCTCGATACGATCGGGCTCGTGAAGACGCCTGGCGGCGGGCGCTGACCGTCGTCGAGGACCTGCCATGAAATCACTTCTCTGGTTCGCACTCGTGCCGGGTCTCGCGTCTGCGCAGACCGGCCTCACCCTTGAAGAGGCGCTTTCGACCGCACGCCGTCAGGCGCCTTCCATCGTGGCGGCGCAAGCAGAAGCTCGATCCAAAGTCGGCGAGTGGCGAGCGGCGCAAAGCAACCTCGGTCCCAAGTTGACCGGCAACGGGTTCTATGCCGATTCGCGCAACGGTGCGACGCTCCAAACGATGGGCGGCATGCCGGACACCACCATGGCGATGCCGGCTGGACGCACGACCGTGGGCAACCTCATGCTGATGATGCCTCTCTATTCGGGAGGTCTCTTGGAATCTCGATCCGCCGCCGCCAAGGCCCGGGCGACGGCCATGGAAGGCGGGGTTGGCGAGGTCATCGCCGAGACGATGTTGGTGGTCAAGGAGGCTTACCTGACCGCGCTGTTGGAGCAGGAGCGCGTCGTGACGCAAGAGGCCCGCCTGAAGGCTGTGGAGGAGATGCTGCGGACCACTCGGGCAAGATTCGAGGAAGGCAAGGACCTCCAGGCCTCCGTCCTGCGCGTTCAGACGGAATCCTTGATGGCTCAGCGCGACGTGCGAGCAGCGCAGAACTCCCGGGACAAGGCGCTCATCGCCCTTCAGCAGGCCATTGGCGGCGAACCGGGTTCCCCCCGCCCGACCGTGGGTGCCCTTGCCCTGGTCGAGGCCTCGTTGACGTTGGACGAGTACTTGGCCAACGCGTTGAAGCAACGGGGCTTGGTGATGGCGGCCCAAGCGATGGTCGCGGCCGCTCAGGCCGAAGTCCGGGCTGCCGCTGCGCGATCCGGCCCTCAGGTCTACGGCCAGGCGATGGCGGACGCTTCTGGCGACCCGATGATGCGTGGCTCCACCTTCGGGGTGGTCCTGACCCTACCCCTTTACGACGGGGGCGAACGTCGGGCGATGACCTCGGCGATGCGGGCCATGCTGGACCGCGAAACCGCCATGTTGCGCGCCATGCGGCTCGAGGTCGAGACCCAGGTGCGTCAGGCTTGGCTGGACCTCCAGACGGCGGCTCAAGACGTGGAGGCCGCGCGATCGTCGGTCGCCTCGGCGGAGGCCGCCTACGAGGTCGTCCGACTGCGCGTCGAGGCTGGCCGGGGAATCCTCCTGGAGCAACTCGACGGCCTCAGCCTTGTCGCCGATGGGCGGTTGGCCCTGGCGCAAGCCCTCTTTGAACACCGACTCGCTTTGGCGCGCCTCGAGCGCGCCTCCGGCTTGAGTACTCCGGAGGTCCCATGAATCCAACGGCTCTCAGTCCCTCCCTCCCGCATGCGACCCGCTTGTTCCGAGTGACCCCAATGCGAACCCTGCTTTCGATCTTTCTGGTCCTTGCCGCTCTCTGTTCGTGGGCGGCCAGCATCCAAACATCCTCGTTCCGCATCGAAGTCGTGACCGACCCCGCCGTGATTCCCATTGGAAAGGCGAATCTGGTCGTCACGGTGGCCGATGCTTCGGGCAAGCCGGTGGAGGGCGCCGAGGTTCGGGCTATCGCGAGCATGCCCGGAATGAACATGGGGGAGCGAGAGCAACCCGCTCGGCCCGAGGGCTCGCCCGGAGTCTATCTGGTGCCTGCCGTTTTCTCGATGGCGGGGCTCTACGAAGTCACAGTGACCGTAAACGGCGAATCGGGCGTGGCCACTTTTCGGACGGGCGAGAACACGTCGGGTTCCGAGGGTTTCCCCTGGGGCCGCGCGGTCCTGATCACCGGGGTCGTCGGCCTTGCGGCTTTTGTTTTCTGGCGTATGAAACTGACCGGCCAGCGCGTTGCATGGAACGGCATCTTCAACTTCAAAACGGCCGGTTCGTTGCTCCTTCTGTTCGGGGCCTTGGGCGCCGCGATCTGGGCGGTCAACAACCTGCGACGGCCCGGCGCGATGACGCCCATCGAATCCCAGGCGATGGAAATGAACACACCGGCACCCGAGGGAACCCACACAGTGGACCTCGTCGAGGTGGTTTCACGGCCTCTGGGTGCGACGGTCTCGTACTCGGGCCAAGCCGTTGGGTTCGTCGAACACGATGTGGTGGCTCGGGTGTCTGGCGCGATCGTCGAGATGCCGGTGTACGTGGGCGACCGCGTCTCCAAGGGCCAACTCGTGGCCCGGTTGGACACGTCGCTGACCGATCCCGAGGTCGCCATGAGGCGTGCCGCCGCCGCTCGTGCCCGCGAGGGGGTCGGCGTCGCTGCTCTGGAGGCGCGCGAGAAGGCCGAGGAGATCGAGCAAGCCCAAGCCGAGTTGGGGATGGCGCGGGCCGAAGCCGACGAAGCACACGCGATGGCTCTTGCAGCGCAGCACGGCCATACGGTCGCTGAAGCCGACATCCGGGCCGCCAAGGCCGAAGCGGCGGCGATGGGCGCCGAAGTCTCCTCCGCACAGGCCGATCTGGAATATCAGAACGCCGAGTTCGCAAGGGCACGCAGCCTTCACGATCGGGGGGCGCTCACCCGTGACGAGTTCCAGCGCGCCCAAGCAGACCACAAGCGCGCTCAGGAGATGGTGCGCCTGGCCCAGGAGCGACAGCGCAGAAGCGAAGCCATGCTCGAAGGCGCGGAGGCCGCTTGGGAGCGCGCCCGGTCGGAAGCGGGGGCTTACGCCCGCAAGGCTGTTCAGGCGCGGGAAGCCATTCGGGCCAAGGAGGCGGCGCTTCAACGCGCGCGTACCGCCGAGAGGGCGGCAGCGGCGCGGATCTCGCAGGAGGAGGCCATGGCCCGCGAAGCCGATGCAGGCTTGCGCGGCGCGGCGACGCTCCGCGGCTATTCCGAGTTGCGCAGCGAGACTGATGGGCTGGTTGTCCAGCGCCTCATCGCACCGGGACAGGTGGTCATGCCGGGGCAGGCCTTGCTGCGCGTGGCGCAACTCTCGCCCATCCGGCTCCAAGCGAACGTGCCGGCGCAAGACCTGGCGCGCATCGCCGTCGGGGCGAGGGCATTGATCACCATCCATGGGTCCGAGAACCCGCCGGTGGAAGTCCGCGTGAGCACGGTGGGGCCGAGCGTGGATCCCGTCTCGCGCACGGGGGTCGTCGAAGCGATCTTCGCCAACGCAACGGAGGCCGTTAGGCCGGGCCAGTTCTTGACGCTCGAGTTCGAAGTCGGGGAGTCGCAGGACGCGTTGGTCGTGCCCTCGTCTGCGGTCGTACGCCACGCATCGGCTACCGAAGGCGTGTTGGCCCAGGAGGAGTCGGCCTTCGTCTGGGTGGCCGAGCCAGGGATGAACGCCGAGTTCACGCTTCGCCGACAGCCTGTACGGCTGGGCGCACGCTCGGGTAGGAACGTCGCGGTCGTCGAAGGTTTGGCGCAAGGCGAACAGGTTGTCGCTCGTCCGTCAGCGTTGCTTCAGCCGGGGCAACGCGTCGTCGCAAGGACGTCTGACGCGTTCTCCAGCGAACTGACGGTTACGGTCACGGAGCGCGGCTACGAACCGGCGACGCTGACCGTTCCGGCGGGCAAGGCGTTCACGATCACGTTCGTCCGACAAGCCGACCCCTCGTGCGGAGACAGCCTGGTGTTTACCACGCTGGACATCGAGAAGAACCTGCCGCACCGCCAACCGGTGAAGGTCGAGATCCCAGCTCAGCCACCCGGTGAGATCAAGTTCGCCTGTGGCATGGACATGTACCGGGGCAAGGTCGTCGTGCGATGAACGGAAGACCGAAACATCTCAACGCGCTCCACCTGATCCACAAGTGGAGCATCGAGCACCCCTATGCGGTCTTGGCGTTCTACGTCGCGATGATGGCTTTGGCGTGGATGGCCATTCAGAAGATGCCGCGCCGCTTCGCCCCCTATGTCGAGAGCCCGATGATCGGCGTCGTCACGATGATGCCCGGGTTGTCGGCGCAGGAGATGGAGACCTACGTCTCCAAGCCCATCGAAGAACAGCTGGTGAACCTGAAGGGACTCCGCTACATCCGGAGCACTTCACAGGACGGGTTCTCGATCGTCGCTCTCGAGTACCCCTATGGCACCAACATGCAGCGAGCCATCACCGACGTCCAGTCGCTGATGAACGTGACTCAAGCCAACCTTCCGGCCACGGGCGCGAACTTGAAGCCGTCGTTCGTCGTCCCGATCGACCCGCTCAACCTTCCCATCCTCACACTATCGCTGCGTGGCGACCCCGACAAGGGCTGGGACATGGTGAAGGTGCGCGAGTTCGCCGACAACACGGCAATCCAGCGCCTGAAAGCCGTCGAGAACGTGTTCTCCGTGGTGCCCTTCGGCGGCTATCGGCGGCAGTTGCAGGTCGTGGTGGATCGTGAGAAACTCGCGGCATACAACCTATCCCTTCTCGATGTCCGCAATGCGATCGACCGAGCCAACGTCGCGGCAACCGGCGGCACGCTCACCGACGGCGAGGACGAAGCCATCATCCGAGTGGAAACCCGTGCCTCCAGCGCCGACGACGTCGCCAACTTCCCCATCACCGCTGCAGGCTCGCCAACCGGTGCACAGGGCGCGACGCCGACGCCCATGGGCGGGATGGGCGGCATGGCCTCCGCCCCGGCAGAAGCCGAAGCGCCGCGCGGCCCGCCCGCCAACACGCCTCAGAAAGTGATTTACGTTCGGGATGTTGCAGAGGTGTTGGACGCGCATTGGGAGCGGCGCAGCGCGTACCGCTTCTACGATGGCCAAGCGGGGACCACCCACGCGTCGGTTTCGGTCAGCGTCATCCAGAATCCCGGGGCGAGTTCCGCACAAGTGGTTCCCGCTGTGATGAAGGTCGTCGACTCGCTGGAACGCGAGTATCCAGGTCTTGAGTTCGACGTCGCTTACGACAACGCGCACTTTGTCGATATTCTCTTCGACAACGTCTGGCACGAGCTGGCGTTGGCCGTGATCCTCACGGCGATCGTCGTGTTCTTGTTTTTGGGCGAGTGGCGCGGGACCCTGATCGCGATGGTCACCCTTCCGACGAGTCTGGCCATCGCCGTACTCATGATGGTGCCGTTCGGCATGACGTTCAACAGCGGCACACTCATCGGACTGTTGCTCAGCATCGGTCGTCTGGTGGACGACTCGATCATCGACATCCACGCGGTCGAACGGCACTTGCGGATGGGCAAGACGCCCAAGCAAGCCACCATTGACGGTATCGCCGAAGTGAGGTTGGCCGTCATCTCGTCCACCGTGATGATCGTCCTCGCGCTGCTGCCGCTGATCTTCTCGGGCGGCATCGTCGGACTGATGTTCGTCGAGCTTGTGTGGCCCCTGATCTTCGGGCTGCTCGCTTCGATGCTCGTGAGCTTTACTTTGACGGCGCTCCTCTGCGCCAAGCTGCTTCGCCCCGAGAGCGTGCGCGACCAAGAGCGAAGGCACCCCGTCCTCGGACTCCTCTACCGCGTTTTGGATCCGTTCCAACGCGGGCTCGATCGCATGGAGCGGGGTTACGAGCGGTCCATTCGATGGCTGCTGAAGCACCGGTTTGCCAACTTCACGCGGGTCATGGCGACCCTCATTGTCGGAGGCTCGTTCTACTACTTCATCGGGTCCGAGATGATGCCGTTGGCGGACACCGGGCAGGCGAGCGCCTTCCTGGAGATGGAGCCCGGTACTTCGTTCGAAGGCACCGAACGGGCTGTGAAGCAGTTGGAGACCATCTTCCGCAAGCACCCAGAGCTCGAAAAGGCAAGTATCGAGATAGGTGCCGAGTCTATGTTCGAGACGTACACACCCTTCTTCACAGGCTATCAGATGCCTGCCGTCGGCGGTGCGGCGATGATGCTTACGTTCTCCGACAAGGACACGCGTCCCCGCACGATCTTCGAGGTGATGGACCAAATCCATGAAGAAGCGTTGCGCACGATTCCCGGTCTGCGGAGGCTCCAGATCAAGGAAATGGGGTCGGACGTCATGGCGACCGCAGCCGCTCCGATCCACGTCAACATCTACGGACCCGACTTGGATGAGCTCGACCGCATCGGCAACGAAGTCCTCGAAGTCGCCGAAAGGATGCCCGAACTCTATCAGCCAGGCAAAACCTGGACCATGGGCGTGCCCGACTACCGGATCGTCGTAGACCTGCAACGGGCCCAGGAAGTCGGCCTCAGCCCCGACCAGATCGCGCAGCAAGCCTACTACGCGACACGCGGCGGCTTGACCACCGAGTGGTACCGACTGCCGAACATACGGCAGAACACCATTTCGATTCGCCTTGGAGAAGAGGACAGGCGCACACCGGAAGACCTTGAAAACCTGTACCTTGCGACCCCGAATGGGCCAGTAACGCTCAAATCGGTCGCCGAAGTGGTGGAGGCAGATGCGCCAACGGCCATTGAGCGGGACGGACTCAAACGGGTGGTGGGCATTACGGGCTATTACCGTATCGGCGATCTGCCCAGCATGGACGTAGTGATGAACCTGGTGGCCAACGCCTACGGAGGCAACAAGCAACTGGGCGTCGAACCCATCAACTTTCCGCCCGGCTACGGCATGGAAATGCGCGGCGACATGACGCAGATGATGGATTCATTCCGCAGGCTGCTTCAGGGGCTGGGACTATCTTTGGTCATGATGTACTTGGTGCTCGTCATCCAGTTCCGCGGATTCCTCCAACCGTTGCAGATGATCGCCTCGTTGCCATTGGAACTTGCTGGCGTCTTCGTCGCGCTCTGGTTGGCGCATCAGGCGTTCAGCACGGTCTCCATCTTGGGCATCATCGTGTTGACCGGCATGGACATTACGACGGCCGTGTTGATGATCGACCTAATCATGAAGTACCGCGACCAAGGCATGCCCCGTAACGAGGCGATTGCCAAGGCGTGTCCGGACCGGTTGCGGCCGATCCTGATGACCGCGGGCATCGCCATGGTCGTCATGTTGCCCATCGCTTTTGCACCCAAGACCGGGCTCGATGCCTACCAGCCCTTGGCCATGGCGATCGTCGGCGGGTTGATTGCGGGCACCATCCTCTCGCTCTTCGACATTCCGATTATGCACACGTATGTGGACGACTTCACGAGGTGGGTGAACAAGACGTTCTTGGGGCGCGATTGGACCTGGACTCCGCCCGACGACGAGAGCTAGCTTGTGTTCGGAATCGACCTGGCGCTGCTTTCTCTGCTTCCCCGTTCGAGGGGCGACGCTGTCCCGGAGGACCCGAAGTCGCACGTTGTGTGCAGGTTTCGGGTTCATGACTTGGAGCCGGCGACAGGATTCGAACCCGCGACCCGCTGTTTACAAAATAGCGGGACTAATGTCTGTTTTCGTTCATTTGGTGCCGTTTGGAACTAGAATTCATGCTATCATGTTCGCAGTCGTTCGCGGTTTGACGGCAGAATCCATCGTCTCTGCCGTCATTCTGCCGTCAAGACAGGAAACAAACTCCATGAGCAAGAGGACATCGAGAAAGCGAGGATTCGGTACCGTCACGCAACGCAAAGACGGACGTTGGGAGGGCGCCGTCACATACGGATACAACGAGAGCGGCAATCCGAAGCGGCACCGAGTCTACGGGGCCACGGAAGCCGAAGCCGCTGCCAAACTCAGAGCAATCCTCGCGAAACTCACCAACGGAATTCCGATTCAACAAGACAAACAAACCGTCGCCGAGTTCCTCGACTTCTGGATGGCCCAGCACGTCGCCGGACTCGAGCCGAAGACCCGGCGCGGATACGAGCAGATCGTCCGCCTTTACCTCAAGCCGAACATCGGCAAGATCCAACTCACCAAACTCACCGCTCAACAGGTCCAGGCGATGCTCCGAACCATGACCCTGGAGGGTTCCCCCGGAAAGAAGCCCCTCTCGCCCCAAACCGTCAGGCTGACCAGAGCGGCTCTTCGAGCGGCCCTGAACCTCGCCTGGAAGTGGGGGATCGTCTCGGAGAACGTCGCCGCCCGCACGACGACACCCAAGCGGCAGCAAAAGGAGGCCGTTTACCTAACCGTGGAAGAAGCCGATGCGCTCGTCACGGCGTCGATGAACCATTACGTCGGCGGCCTGATTTACTTGGGATTGGTCACGGGAATGCGCCTTGGCGAAGCCTCCGGACTCACATGGCAGGACGTCGAGTTCGAGAAGGAGCAGTTCCACGTTCGGGGACAACTGCAGCGTGTGGAAGGCAAGTTCGTCTTGAAGAGCCCAAAGAGCATCTCGTCGAGAAGGATGTACCCGATCACGGAGGATATCCACCTTGTGCTCTCCCGCCAAAGGGAACTGCAGTCCATATGGGCAAAGGAAGCCGACCCGGACGAACCGTTCAACACCCTCGACCTCTGCTTCACCACCGATGCGGGCCGTCCCCTCGATCCCAAAACGGTGGACAAACATCTGAAGAGGCTTTGCGATGCGGCAGGCGTCAAGAGGGTCTCTTTCCACAAGTTGCGCCATACCTGCGGCTCGCATCTGGTCGCCGATGGCGTGCCGATGGCCGTGGTCAAGCAGTATCTCGGGCATTCGCAGATCAGCCTGACCATCAACACCTACGCACACATGGTCCCGGCAGCACACAAGCAGGCTGCCGACCGTGCCCGCAAACTTCTTGGCGGAGCCATCCGGGCAAGAAACAACGCCTTGCCTGTGGGCGAAAAACCCGCATGAAGCACGTTTCAAGAAACCAAGGAATCAAACTCGGCTGGGGCTGCGCGAACCTTCGCGGGTGGACTTCGCTTCCATTCACCGCACCACCTGTTCCCGCCATGCCCAGACTAGGCCCTCGAGCAACTCCATCAGCCTCCTCCGCAGCAGCGCATACGTCTCGGTCCTCATCCCTGTCGCTTCGTCCATGTACAAGCCCCGGTTCACCTCGATCATCACGGACGCCACGCGAGCGTCCGCTCCGTAGAACTTCGAGGGCACCATCGTCCCCGCGTAGGGACGGTCGACGAGCACCGCTTGGTCCACCCGCTTCATCCGATTGGCGAATCGTGGTTTCCTCCCATCACGGGCATCGCGGATGTCCAGCATTTCGTTCGCTATCTGCCGCAGCCCAACGTCCACCGCATCGCGCAGAGCCGGAGGCGTGTGGAACGGGTCCGTGCCGACGCAAAACATCGGCCGCTCGACCAACGGGTCCAAATCGCAAGCCAGGCGCGAAGAAGGAAACGAGTGGCAGTCGATCACCAGGCAGCAACCGTGTCGGGCGAGAGCCGCCTCCGCCCACTCGTTCAAGCGTCGGTGGTGCGGCTCGTAGTACCGAGCCATCAGTTCGGCACGGTCGGCGCCCGAACGCAAGGGCTTCCCCGTCGAGGTGCGCGTGTAGACCGCTCCCATGCCCAGCGCAGACATCGGCTCCTGCGCGTCGTCTTCGAACCGCTCGGGGTCGACCACCAACCGGCTGAACCCGAACACCAGACGATCGGCTCCTTCGGCGGAGAACAGCTCGTCCGTGTGCCGGTCGGTCATAGCCGACAACTCCCGCTCGAGTTCCTCCGCATCGATCAGGAGACCGGCGCGAACGTCGTCCGGAACAACGGTCGACGAATGGGGGATGTGGAGCAGCACGGAATCGACCCGGGTCTCTGCCGCGCAAGACTCGTCCTCGTTCGGCGTCGGGGACCCGAGCGCGCACCACAGCCTCCACGTGGCATCGTGCTCGATCAGCTTCGCGACAAGCTCTTCACGGGTCCAGGGAACAACATCGCCGAGACAACCATCTTCATAAATGCTAAACCCGTGGGTTTCGTTCAACAGCTTGTCGAAAGACTCCCCGAAGCAACGCCCGCCGTCCGTGTCGATATCAGGGTGGTTACGGTCAGGCTCGAATAGAGACGCGTGCCAGCCTTCCTCGTCGAACCGTAGCTCCAGACCGCTGTAGACGGTGCCTTCCCCCGTCGCCTTCGAAGGCAACCACGGCACGTGGCGGTCGCCCATCAGCCGGGAAAAGCCCGAAGTCATAGGGTCGCCGCCGTCGATGGCTTCCCACAGCATGTACGACTCGATGTGTCTGTTTGCGCTCAGGAAGACCCACGGTCGCCGGCCCCGCTCATCGGCGCGCTCAGACTCGACGCTCTCCACAATCAGTTGCCGCAACGCCCCGTAGGGAAGTTTCAGCATCTGGGCAAGCTCGCGGATCAACCCTCCCAGGGTCGGATTGCTTGCGGACTCAGTATGGATTTCGGGCCGAAAGCCAGTGTGCCATTCGACTTCGGACACGCTGGTCTCCCCGAAAACTCGGCGCGCATAGAACGGGTCTACGCAGTCAGCGTAACCGATCACATAGAAGACACCTGGGTCAAGGGCACCGACTGCCACCCCTATGGGCATCAGTTCGGAACGAAACTCGCGTGGTGTCAGATCAAAGCGCAATTCTCTCGACCTCCTTCCCTGTGTCGTCAGCGTGCCTCAGACAGAGTCGCCCCACTCACAGTTTGTAGAATCTGTGCGTCCGAACTCCTTCGATTCCAACGCCAGTGATCCTCCCGCAATACCCGCGTCCCCCGACCAGCTTCACCGGCTTCGGCAAGCCCCGCGCGATCTCGAACGCTTCGACGAGCGTAACCCGACGGATCGCCAGATCGGACGAGCGCCAGCCGTGATCCCGAACAAACCGTTCGACCCACCTTCGCGCCAAGTCGTTGCCCGTTTGCACGCACAGGTAGCCCTCGCCAGGGTTGGGAGCGGCGGGGCCCGAGAAGATCGCGGGCCTTCCCAGCGAGACGATCCAAATCAGGGGGTACTTCTTGGGTCGCCGCTTTTCAAGCCCGCGAACGACCGGGTCGATCGAGTCGCAGTCGATCGCACGGAGCAACGAGGGAGATAGGTCTTGACCGATCTTGGATCGCGTGTTTTTGTGCATGACTTCACCATGCACCCAACGCGGGAATCGAACCTTGTTTCGGATCTTGAAATCCGCACATCGTTTTGGCACCGTGGGGTTCCACCTCGGTTGCCGGGCCGTTGCCGCTCTGGATGCTCCTAGAGAATACCACGCCCGGCGTTGTGCTACACCCGGTCAACCCCCCAACACGTTGATCTGCTTCTCGGCGATGTTCACCTGCACTCCGCCCAGCCGCGCCCGCCGGACCCGCGCCAGGCTCTCCACCGCGCCAAGCAACCGCCGGTGCGCGAGATCCACCCGCCGCTGCAGAAACTCGAGTTCGGCGATCGAACCGCTCGTCGTCCCGGCGAGCTTCAGCTCGTAGGCGGTCAGCGCCGTCTGGCACACCACGATCCGCTCCACAAGGAGCTCCTCGAGCGGCGTACCCGCGTCTTCGAGCAACCGCGCCCGAAGCGCCTTGGCCTCGTCCAGGAACCGCTTCCGAGCCTCCTCGAATCCGTCCCCGACCACCGCCTCCACGATCCCGACCAAGGGCACCCGCATCAGCCAACGACCCGTCGAACATGGGGCCTTGGCCAACGCTTCGCCTGAACCAGCGTCGAGCGCCTTCACGCCGCCTTTCTTCGCCACTCCCCCCTCCGCTTGAAGTACCCCGCCGCCTCGTAGGNNGACCAGAGCGTCGACCGCCCGCGCTCTCCCCGCAGCTCCATCAGCCGCGTCCTCTCCAAGGCCTACCCCTCGCCCTCGGCGTCCAGCAACGCCGCCAAAAACCCCGCCAGCCCGCCGCCGACGTACTCCGACACCACCCTCTTCCCCTCCCGCCTCTTCCGGTAGTAGTACAACCCGTTCCGCCGCACTTCGTATCCCATGCTACACAGTATAGCATTATGATCTCGAACCCTTGTATAGACGAGCTTGAGGTTCGCGAAGCATTAGCAGCACTCTCTGAAGTCCGCGCAGAACTTAAACGGCAAGTGTGTGAGGCACCGCTCCTTGCAGAAACCATTCTTCTCCGGCCCCCTCAGCCGCGTCAGCTCGACGATGCCCATGCCGACAAACTTTCGCTTCCACCTGAAGAACGTCTGCTCCCTGATGCCGACCTTGCGGCAAGACCTCGAGCGCCAGCACTCCGCCCTCTGCCTGCCGCAGGGCGACGATCTGCTCGTCCGAGAACGACTTCTTCATCCTGCTATCCTCCAGCGCAAATAGACGGCGCGGCTAACTAATTTCCGTCCAGTTTTCGGGGATCAGACCATTACCCCGACTGCAAGCAGCGAAGTTCTTGAAGGAGGTTTTCCGCACGTGAAGACTCTCGCGCCTTGCCATCCGTTGGCGCAGCTTCAGTTACCAGGCGGTCCGACGCCCGATCGCCCGCCGCACTGGGCCGGAGCGATGCGCGTCGTGGACGCCTTGCGGAAATGCCCGCCGTCCCAGAGCTGTCGAACCCTCTTCCTGAGTAGAGAGGCAGCGATCGCCCTTCAAGACGAACGCCGTCGGCAGACCGTAGGCGGTATGGCGAACCCCTTGGCTTGGCGTTTTGACCGAGGGCGTTAAGCCTTGGGAGCAGAACCACGCCAATGCGCAACTCAAGCGGCTGCGAGGAGCGGCTGGTGTTTCGCCGATGACCAGCCACAAGCTCTTTCGGCACTCGACTCTTTCGCGAGCTAGTTTTGGGAGTCTCCCTGCACGACGTCTCGCACCAAGCCGGCCCGTGCTCACCGTCTCCCTACTTGGCCACCACACACCCTTGAGGCGTCAAAGGCGGCGGCCCAAGCCGGCCAAGAGGCGCTACGGCACGCGAGAGCCAAACGGCTCCAAGAAGCCGACCATTGACCGCCTACTCTTGGCCAAAAACTTTGGGACCCTGGGACCCTTGGGACTCAGCGGTTCCCTCGCTCTTGGACGGTTTGGCTGGGGCTAGTTGGGCCTCACTATCACGCCTTCGTCTTGAGCCCGGGCCAGCAACTCCAACAAGACTTTGGCTTGGCGCTCAGAAGGAACCCGGGGCGGGTTCTGGGTCACTAGGCGCAACACCCCCACTTCCACGTCGGCAAGGGGACGGATACGCTCCAGGCAGTCGCGCACTTCCCGCCACTTCTCCGGCGGAATCTGGACGACGGCGGCTTGGGCGTGGATGCCGTCGACCATCACCTGAACCCTCTGCTCTTGCCGACGTTCAGCTCTGACGGCGCCGAGGGGAATCAGCATGGCGAGGAACTCGTTGGGCAGATAGTGTGCCAAGGTGGGAAGCTCCGCTTTAAGACGGTCCCAGCAGGCGGGCCGCTTGCACCATTCCGTCACGTTGGAGATGCCGGCGGGAGGGCGCTGGATGTCCTCGTGGACGAAGGCGGTGGTCACTTTGAGCGCTTCGAGGATCGGCTCGGGCACTGCTTGAGACCGCCAGATCGGCTCAATGTCGAGGGCCGCGCCTTTGCTCTTGGCGACTTCGGCGAGAAGGGCGATGCCGTAGGCGACGGTGTTGGCTCGGTAGCCGCCCTTGTACCACGGCTGGGCGGTGACAAGTTTCTCGCAAGCCCGGAAGATCAGCGCCCGCGCCACGATCGTCCGGAACGTCAGCTCGTTGAACTTGGTGCTGTCCTTCTCCCACGCCTCCGCGATCCGCAACGCGTACTGCACGAAGTTCTTTTGGGCACCCAGATTCACATGCCTCGGGTGCTCGTCCCAGACGTTCTCAAACTTCGCGAGGTCGGTTTTGTTGAACACCTGGTGCTTGGGGAACGTGGCCAGAAAAGTGCGCTGTTCGGCTCCGACACGCTTGGCCACTTCGTCGGCGTACTGGCCCCTCGCCCGTTCGTAGAACCACTTTGTCTCCCGAAGTTCGCCAGCCTTCGGGGGGGCCCACATGCGACGGGAGAGTTCCTCGATCCGGATGTGGAACGGCGAGTTAGAGAAGAGGTCCGCCGCGTTGACTTTGTTCTGGGTGTTCGCGTACTCGGCGATCTTGGGGACGATCTGCTCTCCGTCCTCCGGGGCCACGATCGAGAGCTTCATCTGAACGAACACTTGGTCGAGGTTGGCATTGTCGTTGCGGCGGGTGTGGAAGAGCGAGGCCGCAGTCTGTCCGCCGTTCACGATCTGCAGGTCGACGATGTGGGTGATCTCCAACCCCCTGGGGCCCCCATTGGTTTGGATCGAGCTGGCCGTCGCCGTGATGCCGTTGTTGTAGGCGAAGAACATGGAAGGTTCGGTCAGGATGGTTCTCTTGATGCCCTTGTTGACGTTGCCCTTGTTCTGGAGGAACGCCCGGACGTTCTGTTCGAGGAGGCGGGCTCCGTACTTCTCGTACAGGTCGGCGAGGATCTTCCCGGGCACGGCGACCAGATACGAGGGGAAGGCGTCGTGCCCGAGCGCGGCAGACAGGCAAGGCACCCCGCGCCCGAACTGCTGTTCGAAGTCGATTTCCAACGGCTCGCGCTGGCCCTTTGACTCCCGCAGGCGGTGCAGCCGGGCGATGTCCCAGATTTCATAGGAGGCGGGGATCCCACTGACGGATCTCGCCTCGGCGGCTTGGGCCCGATCGCTGAGACGCCGTTCCGAAACCAAGAACAGAACCAGCTTCTTGATGTCGGACTTGCGGTCGTGGATCAGTCGGGCGAGACCGAACTCAGGGGAGACCGGTTCCAACTGCGTGTAGAACTCGCGTTCGAAAGAGGCCCGAAAGAAGGTAGCGGCGCGATTGAAGGCGGCGACGACTTCGGTTTGAGTGAGAGATTCGACCGTATGGCGGAAGTCGAAGTCCGCGACGAAGAGGCCAAGGCAGCCCTCGTCGTCGAGCCAGTAGCCATCGACACGGGAACCGCGACCGCTGTCGTAATGACAGAACTCGAAGCCCTCGAGGTCGCCGTTTTCGCGGATCTCCTCAGCGACAGACTCCATGAAGGCGGCCAGTTGGAAGGCAGCGGCCGCTTCGGCTTCGGCGAGGTACTCCTGCTGGAAGTCATGGAAGAACTGGTCAAGGGTTTGCGGCATCGAGGGACTCTCCAAGAACTGCGGATATGGGCGCGCGGAAACCGCTGAGATGCTCGAGCAACAGCTGGTAACTCACGCGGCAGACCCCGGCGGCCAGTTCGGAACGAACCAGCCTCGGGAAACCGGGACCAACCAAGTAGGCCTGAGGGGCGGCGACGAGGAAAGTGGGCGTGTCGTAGTCGGGCAAGGGTTGATAGCCGGCGGAGGCGACTTTGTTGTCGAACTCTTCCACAGCGGCCCCGGGCAGGGCGTCTCTCGTGGAAGCGACGATGTGATTCAGCGACCGGCCTGCCGCGTCCTCGTCGAGGCGGATAGTCAGGAGGAACAGACGCGAACCGACGGTCTCGAGTTGGTTCTCGGAGGAGATCCTGACGGT
The DNA here is from genome assembly GCA_002343445.1 of Chthonomonas sp. UBA2387. Taxonomy (GTDB): domain Bacteria; phylum Armatimonadota; class Fimbriimonadia; order Fimbriimonadales; family Fimbriimonadaceae; genus UBA2387. The sequence continues at coordinate 31,281 of DDSP01000030.1, forward strand.
TCCGGGGTCGGCCGCGGAGATCGATTTGACCTCGACGGCGCGGTCGCCGAACACGAAGTCCTGTTGAACTCGGTCGGGGCCAAGCCACGCACGGACGGCGGCGAGCCCGCCCCACGAACTGCCCGCAAGGGCCTCGAGGAACCAGAGTTCGGCGATGAGGCCGCGAATCTGCTCGGAGGAGAGTCGCGCCCCAGACGGGTTCGCGAAGAACGTCTTCCAGCGGCGCAGGTGCTGCAGGACGGTCGAAAGGGCCTGTTCGGAGGTGCGAGCCTGGCCGAGGTCGGATGCAAGGTGAACGCAGAGGACGTGGAAGAGTTCTACGTCGGCGTCGATCGAGAGGGCGAGGACGAGGCGTTGGCACCCTGGGTCGGAGTCGTCCCAAAGGTCGGTGTCCAAGCCCCGGACCGGTACCCTTCCTGCGACGAAGGCTCGGCGGTGGTCTCCCTCCAGTCGGATGACGAACAGGCGGCGGCCTTGGGCGTCGCGGGCCCAGTAGGCCCGTACAGCCTCGACCCCGTCCACGAGCAGCACGTTGAGATCGTGTGTGGGCGGGTTGATCAGGCTCCAAGGCAACGGGCTAGTCATCGAGGTCCTCCTCGTCGTCGGCGTCGAGTTCGAACAGCACGCCCTGTTGCTCCAGCCACACCTTGTTGGCGACGGCGGTCACCGTGCGACCCTGGGACAAGAATGGGAAGCTGACTCCAATCGCCATCGCCTTGACCCCCAATGGGCCGAGTGCGAGGCGATGCACCATCAGCAAAGGCTTGTTCCGCACCTCCCGGAAGTGGGTGTCGGACAGCTTATCCTTCCATCTGGGGTTTCCCGGGTGGTCCCGCTCAGCGAACTCGTGGGCAAGTCGAACTTGGTCAGCGTTCAGACCCAACTTCTCGTCTCCCCGGCTCGCGACACGGTCCTTGCGCGTCCGCCAAACCGGCCCCGACTGTTCGATGTCGTCTTTCCCCCGGGACTGGTACCCGAGCCGACGTTCGGGACCACTCTCGTCGTTCTCTTTCCGCGAAATCAGTAGCACGTCGCAGTGCGGATACAGGTCGGACAACTCATGGAGGTAGTCCTTCGCGAGATCAAACTCGCCTTTCATCTTGCCGGGGCACGTTTCGAAGCGGTTAAGGAAGGCGATGATCTCGGCGGTCGGCGCGTTTGGCACAAACCATCCCTTGGAGGTTTCCTGCACGGTGGCGCCGAAACCGCGTTCCCAGAACTCTGCGACCAGCGCTTCGTTGCGCCGGTTCACCTCTGGGTCCAACGGGAGGAAGTGCGACTCGACCAATTGGCCGCCAAAATCGATCTCCAAGGTGACGGGCTTGCCATGTCGCATCTTGTTCGCCGCGGTGATGACAAGGGCGTCGGGATGGGAGCCGACGTACAGGCCGAACTCGCGGGGAGTTTGGCCCAGACGCCCCATCCGGCGGATCTGATCCCGCAGTTCCTCGGTCTTCTCAGCGATGTGCCGGTACCAAGCGATCGATCGCTCGGGCAGGTAGACCCGGCACAGGTCTTCGTAGCCGGGGCGGTAGCCGAACCACCGGCCCATCTGCATGAGGGTGTCGTACATGCTCGTGTTGCGGTGGATGTAGCTGACGGTGAGCCCTTCGATGGTCAGGCCCCGCGACAGGCTGAGACCACCGACGGCGAGGATCGTCCGGCCATCCTCGCCCGCTGCGGTGTTGCCGTAGGCCAGACGCTCGTCCGAGTTGCTGTTGATCACCACGACCTTCGCCGCGTCGACCACCCTCCGCAGGCTATTCATGACATCGCCCCAGGCACACCCGGTCGCGGCGAACTCCGCATCGAAGGCTCGCTTCAGGCGAGCCATCACGGGGTCGCGAAGCGCATCGGCAACAGGGAGGGCACCATGGGCAGATACGGCTTGACGTACCTTGTCGACATAGGCGGACACCTCGGTTTTGAGGTGGCGCTGCACGTTGACGAATCGAGACACGTTGATCATCATGGAGGCGTGCGTCTCGCTCTGGCCCCGGAGGTTGCGGATCACGCGGGCGAGGAAGAACACGTCTATCGCTTCTAGGAGGCTATCCGGCAGGTAAGGGGGCGTCAGCTCTTTTTTGTGGGAAACCGGAATCACCGCCTCGCAGTCGTCCACCTGCCGCAGAACCCGGTCGCTGCTCTCGTCTTCGACGAAGACCTTGTCGGGGCCGAAGTAGGAGGTAGGAGGATCAAGCGAGTAGATGAAGTCACGGGGGAAAAGTTCCTCGTAGGCTTCATCGTCGAAGGCCTCAGGGTTGATAAAGATGTTGGCGAATGGGGTGGCGGTGTAGCCGACGTAGCACGACTTCGCAAAGAGGCGAAGGATCTTTCGGATGTTCCGGTTGGTCGCGGTGGGGTCATCGTCTTCTTTACTCGTGTTGATCGATGCGTTGTCGGCCTCGTCGTCGATCATGAGCATGGGGACATCGCGGATCCGACCCCCTTGGGCGTTCAGCCGATACAGCCATGCGTAAAGCCGCTTCAGGGTGGCGACACGCTTCTTGATGACAACGACGATCGGTTTGCTGAAGTCATCTATCTGCCATCCACTAGCGGCGGCGGTTGCGGCGTTGAAATCTCTGTGTACGGTGGTGAGAGCCGCGGGGTGGGGGAATTCGGAGGCAAGCTCGCCCACTCCGATCCGAGCGAGTTGGTGTTGGGGATCGCTCGAGCGTCCGATGAAGCCGGCTTCGACTCGCTCTTGGGTTTGGGTGCGCAGGAGGTTGTGGATGCCTGCAATGACAATGATGAACTTATAGCCGGCATCGGCCGCTCGACAGACGAGGTCCAAGTAGCTGGCGGTTTTGCCTGACTGAACGTGGCCGATGACGAGGCCCCGGCGGTCCCACTCGCCCTGCGACAAGGGGTCTTGGAGCAACTCAAGGAGCCGCCCGCCAACGTCTCGGAGAGACTGCACCATGTGCGGCGACCAGCCCGTTCGCCCGAGGTAGGTCTCGTAGCTGTCCGCGTAGACGTACTCGATCTGGCGACGGCGGACCCAACCCTCGTCGTGGATCGCGGAAGGCTCGACGATGGAGACCCCTTCTGACATCCGGGTGGTGATCGTGATCAGGACTTGGTGAAGGGCATGGTCGAAATTGCCATCAAACTCCATCAGCTTTGCATAGCGGAGGGCAAAGGCTCTTACATCGTCTTCGGTTCCGCTTGGACAAGCCTTACCGACGTTTTGGAGAAGCAGATCCGCGAATTCCTTGTCCGTCATGATTTTCGTCCGTTAGCAAACGCATCAACGAGGCTCTCGTGGCCGCGGAACAGCCCGGTAGACGCCACCGCCTGTTTGAACTCTTCCGGCGTATACGCCGCATCGGCGAAGAGGAGCAGCTTTAACTCTCGCAACTTGGCCTCGGCGTCGTCATCGGGGAGTTTCTGCGGATCGAAAAACTTCGCATGGGTGGAATAGTCGGAGTACAGCATCTCGACGGGGAGGGAAGTGCCGATGGAATCGAGCAAGAGGTCGAGGGCCCGTTGGCCGGGTTCGTCTAGGCGTTGCCGGACAGCAGAGACGGTCGGATGGTCGCGGTTTACGGCGTAGCGGATTCGATCTTGGTCGGCGAACCGGTGCCACAGTGGGTGATCCAAGTCGTCCCAAAGCCTCAAGCCTCTGCCGCGGAAGACACGAGCCGATCGGCCAGTGATCTGAGGGAGCAGAGCCTTTACCCGGTCGCGGACCTCGCGCGGCGGCCGAGCCCGCGACTTCTTGATGTCGATCGTCCACTCCTCGTCTTGGGCGGACGAGAAGTCGATCTGCACTCGGGCAAGCTTGGTGGCTTCGCCTTTGGGCACAAGGCGGAACCAGTCCCCCCAAGCCATGAGCCTGCAGTTCCGATAGATGTAGGCGCCCTGGTGGGATATGAAGTCGCTGCGTGTGCGGTAGAGTTCGTAATCCCGATTTGTCAATCGCGCGTGGTGCGGTAGGACGTAGGCTTGGATTCTTACCCGATGTTCCCCCAGATCAACGTATTCGAGAGGCAGCTTTTGGGTCGATCTGTGCTTCGTGCAGAAAGGGTCAAAGGGCTCCAAAGCCAGGTTGTTCACGGAGATCGACAACTTCGGGCGGTTGGCGTCCCCGCTCAGGAAACGGTGGAACACCAAGGACAGGTGCCAACGGAGGACTTCGAGCTTCTCGTTGACCAACTCGTGCAGGTGTGTGTCCAATTCGCCTTCGAAGAGACGGTCGAGCTTCTGCCAAACGACGAGAGTTCCGGTCGGGGGAAGGAGATCGATGTGCGGAATCTCGGCGATCTCCTGTTCATCAAGGATTGCGATCACCCACCGGTCCTCGGCCTCCACGACGTCGAGGTCCCACATCGCTGCACACCGACACCCGGCTTGGCTCGAAACCACGGTGAGCCGTTTGCACTGGGAGAAAGAAGCTGTTTTCAGGCCAAGTCCGAACCGGCCGAGGTCTGTGGCAGCCCTCGCCGCTCTCGGTCCCTTGCCTCCATGGCGGAGGGCGAAAACGAGGTCCTCCGGCGTCATTCCACAACCGTCGTCGTGGACGACCAGCGTCGGAGGGTCCAATGTCAAGTCGCACCGGATGCCAACATGCAGGCCTCCGGCCGCAATACTATTGTCCACGAGGTCGGCGACGGCGGCCTCCAGCGAGTATCCGATGTCTCGCAACGAGGCGGAAAGGGAGGCCGCGCTCGGAGGTAGTTCGTGTTCTCTTGCCATGGTTAGGCGGCCGCCTCTTGTGGTTCGGCCATGGGCACCGGGGACGGCGCAAGGCGGGGGGCGCTGGCGCACAGCGGCCTCAAAGGGCAACGGCCACAGTCTGGTGCCTTGGGGAGGCAGATTCGGCTGGCCAGTTCCTCAGCCGCGCCGTAAACCCGACCGTGTTCGTCCGGCCTTAGCATCCGGCCGAGCAGCATTTCGCCATGGCCACGACCGTCCTCCGGACCCGGTTCGATGCCCCAGTACCTGCGGGCGAGCCTTTCGAGCGACGTGGTTGCAGGGCGCCGGGGTGCCAAACCGCACGCCGCCAGGAGCCTGAGCTGGATGCTCGCCGACACCCCGGCTTCGGCTAGCAACTCATCGGAGATGCCCGCTTCGGGAGTGATCGATTCCGCGACGGCCTTCAGCGCGAAGAAGGAATCCGCTTTGAACCGCGTCTCCGCGTGGGCCTTGGCATGTCCATCCCTGACCAAGGCCTCCGGCGTCGGCCAGCGAGCGATCGCGAGGCGGCGGGTGGTGGCGTTGTTCTCCTGACCGTTCGGCGGGCGGTGCCGGCGCACCGACCGATGGGCATTGAATCTACGCCACAGGGGACCCCTGCGTCTATGGGGACACGCGGCCCTACTCATAATTGTCCGCCTGAGGGATCGGCGACGATTCCTTTCAGTGAAGAGGTAGGTCGCGACACCATTCCTTCCGCGCCCTGAGCCACTCGGCCACCTTCGAACACATTGAGTTGTCCTCGATATTGCCGATGACCGGGGCTGAATAGACCAACTGCTCTATACCTGACCATAGTTTTCTCATTCGCAATGCACCAGTCCGAATCCTTCAATGTCAGGAAGCAGGAGTGCAACCTTGCCCTGTAGAGGGGGGGGGCAGGAGCGACTTGTAGCTCACCCCACGACCTCCCTCGGATCGACGAGCGAGATCAAGCCGCGTGGGTCGAACCAGACGGCGACCCCGTACCGGCTCACGCCCCACAGCAGCCCGACACTGCCGTCCTTCGTTTCCACCACGTCCCAGAACCTGGGACACAGTCTCCGCAGAGCGGCCAGTTCGTCGTCGGGTGGCCCCGCCAGCAGACGGACCAGGTCGGGTTTGAGCCGTCTGACCTCCTCCCTCAAGGCGTCGGTCAGCGCGCCCGACGGGGTTGCGAACAACCGCCCGTCGCGCCACACCAAGTCCGCACCCATCCTCCGAACCTCGAGAAGGCACTCGGTCGCCGTCAAGCGATCTCCTCCATGTCGCCTTCGGCCACCATCGGGAGGGTCCGGGTCGCATCGTCACAAACGTCACAAACGTCATTCGACCGCTGCGTCAGGCTCAGATTCGCAGGCTCGCGCGGCGACGTTCGCTCTTTCCCGTCGAGAAGGTCGTCACAAACGTCGTCACACCCCGGTCCGCCCAGCACAGGTTCGAGAAAGCCATCCGGTGACGACGGTGACGTTGGTGACGATGCCGTTCCGAGCTTGGTCAGACGCCAGCGCCTCGATTGGCCGCTCCTCGGCAACTGCTCCGCTTCCACGCCCAACCGACGCAGCTCGGGCGCCAACCGCTTGAGTCGGTTGCCGACGGCCCGCCCGTCCTTGGGCCACTCCCGGTCGTCCGGACGCCTGCCCAGACCTTCGAGGAGCTCGGTCGCGGTACCCGTCCACTCGGACCTGTCCGCCATACACGCCAGCAAGGCCTGGACGAACGGGTCGGACTCGGCGGTCAGCGCGACCAGGTCGGCGCGGTTCCGTTCGAGCGCGGTTCGGAGCGCCGTCTCTTCCTCGCCGGGCTCGCATGCGGCAATCGCCCAACGGGCGAAGTCCTGGAGCCGAACGTCCGGCGACTTCGCTTCGTCAAAGCGCCGAATGGCCCGCGCCACGCGGTCCAGAAGCGCGCCGAGAAGGCTCGGCTTGAGCACTTCCAACTCCGCCTCCAGAGCGGTCTCGGTCCTGCGCCTGCCCTCGTCGAGCCGCTTGCACGAGACCTGCATGGTCCTGTCCTTGAGATCCGGCCGATCGACGATGTCTTCGATCCCGTTCAGGAGGATCGGCAGCCGCGCACGGACGACGGTCTCCTCGCAGTCGGTGTAGAGCCTGCGGGCGGTGCCCCCCTTCGAGCGCCTTCACGCCGCCTTTCTTCGCCACTCCCCCCTCCGCCTGAAGTACCCCGCCGCCTCGTAGGCCGCCGCAACCGCCTCTCCCGCGGCCCAGCGGCTTGCGCTTCGGCGGGGGTCCATCCGCCGCCCATGTAGCCGCGTCGGTTCAACGAATCCACGTCCGCGACCAGAGCGTCGACCGCCCGCGCTCTCCCCGCAGCTCCATCAGCCGCGTCCTCTCCAAGGCCTACCCCTCGCCCTCGGCGTCCAGCAACGCCGCCAAAAACCCCGCCAGCCCGCCGCCGACGTACTCCGACACCGCCTTGCTCCCGTTCCGCCGCACTTCGTAGCCCATGCTACATATTTTAGCACCAGAAACAACTACGGATTCGAGAAGGAGGTCTACAGCACGCCGTAGAAAGTATTCGTCGCAAGATGTTGAGCCCTCTACACGCAGTCCATCGTCACTACTTTGTGCAGTCCCTTGAAACGCTGGTAGTTCGCTGAACAATATTTCGGCGAATTGCCTCTCGGTGACGGCAAGAGCAAATGTCCAAGTACGGCGTCCCGTTCAGCAAAGGCCCTGAGGTGCATCTGGCTCCACATGCGGAGTCTTGCGACCTTGCCGACGTTTCCCACTATGCGCACCGATGCGCCGGCCCACTTGCGATTGACCTTTTCTCTGGTGCCGGTGGACTCAGCTTGGGACTCAAGATGGCTGGGTTCCACGTTATCTTGGCGGCAGAACTCGACCGTGAGGCAGCAGCGACACACCGGGCTCATTTTGGCGGTGCATCTCTTTGCGCTGACCTGAGCTCACAAGAGACCATCGACGCCATATGTGCTGCGCTGGAAGGGGTTGAGCTTGACTTGGTCGCAGGGGGCCCGCCCTGTCAGCCGTACTCGCAGGCAGCGTTCAGCAAAGTCCGGCACCTCGAAGCTTTCCATGGTCGACAAGCTGATCGAAGACGAGACCTTTGGTCAGGCTATGTCCAAGTAGTTCAGAGAACTCGGCCGCAAGCAGTCCTTGTCGAAAACGTACCGGACATGGCTTTCGGGCGAGACGGTGTCGTCCTCAGGAAGCTTGTCGAAGACTTGGAGTGCATTGGCTATCAGGTGCACACGCGGGTGCTTGCGGCCAATTCGTTCGGAGTCCCCCAGCACCGACAACGACTCTTCACGGTCGCTCTTCGTGAACCACGTGAGTTTCACTGGCCAGCTCATGAGAACCATGATCAGCGCGTCTTGAAAGACGCGATCGGCGACTTGCCCGAGGTCGCTGGTGGGGACAAGCAAGAGGTGCGACCCTACCGCGGCAACCCGAGTCCTCTGCAGCGCTATTTCCGTGAGACAGTTCAAGAAGAACACGCGCACCTAATCCACGATCACTTCACTCGCGCTGTGCGACCTGACGATCTCGAAGCCTTCAAGGTGATGACGTCTAGTACCCGTTACGGTGACTTGCCAGATCACCTCAAGCGATACCGCGACGACATCTTTGAAGACAAGTACAAGCGCCTACACATGGAGCAGTTGTCTCGTACAATCACGGCACACATCTCTCAAGACGGCTACTGGTACATCCACCCTACACAACACCGCACCCTCACCGTTCGCGAGGCAGCGAGAATCCAGACCTTTCCAGACAACTACCGTTTTTGCGGCTATCCAAGGCACGCCTTCAAGCAAATCGGTGAAGCGGTACCTCCGCTGCTCGGAAAGGCAGTCGGGGCCTCTATCCTTGAAGCACTGAGCAACGATACCGTTTCGAGCACCTTCTCCACGAGCGTGACGACAGCCTTGGTTTGTGATTGGTTCTCTGCAGCAGATCCGAAAACGATGGTAGCACCTTGGATGAAGGCGACATCGTTGTGGGAGCTCTTGGTCGGTGTTCTACTGCTTGACCGTCCAAGACACGGTCTGGCTGGCGAGTTGTTCAACGAAACCCTCCAGCGATGGGAGGCCCCCGAAAAGTTCCTTGCTGACGCTGATGCCAACGAATTTGCGGCTGTTCGGTTCAAGTTCGAGAACTATGATTGCCTGCGTCGGCTTGCTCTGAGGATTCAAGCAGGGGACTGCATATCCGCCGAGGTTCTTAGCTCGTGCGATGTTCCAAAGGCACAAGCGCTGCGGATTCTTGCCACAACAGGCTGCGGCTCACGTCGACCGCTCAATGCTGCGTTGGAACGGCTTACCCGTCGCTACACAGGTATTCCTGCGCGGGTGGAGGATGGCCGAGGTAACGCCGAGATGCTCTTCGGGCGCATAGTGGGTGTGGATGCAGGGGGTTTTGTCTTCCGCGCAATCAACGAGATCGCAGCCACATATTGCCGGCCCACCAATCCAGCTTGCGCCCTATGTCCTTTGAGTGTGTCGTGTGCCCACTACAGGAGGAGCTCTGTTCATGATGCAGGGAAGACAGTTGATTCGGAGGAAGCAACCTCCTTGGCATGAGGAGGCGTTAAGACCTATGGCTCGTTCGCAGAAGCTGCCACCAAGTGCTGGATCATTCGGCCTGTCGCTGAAGGACCTCGGTTAATAACTGGATACGGCCCGTCGTAGATATGATTTACGACCGCATTACTGCCGGAGCAACAAGGGTTGAGGTCCTATGAGACCTCACGTTGCCCGATGCTGTACTTGCCATCTTGGATAGTGGTTCTGGAATAACCGAGTCCGACCTCATCCTTGCGATGCGTCACGGAGGAAAGGGCCCCAACGGCTAGTAGGACCCCCAATGACCTCGGCCGTTTTGGACTCGGTCTCAAGACTGCATCATTCTCCCAATGCTGGCAGCTGACCGTCGCTTCTCAGAAAGAGGGTGAGATCGCGGCGGCTGAATTGGACCTAGAATCGGTAACCACGTGCGACAGTTAGACCATCTCAATCCTCGATCCTCAGGAAATCGGTTGCATTCCCTCTATCGACCGCCTACCAAAACAGGGCACCTAGTGATGTGTCTCAATAATA
>DDSP01000077.1 GCA_002343445.1 Chthonomonas sp. UBA2387
TTCGCTATACTGAACACCATGACAACCGGAGGAACCGGCGGGCAACCACCCGCTCCCGACGACGCGCCGGAGGGAGTTGGTCGGCGCAAGCCGCCCGTCAGCGGCGGGCCGATACCGCCACCTTCACCTACTCCGACCCGATGTTCCTCACAGTTGTGGACGGGCCTAGCGGGAGGTTGGGTTCTGAGGTGGCGACCTTGGACTCGGGCGGTCTGGTGGACCAGTTCGAGTACTGGCCCTACGGCGAACTCGTGGACGACGTTCCCGAAGGAGCTCCCGTGTTCCTTTGGGTGGGCGGCCTCGGCTACCGGTTCGACACCGACGAGCGCAGATACGTTCGGCACCGGATGCTGCGGACGGATCCGGCGGATTATCAAGCTACAGTGATTGGGTCGAGACATTGCAGGCAATCTGGTTGTCCAGCAAGACGCTCTGAGATGTGCTGGCCGTGTTGCATGAATGCTTGGGCGAATGGGTCAATCTAGCAGGTTCGCAACCGTATTTCTGGTCGGAGGCCTAGGCCTTGCTCTCGCTCAACTGAAGAGCTACCGCATTGTTTGTGGTCTAGCTGTTCCCAACGTGGTGGCCCGACACGAGATACTCGTATCTGAAGGGATTGATGCCGCTATGGTAGAGAGTCCGGGGGGAAAGCGCGTTGATCAATGGGTCGCGGTGGCGAGTCCGTACAATGCGAATTCTATAGAATACTATGTACTTCTTGGGACTGGAAGTTCTGGCCCGCCTTCTTTGTGGATCTCATTTGTAAACAGGCTCGATCGAGTGTATGTGTTTGTAGCCGAAATTGCGCCGTCCCAAAAAAGCGACCAATTAGTTGACGCTGCCAAAGTGGCAGACGATTATGATGACAAAACCTGGTTGACTGTGCAGTGGTTCTTCATAGGGGGACTGGCTGGAAGTATACTATTGTGGGTTCTGCAGACCGTCTCGTCTTTGATAAGGAGCAAGGGTCTTCGTCGCTGAATTGGAGTCGCTGATTGGATTCGTAAAGGGGTCTCGGTGCGTAAGATGCAGTGCAGAAGGGCTTTTCCACACGAACGTGGTCGATGCCGAACAGACCAACCCTGTCCACCGAGTCGCCATACGCCTCGCCCAGTATCCCGTGCATCGCCGCGTCCGCTTCCGCGACTTTCTTGGCCGTTTCGAAGTCGGCTCGCGAGAAGCTGTCCCGGCACGCGGGCGAGACGAACACGTCCCCTGGTCAGCAGCAGTTCGAACCCGCTCCGCCGCAGACGCCACGAATACTCAAGGTCGTCGCAACCCAGTTCGAGGTCCGGGTGAAAGCCGAAGGGGGCTCGTTCGGTATGGTTCGGTGGGGTTCGGCTGGTTTCGGTTTGATACACGTGGGGAGTCCGGGGCGGGCCGAGGGAACCGTTCGCGGCGGGCACCGACTGCCACACGCCTCGGGGCACGAACAGGCAGAACCCGACCAGCAGCTTGACCCTTTCGTTATTGCCGACGTTGAACCGGGCAACGCCTCGGCGGCGCGTCTCGGAGTCGAATACGGCTGGCGCATCCGCCGTTCCTAAGTCCCAGCCCTCACCCCTAGCCCCTCTCCCACCGACGATACGCCCTGGTAAGCGGAAGGTCTTCACGGTGGACGAGGGGAATCCGGGCTCCCGCCCGGAGACCTGAAGCATGAACCGCGCGAGTGCAGGGGACTCTCGATCGTCATCCGTGCGCTAGCTCGCCTAGCGAGTGCTCGAACGGCTCCAACGAGGGCCAGATGGCGTCGGCGATGGCGAACTTCGGCGAGTAGTCGGGGTAGCCGTGCGGGATGGCCACGCACGTCATGCTCGCCGCTTTCGCAGCGATCGCGCCGGTCAGCGAGTCTTCGAACACCACGCAACGCTCGGGTTGCACGCCCATTCGCTCGGCGGCGGTGAGGAAGACGGCCGGGTGGGGTTTGCCGTACCGCTCGTCCATCCCGGAGGCCACGACGTCGAACGCGCCGCGCAGGTCCAGCCGGTCCAAGACGGCTTCGATGAGCAAGTGAGGCGAGGACGTGGCCAGGGCGACCTTCATGCCGCGCGCCTTGGCCAAGCGCACCGCCGCCGCCGCTCCCGGAATCTCGGCGGCCTCGCGCCGGACCCGCTCGGCAACGCGCCCGGTCAGGGTTTCGCCGACTTCGTCCACGCTAGGGCCTGGCCAGGGTCTTCGGTCGTAGTACAACCGCACCACACGGTCGAGCCGCATCCCCATCGTCTTCTTGGTGTCTTCGATGGTGAGCGGGATGCCTAGTTCGCCGAAGAGTTCGATTTCGATCTGCCACCAAATGGGCTCGGAATCCACGAGCACCCCGTCCATGTCGAAGATCGCGGCGTCGAAGGGAGGCATCGGGTGGAGAGTACCGCCCCCGACTGGGCCCATAATGCGCCATGTTGACCGTCTGGATGGCCGGAATGGCCCTCGTCACGCACACCATGAACCCCCTCGAACCCAAAGACGCCACGCTCACCCAGTGGGCCGAGTCGGCCGCGCAAGACGCCCTGACCGAATTCGGCGGCAAGGGCCTGACCCGCGATCTCTTTTCGATCACGATCATCGAACTCGACCCCGCAACGGGCACGATGAAGGCGGGCGACTACCGGGGCAACGACCCGTTCTATCCCGCCAGCGTGGTCAAGGCGTTTTTCATGGCTTACGGGCACAAGCTGATGCACGAGGGTTACAAGCCCTCCGACGAGTTCAAGCGGGCGATGAACGACATGATCAAGGACTCCTCGAACGACGCCACGCACGCCATTCTCGACTACACCACGGGCACCACGGCCGGCCCCGAGCTTCCCGCCAAGGAGTTCGAGGCTTGGAAGGAGAAGCGGCAGGCCGTGAACAAGTGGCTCGCGGCGCTGGGCTACACGGGTGTGAACGCGTGCCAGAAGACATGGTGCGAGGGGCCCTATGGCCGCGAGAGGCTGTTCCTTGGCCCCAACTACGAGAACCGCAACAGCCTCACCAGCGACGCCACCGCGCGACTTTTCGCCGAAATCGCCCTGGGCAAGTGCGTGTCGGCGGACAACTCGAGGGCCATGCTGGAGATTCTCCGCCGCAAGAACCCGGCCGACCACTCGGACGCGGACTTCCAAGCCAGAGCGTTCATCGGCAAGGCGCTTCCCAAGGGGGCGGAACTGTTCTCGAAGGCGGGCTACACGAGCACCAGCCGCCACGACACGGCCTACCTTCGGCTGCCGAAGGGCGAACACGTCGTCCTTTCGATCTACACGCACAACAACGCCGACAAGCCGGACATCATCCCGTTCATCGCGGGCAAGGTTCTGGCGCGGTACGGCTACGGTTCGTGATAGGATAGGCGCATGCTTCTCGCCGCCGGTCTTGCCCTATCGCTCGCCGTCGCCCTTCCCACGGGCAAGTCCATGGTGCCGATGACGTTCGGCGACACGACGTTGGAGGTCTACGCGTACAAGCCGCCGACGTTCAAGGGCGAGCGGCTGATCTTCGTGTTCCACGGCACGTTGCGCAACGCGGACGAGTACCGCGACCACGCCGTGGCGATGGCCGACCGGTTCAATGCGATCGTGGTCTGCCCGAAGTTCGACGCCGAACGGTTCCCGAGCATCCGCTACCAGCGGGGCGGCGTGGTCAAACCCGATGGGAGCGCGGCGAAGCCCGACGAGTGGACCTATGCCTACATCCCGCGCATCGCCGAGCAGATCCGCAAGATGGAGCGCAACCCCGGGTTGCCGTACACGTGCATCGGGCACTCGGCGGGCGGCCAGTTCGTGGTGCGCATGGCTGCGTTCATGAACCCTGGCGCCGAGCGCTTGGTGGCGGCCAACCCCGGGTCGGCGCTCTTCCCGACCCGCGAGAAGCCGTTCGGCTACGGGTACGGCTCGCTGCCGGCGGAGCTTTCGAACGATGGGGTCATCAAGGCCTACTTGGCCCGGCCCCTGACCATCTACCTGGGCCTGCTCGACAACGCGCCGGACGAGTACTTCGACGACAGCGAGGAGGCGATGAAGCAGGGCGGCTCGCGCTTGGAGCGGGGCGTGAACGTGTTCAAATACGCGCGCGACTTGGCTCAGGCGCGGGGATGGGACTTCAACTGGCGCATCGAGTTCGCTCCGGGAGTCGAGCACGACCATGAGAAGATGTTCAACCACCCCGCGTGCGAGCGTGCCATGTTCGGCTTGGGCGGCCTACGCTGACGGGCCCGATTGGGGTAAGCATCGCACCTGTGTCTGAAGGTTTGAAAGTCGCCGTCGTCGGCGCGACCGGTGCGGTGGGTTCGGAGATTCTGCGTCTGCTGGGCGACCGCTGGTTCCCGGTTCGAGAAGTGGTTCCGCTGGCTTCCGCTCGGTCGGCGGGGAAGTCGGTCGTTGCCGTCGGCCGCGAGTGGACGGTTCAGCCGCTCGGCCCTTCGTGTTTCGATGGCGTGGATGTCGCGTTCTTTTCGGCAGGGGCTTCGCGGAGCAAGGAGTACGCGCCGTTGGCGGTCGAGGCGGGCGCCTTGGTGGTGGACAATTCGAGCGCGTTCCGCATGGACCCCGACGTGCCGCTGATCGTGCCGGAGATCAACGCTCACGCCATGCTTCCGCACCACCGGATCATCGCGGTCCCGAATTGCAGCGCGATCATCCTGCTGATGGCCGTTGCTCCGCTGCGCGCGTTGGGCCGGATTCGGCGTATTCTTGTCAGCACGTACCAGAGCGCGAGCGGTGCCGGGGCGGCTGCGATGGAAGAACTGCGGACGCAGGCCGAGGACGTTTTGGCTGGGCGTCCGGCGCAGCCGTGCGTTTTCGATCAGCCGATTGCGTTCAACTTGTTCAGCCACAACACTCCCATATCCGATGATGGCTTCAACGGGGAGGAGCGGAAGGTGATCGAGGAGTCGCAGAAGATTCTGGGCATGCCGGACCTGTGGGTAACGCCGACCTGCATTCGCGTGCCGGTGATGCGGGCGCATTCCGAATCCATCACGGTGGAGTTCGAGGGCGACGCGCCCAGCGAGGAATCGGTTCGGCGCGTCTTGGAGGGGGCTGCGGGTGTGCGGGTGGTTGACGACCGGGCCGCGAACCGGTTTCCGACGCCCCTGGAGGCTTCCGGGCAGGACGATGTGTTGGTAGGCCGCATCCGTCGCGACCCGTTCGATCCACGTTCGCTGTCGCTGTTCGCTTGCGGCGACCAGTTGCTCAAGGGCGCGGCGCTGAACGCGTTGCAGATCGCGGAAGCTCGTCTCTCGGGCTAGTTGCTCGCGGGGTCGGGCGCGGGTTCTTCGGCGGCCGGCTTCTCGGTTTCGGGGGCCTGGTGGTGGATGGCTTCGAAGCCCCAACGGATGACGAGCGAGATTGCGGCGACCGTGATGCACGAATCGGCGATGTTGAAAACGGGGAAGTTGATCAGCCGAAACCACAGCATATCGGTGACTTTCCCCAGCCAGACGCGGTCAATGAGGTTGCCGAATGCGCCGCTGGTGAGCAGACCGAGCGCTGCGTGGACATAGGGCGGTTCGTGGGTGGCTCGGCGACTGTAGAGGACGGCGCCGATGCAGATGGCGATGGCGATCGGGGCCGTGAGCACCCCCATGCCTTGGAACATGCCGAACGCCACGCCGCGATTGTAGGTGAGCGTGAACTCGAAGACCCCCGGCCACGGGTAAGGCATGGTCTGCCCTTCGTGAAACGCCGCGCGGACCCAAGCCTTGGAAACTTGATCGGCGATGAGCGTCAGGATGCACGTCGCCCAGAACGCCCAGCGCACCTAGACCACGCCCTCCGGGGCATAGATGATGCGGTGGCAGCCTTGGCACACGACGACTTTGCCTTCCTGCGCGGCGGCCATGGTGCGTGCGGGGATTTGGACGCCGCAGCCGCAACGTCCCGCTTCGACGACCGACAGCCCGATGCCGTGGTTGGCCTTGCAGATCGTTTCATATTTCTGGACCAAACTTGGATCGATCTGCGCTAGTAGCGTCGGCCGCATTTCAATGCGCTTCTGGTATTCGGCTTGGAGCTTCTCTCGGGCCGGTCCCTCTTTGGCGCGGTATTCGGCGAGTTGGGCTTCACGGCAGGCGATGGCGTCCTCGACCACTTTGGACGCCGCTTTGGCGGGCGGGACCTCTTCCATCAGCTCGAGCAGGCGTTCGTCGGCCGCCTCGCGTTGCCGCTTCAGCGCCGCGATCTCCTTTTCGATGGCCGCGATTTCGCGGGGGTTGACGACCTTGCCCGAGTAGAGTTCGGCCTCGAACTTCTTGATCTTGGCCTCGGTGGCTTGGTTCTGGCTTTCCAACTCGCGCTGTTCGCCGGTGAGGCGGCTGGTTTTCTCCAGCGTCGCGGCGTGGTCGGTCCGGATCTTCTCGATCTGCTCCTGCAGGCGCCTGCCGCCGTCGAGCTGGCTCAGCCTCGCCCGAATCTCGCGAAGGGAAGCGTCCAGCGCGTGCACTTTGGCCAGCTTGCGCAATTCGGGGAGGGACATAGGGACATTATGCCTGATTCTGGGCGGGTGGATGGCTTTCACCCTTGGAGAAATCCTAGAGCTTGGGTTCCTCCACCGTTCGATTCCACTCCGCGATCAAGGCCCGGTACGCTGAGCGCAAATGAAGGCTCGACGACGCAAGATATTCCGAATCCTTACGCAAGAGGCGTAACGCCTCCACCTCGGCAACTTCCGCGCAAACTCTAAGAAGATGGCGCAACCAGCGAACACGATCCGCACTTCGGCGAACTGCTGCCTCACGACTTGTGAGAGCAAAGCCCTCGTACTCCAGCAACCAGACCTCTACAGTCTGTATCCTTGCACGAAGATTCTTCCAGCCAGAGTAACTAACACTGGAACCTTCTTCAGCGACCCGAAGCTCCTTAAGAACCTCGCGTACCCCAACCAACTCTCGATGCCCTAAGACTACGACCTCCGAGCGACCGACGCCACCTCGACCGCATCCTGAGACACACAGGACGAAAAACGCTAGCACACAAGCAAGCAAACATCCAGATCTGTTACTCATCAATCTGACCGACCGGTTTGGAAGATGCGAGATGGGAAAGCAATTGATCCCACGCCCTGTCTGATCTGAAATCCGCCTCGAATCGAGCTCTCGCCCCACGCCGGCAATGCATAAGTCTCCCACTGGACCTAAGATCCACTATAGCCTCTGCGACTTCAAGTGGACGAGCAGCACGATCCAACACACGGCCCGCGTCGGTACCCACAAGCTCTCGGATGCCACCGGCTTCAGTTGCCACGATGGGAATGCCCCATGCGAGGGCTTCAATCATCGAAGCTGGTAAGCCCTCCATCAAGCTCGCATGCACAAAAACATCAAAATAGCGGGACCCGTAGACTTCCGCGACATTCTGAGGAGCAACCGAACCTAGAAGCTTTACATCCAAGTTCTTCACCGGATCCCCAAGCGCCAACTGGGCTAGCTCCTCAAAACCTGGACCTCCTCCTATATGCAGCCACCGCACCTTCTGTCGGTACTCCGCAGCTAAGCATCGCACCACCTCGTATATGAAAGGCACACGCTTGAATGCATGAACGTAACTCACACTCAACACACTGATCTCCTCTGGTCGATCAACAGCCAAATCCACTGAGAGTGCTGGGTCATCGAATCCAAGATAGCACTTTGCTACCTTTTCATGAAACTCACCAGCCTCTTCAGCAAGGTAAGCACGCCCGTGTTCGGAAACCGCGAGAACGGTGTCGACATACCTGAACTGCTCACGACGCAAAGCACAAAATTGTCGACCACGTTCCTGATCGTACAGATCATAACCATGTGCCCGCGCGACAATCCGGATCGGACGACCAAGCGCGGCCTTGGCTATGCCTGCACCGACCACAGCTTCCGTAAACCAAAAGCAGTATACAGTCAACATCTCGCTCGAACACTGACGCATCTCCTTCTTGAAGAACGACGCAGCGCCAAGGGCCTTTAACACTCGCCACCAAGGTCTCACGCGCCAAGTGTCCTTACGCCGTAACGTCATAAGGCATCGCAGAAAGAATGCTCGGGCCTCTGTGCATGTAAGCAAAAGCCAAATGGCAGGATAAACAAGTCGCATATGTCTCGCAAGGCCATCAGACCAGGAGACGTTGACTTCCAGCTGCTCGGGAGGACTGCCGCTCCCAAGCATTTCGGGCAACACAACCACGTCGTCAAAGTTGCGGGCCAAGAAGGACATCTCTTGACTATTCCATGTGTCAGGAGATTTGAATGGAAACGTAGCTGTGACATACCACAGCTTGGTGGCCGGCGAGTGGGGAGTCATGGCTGAACCTCCGATCGTATAAAGGTGAATCTAATTGGATGGACAGTCAGAAGCAGCCACAGGATCGGAGAACCTAAGAAGTGCAGGGTGAGCCCCCCAGCACACATGGCGGCCAACGACGCAATGTACACTGCACCACCGGAACTGCCGTAGGCACGCCGGATTTGAGCAGCAATGGCCATCACAAAAGTAATCGCCCCAATTATACCTAGTTCCGAGGTCACCTCAAGGTAGAGCGAGTGAGGAGACCACGCTTGGCCCAGGTAGGGTCGAATTGCATCAGGAAACGCCGTGAAGCCGACACCGGTCAGCCAATAGTCTCCGAGGAGATGCAGCCCACTATCATAAATATCCGACCGACCACCTCCTCCGGTTTCCAATCCCTCCCTGATCGAGAGCGCACGGGCAACACCTGGGATCGAATCTTGCAACGCCATCAGGGAAGCAAGAAACAGGCCTAAGCCAAGAATTGCCAGGAGTCCTGCTCTAGATTGCTTTGAGAGCAAAACGTAAGTGCAAACGCCAAGAACCGCCGAGAGTAAACCGCCACGACTTCCAGTTAGCAACAAACCAAGCACAAGAATGGGAACCACGAGCCAACGAACCACCCGAAGCGGCTGGCCGAGCGCGAGAATCGCTCCGATCGCGAGAACCATCGCTTGAGCGTTGGCTGCCGTCGCCAACTCCTCGCCACCCGCTACTGCACGTATGCTAAATGGGTCCTGTAGGAAGGTAACAATGATGATCGCTGAGAGAGCGATGCAGCCAGCAAGGAGGAGGGCGAGGGGAGCTCGGTTGGCGTTGTCAAGTATTGCGTTACTGCATAACGTGAAGCACAGCAAGCCGAGTGCGAAACGTAGGCCGCGCCCCTCGTGGTCAAATGGAGTAATCAGACTCGTGCCTAAGGCGACGATCAATAGGAGCAGCCCCGGCGTGTTTATGCTCGACAACGCCTTGCGACGAGTAGCGGGGTCGATGAATGCGAGGAGCAGTACGCCGATCGCACCAAAGAAGGACGTCAGTGAACCTACCACTGGAAGGGGCACGCGCACACCGACTACAAGGGCGGCCGAGGTCCAAGACAGCCCGACAGCGCAAGCCAACCCATAAAGAACTGGAGAATGAGAGCCAAGACCTCTCACGACGAGGCTCCTTTGCGTGCCAATCGGGCGAAAGTCGACAAGCTCATCAGTGCCAAAGTGCCATTCACGATGGAGACGGTGGAAGCAACTGCAAATGTTGAGTGACCGAGTGTTGCGGCAAGAGTAGTTAGTGGCTTTGCGAGCGCCTCGAACATGTTGAAGGGGAGCCAAAAGCGCTGCTTTCGATAAGCAATCAGGACGGCGCTCCCGACACTTGCAGGCCCGGTTAAGGAGGTGCTGAGCGCTAAGAGGCGAGCAATCTCCCCGGCGTTCTTCCACTCGTTTCCTAGGAGGTACGAAAAGAGCGAAGGCCCGAAAGCAATTATGGGGGAGACGCAGAGGACTGTTGTCACGAAAGCACGAATCATTGTGCTTTTGAAGAGAGGAAAAGACTGGCCTCTATCGCATTTAGCCAAATCTCGGGCTAGGAGGGGATACAGCGACTGGTTGAGCAAAACAATCGGTACTGTCGTTATGCGTTGGGCCCAGCTGAAGGATGCTGCTATAGCTGGTCCCAATTGCGCTGCCACGATGGGAATGAATGCGAACAAAGCGATCGCTGTTAGAAGCGACCCGAAAGTTCCGCTCACCGTAAAATCGCGATAGAGTCGGAGATGAAGTAGAGAGCGCCGTAGTGATGCCTTGCGAGTCAGCAGAAGAATTGCGGGAAGAGATGGAGCGCATAGGATCCCGAGGGCGATGAGTCGGCCAACCGCTTCGCTGACCAGCGCAAAAAAAGCAGTTGGTGAGAGGTATGAGGTCGCCAGTTGGCAACCAAGCGCTAGTCCGGGCGCGACCGTGCGAAGGATCGCCGCCTTGCGCACTTGATTATTAGCAATGAAGTGGGCAGACCCAAGCATTGTCAAGCTTAAGGCGACAGTACTGGTCCATCCAGCGATGATCCAGAAGGCGAAGGGAGGTGCAAACGCCCCAGCAATGGCGCAGAACAAAAACGCACACAACGTACCGACAAGGAGAACGGAGAAGGCCGCTTTTAAGATGCGAAGCCTTTTGCGCGGGGAAGGTGTTGCCAAAAGCGCCGAATCAAGTTTTAATGTGGCGATTGAAGAGAGTATGTAAACGAATGCTAGAGCTACACTATAGGTTCCAATTTCAGCCTGGGGGAATGCGCGCGGCAAGAGAAGAAATGCGAGGGCCTGGAAAAGGATTGCACCACTCCCGCCGAGGGCCAGAAATATCGGGTCCAATCGTTGGCGAGTCCTCATGATGGCGTGGAACTCTCAGACGGTTGACGATGCTTGGCGCTGAGGGTCTGAAAGTACAGAAGCAGCAGAAGTAGTGCCGCCATTGCGGCAGTGCCGGAGAAGAACACGTAGCGTTTGTTGACAGCTTCGTATGACTGTGTTGGCGGGTCAAGCACGACCCAACGAATGCGATCCACCTCGGCTTTGACGCGAGCACGTTCATACTCAGATTCCAAGTTTGTAAGCACTGCGGTCTGAGTGCCTATGTCCGCTAAGAGTTCGGCAAGCTGTGTTGCTTCTTCGGGGGCTGAAGCCGCAATTCGTTTGGCTTCTTGAAGTTGCCATCCTAGGACCTCTTTTTGGGCGAACAGCTTTGCGGATTCAGGTTCGAGACCCTGTTGAAGGGACGACAGTTGAGCGGTGTATTCTCGCTCTGCCTCTCGCTTGGTTACATCGATTGCGTCTTGGAGGCGGCGAATGGAGGGGGCCTCCGGACCACTGATTCGCGACTCCCTTTCCAGCTCATATTCCAATTCTCGAAGTTTAGCTCGCCACGGGGATTTGTCCGTCACGATCGTTGGGATGGACGCTGCGAGCTCTCGGGCTTTGGTCGCCTGGCTTAGCATGCTATCAATTGCTTGGTTGACGGTGCCTAGCTCAAACTCTAGTTTTCTTACCCGGGCGTAAGGCTCGGTTAAGGATGTTGCGTTCGTTGGATCTACAGGGGCCGCCATGGTTCGCTGGAGGTTCGCCAAGGCGATTCGTTTATTTCGCAGCTCTTGTCGCTTTGAAGAGATCGCATTTGTCAATAAAGCGGCTTGGCGCTCGGCTGTTGTGACATTCAATGTTTTGCTGACAGTCTCAAACTTGAGCAACACGCTTTGTAGCAGCGCGATGCGGCGTTTTGGATCCACGCCTTCGGTGACGATGTGCAATTGGTTGGAGTCAATGTCTTTCTGCACGGTGACTTCGTCCGTGAAGTCCTTGGGTTGAATGTTGAACTGCTTGCTTACTTCTTGGATTAACGCGTCGCTGTACAGCATGCCGGCAAGAGTATCGTACGGGTTCGGTATTTTGGTGCCTAGCATGAGGGGCAAACCGTCGCTCGGTACTTCGAGGCCTGAATCGAGGACAAGCAGTTTTGCGGTGAACACATACTTTGGCGGTAGCATCCAAGTGATCAGGGCAGTCAGTGTTGCCGCAACAAGAGGGCCGAGTAAAAGGGCTCGCCTCTTGGTTCGGACCTGTTGAAGAGGGGACTTTGGGGCGGTGTGATCCAGTCTCATGGCCGGGAGAATAACTTCAGGGCTTCAAGGAGGCTCTCGCGGTGCTCGTCCGTGATCTCGTCTCCGACGGTGTAGGGCTTCAGAGCGTCCTCGATGCCGTCAAATGCCGGAGCCGTCCAAGTTCCGAGCGGCAAGTTGGTCGAATCCAACTGAACGAGGGAGAGGCGGAAGCCCGGTCCCAGGTTCGCCATGTAGCGAAGGCCGTGGTCGGCGAGGTCGGGGACCGACGTGTAGACGCCGGTGACGTGGGACGATCCATCGGTGGCGACCTGTTCGGTCACCCAGTAGAGTCGGCGAAACTTCATTGTTCCTCGGTGTTCGAGCGGCGGTATGCCATCCAGGGTCCCCATAGGTTACCGCACGTCAGCGCCTCGGATGCGCCGATTCGTACCTTCGCCGCACCTCGTTCAGGTCCATTTCGGTGTAGACCTGCGTCGTGGCGATGGATTCGTGCCCTAAAAGCTCCTGAACGGCGCGCAGGTCGGCGCCCCCTTTGAGCAGATGGACGGCGTAGGAATGCCGAAGCACGTGCGGCCCGATCGCCTTGGGCAATCCTGCGCGGCGCGAGAACCCGGCCAACTTGGCGTAGGCGGTCTGTCTGGCCATCGGCCTGCCCCGGTCTGCGACGATCAACGCGGCGAGGGGCTTACGGACCAGTTTTGGCCTCGAATCTGATAGGTATCGCCTGATCCACTCTTGCGTTGCGGCCGGGAGCGGCACCATGCGTGTCTTTTCGCGCTTGCCCGTGACGCGTATGGACTCTTCCGAAAGAAAGACGTCGGATTGCGCGAGACCGACGGCCTCCGAGATGCGGAGGCCCGCGCCGTAGATCAGTTCCATCAGGGCGCGGTCGCGGAGTCCCGAAGCGGTGTTTGTGTCCGGCACGTCGAGCACGCGCTCGAGCTGTTCGAGGGTCAGCGCTTTCGGCAGACGCTTCTCACGTCGGCCCACGGAAGCCGTTGGAAGATCCCCATCGGGACCTTTTCCGGCACGCTTCAGGAACTTCAGCAACCCGCGCAAGGCGCTCATCTTCCTACGAGAGCTGGCCGTGGCAAGAGCACCCAGGTGGGTTTGGTAACGGTCGAGGTCGGCTGGTGACAAGAGCGACCAGTCGTTGCGGCCGTTGGCGACAAAGAAGGTGATGGCTTGTCGCAAGTCGCCCTCGTAGGCAGAGAGCGTGTGGTCGCTGGCGCCCTTGTCCATACGGAGGAAGTCCAAGTAGGCGTCCAGATGTTCTTCCATCTCAGGGCTCGTTGCGCTTCCAGACCCAAACCAGGGGGCGCACGTACTGCATATCGTGAATCAACGCCCCCGGCGTGCCGAAGACCTTCTCCAATGTGTATGATTCGTTCAAGGCATCCGTGAAGGTCTTGCACCGATCCACCTGAACTTGAATCTCGGGGGGCAGGCCGGCCACACCACGCAGCCGCAGGGGGTCCTGGTACTCGAAACTCGAGAACACGATGCGCTCCGGGCGCAACTCGGTGACCAATCGGGCGTCCCAATCGAACCGTTCGGCCGGGTTCGCGGGGAGCGACTGGACCACGCGGGGCTCGGTCGCCTCGCTTTGAACGCGAAGCCGCTCCTCGAAGGGCACCGATCGGGGTAATCCCACATCTTTGAAGAGCGCCGGCGTGTAGAACCAGGCGTCCGACACGATGCCGACCGAATCGGTTGTCCCAGCCGCCGCTTGCTTCAGGTGCGCTGCCACCTCGTCGCGCGGGTCCTGCCGGGTCATGTCGAGGGTGTACATCAACGCCGACCGCAATCCGGTCCCGTCCAAGCCCATGAGGCCGGCGATGGCCAGGACCACCAAGCCCCGCTTCCAGTCGGCCCTCTCGTGCATCTTGGCGACCATCCACCCAAAGCCCACCGCAAGCCCCAGGTAGAGCGGGAACGTGTAGCGGAGGAACTTGACCTCGGCGCGCCCGATAAGCACGTAATACAGCAGGAAGAACGCGAACAGGGCGATGGCCCACGGCTGGCGCTTCCAGACGGCCCACACCAGCCCGCCTAGCCCAAGCAACGTCATCACCATGCCGAACCCCTCGAACAGGTTCAGCAGGTGGAACACGAACCCGGACCCCGTGGCGGCAAACACCATGCCGTGCCCGGCACTCGTATGTTGCATTTCATACACGAAGTCCTGCATGAACTTGGACGTATTGATGAGAATGCCTGGAGTCGAAACGACGAAGACCAGTACAGATCCAACCGTGCCGAGAACGAGACATTTCGTCCAATCTTTTGGCTTGGACATGAACAATACGACCCAGAGGGTTACCAGAGCCAGAATGCCCGTGTACTTGGTGCCCGCGCTCAAGCCCGCCAGCACCCCCGAGAGGACGGCCAGCTTCATCGGCGACCACGGCTCGACCTCGTCCTCCCTTCCGGGCAGCAATCTCAATGCGAGATACGCGCTCCCAACGAGGAAGCACGCCGCCAAGACATCGACCGTCTGGAACCTCGAATGGACGACATGCCCCGGCGCGACCGCAACGGCCAAAGCCGCAAAAATGGCCCCGAACGGGTTCATTATCCGCCTGGAAATCAACCAGACCCAGAGCACCGTGACCGCACCGGCCACCGCGTTGATCACCCGTCCCGCCAAGTGGTACGAGCCGATCAGCTTCCACATCCCATCCGGGTCGTTGGGGTCCGGCTTGGAGACATACGCATGGGTGATGTCTGTGGCGACACTCAGCAGGGACAGGTAGAGCGTCCCGTAGTTGTAGAAGCCGGGATCGAAGTCGCCTCCGCCGGGGTTCACCTGCTGCGAGTAGATCCAGATGATCGGCTCGTCGGGGTGGTAGCTCTGGTTGTGCAAGGCGTTCGGCAGGCCCCAATCAATGCCAATCAGGCGGAGCCCAAGCGCGAACACGAACACGACGAGCGCGATCCATCGTCGGTCCAAGGAGAGCAGCGAGCGGCGCGTCGGAGCGTCGGACATCGCCGAGATGTTACTTGGTCGGAGCGAGCGACGACCGCCCTTTGAGTTTGACTTCCACCACTGGCTCGGTGGCATCCGACGTGTGGACGGCGATCAGCCCGGTGCTCGTCGCGTTCGCCCGCAGCGTCGCTCGGGTCGCGAGGTCGAGGTCTGCTTCGATCACGGCCTCCAGATGAAGGGGCAGTTTGGTCAGCCCCGTGGCCTTGACGCCTCCCTCGACCCACTGGTTGACCCACTCGGCCGCATCGGTGTCGAGCTTCATCGTGGCGCGGATACGGTGAACTTTGTTGGCGTTGGCTTCAACGATACTGACGTACTCATAGACATAGTCGAGACGTTGCACCGCACTCCTCCCGCTGGCCAATCGCTGGGGTTGGTAGCCGACGGTCCGTCTCCACGTCTCGCCGGGCACGACCGATTCGAACGGCAACTTCGGCAGGAGGTCCAACGCGTTGTCGAGCGAACCCGCAAAGGCCGCCAAGCGATAGAGCTCGCCGATGAACGAAGCCACCTGCGGCTGCGCCCCGACCCCCGAAGCGCCGATCCAACCCGCCTTCTTGCCCGCACCGAGGTCCTTCGATTGCAGAATCTCGTTGCTGGAAGACAGCCGCAGCTCGAAGTCCAGGTCCATCTTCTCGACCCGGCGTTCGGGTTCGTCCGCGCCAAAGCGCTCTTCCACCACGATCATGTGCGGCCGCTGATAGCGGACTTGGGCGACTCCATCGGGCAGGAGAGCGGTCACGCGCCACGTGAACCCGTACTCGAACGAGTGGCTCGCAGGCATCCACGTCCGCACGCCCATGCCGCGCGTCTCGGTCTGCAATCGGGAGTGCACCGTGTAGCTGCGCGACTCGTTCGCCGCGAACACGCGCGAGAGGTCGGTCGCCGGGGAGAGGAGCGCCAGCGCGGCCAGTGCGATCATGATTCGTTCCTACGTCCGGCGGGCCACTCCAGCACCACGCTCTTTCCGGCACGGACCAAGAGGCCGAACCCGCCCGCAAACGGCTCGACGTCCGCGTTGCTCACGCGATCGGGCACCGACCCCTCGATCCGGCAGCGGCGATCCGCGTCGGCGCGAATCTCGGCCCGGACCAACCGGCCTTCACTCCAGGAAAGGTCCACCTCGAGACCGCCGCGTGCCCGCAAGCCGCGCACCGAGCCCGAGGGCCACTGCTTGGGCAGTGCCGGCAGCAGGGCCAAGGCATCTCGGTGGCTTTGGAGAAGCATCTCGGCCACCCCCGCTGTGTAGCCGAAGTTGCCGTCGATCTGGAAGGGCGGATGCGCGTCGAACAGGTTCGCATAGATCCCGCCGCCGCCCCGATAGTTGGTGTCGGACGTGTCCACGAGCGTCAGCAATCGCCGCACCATGCCGTAGGCTCGCTCGGAGTCGTGCAGCCGCGCCCACAGGCACAGCCGCCAGCCCATGCCCCAACCCGTTGCGTCGTCGCCTCGGATGTCCATGGTCCGGCGAACGGCTTGAGCCAGCAGGGGCGTGCCGCCGGGCGTGATCTCGTCACCGGGGTATGCGCCGTAGAGGTGGGAGAGGTGGCGGTGGGTCACTTCGGCCTCCATGAAGTCGTCGGCCCATTCCTGCAGTTGGCCCCGCGCCCCGACCTGGTAGGGGAGGATGCGCTCGCGGGCCTCCCGCAGGCGGGTGGCGAACTCGCGATCCACACCCAAAATCTCGCTTGCGCGGATGCAGTTGGAGAACAGCTCTCGAGTGATCGCCAGATCCATGGTGGCGCCGATGCCCGTCGAAACCGTCCGACCGTCGGGCGTCCGGAAGGGAAGTTCGGGAGACGTCGAGGGGGCTGTGACCAGATACGGCCGTCCCTTGGCGTCCTTCGGCGTCTCGGCGCGACCGTCTTCGACCAGCCAATCGAGGCAGAACTCGGCAGCGCCGCGCATCACGGGCCACATCTTGGCGAGCGCTGCTCGATCCAAGCTGAATCGGTAGCTTTCCCACAGGTGCTGGCACAGCCAAGCGCCTCCGTAGGGCCAATTCGCCCAAACGGGGTCGCCGGTCAGCTCGCCGACGGGCGACGTGTGCCGCCAGAGGTCCGAGTTGTGGTGCGCCACCCAGCCCTTCATGCCGTAGTGCTCGCGGGCCATGCGCGTCCCCGGGGCGACCAACTCCTGCGCCATGCGGAGCAGCGGCTCGTGGCACTCGGCCAGGTTGGTCGTCTCGGCGGGCCAGTAGTTCATCTCGGCGTTGATGTTCAGCGTGTAGTTCGAACTCCAAGGTGGCCGAACGTGGTGGTTCCAGATGCCCTGCAGGTTGGCGGGCTGCGTTCCGGGCCGCGATGATGCGATCATGAGATACCGCCCGAAGTGGAACAAGAGGGCGGGAAGCGAAGGATCGTTGTCCTGGTGGAAGGTGCGGATGCGCGCATCGGTCGGGCGGTCGGCGCCCGGTCCGGCCGGCAGGTCCAAACGGCACCGGTCGAACAGGCGTGCGTGGTCGTCTACATGGGCCTTCAGCAGCGAGTCGTAGGACGAACGCATCGCCTTGTCGAGTTGGCTCGAGGCTTTAGCGATGGGGTCGGGGCCGAGGCGTTGCGGCGTTTGGGCATCTACGAAGCTCGTTGCTGCGGTGAGGATCAGCACGGCTTCGCTCGCGCCTTCGATGCGAACGCTGTCCCCTTGCGGCACCACGCGGCCGCCCGTCAAGCGAATCCCCAGTCGGGAAGCGAAGCGCATGCCCTCGCCGTTGGGGTCGTCGTCGTAGACGATGGGGTTCTGCGAGCCCTTGTAGTTAGGGTCCACGTGTTTGGGCGCGCGTCCGGCGAGCGTCAGACCCCGGGCATCGGCGTTGGTGGTGCCCCGCAAAGGCGTGGTGAGTCGGCAAGTGAGGTTCAACGTGCCCCCCGTGGCCTCGAGCTTCACCACGATGGCTTGCGCCGGGTGGCTTGCGAAAGCGGTTCGCTCGATCAGCACGTCGCCGGCGGTGTAGATCGTGTTGGCGACGGCCTCGTCCAGGTCGAGACTCCGCTTGTAGCCCACCAGAGGACCTTGGCCCTCGAACTTGATCAGCAGATCGCCCAAAGGAAGGTACGACTGGGTGTAGGGTCCCTGAAGCCGACGCGTCAGGTTGTCCACTTCGGCCCAACGCCCGGCAAACAACGCGTCCCGCACCAAGGGCAGGGCGGCTTTGGCCGAAGGGTTCGAGCCGTCGATGGGGCCGCCCGACCAGAGCGTGTCTTCGTTGAGTTGGAGCCGCTCCTCCTCCAGACCCCCGAAGACCATCGCTCCCAAGCGACCGTTGCCGATCGGCAGGGCTTCCTCCCACGTTCGGGCGGGCTTGTCGTACCAGAGCAGGTTGGGGGCGATGGCGGGCGTTGACATGGCGGCGACCCACAGCGTTGCGGCGAGCATCGAGCGAACGTTACCCGCGCCGGAGCCCCAAAGGTCCCGGCGCCCGCGTAACGCTTGGGGAGATCGGGCGTCCCGTCATCAAATCGAAGAGGCTGCCATGAAATCCAGAAACCTCGCTCTCAGCATGCTTGCGGTCGTCCCCCTCGCCGGGGCCGTCGCCCAGCAATCGGCCCAGGGCCGCTCCTACCTCGAGGCCATCGAACGCACGGCCAACATGGTTTCCGACCGGAACGCCATCCGCCTGGTCCAGCGCCAAGGGCTGAACCTGCTCAACCTCACGTGGGAAGACACGGGGCGGTACAAGGGCTCTTCGGTCGGGCCCAACATCAGCGACATGACGATCCAGGTTTCGACGCCTGCGGGACGAGGCGAGATGCGCTCGCGCCTGATGCCAGTCGTCCGTTTCCCGAACTTCTCCGACAAGACCGCAGACCTGCGCGCGAGCGACTTCACCCTGCTCGTCGGCAACGAGAAGGGGCGTTCGCTCCAGCGCGTCTCGCTGGAGGACTACCTGAGGTATCCGGCGCAGTTCATGAGCTTCCCCCGGTCGTGGAACGTCCGCAACCCCACGTTGTGGGCCGACCGAGACGAGCAGGTGCTGGTGAGCGCGCAAGCTTGTTTCCTGCCAGTGCCGCAGCAGGGCAAGGCCACGTTCAACCCCGTGCTCTTCAACTACCAATCCACGGAGGACAACCCGGCCGTGCTGGCGATCCTCGCCACCCGGGAGGGTACTTCGATGACCGTCGTGGACAACCGAAGACTCCCCGGCGAGCCCTGGAATTGGGGCCAAACGCTGTTCCACAACGTGGACGGGAAGCGGGCCAGCCTGACCGGCGAGCGCCTGAGCGACTTCCGCGCCTCGAGCAAGTCCGACCCCAACGTTCGCGATTCGGCGCTGAACATGGTGCTGCTCATCCAAGTGCCGCTCAAGCACCGGAACGTCTCGCGTTCGCTGGCTGCTCCCGGCGGGGCGGGCGGTGGCGCGAACGAGGCCAAAGCCACGATGCGCGGTTCGGACGTGGAAAACGCCGTCATCGGTCACGGCAAGCTGGAGGGCCCGTTCACCGAGGTCAACGGCCTTGCCATCGAGCGCGACCCGCGGTTTCCGGTGCGCGTTACGGTCCAATACTACAAGGCGACCTCGAACGGCATGGTGAACTCCGGCGACATCGAAGCCATTCGACGCGACATCGATCGGGTGTACGAGGATGCCGAGTTTGTCGGCAGCTTGGTGACCCAGGGCGAAACGGGTCGGCCCACGGAGTATTGGGGCAACAAGGTCCAGCCCGCGGGCTGGTGGAGCGACTTTTGGCGACGGTACGAGGCCGATACGGGTGTGTCTCGGTTCGAGGCGACTCGGCGGTTGCAGGGGTTGCTGGGACGGGACTTCGAGCGCCGCCCGGTTTCCGATCTCTACCTCCGCCATTCGTTGCGCGACCTGAAGTCGACCTCTCCGACCAAGGCGCTTGCGCCGGGGAAGCGGGGTTTCTAGGGCTGTCTATCCCGCTACCACCCGGCACCGGTTGAGGTTCCGGGTGGCATGGGTTCCCGGCCTGACCGCCGCCCCGACTCAGGGCAAGTCGAAACCGAGCACCTGACCGTTCGATACGCCCACCCAGAGCCGTCCTTCGTGAAGGCGAACGGCGGTGGGGCGGTGGTGTTCGGGTTCGCCCTGCTCGGCGTCGCGGGGTCGCAAGGTCTCGGAAGCCGAGATTGGCGCGACCGCGACCAACTCGCCGGACAGTCGGTGGACCGAGACTCCGGCGACCCCCGTCGTCGCCACCAGGCCCGAGCCGATCGCCAGGGTGGGTAGGCCCCTTTCGGTGGCGAAGCAGGGCGTCAATTCGCCCGAATAGGGCCCGGCCACAACCTCCGAAGCCGTCCACAGTGCGACCGTTCCCGCAACGGGGTCGGCGGCCATGCCGTAGACGTGATCTTCGGCGCGGGTTGCCCGCTCCTTGTGTCCCCGGCGCCACACGCTCCACGAGAACGCGTCCGCCCCGACCACCGTCTCGCCGTCGGCGAGCGTCTCCATCCAGTTCGGCGCGTCGTTGTCGCGTTTGGAAGCCACGCGCCAACCGCTCGGGCCGAACACTTTGACCGNNCCCGCCACGGCCACCGGGCTGTTCACCAAGAACGTGAGGAAGTTGGGCGCTTGATAGCGGAACACGGGTTCGTCGCTGTCGGGGTCCAGGCACCAAAGGTAGCGGCCCGCGGCGACCCAGATGCGGCCCAATCCATCGAAGGAGATGGCACGCATGCGGTCCACGGCGCGGCCCCGCGAGTGCTTGCTGGAGACGTCCCACGTCCGTACGGCCCGCCCTTCCCGGTGAGCCGCCACGCGCATGTCCATGTCGGCGGTCGCGGCGAGGGCGCCCTGAAAGGCCATCGCGCGGATCGGCGCCTCGTGGCCGAGGAGTTCTGCAACGGGATCGAGCGTGGGTGCGGCGACGGCGGTCATGGCTGTTTGCACATCATACGCTTGCCAAGCGCCGTACGTTACGGGATGTTTCTCTTGGGTTACACCGCTCCCAGCACCGGGGCGAGTTCGCGGCGAAGCAGCGTCCGCGCGCGGAACAGCCAACTCTTCACCGTGCCCTCGGGCTTGCCCAACTCGATCGCGATTTCGCTCACGTCCATGTGGTGGAAGTGGCGCATCTCGACGATCCGCCGGTACTTGCACGGCAGCTTGGCGATCGCTTCCAGCAACACCCCGTGCCGCCACGTGCGGTCGCTGGCTTCGTGCGCGTCTTCCGAATCGTCCGCCAGCATGAACTCGTGCGGCTCCAGCGATTCGGTGCCCGTGCGGCGGTGGCGCAAGGTGTCCACGCACACGTTCGAGCAGATGCGCGAGAGCCAGGGCTTGAGCGGGCGGTTGGTGTCGAAGTCGCCCAACGAACGGAACGCCTTGACGAACGTCTCCTGGACGGCGTCGTGGGCGTCTTCGGGGTTGCGCAGCACGCGCATCGCCTGCTGAAGCAGCACGGGACGGTACGTCGCCACGAGCAGTTCGCCCGCCACGCTTTCGCCCATGCGCACGCGCTCCACCAAGTGGGCTTCCCAGGACCTGACCGACATCGCGCAAGAAGGGGTCTCGACCAGCACGAGGAACATTGTAGGGAATACCCCCGGCCTAGGTTGGTCCTTGTCCCTATTTGGAGCCCGACCGGAATCCGGCCAGAGTGAGCAACCAGCCCAGCGCAAGCGAGAGGCAGGCGCCGATCGCCGTGTACCAGGGCCATGCGAGCGCTTTCAGGCCCCCGTCTTTGATCGCCTCGGCCGAGGGCTTCAGGACGAACGTCCAGCCGTCCTTCCCGTACCAGACGCCCAGCACGACGATCGTCATCGCGGCCACGGTCAGCAGGAACGTCAGGATCGCGCCGCGCTGGTTGATCCGCCGGTTGGTCATCCCTAGCAGGAATGCGCCCAGCAACCCGCCATAGGTGAACGACGCGATGGCGAGGCCCAACTCGACGACGGGGTTTTCCGTGTTGCGGAACGCGCACGCAAACCCGATGAACACCACGCTCCATCCGAGCGTGATCCACCGGCCCGCCTTCAGCGCTTCCGCCCCGGCGATGGCCCGCTTGGAGAAGCGCTGGACCAGGTCGCTCATCGTGGCCGAGGCCAGTGCGTTCAGGCTTGAACTCAGCGTGCTCATCGCGGCGGCCAGGATGCCCGCGAGGATCAAACCTGTGACCCCCGGCGGCAGGCCGTCGATGATGAACTTGGGATAGACCTCGTCGTTGCGCGTCAGCCCCATGTCTTGGGCCGTCTTGCCGCCATAGTGCGCCCAGAGCATCAGTCCCACGACGAGGAACAGGGCGAACTGCGCCATGACGATGAACCCGCTCGCCACGATGGCTTTGCGGCTGTCTTGCAGGCTTCGACACGTGAGCAGGCGCTGGACGATGATGTGGTCGGTGCCGTGGCTCGCCATGCCGAACACCGCCCCACCGACCACGGCGCACACGATCCAATAGGGCGACGTGAGCAGGTCGCCGGGGGTCTTGCCTTGGCCGAGGTCGAGCCAGACCGTCTTGCCTTGCGCCGCCGCTTGGGCCCACCAATCGGGGGGAACCTGCTGGCTGAGGATCACGAGCGAGAACACCGCACCCCCGACGTAGACGCTCATCTGGAGCACGTCCATCCAGACTACGGCTCGGATGCCGCCGATGAGCGTGTAGACCACCGTGACCAGCCCGATGCAGACGATGATGGGCACGTAGTCAACGTTCCAACCCGACGCGGCTAGGATGACTTTGATGGGAATGGCCGTGGCGAACAGACGGACGCCGTCGGCGAGCAACCGCGTGACCATGAACGTGACGGAGGCCGTGGCCCGCATCCCATCGCCGAAGCGGTGGCCCAGGAACTGGTAGGCGGTCTCCATCTCGCCCGCGACGTATCGGGGCAGGAAGAACGTGGCGACGAGGAACCGCGCGGCGAGGTAGCCGAACGTCATCGAGAAGAACATCACGTTGCCGCCAAAGGCGATGCCGGGGACGCTGATGACGGTGAGCGTGCTGGTCTCGGTGGCGACGATGCTGAAGCAGACGGCCCACCACGGCAGGTTCCGGCCACCGAGGAAGTAGTCGGTGGCGCTGCCTTGCTTGCCGCCGAGTCGCAGACCCAGAATCGCGGTTCCAACGAAGTAGACCGCGATCACGGCGAAGTCGAGCGGCGTCATCATGGGCTTCTCGGTTCGCCGCCCACTAGGATTTCCCCTCTTGGGGTCGGGAGGGAGTGTCGCGACACGCTGGTCCTTGTCGTCTCCCCCCTCAGGACATGGTCACGTCCATGCCACCGAGCGCTGCTACGTCTCTTGCGTCTTCCCTTTGAGAACGGGGTGCCACGGTCTGCGCGGGTCGAGGTGTTTGTCGGTCACCGCCTCGGCACCCGCCAGACCGTGATCCCCTTCGTTGAGACCAGCACGGTCTGCCGGGCAGGATGGTTGGGGTGTGATGATCTGCGGAGGGCCCGGTCAGACCGTGGCACCCCGGTTTGACTCACCACCTCTCGAGACGCCGATAGCGCTTGTGAGGAGGCCCCCCTGAAGGCGACCCCAGCCTTGGGATCAACAGAACCGTGGCAATTCGGCCGACCCATTACCTTGCTTGGTGCGGCGCCGCACCTCGTGGTCCATTGACCTCTGTACGCGGGCGCTCGTACTATTGGCTCTCGTGCCTGCTTGCAGGTAAGGCAATGCGGAAATGGCGTCCTTCGAACTAAATGTGGACTGGTTCTAGGAGGAACATTCCCTAGAAGCTTGGTCAGCTTGGAATGCTCAACCGCCTGATCGTTCAGAATCTCCAATCCAAGCACAAGTCCGACCCATGACCAGTGTGGTCAAACGACCCTCCATTGTCCTTGCCATCGGGACCCACCGAGTAGAACAGCGAGTGTCTGGATACCCAGACAAAGGGCTTTGAGGAGTAGGGGTCGAGAGGAACTGTCTCCAGAATGCCAGCCTCGACCAGCCGATCCAGGCTTGCCGGCAACCGGCCGTGTCGGGTTTCGAAGAGACGAATGCACAGTACAAGTCTCGCAGCGTTCTGATCGAGAATACTCCAGAACCGAACTGATCCAAAGTCGGGTTCGTCGCTGATCCACGCTCCCCAGTAGTTTGGATGGCGCATTGCGAGCAACCAAAACGACCAGACTTCGATCAGGTCGGACTCGTCATGGACGGGAGGTGGCGGGAGATCGGCACGAGAATAGACAGGGAGTTGTTGGCGATCATATGGCTGGGTCGCGTTCGCGATGACGATTCTGTTGTTGCTCACCAACTCCACAAGTGTTGCTCTGGCATCCAACCGTGATCGGAGCATCTTTGGCGGCGTGAGTCGGCGAAGGTCGTCCCCCATAATCCCAACGAGATGGGAATAGTAATAGGACTCTTCATGATCCTCGACCAGCATCGGGAGGTACAGCGTGTGAAGTTCGCCAAGCTTGATGTGCACCAAGCTGGTGTCACTGATGCCCTGCTCTGGAATCAGGACCAGGAGTCGTTCGATGTGCTTGGCTTCGACTGATTCGTGGCGCGCGATTCTGACTGCGCTGGCGTGGGCCACTCGGGCTAGCGACCTAGCCATCGCCCAACTTAGTGTGGACCGTGCCCCCTTAGCGCTTCGAGAGGTCAGACGGAGCATGAGCTCGACGGTGCTGATGCCTTCGTCCAGTTCACTTCGGAGGAGCAGGTAGTGCACGGCGATCGATTGTCGAATCAGGGCATTCGTTAGCCGTGCGCTGGTGTGATCCTCATGCAACAACGACGGTGCCGGAAGCTGGAACTCTGGGGCATGGACCGCTTCATCCAGTAACGCTGCTTCCTTTGTACACTCGTCCAAGAAGGCGGAGACCTCGGGCGACCACGGATCAAGATCGCGTTCGGGGCGCTCACTCAGGTTCTTGAGCGAAGCGAGCATGAGTCCCAGTTGGCGGTAGCCGTTCTTCTCGTCGGGCACTTCAGCGCCCGGCTGCCAGCGCAGTTCCGGCGGCAGCCCTCGTTCGATTTCGTCCCACGTGATGAGCTCACGGCGTGGCGTAAGCACCGGCCAGACCAGCCAACCCAAGACTAGAAGAGACAGACTGGCCCCGATGCCTCGTTTGCGGTGCTTCATGGTGGATTGTACGCTCAGGAGGGCCTGCGGGTTTAGATGGACGGTAGAAGTCAGATCCGTAGGGTGCGCTCTGGCTGCGAGCAAAGCCAATTGCTGAGCCGGCACCCGACGGCCTCACCGGCGCATCAGGTGCCAGAGGTCCGCATCTACTTCGTAGCCGTCCATCGTTTCGAACCGCGCCCCTTCGCGTCCATGGCCGATGATTCCGAACGCGCCTTCGAAGTTCCACATCGCCCAGCCCCAGCCGAACTCGCGCCATAGAAAGAACAGGTCGGAGAGCCAGCGGAGGGCATCGGCGTTGGGCGTCTGGTTGAAGCATCCGAACTCGCCCACGTGGACCTCCACACCTTGCGCCTCGACCTCGCGCCAGGGGCGATAGAACTCTCGGAGCGTGTCGGCATCCCATACTTCGCCCTCCCAGATCACGCCGGGGTAGGCGGGGTAGGGCGCGTTGGCGTGCCCATCCCACCACGTGGCGCGGTGATGGCTGACGGGCATGGGCTGATATCCGCGGCAGCTGTGCGTCACGCCCAGGTCGGCGAGTTCGGGCATGGCGTAGTGGCCTCCGCCGAGTCCGTCGATCACGATGGGCCGCTCGGGGTGCACGGACCGGATCGCCGCCACGGTTCGGCGGATCACGGCGGCGTGATTCTCGCGGGTCATGCCGTACTGGCCCACATTGGGCGGCTCGTTGACCAAGTCGAAGCTGAGGTCGCTTGCGGGGACGTCGCGATATCGCTTGGCGAAGCCCTCCCAAAGGAAGGCGAACGCGTCCTGAGCCTCGGCGTCCAGCCAAAGGTTGTGCCGCTCCAGATCGTTGCGGTTGATGCAATAGCCCGGCGCACGGTGCAGGTTCAGGCTCATGTGCAGCCCCCGATCGCGGCAGACGGCCAGATGCCGGTCGAGCACTTCGAACACGGCCTCGTCGGGTTGGAAGTAGTCGAAGTCCTTGGTCCAGAACCGGTAATCGGTCGGGATGCGCACGAAGCGGAGGTCGTGCTTGGCCATGAAGTCGAGGGCGCGGAGGTCGGCTTCGATGGGCTTGCCGTCGTCGCCCTTGATGAACATCCACTGGAAGTTGAAGCCGCAGAGGGGGCCGATCCGGGGTTGGGCCATGCCGCCACGATACCCACCTGCGGAACAACGATCAGGTACCGTGACGTTCTATAGGGTGCGTCCCTCCGAGACGCCAATCCTCCCCATGATGCGCTTGATCAAGATTGTGTTGGCTGCCGTTGCCTTGACAGCGGCGACGTTGGGCTTGGCGCAGGACCCGCCCACGGTGTCGGTCTCCTTGGACAACCCCAAACCCGCGCCGGGCGCGGTGGTCAAGGGCAAGGTGCTTGTCACGTTCGCGCCCGGGCTTCACGCCTACCAGAACCCGCCGACGATGGACTACATGATCCCGTTGACCGTCGCCAGCGCGACCACGGGCATCAAGCTCACAAAGGTCTCCTATCCCAAGGGCGAGGTCAAGATGGTCGCGGGCGAGGACTCGGCGGTCTACGACGGCTCGGTCTCGATCCCCTTCGAGTTCGTCGCCGGTACGGCACCGGGCAAAGCGGCCATCAAACTCAAGGTCGGCTACCAACAGTGCACCGATTCCAACTGCTTCGCCCCCGACGAGGTGATGGCCGAGGTGCCGTTCGAGGTCGTGGGCACGGCTGCGCCGACCCCCGAGAAGACCGACCCCGCCAAGCCGCCGACCGGCGAAGTCGAGCCCCCCAAGGACCCGCAGGAACAGCCGGAACAGACGGGCACCACCGAACCGCCCGGCACGCAGGATGAAGGCGAACCCAGGGCCGAACCCGCCAAGGACTCCGGCGACACGTCAGCGATCGGCTCGTCGAGCGACTCTTCCAGTGCGCCTCCCACCAGCACCGAGGAGGGGTTGGCGGGCAGCTTCACCGAGAACATCCGCTCGGGCAACTACATCCCCGCTTTTGGACTGCTGTTCCTGATCGGCCTCTTGCTCAACCTGACGCCGTGCGTGTACCCGCTCATCCCGATCACGCTCGGCTTCTTTTCCAGCCAAGCGGCGGGCAGCCGAGCGGTTCGGCTCCAGTTGGGCGGCATGTACATGGTGGGCATTGCCCTGATGTACGGCGCGGTCGGTGGGATTTCCAGTGCGATCGGGGCGGGATTCGGGGCGTTGTTCACGCAGTCGTGGTTCAACATCGCGCTCGGCGTGTTCATGGTGGTGCTGGCGCTCTCGATGTTCGGGCTGTACGAGATCGGCATCCCCGCCCCGCTTCAGAAGCAGCTTCGCGGGCGGAGCG
Source organism: Chthonomonas sp. UBA2387 (assembly GCA_002343445.1). Lineage (GTDB taxonomy): Bacteria > Armatimonadota > Fimbriimonadia > Fimbriimonadales > Fimbriimonadaceae > UBA2387. The sequence goes on from DDSP01000077.1 coordinate 27,110, forward strand.
GCTCGGTGGGTGCGCTCATCATGGGCTTGCTGGTCGGCATCGGCGCGGCGCCTTGCGCGGGGCCGGCGATCGTCCCGGTCGCGGTCGAAGCCGCCAACGCCCAGAGCATTCCGCTCGGGGTGGCCATGTTCTCGACGGTTGGCTTGGGACTCGGATTGCCTTACTTGGCCCTGGCGGCGACGACGGCGGGAGCGAAATCACTGCCGCGAGCCGGCGGTTGGATGACGCTGGTCAAGGCGATCCTGGGGTTGGCCGTCATCGGCTTCGGCCTGATGTACGTGCTGCAGGGCGTTCAGCTCGACGAAGAAGTAAAGAAGCTCGTCTGGGTCGCCTACTTCGTCGCCTCGGCGGGCTATCTGTTCCTGTTCGACAAGAGCGATGCGACGGCCTTCAGCGTGCGCTTGAAGGGCGCGACGATCCTGGCCTTTGGCGTGCTGGCGGGCATCACGTTTACGGAGCGGGGCCAACTGCTGCGCGAGCGCGAGTTCGCCGCGCTGGCCGCCAAGACCGGCGGCACGGTCTCGAACCAGATCGCGTGGATCAAGTTCGACGAGGAGACGTTCGAGCAAGCCAAGGCCTCGGGCAAGCCCATCTTCATCGACGCGACCGCCGACTGGTGCGCGAAGTGCCACGAGATCGAGAGGGAAGTGTTCAACACGCCGCGCGGCATCGTGGCCCTGAATCAGGTGGTCGCGATGAAGATCGACTGGAGCACGGGCGTGGACCAAGCGTACAAGGACAAGACGGCCAAGATGTTCGACATCGTCGGACTGCCGCACCTCGTGATTCTGAAACCCGGGGGCGAGCGATCGGACATCAAGAACGGGATGCACTCGGTGGACGAACTCGAGGCCGTATTGCGCAAGGCTGGCGCGAACCTATGACGGTCCGCCCGGTGAAAGTCGCATCGGTGACTCTTGGCAACGGGCCGCTGACGATCATCGCCGGGCCCTGTCTGGCCGAATCGCTCGGGCTCTGCCAAGAGGTTGCGGCGACGATGGCTTCGATCTGCGGTCGCCACGGGTTGCCGTTCATCTTCAAGGCCTCGTTCGACAAAGCGAACCGGACGTCGGTCAACTCGGTTCGGGGTGGGGGGATGGCGGAGGGACTGGCGATTCTGAACCGCATCAAGGCGGAGTTCGGGGTGCCCGTCACGACCGACGTGCATCTGCCCGATCAGTGCGCTCCCGTGGCCGATGTCGTGGACCTGCTGCAGATTCCGGCGTTCCTCTGCCGCCAATCCGACCTTTTGCAGGCTGCGGCGGCAACGGGCAAGCCGGTGAACGTGAAGAAGGGTCAATTCCTCGCACCGTGGGATGCGCGCAACATCGTGGCGAAGTTGGAAGCTTTCGGCGCGAACGGCATCGTGTTGACCGAACGCGGCACGACGTTTGGCTACAACGCCCTCATCGTGGACATGGCGGGTCTGGAGACCATGCGTGGCTTTGGGCACCCCGTTTGCTTCGATGCGACCCATTCGGCACAGCGACCCGGCGCGGCTGGGGAGTCCACGGGCGGTGCCCGGGAGACCATCCCCGCGATGGCGCGGGCCGCGGTCGCCGTCGGCGTGGACGCTGTCTTTCTGGAGGTCCACCCCGACCCGGCGAGGGCGCTCTCGGACGCCGCGACGCAGTGGCCGCTGGCGGAGGCCGAGGGTTTGGTCGCGCAACTGGCCGCGATCCACGAGCTTCGCCGAGGCATGGGCTCCTAGACGTGCTACTCTAGAGCACCGACATGGTGTTGCATGTGCCCTTTCCCGAGTTCAGGCGCGCGATTGACCGATGGGTCGGCTCGCCCGTCGCTTATTTGGAGCAGGTCGGGCCGGTGGTGCGCGCCACGGCAGCGAACCCGTTGCACCGGGTCTTGGTCTGCGCCGACCTGAGCGGCGGCATCGAACAGGCCGAGGCGCGGTTGCGCGAAGAGGGCTTCGAGGTTCACCGAGGCAGTTGGACCGAGGCGGGCTTGGGGGGACTCGAATCCCCCGATGACGGCACCGTGTCGCGACCCTTTATCGCCGCAGTTGCATTCCAGAGCGACGAAGATCGCCCAGGCGTTTGGGTGGACGCCTACCCGTACCCGCCCACCGAAGCCCAGATCCTGAACGCCATGCACGACGAGATGACCACCAACGGGGAAATCTCCGAGGTCGCCTTCGAGACGTTCGTTCGTCTGTCCAAGCCGACGGTCGCCGTCCTTTCGCCCGAGGAGATCGACAACTACGCGAGGCGGCGGCAGCCCGAGGGGCAGGACTGACGATGCGCGGCGGATTCGCGTCCAACACCCCCTCCGTCAACAAGCTGCCGAACCCGGTCTGCGCCGGGATCATCGCGCTTTCGGTGGTGTGTTTTGTCGGCGCATGGGCGGGCAACGCCGACCTCTTCTTTCGGCCTCTGGCTCTGGGGTTTGGCGAACCGGTCGAGGTGTGGCGATGGCTCACGTGGCCGATCGCGACCGGTGCGATGGGACCGCTCGGCATCCTGTTTGGGTGCTTGTGGCTTTGGTCCATGGGCGGCGTGGTCGAGCGTGAACTCGGGTCCCTGAAGTTCGGGCTGTTCCTTCTCTCGGTCACTCTTCTTTCGGCTGCGATGGCCGTTCTGGGCGGTGCGATCGTGGGCATTGCGCCCCTGTTGGCCGGCCTGTGGGTGATGCTTGTCGCTGTGACGATCGCCTGGGGCACTCGCTATCCGACGATGCCCGTGACGTTCATGTTTGTCTTGCCCCTGCAGGGCAAGTGGCTGGCGTGGATCAGCGTGGCCCTGTTGGTGTTCGCGATGGACTATCGGCTCGCGCCCTTTTTGGCTGTGCCCCTGGCCCTCACCTATCTGTTCGCCGCCGACAAGTTGCCGATTCGGTACTCGGCGCGGCCCGTGGCGACGGGGCCGACCAAGCGCCAGATCGAACGCGAAGGGCGGTACTTCGACGACGTCAAACGGCGCGAGACAGAGCGGGAAGAGAAGGAGCGCCTGCGCCGCCTGTTCGAGCGCAGCCTGATCGAAGATCCCGACGAACGCAAGTAGCTAGGCGAGGCGCCAGAAGCCGTCGTCGAAAGGCTTGGTTCCGTCCACAAGGAGCCGAGCGCGGGAGCGGGCGCCATCGCGCGCGAAGAAGTCGGCTTCGTAGGGCATCCACTTCCGCCAAAGCGCCTCGTCCGTTTCGCCATCGCGCTCGATGCCGCGTCGGATGCGAAGGTCTTCCGGGGCTTCCACCCAGATCGCGTACGCCAACCGATCCACCAGAGCCATCCGCGAAGACCCGATGCCTTCCAAGATCATCGTCTCGCACCAAGGAACCCGCTTCCAGTCGCCAAGACCCTCGCCATAGGTGTCGCCCACCCAATCGCGCACCTGAAACTCCAAATCCTCGCCTCGGAAGAGCGGGCCGAGGACCTGCTCCTCGAAACGCGGCCACCAGGATTCCAGGCTCAGCCATGAGACGAAGTCGTCTATCTGGAGCACGGGCACATCCATGGCTTGGCCGAGCAATGCGGCGAAGGTCGTCTTGCCCGAACCCGCGCCCCCGTCCACCGCGACCAGCCGGACCGGTCGAGCCGGAAGCGACTCCAGGACCCCTCCAAGTTCGACAAACGTCTGGCGCATCGGAGCCCTACTCGCCCAGCGCCCCTTCCGACTCGACGCGGAACTGCTCGTTGTAGAGCCGGGCATAGAGTCCGTTCTGCGCGAGCAACTCGGCGTGCCGCCCGCGTTCGACCACTCGGCCGTCGTCGATGGCCAAGATGAGGTCGGCGCTGAGGATGGTCGAGAGACGGTGCGCGATGGCGAAGGTCGTGCGGCCCTGCATCAGCGTGTTCAGGGACTGCTGGATGAGCCGTTCGGACGTGGTGTCCAGCGCCGAGGTGGCTTCGTCGAGGATCAGGATGGGCGGGTTCTTGAGGATGGCGCGGGCAATGGCGATGCGTTGTTTCTCACCGCCCGAGAGCTTGTAACCACGTTCGCCGACGACGGTCTCGAAACCCTCGTCCAGCGAAGCGATGTGGTCGTAAATGGCGGCGGCCTTGCATGCGGCGACCAGTTCGTCGTCGGAGGCGTCTGGCTTGGCGATGAGCAGGTTCTCGCGGATCGTGGTGTGGATCAGGTAGGTCTCCTGCGTCACCATGCCGACCACGCGTTGGAGGTCTTCCAAGCGCAAGTCGCGTACGTCCGTGCCATCCAGCAGGACGCGCCCAGCATCCGGATCGTAGAGCCGTGGGATCAGGTAGGTCAGGGTGGTCTTGCCCGCTCCCGAGGGGCCGACGAGCGCGACGAGCTGACCGGGCTGGGCCTCGAACGAGATGCCGCTGAGCGTCCATTCGTCGTTCTCGGGCTCGTACTTGAACCCCACGTCCTCGAACGTCACGCGACCTTGGACCGACGAGCGGGGCAGCGCTTTGGCGTCGGGGCGGTCGGTGACGTCGCGAGGCGTGTCGAGATATTCGAAGATGCGCCGAAAGAGCGCGAGCGAACCAAGGAGTTCGACTTGGAGGCTCATCAGGCCGGTGAGCGGGAAGAACATCCGCATCTGCATGGCCGAGAACGCCACGAGTAGACCGACCGTGATGTTCTGGTCGCCGCGGAACGCCAACCAGCCCGCCAGCCAGTAGATCAGGGCGGGCACGATTTGCGTGATGACGCGGATCATGCCGAAGAACGCGTACTGAAGGACCGAGGACTTGATCAGCCAGCCGGCCAACTTCTGGTTCTCGACGTCGAACTTCTTGGCCAGCACGTCGGCGCGCCCGATGGTCTTGCCGAGCAGCGCTCCCGAAACCGACAGGTTCTCCTGCATCATCGAGTTGAGTTCGGAGGTCTGCTCCTGGGTGCCCTGACGGATGTGTTGGGCGAAGTCGCCCAGCCACTTGCCGAACCACGCGAAGAAGGGGATGAGGCCCACGGCGAGCAGTGTGAGACGCCAGTCCATCCACACCATCGCCACGAACGCCGAGACGACGATGGCCACGTTGCTCAAGGCGTCCACGAACGTGTTGCTGAGGACGTTCTGCACGCCGCCCACGTCGGAGATGAGGCGCGTTTGGATGTCGCCGGTGCGCGTCCGCGTAAAGAAGCGCAGGGACATGGACTGCAGGTGCGTGAACAGGTCGTTTCGCATGTCCCGCATGATCTTCTGGCCGATGACAACGCTCTGGTAGCCGTACAGCAGGGTCACTGCGGCGGCGAGGAGCGTCACGACGATGGTCAGGATGGAGTAGAGGGTGACGACGCCGAGGTCGTTCTTCTGGATGCCCTGGTCGATGAGGATCTGCAGGAAGAAGGGCGGCGCGAGGCCGAGCCCGACGCCGACGGCGACGCTGACCAACATGGCGATCAGCTCGGCTTTGTGGGGGGCATAGAGGCCGAACACCCTGCGGACGAGCGGGCCCGAGGGTGGCAACGGCGGCGTGGGGGAACTCACCTGCGATGGTTACCCGATTCGGGGCACGGGGCGTGGGCCACCCGCTTCATGAATGGGGTGGTCGCCGAGCGATCGGCTCCCGAGGCGCGTCCCCATCGCTCACCAGCGGGATTCTGCGAGCGGGTCGATTACGACCAGTGAGAACCGCGCCGCGTCATCCGCCCACCCCAAGAGACTTTGTGTAAACTCTCGGCGTGGCCGGACCGAGCTTCGCAAGCCTAAGGCGATATGTGGGCCAGAAGTCTGGCGCGCTATCCAACTGCTTCGCCATCGGTACGGCCGTTTCGGCCCACGGTCTCGCGGCGCTCGCAAGCTCGGCTCAAGCAGTTGGCAACGACCCCCTCATGACCCTGGCATCCGCACTGGCCACCGTGGTGGGAGGCCATGCCGTCAATCGCATCGGTGTCCTGGGAGCCCCGCAAGCTTCCGACGACCAGACCCACAGTCTAGCCCGGTGTTTGCGGACCGTGATCTACCTTCAGCTTGTGGACAGGCCTGGGTTTGACAAGCGCACATTCGAATCTGCATGGCCCACGGGCGGGCTTTCGGACGCATTTCCAGAGGCAGCCCGCTTCCTGATCGGGCCAGGAATCGCGGATGTCGTGCTGGCGGTTGGCCATTGGAGCGCAACGGGGATTCCCGACAACGAGCAAGAACTTCCCGCACTAGATCTCGGACGGATCGACTGGAAACCCTTCCTCGCCACGCTGTCGCCTAGCTTGGAGAATCCCGACCAGGTCGCCGAAGAGTTTCGTCGGTTTCTGCCTTGGTGGTTCCTGTTTGGCTTGCGAAACGATCCGGCCGCGAGCGAAGCGCTGCTGCAATACGTCCACGCCCGCGAGTTGGCCTGGATGGACGAGCTTCCGAAACGATGTCCAGAACCTCACGAGCGAGCAACGGCAGGGCCTCGACGACCTCACGAGCCTGATTCGGGGACAACAAAGAACCCTGGATGCCGTCCACGCCAACACCGAGAAGCTGCTCGAACTGGCCACCGGATGCGTGCCTGTGAGCCGACGTCTCCTCGAACCGGGCTTGCCCGACCGCAAGCGTCCACTCGACGAGGTTCCCCAGTGGTGCGACGTGCGCGAAGGATTTGTCTTCGACCGGTCTGCGCTTCACAGACTCAAACAGATCGTCGAGGAACATCAGGGGGGTGTCACCGTGATCCAGGTGACCGGCCCTTCGGGAACGGGCAAGTCCACGTTCTTGATGCGCGCCGCCGCCGTGATGGAGACGCACGGAGCGTTGCCCTGGTCCTGCCCAGACCAACTGGAGCGACCGGTCCACCTTCTGTGGTGCGACGACCCGGGTCAGTTGAAGTTGCCGGACCCGGTTGCCGGGGTGACCGTGCTTCTTGTGGATCGGTGCAACCAAGTGCCCGACCTCGTTGGGAAGGTTCAAGCGGCACGAGGAAGGAGCGGTGTGGATCTTGTCCTCGTTCTGGCCGACCAAGACGTCATGTGGCGAGGCGAAGAACTCCGGGCGGACCATTCGCTCGAGATCGGTCGGTTGGACGACGGGGAGCAACAACGATTGGACCAATTGCTGGCCCAAGCGGTCGGCGAGGAGTGGACCGGAGGGAGCGAGAGCGAGCGGAAGAAAGTGCTGGCGAAGCCTGCCGAGTTGTTGGTCGCATTGCACATCGCTCTGACCGGGAAGTCCATCGAAGCGCACGTTCACGGCGAACTGAAGAACCTGTGGAGAGCGCACGGCAAGAACTGGAACTCGGATCGCTGGATACGCGACGCCCTCATCGCCATCGCCTACTTCGGCTATGGAGACCAGCGGTTGCCCGACGACGCACTGAGGACACTTCTATCAGAGTCCCGACGCGCGGAGTTCTCGACCTGGGTCGAGGGCATTGCCTGGCTCGACGAACAGGGATGGCGCAACCGCCACCGACTGTTTTCCGAGGCTATTCTGCAGGCATGGCCAAAGAAACGAAGCCGAGTCCTTGAGCACTTGTTCAGTTTGAACATCATGACGCCACTGACGGCGCTCGAAGTCGCCAGACCGGGTGCAGTCTTCGACGAAGTGTTGCTCGCCGCAGTCGAACGTTCAACGGGACCCTATATCCTTGAGAATGCCGCATTTGTGGCGGGCCAAGAAGGTGAGTGCGGCATACGGGTCTTGGCGCGCATTGTGGAGCGCACGAACGACCCCTTGGTCCTTCGGATAGCGGCCTGGGGGGCGGAAGAGGCTGGTGAACGCGGCATCCCCGTTCTGGAGTGGATCAGTGTGCGCACGGACGACCCCGATACCCTTAAGGTAGTCGCGCGCAATTGCGATATCCCAGTTCTGGTGCGGATTCTGGAGCACACGAACAACGCCAATGTCATTGGGGAAGTGGCTCATAGGGTGGGTCTGGAGGGTGAACATGGCCAGCCAGTCATGGCGCGGATCGTGGAGATGACGGACGACCCCGAGGTCCTGTTGAAAGTGGCATGGTGGGCTGGTTTCGCCGGCGAATACGGCATTCCGGTCATGGCGCGGATCGTGAAGATGACGGACGACCCCGAGGTCCTGCGCAAGGCGGTAGAGAGCGCGGGTTATGTTGGCAGAGTCGGGTTGCCCGTTCTAGCGTGGCTATGCCAGCATTGTGCGGACAAGGGCATCGACCCCGGGAGCATCGGGCTCGACCCATAAAGAGCAGGTAGACCGAGAGGGTGTGGTTGAAGGCGAGCTTCGCGGGAGAGACGTTGGTGGCGGTTCTTGGGGAACCCGCAGCGGCGTCAGGCTTGTATGGCTGGAGCAGTCAGATGAAGTACTTTGCAGCCGCGAGGCAAATCGTGATCCGGAGAGCCCGCCACAACCACGGACGAAGCCTGACCACTGCCTCCGCAGCGTCCCATGCGTAAGCCCAACACGCAAAGCTTGACCCGTGCGACTCTCTAGCTTTCAGGTATTGAGTGTGAAGATCGCCGAGCACGTCATCGCGGTGTGGAGCCGGTAAAGCCAGCCATAGTGCCTGATTGGTCAAGGACTTCAACGACCTGAGCCGCGAGTCTCGCAGTTCGCTTGGCGTGATGAGTTCCCAACCATCCCCTGCCCACCTCAGCCGAAGGCCCTCGCGACGACAGTGTCGGAGCACCAAATGAACGAGGGTAATGACGAACCATAGCCCCATGAGCATGGAGCGAAGTCGAACGAGAGCCATTCTTCTAGGCGGAGCGACATCGGCGAGCCGCTCCAATGTGTGGACGAGATCGTCTACCAGCGTTTGGTTCATTGAGCCACCAGTCTTGCTAGCCTCTGGTGGCCAGACAACGCATCTGAAAGTGCCGTGCGTCCCTCGCCAGTGATTGAGAAGAACCGCTGTGGGCGGCCGCCCCGGTCGATGCTTCCCTCACCAACGACATACGTGACCAACCCCTTTGAGAGCAATCGATCCAGGGTCGCATACAGCACCCCCGTCGTGACTTTGCGCCCAAGGCTCTGCGAGGCGCATTCGCGAAGCACGTAGCCCGACGCGCACTCGCTGTTGACAATGATCCCTGCCAGCACGTGCTGTTCCAATTCGCCGATGTGTGTTGCGGACATGTTCTATCTTGTAGAACGAGTCATGAATCTAGAAAGTGTCTGAATCGGTCCGGAAACTGGCCGTTTTGAGCCCACGCTTGCCTCGTCGGGCGGTCAAAATGAACCCAGATGAGCCGTGAGAAGACGCCCCTCTACTACACCTTCGGCAACCACATGCACTGGGTCGACATGCAGTGGCTGTGGGGGTACCACGTCATGCCCGGCTCCACGTTCGACATGCTGCACTTTGCCGAGGTCGCCGGCGCGAAGGGCAACGTGAACTTCGACGGGGTGGGCTACGAGAAGCTGGCCGCCGAAGCCCCCGAGGCGTTGGACGCGTTGCGCCAAGCCGTGCGAGAGGGTCGCATCGAGCCCGTCGGCTGTTCCTACGCCCAGCCCTACGGCCTGTTCCACGGCGGCGAGTCGAACATCCGCCACCGCGTCTACGGCGCGCGGGCGGTGCGGCGGCTGCTCGGCGTGTGGCCCAAGACGTTCTGGGAGGAGGAGTTCGACTTCTTCCCCCAACTCCCTCAGATGCTGCGCGGCTGCGGGTTCGAGTACGCCTCGCTCTACTTCCAGTGGACCTGGCACACGCCCGAGGTCCCGCGCGAGACCGTGCCCGCCGTGTGGTGGGAAGGGCAGGACGGCTCGCGGCTGCTCACGGCCACGCGCAACGCCCTGAACCTGCACCAGTGGCCCGAGGACATGCAGATCCTGTTCGACCAATTGGCTGCGGGCGAACAACCCGTGAAGCCGCTGGGCGACGTGCCGCCGCTGATCCTTCAGTGGGTCGAACTCATGCCCTCGCCGGACTGGATGTGCCGCTCGGAGGTGCTGCTGCCGAAGCTGACGGAGTTACTGTCCGACGTCCGTTTCGAGATCAAGCCGTGTACATTGGGCGAGTACCTGCGGCTGGCCTCCTCCGTTCCCGACATTCCGGTTCGGCGGTACTCGTTGGACGACGTTTGGCATGGGATGTCGTTGGGGAAGAACGGCGACCACATGCGCAAGGAGTCGCGACGACTGGAATCCGAGTTGCTTGCATCCGAATCGCTGGCCACGGTCTTGGGTCTCTTTGGCCGGCCATATCCGCGATGGGACGTTTACCCCGTGTGGGAGTTGGAGGAAGCCTGGCGTCACCTGCTGATCGCCCAACACCACGACAACGATGAGTGTGAAGCGTTGTGCGGGCATGTGGCTGTTGCGGGACACGCGTATGCAGAGAAACTGTCTCCCATGAACTATATGCTCGCCCACCTGGCCGAGCGAACGGGGGTGCGAGAACGAGCGCTTGCAGTCAATGGTCTCGGTTGGACGGTGCAAGTACCGATGGCTGACGACCCGATTCCACCCATGGGTTACGCTCCTACAACAGCACCTTTCATGTGGGGCAGAAACGGTGAAGTGTTTGATGAGCCCTTGCTTCGACACAGGCTGGGAGGATGGATCGTAATCGTGGATCAGCAGCAGGGCTTGGTGTCCTTCGAACATCCCAACTTTCCAGCCGGTTGCTTCAGGACGACTCCGAGAGTCTCGTTCCTACGAAACGGAGAACGCGTGACATGCGATCGTATTGATCAAGTATTGCATCACGAACAATACCTTTCAATCAACTTCGCTTCCAGCTCGGACGTGCCATGGGTTTGCTTCACGGTGGACTGTGACCAATTCGGAGTGCTCAAGCTCGATGTTAGCGTGCGCTGGTTAGAGTTCCAAGAAGAGGGTTGGTATAGGTATCAGGCCGATGCCCAACCCGATCCGGGAATGGGCGCTGGAGTGCACGTCGAGTTCGAGCCCGTCGTCGAGGACTTCAGACTAATCACCGACTCGCCTTACGCGGTCCACGGAGTCCACCCGAAAGGCGAATGGCCGAAGAAGTACCCCGAGGGTGATTGGATGACCAGCCCGCAGTGGTTCGAATCCATCGAGAAGCCGTTCCACTCGACCTCGTTGGTGGATTTGATCAACGAAGGCGGAAGCGGGTTGATGATCGTGCATGAGTCGGGCCAGTGGTTCCGGACTCACAAGGGTCTGGCCAACCTCCTGACGATGCGCGATCCGTGGGACAACGGGCAGTTTCGCCCCGACGTAAGCAAGAGCTTCTGGCTAGTGCCGCACGGACCATGGACGAATCGCGACCGATGGCAGGCGGCGCAGACTCTGCTCAACCCGCCCATCCAACGCGAACCGTCTGGTTTGGTTCGCGCTGCGCTGAAGCCCGAAGTGGATATGCCGAAATCGTTCGGTGGGTTGGAACTCCTCGCCGATCACAGCCTCGTCACCGCCTTCTACCGCGAATCGGAGGACGCGGGCAAGCACGTCGAGGACTATGCCGGCAAGGGCATGGGCTACCCGACCATCGTGCGCATCGTCGAGTTCAACGGGGTGGGCGAAACCGCGATCCTCAAACTCCCCGGCGAGGTGGCCGCCGTCTACAAGACGAACCTCCTCGGTGGGGAGCCCCAAGCCCTCGCGACCTCCCCGACCGAACCGCCCAGCTACTCGCCCGAGGGCTGGTCCTGGACGGCCATCGAGGTGCCCTTGCGGCCCTACGAGATCGCGACGCTGTACGTGGACCTCGTTCAGGCGCGAAAGCAAACCCGCGACCTTGACGCCAAGCGCGAAGTCTGGGCCACGGTCCACCGGGTGGAATAGACTGGTCGGGTAGACTGGTCGGCATGAAAACCGTCGGTGCATACGAAGCGAAAACCCACTTCGGCCAACTGCTGGACCGGGTCGAGCAGGGCGAAACCATCCAGATCACCCGGAACGGGAAACTGATCGCTGAGCTCAAGCCGGTCGAGTCGCAAGCCGAGGACTGGGCGACCTTTGCTGGACGCGTGGCGGAGTTCCGCAAGACGTACGGCGTCAAGGACCTAACTCCCGAGGAGATTCGCGAGTGGATTGACGAGGGCCGCCGTTGACGGTTGTCGCCGACGCCTCGATGGCCATTTCCTACTTGATGCACGATGAGCGGGACTCTTCGGCGATTGCCCTATTCGATCACGGTACCGAGCATCGCATCCTCGTGCCGTGCCACTGGGGGCTCGAGGTCGTCAACGCGCTGGTCATGAGTGCGAGGCGGGGACGATTAGATCGAGAGGGCTTGGCGGTCGCCCGCGATCTGTTCACAGCCCTAGAGTCGCGTTGTACGGTGGATTTGGGCCTGGTTACGGACTCGGTGTTCGATGTTTGCGTAGACTTCGATCTCAGCGCGTATGACGCCGCTTACTTGGCATTGTCCAAGCGGCATGGCGCCCGCCTGGCTACTCTGGATCGCAAACTGGCCACAGCGGCGAGAGGCGTCAACGTGCCCTTGTGGGTTGCCTAACCGCGCAGCGCCTACCGCCACATGAATCCCCGCGTGCGCAGCCACTCCAAGAGCACTTCGCGCCCGGTCATGTGCCGCCCATCTACCCGACGCCCGGAACGCATGGACCACGTGACCTCGGCCTTCATCTGTTGCGCCTCGTAGAACTCCCGCATCCGCGCGTCGTAGTCGCCCAGCCCCGCCTCGGCTTCGTAGCGCTCCCGGAACCAGATCGCTTCCTGCGGCAGCCGGGGCTTGATCTCGGCCGACAAGGCCTCGGCAGGGTAGCCGATGCACAGCCCGAACAGACCGAAGACTCCCTCGGGCAGGTCGAGCAGCCGAGCGATACCGTCGGGGTCGTTCCGCAACGCGCCGATGTAACACACGCCCAGCCCCACCGATTCGGCGGCGACGGCCATGCGCTCGGCGGCCAGGGCGGCATCCAGCGCCGCCATCAGGAAGAACTCCAGATAGTCCAATCCTTCGGCTCCTTCGTCAACGGCCTGCGCCGCACGACGCAAGCGGTGGTGGTCGGCGAGGAAGGCGAAGAACCAGGGCGCGCCGTGCACCTGCTTTTGGTCCGCGCAACACTGGGCCACCTGAGCTCGCAAGACCGGGTCTTGCACGCTCACCAACGAGTAGAGCTGTAGGTTGCTGCTCGTGGATGCGCTCTGCGCTGCCGCCACCAGTCCGGCGACCAACGACTCGGGCACCTCGCGATCGGCGTACTTCCGCACGGAGCGATGGCGCAAGAACGGGGCCAACTCGGGGACCTCGGCAGGAGGCTCCGAGCCGTAACGCAACCGCCAGGCCGTGCGGAAGTCTTCTTCGAACATCAGTCGAGGCCGATGCCCTTGGCTGCCCAAAGGAACCCGCGCCGCATCAGTTCGCGCGGTTCAGCGGCCTCGAGCACGACTCGGTTGTGGCCGAGCGCGTTGTAGTAAACCCGCCCCGCGCCGTACATCTTCGTCCAGACCTGCGGCATTTTGCACGCGTTGGCCGTATGTGGGCCGTCGGCTCCAGCAGTGGGGAAGTCGCACGTGGCCAACACGTTGTTGCCTGGGTCGGTATGCAGGTAGTACTGTTCGCTCACCACGTCGAAATCGCCGATGCCGGCCGTGATGGCGTGGGGGTTGTCTTGGCAGATGTTCACACGGTAGCGGACGCCGTCGTTGCCGGGGTGCGCCACCCACTGGCCACCGGTCATGAACTGCCATTCGGTCGCCGCGCGGAACGCGTCGCACATGCCGCCGTGGCATCCGGCGAGGCCGACGCCATGAATCGCCACGGCGTCCAGCACGGGGCGCTCCTGCTGCGGTTCGATGCCGCCCATGGTCCAGATGGGAACGATGAGGTTGAGCCCGGCGAGTTTGGCTCCGTCCTCGAATGCAGCCAGCGTGTCGCTGAGTTCGACGTCGAAGCCCTCGTTGCGGAGGATGGTGGCGAAAAGGTCGGCGACGCGGTCGGGTTCGTGCCCGTCCCAGCCGCCGAAAACGATGAGCGCCTTGCGGTCTGCCATGGTCCCGAGGTTACCGCCCGGACGACGCGCGGTGGGCCTTTCTCCGCCGTTTGCCGCTGCCTCGCCCGCCGGATGCGTAGTTCAGGGCGATGCCGCGCCTCGTCTTCGAGACCCTCTTGCCCTGCCCGATCGCTCGTGTCTGGGAGTTCCATGCGAGCGCAGAAGCCCTGAAGGCGCTCACGCCCCCTTGGCGGCAGGTCGAAGTGCACTCGGACGACCTTCGCGTGGTCGAAGGCGCGATCCATCGCATCCGCGTGAAGATGGGTCCGATCCGCTTGGAATGGCACGCCCGGATTGTCGCCTGCGACCCGCCGCGAGGGTTCACGGATGTTGCGGACCGCTCGCCGTTCGCGAGTTGGCTTCACCATCATCGGTTCATCTCCATGGGGCCTGCGACGACAAAGCTGCGAGACGAGATCGAATACGATGCCCCGTTCGGCATCCTCGGGCGGATCGCCGACGTGTTGTTCATCCGGCGAGACCTCGAACGACTGTTCGCGTTTCGGCATGCCGAAACCGCACGTCTGCTCGCGGACTGATCGTCTATCATCAGGTCATGCGGACTCTGATCGCGTTGGCGGCCGTCGTTCTGGTCGCCGGGTGCGGGCCGGGCAAGTTCTCCGAGCGTGCGAGCGCCGGCAAAGAGCACGTCCTTCGCTACGCCCTCGCCACCAGCCCCGTGACGCTCGACCCCGGCAAGGTGCAGGACGTGGACACGCACGATCTGCTGCGCCAAGTCTTCGAGGGGCTCGTGGATTGGAGCGAGGACAACCAACTCGTGCCCGAGCTCGCCGAGTCGTGGGAGGTCTCCGAGGACGGCAAGACCTACACGTTCACGCTCAAGCCCGCCAAGTTCCATAACGGGCGCACCATCGCGGCCGGCGACTTCAAGTGGACCATGGAGCGCAACCTCAGCCCGGCGTACAACTCGCCCACGGCCCAGACGTACCTCGACGACATCGTTGGCGCGAAGGAGTTCGCCGAAGGCAAGACCAAGGAAGTCAGCGGGATTCGCGCCCTCGACGACCGCACCCTCCAGATCGAGATCGAGGAGCCGCGCGCCTACTTCCTGGGCAAGCTGACCTACCCGCCCGCCCAAGTGGTCGCCAAAGAAGCGATCCCGGACGGCGGCGAGATCAAGGCCATCGAACAGATGGTGGGCACCGGCCCGTTCAAGGGCGACAGCTTCGTGCCCGATCAGATCGTGCGGCTGCTCCCGTTCGAGGACTACCACGGCGAGAAGGCCAAGGTGACCGCTCTGGAACGGCCCATCATCAAAGACAGCGCCACCCGCGTGAACAAGTACCGCTCGGGCGAGTTGGAGTGGATCGGCCTGGACCGACAGGAGTTGCCGACCTTCGAGCGAGACCCCGAGTTCAAAGACCAGATCCAGTTTGTCAACCGACCGGCCACGGTCTACCTCGGCATGAACCCGGGCGGCTACGAGCCGTTCGCCGATCGCGACGTGCGGCGTGCGATCGGGATGGCTGTGGACAAGGAGAAGATCGTCAAGGACGTCATGCGCGGGGTCGTCCAAGTGGCTGAGGGCATTCTCCCACCAGCGGTTCCCGGCTATCGGGACAACCCGGAATCGCTGCCGTTCGACCCTGCCGAGGCCAAAAGGCTGTTGGCCCGAGCGGGCTACCCAGACCCTTCCAGGATGCCCGAACTGATCCTGACCATCCGCGAGCAGACGCCCGATACGCGCATCGTCGGCGAAGCCCTGATCACCCAACTCCGCGAGAACCTGGGTATCCCGGCGAAGATGCAGACGCTGGAGTGGAAGACGATGCTCGAGCGCCGCAACAAGAAGCAACTCGGCTTCTTCGTGATGTCGTGGCACGCCGATTACCTCGACCCCCAGAACTTTCTTAGCCTGCTTTTCGCGGGATACAGCCCCCACAACTCGCTCAACTACGCGAACCCCGAGGTGGATGCCCTGTGCCGATCCGCCGATTCGTTCGCCGGGCCTGTGGATGAACGGATGCGGCTCTACCAGCGCGCCGAAGACCGGATCCTGCAAGACGCCCCCTGGGTGCCGTTGTACTACGTGCGGGACGTGGTGCTGATTCGGCCACGCGTCGAGGGCCTTCGGTTCAACGGGTTCGGCGCGATGACGATGGAGTCGGTCACGCTCGACCCTTCGCGCGATCCCCGATGACGCCTCGGACCGCTCCGTTCGACGCCCTTTGCCTCGCCGCCTCGCTTGCCGATGCTCCCAAGTGGTTGGGTGCGCGGGTGCAGAAGGTGGTTCAGGTCGCCGAGGACGCGTTGGCCGTCAATCTCTATGCCGGCGAGAGTCTGTGGCTATTGGTGAGCTGGAACCCGCGGTTCGCACGCCTGCATCCCACGTGGATCCGCCGCGAACGGCTCGATCCGAAGACGCTCGTCGAAGCGATGCGAGCGCGCGTCGAGGATGGCCGTCTCGTTGGCGTCGAGCAGATGGGTCGGGACCGAGTCGTTGTCCTGAGCTTCGAAGGGGAGCACGGTCCCCATCGGCTGGTGGTCGAGATGATGGGGAAGCACTCGAATGCGGCGCTGCTCGACGCGGGCGACCGCATCGTGGCGTGCGCCAAACATGTCGGCCGCAGCCAAAGCCGTCGTCCGATGTTGGCGGGGCAGCCCTACGTGCCGCCACCGGTCTTCGATGCCGAAGCCTTGCCGCCGTTGGTCAAGGCGCTGATCGGCGCGGGCGACGAGGCGGCGACTCGTGCGTTCGAGGGCGGGTTTCAGCCAACGATGGTCCCCGGATTCGGGCCGTATCCCGTGTCGCTCGACGCCTTGGGCTTCATCGGCCGACCCGTGCCGAGCTACCCCCGCGCCGCCGACGGTTGGTTCTTCGAACTCGAGACCTCAGAGGGACTCGAGGCCGAGCGAAGCGCCTTGGTGAGCCAACTCGAACGGGTGGCTCTGGCCCGCGAGGTCGCTCTGCACGATCTGGCCCAGGCGGAGGGAAACGCCATGAGGGCTGGCCAATGGACGCGGCAAGGCGAACTGCTGCTCGCCTACGCCAACTCGATTCCCAAGGGTGCCGACCGCGCCGAGGTGTGGGATTACGACGGCAACCCGGTCACGCTGTCGCTCGACCCCGAACTCACGCCGCTCGAGCAAGCGCAGAAGTGGTTCACCAGGGCCAAGCGCGCCAAGGAAGGGCGAGGGGAACTCGAAACCCAGCGGCTACGGCTGACCGAGGACTTGGCCCATCTGCGCGCGTATCTCAGCCAAATCCGCCATGCGGAGGACCGCGCGACGCTCCTGCAGTTGCGGGCCGAGGCGGCGTCGAAGCGATGGCTCCTGAAGGCCTCTCAAGTCGCGACGAATGAGGAGCGTCCGTACCAAGGACACCGGATTCGCGAGTTGTTGGGTCCGGGCGGCGCCGTCGTCCTCTACGGCGAGAATGCGACGGCGAACGACTACTTGACGACCCGTGTCGCGCGCCCGAACGACTGGTGGCTGCATGTGCGTGGCGCGGTTTCCGCTCATGTGGTCGTTCCCACGGCCAACCACCCCGAGCGCACACCGATCGAGGTCTTGCGATTTGCCGCCGAGGTGGCGGTGCGGCACAGCGTGCTGAAACACTCCTCGGTGGTGCCCGTGGATTACACGTTGAAAAAGCACGTCCGTAAGCCCAAGGGCTCGGCGGTCGGCTTCGCGACCTATACGCACGAAAAGACGATCCACGTGAACTGAAGTGGCGCGTTCACGGATTCACGATTCACATCCCACCACGTTCGGAAAGACGGAAGAAGAAAGCGGATTGTGGGGACACCTGCCGACGCTCTCACTGGGTCAGAAGCGCCGGGCGGAGACGTCAACCGCAGCGGCTCCACGGCGGCGTCAGGCTGAGGAGCGCGGCGGGAGGCGGCTCGATCAGGCAGCCCAGTCTCGAGCCGCGCGTCTCGAAGTCGCCGCCGCCCCGAAGCACCAGACGTTGCACGTCGGCCCGCCAAGGACTCCTCCGGACCTGGACACTGAATCCTGAATCCTGAATCCTGAATCCTGAACGCTGAACACTGAACACTGAACACTGACCCCTGAACCCTGAACACTGAACCCTGATTCCTCCATTTTCCCTCTTCCCCCTTCCGTTTTCCCAAATCCTTCGCTATACTGAACCCATGACAGCGGCGACGAACAGGAGGAACCGACGGGCACAAGCCCGCTCCGCCGTGGCACGCGTGGCACGGGCGTCCCGGCACCGCGCCCAGGCAAGCCACGCGCTCAGGAGGATGGAGGGACCCGCTCTGTCGGGTCCGCGCGCCGCTCGCTGGCGACGAACCGACACCACCACCTTCACCTACTCCGACCCGATGTTCCTCACCGCTGTGGACGGGCCGAGCGGCAGGCTCGCCACCTACGTCTACGATTCGGAATCGAAGCGAAGGCGCATCTACGAAGGCGCGGCGTTCACCACCATCGTCTGGGACGGCTGGGACTATCTTCAATGGCGGCGTCCTTCGGGGACGCACGTGTTCCACGCCATGAACGGCGAGATCGTGGGCGAGAGCGTCGGCGGCACGGTCCGCGACTACCTGCTCGATCCGCTGGGTTCGGTGGTGGCGACGTTGGATTCGAGCGGTTTGGTGGACCAGTTCGAGTACTGGCCCTACGGCGAACTCGTGGACGACCTTCCCGAAGGGGCTCCCGTGTTCCTTTGGGTGGGCGGCCTCGGCTACTGGTTCGACACCGACGAGCGCAGGTACGTGCGGCACCGGATGCTGCGGACGGACCTGGGGAGTTGGATGCAACTCGACCCGCTGTGGCCGAACACCGCAGCATTCAACTACGTTCGCAGTGCGCCATCCTCTAATGTAGACTACTTGGGACAAATGCCCAATCGGTGGTGGGAAAGGCGTTCTTCGTACGACTGGCCGCAATACCCTTCGCCAATTGGTCCGGTTCCTTTACCTTATCCTTTTGGCCCCGGCTCGCTCCCACCATCTGGAGGCGGTCCGCTGCCTACAAAGCCTGGGCGGCACGTGTCGGTATGAACAGGGCTGGAATCCCTGGAATTTCAACTACGGCAACTGTTGTGGATATCATCGAGATTGCAACAAGACATCTCCTGCACAGGATTGTCTAGACCGAGCGTGCCGGGACCACGATGACGAGATACCGACCGTATTTGAATTCTTCACAGGGGACCCACATGCAAGGTTCTGTGCGAATCTAGCGAGTTGTAGATGTGACTCCGATCATCGTCCTGGGTCGCAGGATCACCTCAACTGCCGAGACGCTCAGTGGAGAATGATGCAATTGTTCTGTCGCCTGGGGTGGGGTCGCTGGACGTATGCGTCATAAATGGTTGATTCGTATCACGATCGCGACTGTCGCCTTGCCGATTGCCCTGTTCATGTGTTGGTTGCTCAGTTGGCCCCTCGCAGTTGCACTGCAGGGAGGACTTCGACTACGACAGACGCCGCTTCAAGTAGCGATTGAGGCCGGCAACTCCAATGAGGTTGAACGTCTCCTAGCAATTGGCGCGGACGTCAACGCCGTGAATTCCAATGGGGAGAACAGCCTCTTTACAGCTCTCAATCTTCATCAGTTTGATCTCGCTGATCGGCTCTTGGAGCGTGGTGCCAGTGCTACAATGACCAACAATGCTGGCTACTCAGTTAGGGACTTGGCTGACGATGAAGTGCTCGCTTGGCTAAATGAAAGAGGATTGTGAAGCCCAGTTGAGGACATGCGGCATAGCTCCGGTCCAACGCTGCTTCTGCCACGCCTACGACGCCCTCGGCA
>DDSP01000081.1 GCA_002343445.1 Chthonomonas sp. UBA2387
CGATCCTCACCCCCGGCCCCTCTTTTTCGCCGGGGTCGGTCTGGGCCGAGAACGGCTGCCGGGCTAAGGCGAGGGAGTTCGGAGAAGTCCTGGCAAACCGTGCCCGCCTCGTTGCATGGACGCCATCCGATCCCATTAGGTAGATCTTGGGGAGGAAGTCTTCGTGGTCGGGATTCAGGGCACCATCTTCCTTTGGTCGTTCTTGGAGGGGGTTCAGGCGCACCGGCATGTTTGGAGTTGTCGGAGCAAGCTCCTCCAACGCGAGGCAGTGTCAGAATTGAACGATGGGCGCGTACTACATCGTGACCGATCTGGAAGTGCGAGCCCGTTTCGACATCGCGGTCCTTGATGTCGAACTCAGAAGAGCGGGCCTGCACGGGGGCACCTCCATTTGCAGGGGCGTGTGGCAAGGGCAGTACAGCAGTTCCGAGCGATGCTGCAAACACCCTGCGGAAGCCCTAGACGAACTGCTTCGGATCGTCGAAGGTCTCGAAGGGGAGGCGAGGGACCTCTGGAACCGAGCGGCCTCCCGTCGGTTCGATGTGGGGTTCGAGTGCTTCGACGAGCGCTTTGCTTCTCGGTGGCAAGTCGCCGCACCTTTGCTGCGGAGGCTGGCCGAGGCCGATGGAGATCTCGTGGTGACCATCTATCGGGCGGACAACCCGAGATTGACGTGATCCAGACCGGGGTGCCACGGTCTGACCGGGCCCGACCACCATCCGCACAACTACCTTCGCCCGGAACGCAGCCACTCCAACGCGTCGGCCACCACCTGGCCGGGGCTGCGCCCAACGACGTCCCGAAACGCCACGTCGGTGTGGGTCGCCCCCAAGAAGCCCGCACCGAGCCGCTTCCAGAAGCTGCCCTCGGCATGGGCGCGCAAGAGGTCGCCCAGTCGGCTCTCGCCGTACTGCAAAGCGAGGTACTCGCCCACGAGCCCGGCCTGACGATAGGCCAGCCAAACGCGGCGTCGATCGTCGGGCGCGTTGAACGCCTGTTCCAGCCGGTCGAGTGGCAGCCACTCTGCCGACCCGTAGTAGAACTCGCGTTCGGTGGACCGGTCGCGTCCGCCCTCCATCAGCACCGAGACGGCTTCCGACAGCCATCGCGGCGCGTGCCCCCCGGAGGCGTTGATCGTGAGCACGTGGGCGTATTCGTGTCGCGTCGTGCGCCGCAGTTCGGGGCCGTTTCCGAGCAAATGGACGGGCATGCAGACCTTCTCGTAAGGGTGCATGTCCACGCAGTACCCATACGGAGCGATCGCCCAGGGCGCGCGGGCTTCTTCGCGGAGCATGGTCACGAGGGTCTTCGCCCCGTGCGGCAGACCGAGCCGTTGGGCGACTTCGTCGCAAGAGGCGACGACGACTTCGGCCAAATCCTGGACGGGCACCGGCCCCAGGTCGTCGGGGACGAACTCGAGGTCCAGCCAATCGGTGACCGGCGTGCGCTGGCCGTCCCTTCGCGTCAGCCACTCGGCCTCGATCATGCGGAACCAAGACAGGTAGATGCCCGCGTGCCCCGCCCCCTGCGTCGAGGCGACTTCGTAGGCTTCTGCCAAACGGTCCCAGTAGTAGTGTTCGATCGCCTGCTTCCACATGGCGTGGGGCAGGTCGCCGGGAAACGCCATTACTCGTCCCCGCCAGGAGGGGCGATGACGCCGCCCAAGGTGGTCACCGCCGATTCGATCTCGGCTTGGGCCGTCCGGATCTTTTCAAACACGGCGTCCACGCGGGGGCGCAGGTGTTCGCCCGTTTGGTCCAGCACGCCTTCGATCAGGCCGCGGCACTCCTGCAGTTCGTAGTGGGCGTCGTTGGCGGCGTCGATGGCCTTCAGGCGCATCTCGTCGGCCGCACCGAAGTCGGCTTCGACCGAGGCCTTGGAGGGCGAGGACACATGCTCGGAGAGCGTCGCGCCCACGCTGTCCAGCATGGCTTCGAGGTCGGTCAGGGCTTCGCCCGTTTCCGGTCCGAAGTCGGGCTCGTTCTTGAGCGCGTTGACCTCGGCATAGGCTTCGGCCACGGCGTCTTGCGCCAACTGAAGCTGGACCGCGCCACCGCGCAACTGCTCGAAGAGTCTGCCTTCGGGCGAACCATCGGCTTCGGCGTTGGCTTCGTTTGCGGCGCCCGGCTTCGGCGCAGGGTCGGAAGAGGGCTGTCCACACCCCGCGGCCAGCAACGCGAACGCTGCGAAGGTGAGGGTCCAAGGGTGACGCACGATGGGCTGATCCTACCCTTAGGGAGCCCGTCTTCGGCTAGACTTTGCACCGTGACGACTTTGACGCTCGCTTTGGGGCTGGCCCTGGGCCAGACCGCTCCTGCCGCAGAGGCCCCGGACCCCTACCGCCTGAAGATCGGACGATCTGGCGAGATCGCCATCCGCGCGGGAGACATGGTGGACACCGCGACGGGGCGCGTGGTGACTCCTGACGACATCGCCAAAGCAGCCTCCGGCCACCGCTGGGTGTATCTGGGCGAATCGCACGACAACGCCCTTCACCACCAGATGCAGGCCGCGATCATCGAGGCGCTCGCCAAAACCGGACGCCCGACCGTCGTCGGCTTCGAGATGTTCACGCGCCCGGTGCAGGACCGCTTGAACGCGTGGACGCTAGGCTGGCAAAGCGAGGCCGAGTTCATCGAGAGCAGCGAGTGGAAGACCCAGTGGGGGTTCGACTTCGCCTTGTATCGCCCCATCTTCGAGGCGACCAAGAAACACCGTCTGCCCATGGTCGCGCTGAACGTCCCCCGCGATTGGGTGCGCCAAGTGGGCCGCGAAGGGCTCGGGGCCCTGACTCCGGAGCAGCGCGCCTCGCTGCCCGAGCAGTTCGACCTGAACAACCAAGGACACCGAGCCGTGTTCGGCGCCTTGATGGGCGGCCACCCGCCGACGGGCACGCGCGGCGAGAGCATCTATTCCGCCCAAGTGTTGTGGGACGTGGGTATGGCCGATTCGGCGATCAAGTACATGGAAGCCCTGCCGCGCTACGATGGCGTGATGGCCGTGGTGGCCGGTTCCGGCCACGTGATGTACGGTCAGGGAATCAACTGGCGGATCTCGCAGCGCACCGGCGAACGGGGCATCACCGTGACGATGGTGGCCGCGACCGATTCGATCACCGTCTCGCGCGGGCTGGGCGATTACGTCTACGTCGCGCCCGGCAAGTAAAGGCAAGTTCTGGAAGGGCGAGCCTTGGCGAGCCGAACCGGCTGGGTTCTTGCTCGCCAAGCTTCGCCCTCAAGGCACGTTAGATCAGTTTGGTCTGTCCGGGGTGGGCGACTGCGGCTACGGGCACTTCCCCGAACTGCAACACCTTCGGTGCGAGCACTTCCTTCGAGGCGAGGCCCTGGTCCCAAGTCACTTCTTGGCCCGTGTACGCGGCCATGCGCCCGAGGATCGCCGTGAACGTGGCGTCGGCCACTTGGCGTCCCTCGTTGATCGGCTTGCCCGACTTGATCGCTTCGATCAGGTGGCGGTGCTCCTGCACGTAGGGGTTCGGCCGATCCCCATCGAACCGCCAGGCGTTCTCGCCGACGATGCGCGTGTTGGCGTTCGACGTGCCCTTGGTGCCGATGATGGACTCGGAGACGCGCGAGGCCGTGCCGTCGATCTGGCGGCACATGGAGATCATCTTCGCGCCGTTCGCATACTCGAACTCGGTGGCGAAGTGGTCGAAGATGTGACCGTACGCGGCGTCGGTGCGGCATTGGCGGCCCGCAAGGCTGATCGCCTTGACCGGGTGCGCGTTCATCGCCCAGTTGCACACGTCGATGTTGTGGACGTGTTGCTCCACGATGTGGTCGCCCGAGAGCCAGGAGAAATAGAGCCAGTTGCGGAGTTGCCACTCCATGTCGGTCCAGTTGGGTTGGCGCGGGTTCATCCACAGGCCGCCCTGGTTCCAATAGGCGTAGGAGGCCACCACGTCGCCCATTTGGCCATCGTGGATGCGGTTCATGCACTCGCGATAGGCGAGATCGTGGCGGCGCTGCGTCCCGGCGACGATGCAAAGGCCCTTCTTGGTTGCCGAGTCCGACGACTCGTACACCGAGTGGATCCCGGGGGCGTCCACCGCCACGGGCTTCTCCATGAACACGTGCTTGCCTGCGGCGATCGCGGCGGCGAGGTGCGCGGGGCGGAAGCCGGGAGGCGTGGCCAGAATGATGATGTCCACATCCGTCTTGGCCACCTTCTCAAAGGCGTCCCAACCGCTGAACGCATGGTCGTCGGCGACTTTGTAGCGCTCCTTCAGGTTGTCGCGGAGCTGGTTTCGCGAGCCGTTGAGCCGGTCGGGGAACAGGTCGCCCATCGCCCAGATCTCGACGGAGGGGTCGGCCCCGGCGCAGTCCATGGCGGCGCCGGTGCCGCGACCGCCGCACCCGATCAAGCCCACCTTGAGGGTTTCCTTCACCGAAGCGTGCACAAATCGAGGGGCCACCGTCGCAGCGGCCGCAACCGTCGAACCCAACATGAACTGACGTCGCGTCATGCTTCCATTTTGGCCCCATCCAATGGCCGTTCCTGCCGGATTCGGTTGACGTTTTGCGATTGTTGCCGCGTTCCAGTGAAATGCCAACTCCAAACCACGCCGCGCTGGTAGACCATGCGGCCCAGTGCGCGGCCATCGCGAACTTCTGGTTCCTTGGCGTCGCGGGCTCCGTGACCGCCACGGGCTTCTTTGTGGACGCTCAAGGCCGACGCACCGGCGGCTCGTTCAGCACCACCATCCCCGTCGCAAACGGCTCGAACGACCCCGTGCGGATCGCCTCGGTCCCGGCCGATGCCGTCGGAGCGATCGTCAGGCTCAGCGGAGCCACCTACTTCGACCTCTCGCAGGACGCCTTCGGGACGGACTTCAAGACCAACTACGCCCGCTATCCGCAGTACGCGTCCGGCGTGAACGTGGCCCTTGGCCAGGTGCAGGTGGCCTAGGCATGCCGACGCTCTTCTCCGAAAGGCCGCTCCGGAGCGGTCAGCCCGTCGCCGGCGGAGGCGCCGACCACGTGCTCTACACCGACGCTTCGGCTCGGCTGATCGCCGGTCCCGCCTCCGGCGCAGTCAGCGCCAAGCTCGAGTCCACCTCGTCGCACGCCCAGTTCACGCTCACGTCGCCCTCCGGTTCGGAGTCAAGGTTCCGAATGAGCGACGGCACGTTGCGCTGGGAGTTCGGGCGCACGGGCGGGAACGACTTCTTCGTCTACTCCTACGCCTTGGCCGAGTTCGTGCTGCGGCTCTCCGGTTCGACGGGTCATGTGGGCATCCGCACGACCTCGCCGACCGCGCCCCTCGACGTCAACGGCAACACGTTCAGGCTGCGCCTTTCCAAGACTCCGTCCTCCGCCACCGACACGGGCAATGCTGGCGACATTGCTTGGGACGCCGGCTACATCTACGTTTGCACCGCTTTGAACACGTGGAAGAGGGCCGCCCTCGCCACTTGGTAACCCTAATGGACACTTACTCGATCGAGATCCCCGAAACCGCCGCCGAGGCGCTCTGCGAAACGCTCGGATTCACCGGCACCGCCGAGGAGCGCCACGGCCGCTTGGAGGCTTACCTTTCGTCCGTCGTCGCCTCGGAGGTGCGGCGGGTGCTGAAGGCCAAGGCGCTGGCCGACGCCGAGGCCGACTTCGAAGCCAGGCACGCCGGAATCTGAACGCAAGATGACAAATGGCCAAATTCTCGATCCCTGCGAAGGATTCGGGGGTTTGGCGGGTTTGTACGGGTGTCAGGAAACTGAAGGGAGAGTCGATGTGGGCCGTTTTCGAGGGGAGCCGGCTCATTCGTTCCGCACGGGGGGTGTCGTTCCCCACACCCCCCAACTTATCCTGCGCCGAACCCTGAAGAAGGCTTGACGCCAAGCCAAAGAACCGCTATGATGGAAAGGCGACGCGACGAACTGTCGCCGAGCTTTCGGGGTGTCGAGTGCTAGGACCCATTGCAAACTTCATTTGGCGGATTCTGTCGTTGATTTCGTTCCTCATCGGTGCGGGCTGCATGATCTATGCGGTCAGCTATTTCGGGGGCTTCCTCAAGATCAGCGAGGACGTGCGGTACGCCATCAGCTCCCAGAACTTCGCCACGGTCTCGGCGCACCTCGCCAACGCCCAACTCGTTCAAGCCACCACGGGCGTGTTCGTGGGGCTCTCGTTCGCGTTCTTCGGGGCTGGCATGGTCCTTCAAGGCGTCGCGTCGGGCGACGAGAAGCTGGAGAGCGACGTCCGAGCCCGACTGGCGATGAGCCGCACGCTTCCGGGAGCCATCGTGTTCCTCTGCGCCGCCATCCTCATCGCGTGGTGCACGGCCAGCAGCGCCTCCCATGTCGCTCTCCCCGAGACCAAAGCCGCAGCCGCAAACCCCTAACCGATCGTTGACGCGGGATTCTTGTATCCTTGCGGGACGCATCATGGACACCCTGCGCACGCTGCTCAAAGTCGCGCCACTGCTGGCGTTGCCCGTCGCTCTCGGCCTGACCGCTCGCGAGGCAGCCCCCGGGGAAGCCAAGGCCCGCGTCGTGCTCGTGTGGAGCACCGATTGCCCGGTCGCCTCGCGCTATACCGAACGGCTCGGCCAGATCGTCGCCGACTACCGGGCGAAAGGTGTCAGCTTCGAAGCCCTGTTCCCCAACGATCTCGAATCCACCGACGGCGTGAAGCGCTATCTGGACGAAAGAGGCCTCGACCTGACGTGGTCGCTCGACCACGGTGCGACGGAAGCCAAGTCCCTGGGAGCGGAGCGCATCCCCACGGTGTTCGTGTTCGATGCCGACGGGCGCAAGGTGTACCAAGGCGCATTGGACAACCACAAGGACCCCACATTGGCGCGGAAGCCCTACCTTCGGGAGGCGCTCGACCATGCGTTGGCGGGCAAGAAGGGAACGCTGCCTTCGACCACGCCGGAAGGTTGCGTCCTGATGCCGGGGGCGCCGCTGCCCAAGCCCAGCGAGATTTCCTACGCGGAGCACGTCGCTCCGATCCTGGCCAAGCAGTGCCTCTCGTGCCACCGACCGGGCGAAGTCGCCCCGTTCTCGCTGGTCGGCTACGAGAACGCGCGCAAGTGGGCGCCGATGATCGCTCTGACCACCGAACGGGGCAAGATGCCCCCGTGGAAAGCCGCCCACGGCTACGGCGAGTTTGTCGGCGAGATGCGGCTGACCGACTGGGAGCGGGACACCCTCAAAGCTTGGTCCGTTGCCGGTGCGCCCCGAGGGGATGCGGCCAAGGAGCCGCCGACGCCGACGTTCTCCTCCGAATGGACGCTCGGCGAGCCCTCGTATGTGGCGAGCATGCCCCAGCCATTCAAACTGCCAGCGGGAGGCGGCGACGTCTACCGCAACTTCGTCATCAAGACCGACTTCAAAGAAACCAAGTGGATCACGGCCATGGACGTCCGGCCCGGCAACAAAAAGGTCGTCCACCACGTCATCGCGTTCCTCGACGAGCGGGGCCACTCGCACGCCATGAATCGGAGGGACAACGACGGTCAGGACGGCTACACCACGTTCGGCGGCGTCGGCTTCAACCCGAGCGGAGCACTCGGGGGATGGGCGCCCGGACTGCGGCCCCAGCACACACCCGCCGGGTCGGCCTTCGAACTCAAGCCGGGAACCACCCTCGTGCTTCAGGTCCACTACCACCCCTCGGGCAAGGAAGAAACGGACCAGACCAAGGTGGGGCTGTACTTCGCAGACAAAACGCCCACCAAGCCCATGACGCTTGCGTGGATCGCGAACCCCCTGTTCCGAATTCCAGCAGGCGCGTCGGCCCACCCGGTCAGCATGCAGTACCCCGTCCGCGCCGATGTGACGCTCCACAGCGTGATGCCGCACATGCACCTCTTGGGTCGCCAAATGAAGGTGTGGGCCAGCCTCCCCGACGGCACGACCCGCCCGATCATCTGGATCAAGGATTGGGACTTCAATTGGCAGTTGAACTACGCGCTCAAGGAGCCGATGTTCTTGCCCCGAGGTTCGCGGATCCATTTGGAGGCCGTCTACGACAACTCGAAAGACAACCCCAACAACCCCAACGACCCGCCCAAGGATGTGCGGTGGGGCGAGGCCACGACCGACGAGATGTTCCTGTTGGTGGCTGCAGTGACGCCCGGGCGCATGGAGTGAACCCCGAGGGTCGGTTTGCGTTGATCTAAGGTGTGATCGCCACGCTTGTCGCCGCTGTCGCCCTGGTCGCCGCCCAGCAGGACGCGCCCTGCACGTTCCGCCTGATCGCGTCGGTCGAGACGGTCAAGCCCGGGGCGTCGTTCTGGATCGCCGGCGAATACACGATGAAGCCGGAGTGGCACGTGTACTGGCTCAATCCCGGCGATTCGGGGCTGCCGACCACGCTCGACGTGCAGTTGCCCGAAGGCTGGAAGATCGGCAAACTCCAGTGGCCCGCTCCGCACAAGTTCGATGCGGGCGGCCTGATCAACTACGGCTACGAACGCAAGGTCTTGCTGATGGCCGAAGTTCAGACTCCCGCCACCGCAAAGCCAGGTTCCTATGCGCTCGCCGCAAAGGCCTCCTGGTTGGCCTGCAAGGAGGAGTGCGTACCGGGCCAAGGGCAAGGCCGTGTGAAGGTGACGCTCGGCGATGCGGTTCGTCCCTCGGGCGATGCCGCCGCCTTCGAGGCTTTCCGCAAGGAGATCCCCACCCGTACCAAGCTGACCGGTCGAGCCATGCCGACGAACGAAGGCTACCGCCTGGAGATCCAGCCCCTCGGCGACTCGGCCCCCGACGAGGCTTACTTCTACGCGGCCTCCGGCGAAGCGCTCTCGCACGCGGCGAAACAGGCCGTCTCGTGGAGCGCCGGGAAACTTGTTCTAGATGTCAAGCGTTCCGAGTATTCGTCCAAGACCCCGGAGGAGATCCGAGGGGTGTTGGTCGTGGTTCGGGGCAAGGAGCGCCTCGCTTACGAAGTGTCCCTCGGGGTCTTGACCCGATAGGAGAAATGCAGCCATGAATCTGATGCTTACATGTCTCGCCGCTCTGGCCATTGGTTCGACCGGGACCGCTCCCGTGAACTCGGCCGCACCGACGTTTACGCTCACCGACGCCAAGGGCGCCAAGGTCAGCCTCGAGGACTTCCGCGGCAAGTACGTGGTCCTCGAGTGGTGGAACTATCAGTGCCCGATCGTGGTGAAGCACTACTCCAGCCAGAACATGCAGAACCTTCAGCGCAAGCTGACGGGCGAGGGCGTGGTGTGGCTCACCATCTGCTCGTCGGCCCCCGGCAAGCAAGGCAACGTGGATGGTGCGAAGGCCTTGGAAGTCATGGCCGGACAGAAGGGCGCACCGACTTCGATCCTGCTCGACCCGACCGGCGAAGTGGGCAAGAAGTACGACGCGAAGACCACGCCGCACATGTTCCTGGTTTCCCCAAAGGGCGAACTGCTGTACGATGGCGCGATCGACTCGATTCCGTCGTCCAATGCGGCCGACATCCCCAAGGCCGAGAACTACGTGCTGAAGGCGTTTGAAGAGGCGAAGGGCGGCAAAGCCGTTTCCAACCCCAAAACCCGCCCCTACGGGTGCAACGTCAAGTACTGACGCTCGGGGTCTCCCGTTCGCGAGTGGCGGTCCGCAGTTTTGCGGACCGCCACTTGTTTTTGGGTTGCCAACCGTTACCGTTCCGGGCTCTTCTCCCTCTGGGAGAGGGTTGCCGAAGGCCGGATGAGGCCGGGTCCGTTGGCGGTTTGCGGCCCCTTCTGTCACTTCGTTTGCAGCCCAAGCCCCCTTGGGAACGAATCAGAAGTCGCCGCCGTTGCTTCGTTCAGGTCGTTGCCATGAAACTGCTCGAAGTGCCGTTTGGCATCCTTCGCTCGCCAGAAGACTTCTTTCGAGAAATCCAAGAGTCGCATCGGATCGGTGAGAAGATCTTGGGTTGCCTCGGTGCTTCGGTCGTGATGTTCGGCTTGTTTGGCGGCATCGTGGGTGCGTACTCCGGCTGGGAGCAATCCGCATCTTCGGCGATCAAGCTGCCGGTCTTGTTTGGAGCGACCGTCCTAATCTGTCTTCCCACCCTGTACGTAGCCAGCCTGCTGCTAGGCGCGAAGGAACACATCGGACAGGTGCTCGCCCTGCTCAGCGGGACCTTGGCGGTGACCTCGGTCCTTCTCGTCAGCTTCGCTCCCGTCAGTGCGTTCTTCTTGATGACCAGCTCGGACTATCAGTTCTTCAAGCTGCTCAATGTGTTCATCCTCTTGGTGTCGGGCTCGATGGGCGTTCGTTTCTTTCGGCGCGCCATGCGCACACTCTGGGGCGAAGCGGCGGCGTCTCGCGAGAAGGTGCTCACGTCGTGGATCCTTCTGTATGCGTTCGTGGGCACCCAACTCGGCTGGACCATGCGCCCCTTCTTCGGAGCACCCAATGCGCCGTTCCAAGTGGTCCGCGAGTCGCAGGACAACTTCTATGTGGACATCGCGCGTTCGGTTCGGGAAGTGCTGAGCCTCGGCGACTGACTGCTTCTAGTTCTGCCGAACCACCTCCACCCGATCGCTATCCCCGACTGCTTGAAGCGTTTCGCCCCGACACGGGATGCCGCTGCACTCGAACGCCACCCCCATCGGCAACGGCTGCGAGTCCAGCGACCCCGGGACCAGGCCGACCACGCGCCGCAGAATCAGGTCCGCAACCCAACTGTGCATGTAGTCGTCGTAGCCCCGATAAAGCGCCGGCACGCCTGTGACTGGGTTGAAGTGCTCGTAGCAGCACGGCCGGTTCGGGTCGGACCCGTGGAACAGGAGACGGACGGCCTTGTGGATGCCCTCGGCAGCGGGGGCGAGCCACTCGCTGCGACCCTGAGCCGCTAGACCCAGGGCGGTTTCGGCGAGCCCGTCCACCAGATGCGAGTTGGCCATCGGCCAACTGCGACCGTTCCACGGGCAGTTCAACCGCCGACCCTTCCAAGCACCGTCTTGAGCAAACGTCGAATCGCTCCGTGCGGTCGCCGGGAATCCAGCCTGTAGCCAGAACTCGTCCGGGTTCGCCAACCAACGGGCGATCAACTGCGCCGCGCGATCCGACCCGATCCGCCCTGCGCCGAGCAAGAGCGGGTAGAGGCCCGTCCCCGGGCGAGCGGGCGACTTGGCGCCATTCGGAAGCCGGTCGCAGAAGAACGACGCCCCGTCGTCCCAGCACTCCCCGATCGCTCGAAACGCGTCGGCGGCCCGGTCGTCGCCGAGAGCGTCGAAGAGCAAAGCCGCGTACACCGTCGCATCCACGCCGCCGACGCGGAACGACGCCCACTCGTCCGCCGCATCCGAGACGAACTGGTACCGCGACATATACTCCTGCCCCGTTTCGTTCTGGTCGAACACGCACGTCATGCCGGTCGAAGGTTCGTGGCGCGCACTCCAGAGGTAGTCGGCGTACCGGCGCAGCATCTCGCGATGGTGGGGCTGCACCGATCCGGGATGGATGGCCTCGAGTTGCCGCACCGGAGTTGCGAAGTCGGCGTGATAAAAGTCCCGCGCCGGACGGCCCGAATAGATGTGGCCGGGCAGGCTGCCGTCGGGCCGCTGGTTGGCAGCCATGTTGTCGAGGATGCCGATGGCGAGATCGGGGTCGCGCATCCACGACGTCTCGCGGAGCATGGCTTGCCCCGAGTAGGTGATGCAGTTGCGGAAGAACCCGATCCCCTCGGCGACGAACGGCCTGCCCAGCCTCGGAAGCCCCGGAACCGAAACCGTGTTGAGCTTGATGCCGTACCAGCGGTAGCGGTAAGCGGCCTCCAGATAGGGGTCGTCGCACCGGAAGTCGGGCACCCCTTGGAAGTGGCGCAGCCAATCGAGGCGCGTCTCCCGGAGCGATTCCGGTCGAAGGCCGGCTGCCAGAGCGGCCCGCGCATCGTCGGCGCTGAGACCGACGCCCGCCGCCAAGCGCACGGTATCGCCCGCGCGAACGGTATAGCTCTGGACGAGGTGCAACAACCCTTCCCCCTCGGTGCGGACGCATGGAACCAAGGCTCCGTCGTACAGGTCGGGCAGCACGCTGGTCCGCCAGAGCGGCGAGTCGTCGTGTCGCTGAGCGATCTGCACCAGGTATCCGTCTCGCTCCACCGAAGCGCCGAGCGCCACGAACACGGGAACCGAAGGCCCCATGTCGGCCGTCCCGGTCAGGGCTTCGCGTTCGACGGCGGTGCGGTCGGGTTCGAGTTCGGTCGGCCAACGCGTGTCCAATCGGTAGATCAGGCAACCCTCGTCGGAGGCGACCAGCGTAGCCGACCGCCACGGCGCGCCATAGCCCGCCGCGTTGACCTCGGGCAGCGACCACTGAAGCAACTGCAACTCGCCCTCGCCACGCCAATCCAACTCGGTGACGAACGCGTTGTCGGGATGCACGAAACGGCGCTGCTCGAACTCCATCTCGCCCGCCCGGCCACGGGTGACCAGGCGATCCGGACGCCAATCCAATTCACGCTCGTGCTCGATGGGTGCCTCGCGACCCCCCTGGGCGGCCAACACGCAGAACAACCTGTCGAGCCGCACGTCGGCGAACCAACACTCGTCCCAGAACCCGAGGGTGTCCAACCAACGGGGGAACGGGGGTGCGAAGAGGCAACCTCGCCCATTGCCCAGAAACCATTTGTCGGTGCGCGAGAGCGATTCGAGGATCATGTTTGCGGCTCCATGAGGCGATAATGAACTAAACGGCCTCGCCGTTCGTATCAGGTCTTACCCATGGTTTCGTTCCGCCGACTCCTTCGCCCCGCCCTTGTGCCCGGACTGTTGCTGGCACTGGCCTCGATCGCGCCCGCCCAAGAACTCACGCCCGAGATCAAGGGCGCCGTCATGGCCCGCATGGGCAAGATCGTCACCGAACGCGCGTTCGCCAGCGGCGCGGATTTCAGCAAGTGGCCCGAGTTCGTCAAGGAGTACCAGAGCGAAATCGACAAGGCGGCGACCAACGATGAGTTCGCGCAAGCGATCAACGCCGCGCTCCGCAAGTTCGGCTTCAGCCACATCATGCTCCACACGCCACAACAGGCGCGGGCCCGCGTGGACCGCAAGCAAGTGGGCATCGGCGTACGCATCTTCCCCCACGAAGACGGCTTGCTGGTCGTGGACGTGATCGAAGGCGGCCCGGCCAAGGCGGCCGGCATCGCGCCCCAAGACATCCTCATCGAAGCCAACGGGAAGAAGATCGAGGACACCACGCAAGTGGCGGGCGACGAAGGCACCGAGGTCGAGATCAAGGTCAAGCGCCCGGATGGCTCGTTCAAGGTGTTCAACATCGTCCGCAAGGCGTTCTCGACCGTCGTGCCGGAGACCGTCGAGTTTCCCAAGGCCGACACAGCGGTGCTCAAGGTGCCCACGTTCGACTTGGGCTACAACGCCAAGCGCGTGACCGAGTTGTTCCAGCAGATCGAAGAGAAGCAGCCCAAGAACCTGGTGCTCGACCTGCGGTCGAACGGCGGCGGCGCCGTGATGAACATGCTCCACCTGCTGAACAAGGTGCTCCCGCCCGACACCGAGATCGGCGCGTTCGTTTCAAAGGACCAGGTCGAGGCGTTTGTCGAGGAAACCAAGGGCGACCCGAAAGACGTGGTGGCTGTGGCCAAGTGGGTCCCCGCCAAGGTCAAGACCTGGGATACCGGTCAGTTCTTCTTCAAGGGCCACATCGCCGTGTTGGTGAATGGGGCCAGCGGCAGCGCCTCGGAAATCGTGGCGGCGGCGCTCAAGGAGAAGGCCGGATCGCCCGTCATCGGTTCTCGCTCGGCCGGCGCGGTGCTCGCGTCGCTGATCATGCCCATCGCCCACGGCTGGCATCTGCAGTTTCCCGTGACCGACTACGTGACGATCGGCGGGCTGCGCATCGAGGGCAACGGCGTGAGGGTCGACCACGAGGCGCCGATGCCGCGCCCGTTCGAAAAGGACTTGGGCTTGGAAAAGGCGTTTGAGGTGTTGACGACTCTGGCTCGCCGGGACGGCTAGACCCGTGTCCCTTGGGGAGCGAGGCTTGCCGAGCGAAACCCAAACCCCGGGCCAGGATTCACGCCCTTTCGATCAGAGCGGCAACGGCCTCGGCGTAACGGTTGCCCGCGCCCAGGTTCGCGCGAACCAAGGCCCGGGCCGCCTCCCCCATGGCCCCTCGCAGTTCGGGGTCACCGCGCACCGCTGACAACCGATCGGCCAGCGCCTCGGCATCCGCGCAGGAAGCCGAGGCACCCGCCTCCAGCGATGCCGCCGCGATGTCTCGGAAGTTGTGCATGTGCGGGCCGTGCAGCACGGGCTTGCCCAGGGCCAGTGGTTGCAGGATGTTCTGACCCCCGAGCCGGTCGAATCCGCCGCCCACGACCACGGCATCCGCAGCCGAATAGACGCCGCCGAGTTCACCGTAGGTGTCCAGAACCAAGTAGGGCGCCACGCTCCCCGAGGTTCTCAAGGCGGCCGAACCGAACCGCGCCGACGCCTTGGCCAATACGTCAGGCGCACGCTCCAAGTGCCGAGGGGCATGCACCACGCGCACCTCGCCAGAACGAATCGCGTCACCGAACGCCCGGTCGAGCGCGGCGACCACCAGGTCCTCTTCCATCTCGCTGCGTGTGGAACCCACCACCACCACGAACGCCTCGCCTAGACCCAGTTCGGCCCGCCACCGAGGTCCCTCGTCGGCGATTTGGGCGGCCTCGTCGAACTTGGTGTTGCCCACCACGCGTACCTCGCCAGCCCCGAGGGCGCGGATGCGCTCGGCGTCGCCCTCGGTCTGCATCAGAGCGGCATCCACCTGGCGCAGCATCCAGCGATAGAGCGGCGACACCCATCGCGAACGTCGGAAACTGCGGTCGCTGATCCGCCCATTGACGAGAACCGTCTTGGCGTCGAACGCCTTGGCCGCCCACAGGAAGTTGGGCCAAAGTTCGGTCTCCATGATCGCGACCACCTCGGGCCGGACGCGCGTCATCGCCGCCATTTGGAACCGCACCACGTCCACGGGGAAGTAGACGAGGTGCTTGACGTAAGGCATCGCCTTGTCCCTTGCGGTCGCGTGCCCCGAACTGGTCGTCACGCTCAGGACGATGTCGTGGGAGGGCAATCGTTCGCGCAGCGCCTTGAGGA
The DNA here is from genome assembly GCA_002343445.1 of Chthonomonas sp. UBA2387. Taxonomy (GTDB): domain Bacteria; phylum Armatimonadota; class Fimbriimonadia; order Fimbriimonadales; family Fimbriimonadaceae; genus UBA2387. Next base: position 15,052 of record DDSP01000081.1, read on the forward strand.
ACGGCAGCGCGGCCATCACCTCGCCCACCGAGACGGCATGAACCCAAATGCGGCGGCTGTCCTTGGTGGCTCGAAACGGGAAGTCGCCCGCCCGCTCGGCCCAGTTGGGCTTCTCGGCGCGTCGGCTGCTGCGCCAGAACATCACCGGCGCCCAGAGCGGCGCCAGCAGCGAGAGGACGAGGTTGTAGAGGAGAAACACGCTATCGGAGGGTTCGCCCGGTCAGGCGCTGGAACGCCTCCAGGTACTTGCTGCGGGTCTGCTCGACGATGGTCTCCGGCAACTCGGGTCCGGGCGGCATCTTGTCCCAGTCGAGCGTCTCCAAGTAGTCGCGGACGAACTGCTTGTCGTAGCTGGGCGGCGAGCCGCCGGGCCGATACTGCGAGGCCTCCCAGAAGCGCGAACTGTCGGGCGTCAACGCCTCGTCGATCCAGATCAGGCCGTCGTCGGTCAGACCGAACTCGAACTTCGTGTCGGCGAGGATGATGCCCCGGTTCTCGGCGTGCGCCGCTGCGCGGGAGTAGATCTCCAGCGTCCAGTCGCGCACCTGCTCGGCCACTTCCTGTCCGACGCGATCGGCGGCCTCGGCAAACGAAATGTTCTGGTCGTGTCCGGATTCGGCCTTGGTGGCGGGTGTGAAGATGGGCTCAGCAAGCTTCTGCGCTTCAACGAGTCCCTCGGGCAACCCCAACCCGTACGTGTCGCCGCCCGCCTTGTAGTCCTTGTAGAGCGAGCCGAGGATGTAGCCGCGAGCGACGCACTCGATGGTCAGCGGCATGGCCTTCTTGGCCAGCGTGCAGCGTCCGTCGAGGTCGGGGTGCCACACGCCGAGGTGACGCTCGATTTCGGCATCGTCGGTCGAGACCACGTGGTTCGGGCAAATCCGTTCGTATTTGTCGAACCAGAACGCGCTCATCTGGTTGAGGACGCGCCCCTTGTCCGGGATACCGTTAGCCATCACGACGTCGAACGCGCTGATCCGGTCGGTGGCCACGACGAGGACGAGCGGCCCCAGATCGTACACCTCGCGCACCTTGCCGCGTCTGGGTGAAGGCAATCCGGGAAGATGCGTCGAGAGCAGGGCGTCCATCCTGATCGGATTATGGCGAACCTGTGGACGGCTTCTCCGGTATCCCGCGCACCATGAGCGCCGCCGCCACGCACACCACGCCCGCCAAGGCATAGGGAGCTGCGGGAGCGGCATCGAACAACACGCCGCCCAGAACGGGCCCGATCATAAACCCGACCGAACGCGCTCCCTGCAATGTGCCGAACATCTCGCCCTGCCGATCCTCCGGCGTGAGGCGGCTGCACATCGTGTTGACCAACGGATTGGCCAAGCCGATCCCCAGCGCGTACAAAGTGCTGGCCCCGAACAAGGCGAGCAAGTCCGGCATGAAAGGCGTCAGAGCCAGTCCGACTCCTTGGATCACATACGCCGCTCGCAGCAGGTGCCGGTCGGCGATCTTGGACGTCAACCAGCCAAGCAGAACGCCCTGAGCCACCACCTCCAGCAACGACTCGTAGCCGAAGATCAGGCCAAACTCCCGTTGGCCGTAACCCAGATTGAGGTGGATCAACCGCCCGAACGTGCCTTGAAGCATGGCCAGCGAGAACCACGCCACGAGCGCGATCAGCGCCATCGAACGCAGTTGCGGCAGGTCGGAAAGGATGCGAAGGTCGATGATCGGCCTGCGCCCCGGCGAACGCTCGGCCGTGGGCGGCGTGTTGGGCACGAACAGCGCCACGAGCACGAAGCCCAACGCCGAGAACGCGCAACCCACCGCTCCCAACCACGGCAACGCTTCCGCTTGCGCGAGAACGGAGGTGACCACCGGGCCGAGGATGAGGCCCGACGTGGTGGCCGCAGCCAGCCGCCCCATGGCCTTGGTCTGGTCTTCCCCATGCGAGAGGTCGGCGATCCACGCGTTGGCCACGGCCACGTTCGCCGCACCCAGGCCTCCCAGCAGCCGACTCGCCAGGATGAGGAGCAGCGAGTCGTGCAGGCCATAGACCAGCATGCCGAGGGCGGAGAGGCCCGTGCAGGCCAGAAACACATGCTTGCGGCCCAGCCGGTCGCTCGCCGCGCCCCATCGGGGGCTGAAGATCAACTGAGTGACGAACATGCTCGCCAGCAGCAGGCCGATGAGCCAGCCTTGGGCGCCCATGGCTTCGGCGCGCAACTGAACGTCGGGGATGAGCATCCCGAACCCGACGAGGTCGAGGAACACGGCCGCATGAAGCAACCCGAAGCGCGCGGGACTGACGTTTCCCTGGGGCACGCGCGCCGGCAAATCCATGGTCGCAGGAATATGCCACACGACGCCAGTGCGTTGTGCAATGTCTTGGCGTTTGCCAGCCCACCCCCCAAGCAGAATTACCGGATTATTGGACGCCGCGCCCGTTTTTATAGCGGATTCGCCGATATTTCATTGGGTTCCAACGATTGATACGACGATGCGGGACAACCGCCCAGCATCCCAAGCGAGCCGAACGAGCATGACGCACCGACCAGACCACCAACTGCTCGAAAGCGCCCGACTCGATGCGGGAGAACCCAACATGACCGCCACTGCTGAGCCCATTCGCCGCGACCCCGAAGAGATGGTCCAACGCTATCTCGCCCGCCCCAACAACGACCTTCGGGACGCCATCATCCAACTCTACACCCCCCTCGTCGAAATCTCGGCACGCCGCTACGCCAGCATGGAGAGCGTGGACGATCTGGTCCAAGTGGGCTACCTCGGTCTGCTCAACGCGCTTCGCAAGTTCGATCCCGCCTCCGGAGTCAAGTTCGGCACGTACGCGGGCTATCTGGTCTCCGGCGAGATCAAGCACTACCTCCGCGACCGCAGCCAGACCATCCGCCAGCCCGCTTGGCTCCAAGAGCTACGCCATCGCGTGCGCCGCGAGCGAACGGCCATGCAAGCCGAACTCGGCCGCCCGGCGACCGAACAGGAACTCGCCGACCGGCTCGGATGCCCCGTCGAAGCGATCTCCGACCTCGACGCCTCGCAGGACAACCTGCGCGTGGCCTCGCTCGACGAGAAGCTCGAATACGGCGACGGAACCGGCGACGGCGAACCCGTGGAACTCGGCGCGACGCCCGAAGGCTTCCGCCTCGAAGACCGCGTCGTCTTGGAAGACGCCATCGGCAAACTCAAGGACCTGGAGCGGCAGGCCGTCGTGATGTTCCACTTCGACTCGCTCAACCAGACCGAGATCGCCAAGCGGTTGGGCATCTCCGGCAACTACGTCTCCTACCTGCTTCGCCAGGCCATCGCCAAGCTGCGCCGCATCCTCTCCGAGCAAGAGCGAAGGTCCGAAACCACGCGTCGCGAGCGCAACTCGTGGGACGACCGGCTCGAGGTCTACACCGAATCCTACTTCCGAGCCCGCCTGCAAGAAGAACTCTTGCGCGCCGGCGACTCGCAGAACGGCCTTGGCGTGGTCCTCGTCGAAGTCTCCGACTGCTTGGCCCTGACGCAAACCCGGCCCGACCTCTCGCCGGAGTACGTCATGACCGAGTTGGCCCGCGCCTTGCGCGAGCGCGTCCGCCGAACCGACATTGTGGGACGCTACACCAAGCACGGCTTCGCGATCATCTTCCCGAGCGCGGGGGTGCACACCGAAGTCATCATGCAGCGGCTGCGCCGCACCCTCGACGGGGCGTGCGACGAACTCTTCGGCCAGGGCCAAGGTCGCGCCCGATTCGTCACCCTCGAGTTCCCCAAGGACTTTCGCACCTATCGGGAGTTCGCAGGAGCGGAGAGCTCGTTGCTGGCCGCCTGAGCCTAACCCTCCACGTTTGGGTGGATCAGGTCGGTGACGGTCGGCACCATGAGTTCGGGCAACGGTCGGCCCTTGACCACCGACGCTTGCACCCAGCCATCGCGGACCATGGCTTCGAGCCCTTCGATCAGCGTCCAGTAGTTCGTCTCCGGTTCCGGCCCCAGCGCGGGGTTGAGAGCGGCGCGCCGAAACGACTCGAGCACCCGATTCGCCTTGCTGTCGAAGTTCAGGGCATGGACGATGGCCTTGTACTCGGCTGTCATCGGCAGCGTCTTGCCCCCGCGCCGATAGCACGGGATCGCGTGCACCCGGCCCGCCTTGTACCACGGGACCTGAGTCTTCTCGGCGCGTTGCAGATTCAGCTTGAACACGTTGTTCTGGGCCACGGCCAGCTCGGCGCCACGCTCCACCATCCGCTCGGTGAGGAGCCGCACGGCAAACAGGCTGAACCCGGCGGTTCCCGCCAGCCCGAAACCGTCGTTGACGAACCCTCCTGTACCCAGCCATTGGAACGCCTGGTTCGCGTCGAGCTCCAAGCCGGCGTCTCTCGCGATCTCTCGCGTGTATTCCTTGAGATCGGTGAACCGGCCGTTGGCCGTGTACCAAAAGTCGGCGAAGCGGATGTGCTGGCGCACGCGATGCTCCTGCGTCTCGCCGTACATGGCCCGGAGCCAGTCGGGGTCCAACTCCCCTCGTTCGATCTCCAGAATCGTGTATGCGGCCTCGCGTGCGGCGGCGTGCGCCAAAGTCAGCCCGGCGGCCAAGATGGGATCGGCGAATCCGGCGCACTCGCCCACCAGCATCCAATTCGGCCCCGTCATGCGCGAGGCCACGTAAGACCAATCCTTGGTGGCCCGCAGTTCGCCTTCGCGCGTGGCGTTCCCGACCAGGGCACGGATGCGCGGCTCGGCGGCGATGGCCTCTGCGTAAAGCGCTTCGCCCGTCTTTCCGCACGTTTTGTAGTAGTCGGCCGGGCACACGAGGCCGATGCTGGTCCGGGTCGGCCCCAGCGGGATGAACCAGATCCAGCCGAATCCCAGGCTCATGACTTGGACCCGCGTCGCTCCCACGCCGATCTCGACGGCCCAGTCGGCGTTCTCCCAGTAGTCCCAAAACGCCACGTTGCGCAACGCGCTCGGCTCCTCCAACTCGACGCCCATCGCCCGCCGCAACGTCCCGGCGTTGCCCGAAGCGTCAATGTAGTGCTTGGCCGTCACCGTCTCGCCCGAGTCGAGCACGAAGCCCTCGATGCGGTCGCCGTCGTTCAGAATCTGCCGCACGGCCGTTTCTTGGCGCACCACGCACCCCATGCCCTCGGCGTGGCGCAGCAGGATGTCGTCGTAGATGGCTCGATCCACCTGAAAGGCCGTCTGCTTGCGCTGACCCTTGTATCGCGCGGGTCTGGGCTCGTCGGTGAACTCCTTGGCCGGGAAGAACTCGAAGTCCCAAAGCTCGTCGGTGGTGCCCCGGCGGTAGGTCGCGCCGATCTTGATGGGGAATCCTGCAGCCTCGATCTTGTCCCAGACCCCGATCTCGTCGAGGATCGGGCCGATCAGGGGAAGCTGGCTTTCGCCGACGTGTTCGCGGGGGAAACGCTCGCGCTCCAGGATGAGCACGTCGAGGTCGGGGGCGTACTTCTTGAGCATCGCGCCGAGCGTGCTTCCCGACGGCCCTCCGCCGATGATGGCCACATCCGCATTCAGCATGCGGCCAAGTGTAGTCAGTTTGCAGTCAGATTCGCACGCACACCGAGGTGCGCCCTTTCATGAGACACACATCCCAAGGGGGGGGGGCCAAGGCCTGACCGGGCTTGGCACTCGTTTCATCTGGGGTGCCGATGCCGCTGCCCGGCAGGCCGTGTTGTTGCGTGAGAGGCGCCGAACCACTACGGCGCGGATCGAGACTCGACTGCGGCGATCAGCGGACGCGAACGATCTCGATAAGGAAGCCGGACGGTTCCAAGTCACACGCCTGCGCCATAGCGCGAGCGGACTTGCAGTGTCCTTCGGCGCTTGCGTGGCCTTCGACAAACCAACTCTCGTGGGGGGCGGGCAACGCTGTCGCCTCACGAAACTGGTTGGTTCTGTGAGAGATCAGATACCTCCTCCCACTCGGAGCGCGAATCTCGCTGGCACCACGCAGACGAATCGCGTAGTCGGCGACTAGGACGGGAAGTTGCCACCATCCTCGGAGAGAGCGCACCGTCCCATCTGGCAACGTCAGAGTTCGAGGTTTCGTAAACGTGACGCGATCAGCTGTCGCTTCGTCAAGCGACACGCTCGATTCTGGAGCGCCTGGCGGTTGGACGACAGGCGCGACCAGTGTGGCCTGCACTGCCGCAGGCTCCTGGTGATCGGCTCGCGTCGGTTCACGGTGGAAGTAACCAAGAACCTCCGATGCCTGGATCGTTCCCAACCCAGGCAGTTGTTTCAATGCTCGGTGCATCGCCCGTACAAGCTCCGAATCTGGACGGCTGAGCTGGGCGGCCATCGTCGAGTAGAGCCGCTCATTACGAACGTATGGCTCCAGGGACTGAGCCAGCATGGAGGATTTCGACAGCGCTCCGAGGAAGTCAGCGAAGGGTTCCTGGTCCAAACGGACCGTTGTCGCGAGTTTGTCTCGGACCAAGCCGATGACGTGGTTGTCGTACAGTCGCCACTCGCGGCCGTTACTCAGGACCACCCAGCGCTTCCCTTGCGTGTTCGCATAGTTGACGGCCTGCTGCGCATGCGGGTCATCCAGTGACACGTCCCATGCTTTGGCTTCCAAGAACCAGGTGTGCTCCGGATGCTGGAACAAGATCGTGTAATCGGGCTTCTGGTTTGCAGTGTCGCGACTCTGGAGCGAGATATCTGAGAGGTCGTAACCCATCGCGGCGAGAAGAGGGTCAATGATGCGAAAGCAGGTCTCGGTCTCGTTGGTAGGGAGAGCGAGACCGCGTGCTCGCTCAACAGCCTCTACGATCCGTTCGCGCATGGGGCGTGTATACCCGACGCCTACCCGCCCCTCAGCCGCTTGTACTGGTCGTGACGACCAGGCTCCTCCACAATGCGATACACCTGCACCGAATGCGGCGGCACGGTCGGGCGGATCGAACCCACGGCAACGCGAACCGAACCACCGCCCAGTTCGTCGCGCAACTGCGTGTAGCCAAGCAGCGTGGGCACCGGAACCACCAGCGTCTCGATCACGGGCTTCGACGTCGGGTTGGCCACCACGATCGTCGTGTCGAGCGCTTCCTCGGTCGTCCGGACGAATGCGAACAACGCATCGCTCGCCAAGGTCCGGCAATCCCCGATCTTCAGCGCGCGCGATTTGGCGCGGATGCCGGCCACCTTGCGGTGCCAGGCCAGGTCCTCGTTCGTGTCGGTGACCAAGTCCCATCGCATCGGCGCGCGTTGGGCCGGATCGTCGCCTCCGACCATCCCGACCTCGTCGCCGTAATAGACCATCGGCGAGCCCGGCAAGGCGAACTGAAGCGCGACGGCCATCTTCCGCAGCCCGGGATCGGGCAACCGAGTCGCCAAACGCGGCATGTCGTGGTTGGCCAGCACGAGCCAAGACTTGAGCAAAGGCTCGATCCCGCAATCGGCGATCATCGCATCGAGCGCGACGGCCATCTTCCGACCGGAGACCTCCTCCTTGGCGAAGCCCACGACCAAGTGCCCCAAGAAGATGTTCATCAGGGCGTCCATGGATTTCGTCCATCGCGACGGATACACCCACGCCTCGCCGATCACCAGACTCCCGGCCTTGTGCTCGTGGGCGGATTGCGTCAACTCGGCGAGATGCTCGAAGCCGATCTCGTGGGCCACATCGAGCCGCCAGCCGTCCACGCCCATCTTCAGGAAGTGCGCGACGACCGAATCGGGCTTGCGCCACAGATAGTCCCGCGCGGCGGGGTTCTCCAAGGCGACCTCGGGCAGATTCGGCACGCCCGCCCAGGCTCGGTAGCCCAGCGGATACTGCGACCCGATCTCGAACCAGGAACGGTAGGGCGAATTCGGGTTGTTCAGGCCCTCTTGAAACAACTTGTTGGCCCGTCCCGCATGGTTGAACACGCCATCGAGCACGAGTTTGCGCTTGTCCCGGTGGAGGTCGGCGATCAGGGCTTCGAGGTCGGCCTGCGTGCCGTACTCGGGAGCGACGCGCTTCCAGTCGGTCGCGTCGTACTTGTGGTTCGTGAACGCCTCGTGGATGGGGTTCAGGTAGAGGACGTCCGCGCCCAAGCCGACGATGTGTCCGAGTCTGGCGCGCAAACTCGGCAGGTCGCCGCCCCAAAAATCGAGCTCGTGGCTCCAGACCCCTTGGTCGGGCAGTTGCCGCCCACCGACGGGCAGATCGCTCCAAGCCTTGAGGGTGCGGGGCGACACGTAGAGAGGACGTTTGGCGTCCAGATTGGCGGACGGAGCGAAGCGGTCGACGAACGCATGGTAGACGACGGCGCCGTTGCGCCAATCGGCTTCGCGAGCCGCGAAATCGGGTGCGGCCAGGCTGGCCGCGACAGCAAGTGCCAGCATGGGGCCCTAGCCTCCGGCGCCGATTCCCGTCGGCTTGCCCGAAAGAACGTCGGCGGCCTTGACGCCGGTCTCTTTCTCGATTTCGGCGTAGCGCTGTTCTTTCTCGGCCTGCGGCATCGGACTGCCCGCGATGGCCCGGATCTTCTGCTCGGGCGGCATCCGGTCGATGGCGGATTTGGCGTCGTCTGCCGACATGCCGGGAGGGGCGCTGCCGGGATCGGTACAACCGCCCATCGCAACGACGGCTACAGCGAGAGGAAGGATCCAGAGTTTTCGCATGACGTTTCTCTCAAGAAAGGGTGGATGGGCGGCCTTGCGGCCGCCCATCCGGGTCGTTGACGACGAGCTTACTGGTTGCCGGGGTCGGCGAAGTTCGTGCCCCACCAGTTATAGGCCTTGCCGTTCTGCTCGGGGTGCGGAGCACCGCCGGACCAGGACGAACCACCGGCGCCGCCCCACGGGCACGAGCCGCCTTCGCCGCCGCACCACGTGTCGGTGTAGATGAGGTTGCCCTCTCCATCCACGTTGGGCAGGAGCTTGGTCGTCTTGTAGAACGACGCGTGGCCGTCCATGTGGGCGACGTTGTTGCCGCCGTTCCAGTAGCCGTTCTTCAGGCCCCAGAATCCGGGGATGTCGCGGCCCGGCCAGATCACGCCGACGGGCGGGAAGTCGATCCAGAGGACGACCTTCGCCACGCTCGTGAACTGGAGCGAGCCAGGGCCGTTGCCCTCGACGCCTTCGCCGCCGGGGCCGCCGCTCACGACGTTCGGCGCCGGAGCGAAGTACCCGTACAGGCCGGTGCACATGCCGCCCTGATAGCCGAACACGTTCGGGTTCAGGCGATAGTCCATCGCCGGGTAGATGTCGTCGAAGTAGTTCGCCGCGCCGCGAGCCGAGATGCCAAGGCCGACGCAGCCGTCAGCCGGATCGAGGATGTAGTTGCCAAAGCCGTTCTCGGCCTTCTGGCGCTGGACCGAACCGCGTCGGGACGCCGCCGCAGGGTTGCGGAAGATGTCCTTCGACTTGGTGTACGGCAACATGCGCGCGGCGAACACGTAGTCCTCTTGCCAGTTGGTGTGGGGAATGTAATCGTCGTTGTCGTTGGCGTAGAGCAACGTCGCGATCATGTTCTGCTTCAGGTTCGAGAGGTCCGTGGTCTTCTTGGCCGCGGTCTTCGCCTGAGCGTAGACGGGGAAGAGCATCGCCGCGAGGATCGCGATGATGGCGATAACGACAAGGAGTTCGATGAGCGTAAAGCCCAGTCTTCTTCGACTATTCATGGATGAGTCACCTGGTGTGAAGGAAGTCCGCGCGTGCGGACGGAATTCGTGCGCCGCGGAGCGGCGGAACGGGTCGGAGTCAGCACTTCTGCCGACTGGGGTGGCAACGAGAGGCGGAGAGACGAACCGACGCGGGTCGGTTGCGCCACCCCTAGGCGAGATTCAAATCGCAAACTCTGGGCTGCGGTCACCGCGTTCAACGGCACGGTCACCGTCCGGGCTTCCTTCGAGCGGTTGACCGCGACCAGCGCAACTGCATCGCCCTCGACGCGGGCGTAGGCAAGCGTTCCCGCCGCATCGTCCGAGGCCAACGGCACCGGCTCGCCGCTGTGCAGCACAGGAGTCGAATTGCGCAACCGGCCCAGCATCCGGTAATGCTTCAGGAAGGCGTTGTCGTCGGTCGCGCGGTTCCACTCCATGCCCGTGCGGTTGGCCGGGTCCGCGCCGCCCTTCATGCCGAGTTCTTCGCCGTAGTACACGCTGGGCGAGCCCACCCACGTGAACTGAATGGTGGCAGCCAGCATCGCGGCTCGCTCGTCGTCGTTGGCCAGCGTGAGGAACCTCGGCGTGTCGTGGCTCGACAGCAGGTTCATCATGTTGCGCGAGGCCTGAGGCGCGTAGTCGTGGTACACGCGCATCAAGCGGCCCATGAACTGACTGGGCGAGTCGCTCCCCTGAGCGAGGAATCGAAGAACCGCATCGCGGAACCGGTAGTTCATCACCGAATCCCACTGATCGCCGCGCAGCCACGCCGAGCCATCCGTCCACACTTCGCCGACGATCCACAGGTTGGGGTCGAGGCCCTTGACCACCTTGCGGAAGTCGCGCCAAAACGGCATGGGCACCTCGTTGGCCACGTCGAGCCGCCACCCGTGGATGCGCGCCTCCTGGTGCCAGAAGCCGGGGACCTCCAACATGAAGCTCCTCGCGTTGGGGTTGTCGAGATTGACCTTGGGCATCGAGGGATAGCCCCACCAAGCCGTGTAGTTCGGGTTCTCGCCGACTCGAATCGGGAACCCTTGGACGTAGTACCAGTCCTTGAACGCCGAAGCCTCGCCCCGCTCGCGCAGGTCCTTGAACGCGAAGAAGTCCACCGCCGTGTGGTTGAACACGCCGTCGAGCACCGTACGGATGCCTCGTCGTTCCATTTCCTTGGTCAACGAGGCGAACTCCGCATTCGTCCCAAACTGCGGGTCGACTTCGAAGTAGTTGGTCGTCTCGTACCGGTGATTCGAAGGCCCCTTGAAGATCGGGTTGAAGTACACCGCACCCACCCCGAGCGATTCGAGATGGCTCAAGCGCTTGCGGACGCCCGCCACATCGCCACCGAAGCGGTTGGCATAAGTGGGGCGCCCGTCCCAGGGCATAACGTTGGCCGGGTCGTTCCGCTTGTCGCCGTTCTCGAAGCGGTCCGGGAAGATCTGGTAAATCACCGACGATTCAACCCATGCGGGCACGACGAGCGGCGCGTACGTCTTCGGATCGATCACGAAGGGCTGCACCGTCTGACCAAGGCCCGTTCGCCCAAAGGCGAACGTTTTGCCGTCCTTGAGTTCGAACGTGTAGCGCAAGGGCGACTTGCGATCCCACGGCACCTGCGCTCGGAACTTGGCATACAAGTCGTCGCGCGAAACCTCGCGCATGCCGATGCGCTTGTCACCGAACACGACCCAAACGGATTCGAGGTCGTCCGGCCGAGCGCGCAACGTGAGCGTCAAGCGGCCTCGATCCCAGTTCAGGTCGGGCACGCGCGTCTCGTGCGCCAGCGCCGAAGTCGCCAGCACCCCGTCGCCCTTGGCCGCGGGGCGATCGTAGCCCGGCAAGGCCAGCATCAGGATCGAGTTGACGTTCCCGTTGCCGTCGTCTTCGTTGCGTTGAGCTTTGGGATCCGTGATCCACTCGGTGCCGTTCAGAACGAACTTGTACTCGTGGCGTCCGGGCGGCAGAGTGTAGGTGCGCGTCCACGTCCGACCGTCGGCGCCGACCGTCATGGGGTCGGCGTTCGCCTGCCAGTTGTTGAACGTCCCGGCGACGAACACGCGCTCCAAGGGGCGATCGGCCTGGTAACGGAACGTATGTTCCACCGACTGGGCCGCCAACACCAGCGAGAGGGCCGCGAGAATCGTCATCGGCGGGCCACCTCTCTCGGTTGCGAAGAGCCGCGCGCGATGAGGGCGCTGGGGATCAGCGTGCGTCGCGGACCATCGGGGTCCCGTCCCTCGATCGCATCCACCAGCCGCTCGCAGGCCGTCTGGACCAACGTCTCGATGTTCAGGCTCACGCTCGACAGCCCCCCTTCGATGAGCCGGCAAATGGCGCTGTCGTTGAAGCTGACCAAGCCCATGTCGCCCGGCACGTTGGCCCCGAAATCGCGGAGCGCCTGCACCGCGCCCATCGCCATGAAGTCGTCGAGAACCACCAAAGCGTCCGGGACTTCGGGTGCGGTGAGGATGTGTTCTCGCGTTGCTTCGCGCGCGGCTTGGCTGCCGAAGTCGCTGTGCCACACAAAGGCGCGGTCTTGCCGACCGCGGAGCGCCTGCATGTAGCCCTCCAATCGGTCGCGGGTGACGGTCGTCTCGCTTGGGCCGGCCAAGAACCCGATGCGCCGAAAGCCCTGATCCAGCAGATGCTGGGTGGCGATGCGGCCGGCGAGCACGTTGTCGTTGTCCACCGACCAGATCGCCTCGTTGCCCATCGGATTGCCGATCAGCACGAACGGGAAGTGGTCGGCCTGAAGCCGGTGGACACGCTCGTCCAAGGCTTCCGATTCAACGAGGATCAGGCCATCCACGCGGCGCGACCGCAGAAGCTCGTCGTACAGCCCCACCTGCGACTGGGCGTCCAAGGTCATGTCGGCGCACAGGTGATAGGGCTTGCCGACGAGGAAGTCCATGATCGCCGAGATCAGGCTGGCGAAGAAGGGGTCGTCGCTCAGGCCGCCCTTGGGGCGCTTCACCACGAGTCCGATGAGTCCGGCGCGCTTGCTGCGCAGGGAGCGGGCGCGCGCGTCCGGCTGATAGTTGTGCTCGCGCATCACCTCGAGGACGCGCTGCCGAATGCCCTCTTCGACCCGGCCATCACCCGACACGACGCGCGAAACGGTCGGCTGGGACACGTTCGCGATCTTGGCGATGTCGGCTTGCGTGATGCGCATCGTACGGTCTCTTCGGTGAGACGGACCACAAGAATTCGTATTCTTGTGAATTCGTATTCTCGCATGATATCACGCTTTTCGACGTTTGACAAGACCTCCGCCTGAATATTTTCGAGGTTTTTTTGGTCCCGAACCCAGGTTCGCCAGCCTCGCCAGTTCATTGAATATTCAGCGATTCAAGGGCCGATGCCCTATCGGAACTTCCCCTCAATGGTTCAAGGTAGGAAGTGGCGGCGGCTGTTCGTCGCCCACGACCACCGGAGGTTAACCAATCGGAATGAAATCTCGAGCCTTTACGCTCATCGAACTGCTCGTGGTGATCGCGATCATCGCCATTCTTGCGGCCATGCTTTTCCCTGTCTACGCGCAGGCGAAGGAAGCCGCGAAGAAGGCGGTCGGCGTGGCCCACGTCAAGCAGCTCAACTTGGCCAACATCATGTACTCGGCGGATTACGACGACACGTTCCCGCTGGCCTACGAGTACCCGTGGACGGGCCCCGGCGGCGGATTCCCGTGGCATCTGCGCGTCTTCCCGTACACGAAGAGCTACGATCTGCTCATCACCCCCATGGGCGCCCCGAACCCCGCCGCTTCGAACCAGAACAACGGCTGGGACTACATCTGGGCCTACGGCACTATGCCCCGCGCCCAGCTGAAGCTGTTGCCCTACTACACGGTCGGCGATTGGCCCATCAGCCGAGCGCTCGACAAGGTCGGCGTTCGCCACGACTCCATCATGGGTTGGGGTCAGAACGGCACGGTCTGGGGCTGCTGGGGCGCCTATTGCGGCATCCACTCCGGAGCCGGAGCGACGGTCGTCAACGTGCCCAGCAAGAGCCAGTCCCAGCTTGAGGACGTCGGCAACCAGGCGTTGATCTTCGACGCCGGCGAGCCGTTCGGCGACTACGCCACGTTCGGCGTCAACACCGAACTCGGCGTCTGCGTCATCCGCTCCTACAACCCGGGAAGCGCCTCCATCGGCGGCGCGACCCCGCGCTGGAACGGCGGCCCCAAGAGCTGCTCCGGCTGGCGCGAAGCGGGCGGCGGCGGCAGCGCCTCCATCCCTGCGGCGCTCGCGGCCAAGGTGCGCGACGGTCAGTCGGTCATCGGCTTCGCCGACGGTCACACCTCGGCCATGTCGCTGCCTCGCCTCTACGAAACCCAGCCCTGCTCGACCGATCCCGGCGTGCTGTGCATGAAGCGTTTCGCGGTGAACTGATGAAGCGCTGGACACTCGCCCTTGCCCTTGGAATCGCCACGATCGCCTTGGTCGGATGTTCCGCCGAGGAACCCAAAGCGACCGAAAAGGACAAGGAAAACATCGACAAGATCCTGAAGGAGGGCATCGGCGCTCCCCAGGACGCTCAAGGCGGCGCCCAACCGGGCACGGCCGCCCCGCCCGACCAAACGGATCCGTAAAGGACCCGCAAGACAAGCCCCGGGACTCCCGCAGTCTCGGGGCTTTTTGCTCTTCGAGGAGTCGAGTCGGATATAATGCCCGTCGTAGGCCAGTTTCGGGCGGTTAGCTCAGCGGTAGAGCACTTCGTTCACACCGAAGGGGTCACAGGTTCAAATCCTGTACCGCCCACCACTCAAATCACATTTTTGTCTCTCAAATGGTCTCTCAAATGTCGTACCATTGAGAGACCATGGGTACGCGGGCTGACAATCTCGATGGTTCCTGTCGCGAGGTGCTGACGGGCAGACACGCTGGAAGGTGGCGCGTCCAGTTCACGTTCGTCGAGGACACGGGTGTCAGGCGACGGATCTCCAAGTTGTTCCCGACCAAGACGGAGGGGAAGGCATATCTCCAGCAGCTGCGGAAGGGTGAGCGATCGCACGAAGCGAGACGGCTGAGGCAGCCGACCCTGGGAGAGTGGTTCGACTGGCTGGCCGAGAACGACTGGCCGGAGACCCTCTCGGAGGTCACGATCGCCCAGCGCAGAGGAAGATTCAGAAACTACGTCCTGGCCCACTTCGGTAAGTCGCCCCTCTCGAAGATCGACCCTTTGACCGTCCGGGCGTACTACAGGCGCCTGAGAGAGAGCGGCGTCTCGGATTCGGTCGTCCAGTCGATCAAGAGCGACCTGGTCCGAGCGTTCAATCAGGCGGTGACTCCGTACCAAAGGGTGCCGATGACGGTGGCGAACCCCTTCCGCCTGCCACTCCAGGCACCACGGCCGAGGTCGGCGGTCGCTCTGACGCCGGACGAGGTGCGGGAGGCTCTCGGACGCCCCGGCCTGAACGACAGCCAGCGGGCGCTGCTCGGACTCTTCCTCTTGGCGGGGCTCCGGCTTGGCGAAGCCATGGCGATCACACGGGGCCAGATCCTCTTCGAGCATGCCCGAATCGTGGTGGACCGATCCGTGAAGGTCGCCTACGGAGGCAAGCAAACGCTTGGACCGCCCAAGAATGACAAGACCCGAAACGCGGTGATGTGCCGTCGATTGGCGGCGATCCTAGAGGCGCACGTCGAGGGGATGAAGCCGGAAGAACTGCTGTGGCGCTGCGCGTCCGAGAACAAACCCCGGATGAAGAAGCGCTTCTATGCGTTTTGGAGCGAAGCCGCCGCGAAGGCGGGTTTGCCCAAGGACATGCGGCCCCACGACTGCCGCCTGACGCACATCAACATCGTCGAGAAGCACATGCCCGAGGTCTCTCAGACGACACTGAAGGAACATGTCGGCCACGCGGCCACGGGGGTCACCGAAGCCAACTACACCCGTCCGCTGACCAGCTCGCAGGAGATACTCAGGCGCGAACTCGATCGCGTTTTCAAATCAGCCAATCGCGGCTAAGGCTGGTCAAGCCGGTTTGGAGAATCAGGGGACGAGCAAGCATCGCCGATTTGACAAAGTTTCGCGGATTTCGATACGACCTGATCCATGGCGAACTGTTACCGTTGCGGGAGGCATTTGCCCGAAGTCTCGCTCCGCAGAAGGAGGAAGGTCAAGACGGGGTTCTGGGTCAGGACCAGGTACGACACGGGCAAGACGGCCTCGGTCAACGTCCACTACGGCATGAGGATCGTCTGTCCGGTGTGCGC
>DDSP01000079.1 GCA_002343445.1 Chthonomonas sp. UBA2387
CCGCCCACCCGCCCGCCGCAGCGACAGCCTGGGCGAGGCGCTGGCCAAAACGGTGGTGCGGACAGCGGGCAACCAGATCACGCGGCAACTGGTGCGCGGCATTCTGGGCGGCTTGTTCAAGGGGCGCTAGCTGCCGTCCACTCCGGGCGTGTATCCCGGTCCACCCGCGCCATCCGACATCTCGTGGTCCTCGATGATGCAATGGACCGTGAACGGTGCGGTCGAAAGGTCCACGTAGTAGGCGCCGCCGCTGGGGCACATAGGCTCGATGGGCAGGTCGAGCAGCGTTGCGGAAAGGGGCGACGCGATCGGCGCATAGGGCTCGCCCGAGTAGACCTTGCGCGCCTCGACGGCGTTGGCGATGGTCTGCAGGTTGTGGCGGCAGGTCTTGCGCTCGGAATCCCGTACCGCGCTCATGTAGAGCGGCAAGGCGATCGCCATCAGCACCGCCATGATCAGGGTCACGACGAGCAGCTCGACAAGCGTGAAGGCGCGAAGGCGTCGGCGGTGCAACATGGCGGCTCGCCTAAATTGTCGGCAATGCGGGGAGCGGTCCTTATACAGGCCGTCGGTTCCGCTGTTGGACGACCACCCCGCCCTTCGGGCACCCCTCCAAGGGAGGGGAGTTTGCCGAGGACTCTGGCCGCGCGGAACCTCTCAACCGTGTGACCAGTCATAATGACCAGTCATGAAGCAATTCAAGGCTTCCGAGTTCAAGGCGAAATGCCTGGCCATCTTGGACGACCTCCCTCCCGAGGGCATCGAAGTCACCAAGCACGGCAAGCCCGTGGCCCGTGTGGTGCCGGTGAGCGAGGACGTGTTGCGCTTCGCGGGTAGCGTGCCGGGGCTGGTGCTGAGCGGGGACATTCTGAGCACGGGGAGCCGCTGGGATGCTGAATCTTGACACCCACATCGTGCTCCATCTGCTGGCTGGGAGCCTGAACACGTCGGAGCTGTCCCTGCTGCGCGGCCAACGGCTCGGAGTCAGTTCCATCGTGCACTGGGAGCTCGCCAAGCTCAAGCAGCTTGGACGAATCGCCCAGGGTCCGGATGAGCCCGCGGTAGCCGCGTTTCTCCGCGAGTGCACGATTTGGGAGATTGACGCCGAAGTGGCGGTTCGGTCCACGCGGCTCGACTTTCGCGGCGACCCTGCAGACGAACTTATCGCTGCCACCAGCATCGTCCACCATGTGCCTTTGCTGACGCGGGATTCGGTGATCCGCAGTTCTCTGTTGGTTCCCTTGGCGCACTTGTCTTAGCTTTGCGCTGGGCACCCCTCCGCGGGAGAGGAATCTAAGCGCAGCCCATGGACCCGACAAAGGCCGGCGACGCACCAGTAAACTCGCGCCATGGCCACGGCCACCGACTCTCACGACAAACACTCGCAGTCCATCGAAGCGCTCGGCTTGCCCGGCGTCATGCACCGGCCCATCAACGTCACGATGATCGGTGCGGGGAGCTTCTTCACCTACTCGATCCTGCGGGACGTGGTGATGATCCCCGGCATCGCCGGTGGCGAGCTGCGGCTCATCGATGTGGACGGAACTCGACTCGAGCTTGCGGCCAAGCTGATGGGCAAGATCGTGGAGGCCGCGGGCCAGGCCGACAAGTGGACCATCCGCGCCAGCACCGACCGGATGGAGCTGTTGCCCGGCACCGATTACATCGTCAACTCCATCGAAGTCAGCGGCGTCGAGTGCGTCCGCTACGACAACGACATCCCGCTTGAATTCGGCATCAGCCAGTGCATCGGCGACACCATCGGACCGGGCGGTCTGTTCAAGGCCCTGCGCACCGTGCCCGTGTGGCTGGACATCCTTCGCGATGCCGAGCGGCTTTGCCCGCAGGCCGTGGTGTTGAACTACACAAACCCGATGAACGTCATGGTGTTGGCTGCCTCCCGCGTCAGCCGCATGCCCGTGGTCGGGCTTTGCCACTCGGTCCAGGGCACGTCGCGGTTGCTCGCCAAGTGGGCGGGAGTGGACTACGACTCGATGAAGTGGACGTGCGCGGGCATCAACCACCTCGCATGGTTCACCGAATTGCGCGGCCCCGACGGCGAGGACCTGTATCCCGGATTGATCGCCCAAGCCGCCGACCGCGAAAGCGCATTCTCCAAAGCCGAACCCGTTCGGACCGACATGATGCTCCATTTCGGGGCGTTCATCACCGAGTCCAGCGGCCACCTCAGCGAGTACCTTCCCTATTACCGCAAGCGCAAGGACCTGTTGGATCGCTACACCGACAAGGGCTACAACGGGCAGGAGAGCTTCTACGCCGACAACTGGCCCAACTGGCGCAAGGGCCAAGACGAGGCGCGGATGAAGCTCATCCGGGGCGAGGAGCCGGTCAATCTGCAACGCTCCTGGGAGTACGGGGCGTGGATCATCGAAGCCATCGAAAAGAACCAGCCGTTCCTCATCCACGGCAATGTCGCTCCCAACGAGGGCCTGATCCCCAACCTGCCCGCCGACGGCTGCGTCGAGGTGGCGTGCATGGTGGACCGCAACGGCGTGCAACCCACTCGGGCGGGCCGCCTTCCCAAGCAAATGGCCGCGATCTGCGACTCCAACATGCGGATGTTCGACCTGGCCGCGGACGCGTGCATCGAGAAGTCCAAGGAGTTGGCCTTCCGTTCGCTGCTGCTCGATCCGCTGACCTCGGCGGTCTGCTCGCCGGCCGAGATCAAGCGCCTCACCGAGCGGCTGTTCGACGCCGAAGCGGCCTTCCTGCCTGGGTTCAAATGACGGTGCGCCGCGCCCTCTGGCCGCTTGCGGGCCTGGCTGTGACGAGCGGCCTTGCGCTTCTGGGCTGGGATTTGGTGAAGGACGCACGCGAGGTCAACTGGCCCAGTCAGGCGCGCTCATACGATTTCGAGAGAATGGACATGTTCCTGCGAGATGCGGGCTTCGAGGAGCCCAAGACCGAGGGGTTCGTCCTGATCTTCAGGGACAGCCCAACCTACGTGTTTTGGGCGACGGCCTCTGACGCACCAAACCGAACGGGTCCATCGGTTGACGCATGCAAGGTGCTCGGCGAAGCAGGTCGCTGCGCGGTCTTTGACAATGTGCTCGTTGCGTGGCGGCCCGATGGACACCGCACCCGGTTCCTGGTGTCGTGGTACCCAACTTATGCTTCCGAGAGCGAACCGTTTCTACGTGCCTATCGGGACCCCGATGCGGTCCCGTTGCCGGTCGCCGAACCCTAAGCCCAGGGCAAGAACAGCACAGAGATCTCGCGGACGGCAGGTCCGCCGACCACGAGCGCCCGGGCGGGCAGCTTGGTCCCGAACGTGGGCGCGTGCCAACGCTCTTCGATCCGCGTCGCAAGCCCCTCCGGAACGCTCGCCAGGCAAACCGGTCGCCCGTCGCGTGTCACTTCGAACCGGCCATCTTCCAGATCTCGAATCTCCAAGCCGGGTGCGAAGAGGAATGCGCTGGACAGAGGCCCGGCACGATCGGCGGAGTCGGCGACCACCAATCCGCCGTCCTGGGTGGTGAAGGACACCTGGCGATGCACGCGTCCTGCTTCGGCGTAGCCATCGTGCGCGGCATAGGCTTCCACGCTCGAAGCCGACGACTCGAGCACGCGAGCGCGACGTCCCACGCGGAAAGCGCCGAACACATCAGACGAGTTGCGCCCGGCCCACACGGGCGCGTTGTGCGCTGCCGATGAACGCTCGTAGGAACGATCAGCGTTTGCGGCATAGGTGCTCACGCCCGGATCGACCAAGAGCCGCGCCCCACCTAGAGAGGCCTCGATCGCCAGGGTGGATGCGTGGGCGTGGGCGGGGAGATACCCCGGACCGACCGAGCCAGCGTCCATGAACACGCACCAATCCCCCGATTCGATGCGGACAAAGCCCGAGTCCCGGTGCCAGGCACTCCCGCCCACAGACGGCGGCTCCAGGCCCAATAGGAGGGCGTAGGCGCGCAATTGGCCGATCGTCGCCGCCATGCCCCACGCCGAGTCATTGAACTGCGCCACTTCCCCGTCGGGGTGCGAGAGGCTGCCGACAAAGCCCAACATGCGCAGGATCGGCCCGACGAGCGAACCAGCTTCGGGCAACCCATAGGCCCGAGCCAAGTTAAGCAGGTCAAGCAGGTCTTCCAGGATCACCGCCGAGTACATCGGGCTGCGCTCGAAGTGGCCGCCATCGGCGAGCACCTGCTCGGGAATCTCGGCCCGCAGGATGTCCCAGCCGGTCTTCAACCAGCGACCGGCATGGGGGTGGTCGAGCATCGCACCACCGAACACGAGCGCCTTGGCATTGGCGAAGTAGTGGTTCCCCAGGAGGTGGAGTTCCAGGGTCTGCTCCAAAACGCCCATCTGCTGCGCCAGGCTCGCGGCCATCCCTTCGACGGGGGCACGTCCCATCAACGCCCATTTGCACCAATTGATCGCGCGGCGCGAGATGGGATACGGCGCCCACCCTGGCTGCGCCATCGCGGGATGCTCGGCGATCCAGCGTGCGATCAGGCCCCCGACCAACGTCTCGCTTGCCCCTGGATCTGCGGCATCGTCGAAGTAGTGCAGGTGGTAGCCCCAGAGGTCGGGCACGTCGGCGGGCGACCAATCCGCTGCTGAAGTCAGCGGACGGCGTAGTCTGGCGAACTCGAACGCGGGGCCCTCGTCAAAGCACCGGTGATGGACGCAAGGGGCAACCCAGCCGTGCCGAGGTTCTTTGAATGAAAACGCGCCGGCCACCGGAACCCGCACCTTGCGCAGTTTTCGGGCTACCCGATTCGTGATCTGGACCGCCCGAAGGGGTCGAACGGCGTGGACCAGGCGAACGAGTTTCTTCATAGTGGGCCGTAGCGCGCAAGGCATGGCCCGCTCGCTCAAGTACAATTGAACCCGATGGACAGTCGGAACTTGCCCTGCCCCGATGCCACTCGGGCGGTGCCCTGCGGATGAGCAAACTCCGCGTTCTGGTCATCACCGAAGACGACCCGCTCTACGTGCGTCGGTTTTTCGACGTCTTCTTCGACGAACTCCCCAAGGATCGGTTCGAACTCGTTGGCGTCACGATCTCGAAGGCGTTCAACGAGCCTCTGCTGGCCACGGCCAAGCGCGTGTTCCGGTTCTTCGGCCCGGTGGATTTCTTCAAGGTGTTGACTCGTTACGTCGGCGTCAAGGCCAAGGGCGTGAGCATCGGCAAGCTGGCTCATGAGCGAGGCATTCCCGAAATCCCGGCGACCTCGGTGAACGATCCCGAGTTCGTGCAGAGGGTCAAAGACCTCGGCGTCGACATCCTCGTCTCCGTCGCCGCGCCCGAGATCTTCAAGAAGCCGCTGCTCGAGTCCGCTCGGGTCATGTGCATCAACCTCCACTCCGGTAAGCTGCCCAAGTATCGGGGGATGATGCCCAACTTCTGGCAGTTGTTGAACCAGGAACCGAACGCCATTGTGACCGTTCACGAAATGGTGCGCAAACTCGACGCCGGCGACATTCTGGGCGAGGCGCCGGTCCCGTTGCGCGCCAAAGACACCTTGGAACGCGTGATGATCGAGGCCAAGATCGTTGGAGCACGGCTCGTGATCTCGGTCATGCAGCAAATCGCGGACGGCACCATCGAGAAGAAGCCCCTCGACCTCTCGCAGTCCGACTACTTCAGCTTCCCTCAACCGGAGGACGTGCGGAAACTGAGAGCCATCGGGCACCGAATGATCTGATCATGGCCACCCCGCAGCACCCCGTAGCCTGTATGTCGGTCGACGTGGAAGACTGGTTCCAAACAGAGAACTTCAAGTGCGTGCTCGACCCCGCCCGCTGGGACGAGTTTGCGTTGCGCGTCGAAAGCGCGACCGACTGGATCCTTGAGCGTATGGCCGAGACCGGAGCGAAGGGCACGTTCTTCACCCTCGGCTGGGTCGCCGAGCGGTGCCCGTCGCTTGTCCGGCGCATCGTCGAGCAAGGGCACGAACTGGCCTCCCACGGCCACGCTCACGAACTGGTCACCAAGCAGACGCCCGAGGTGTTTCGCGAAGACATACGCCGAGCCAAGGGCATTCTCGAAGACTGTGGTGGCGTGCGCGTGATCGGCTACCGCGCGCCGAGCTTTTCGATCACGGATTGGGCGGTCAAGGTGCTCCACGAGGAGGGCTACAAGTACGACTCGTCGCACTTCCCCACGCTCGCCCACGATCGCTATGGCCACCTCTCGGGCGCAGGCGCGGAAGACGTGATCTTCCAACCCATCGAGGGGTTCTGGGAGGTCGGTATGAGCACGGTCTCGCTGGGCCGCAAGGGCATCCCGTGGGCGGGCGGCGCGTACTTCCGGCTGATTCCCGGCGGGATGTTCCGCAACGGCATCCGCAAGATCCTCAAAGAACGCTCGCCCTATGTGTTCTACATCCACCCGTGGGAGATCGACGTTGATCAGCCGCGTCTGCCCGGAGTGCCCCTGACCAAGCGGCTCAGGCACTACACCAACCTTCGCCTCGCCCCTGGTCGGTTCGCCGAACTGTGCCGCGAGTTCAAATGGACCACCATCCGCGAAGTGCTCGAGCCCCAGTTGGGTGCGAACGCCTGGTCCCTCTGACGCCATGAACATCGTCATTCTCGCCCAGTACTTCTTCCCGGAAACCGGTGGACCGTCCAACCGCATCCTCGCCATGGCCAAAGGCATGCAGAAGCGGGGCCACCGCGTGACGGTGATCTGCGAGAAGCCCAACCACCCCACGGGCATCATCCAAGAGGGCTACCACAAGCCAAGATACATCCACAAGGAGTGGGAGGGTGTCCCGGTCATCTACACGTGGGTCTACGCGCGGCCGGACAAGACGACCAAGACGCGCCTGCTGAACTACGCGTCGTACATGATCTCCTCGGTGATGGCCTCGCGGCGGGTGAAGGGCAAGGTGGACGTCGTGCTGGCCTCGTCGCCGCCGCTCTTTGTCGGCGTTTCGGGCTGGATGGTCGGAAAGCTCAAGCGTGCACCCTACGTATTCGATGTGCGCGACCTGTGGCCCGACTTGGCCATCGCCGTGGGCGAACTCAAGGGCCGCCGCGCCCAAACGCTGGCGAAGAAGATGGAATCGTTCATCTACCGACACGCGGCGGGCGTCACGGCCGTCACGCGCGGATTCTGCGATTCCATCCGATCGAAGTCGCCCGGCGGCAAGCCTGTGGAGATGATCACCAACGGCACGGTATCGGCGACGTTCGATGTCGCCACGCCCGCCGCGGACCTACGCACCAAGTGGAGCCTGCCCGCCGAGAAGTTCATCATCGGTTACGTGGGCAACCTGGGCATCCTTCAGGGCCTGCCGCACGTGCTGGAGGCCGCCGAGCGGATGCACTCCAGCCACCCCGACGTCCACTTCGTGCTGGTGGGCGATGGACCGATCCGCGATCAACTCGTCGAGGAGGCGCGCGCCATGGGGCTCGCCAACCTGGAAATCCGGGACAAGGTGACCTTGGCCGAAGCGGCCGAATACATGGCGGCCTCCGACGCGCTCCTCGTGCCGTTGGGCAACAACCCCGTGTACGCGATGTGGCACCCCTCGAAGCTGTTCGACACGATGGCCGCGGGCAGGGCGATGCTGCTCTCGGTGCCCGGCGAGGCCAGGGCCATCATGGAGGAGGCGCGTTGCGGTGTCTTCTACGAGCCCGAGAGCGCCACGGGTCTCGTCCAAGCCATCCAAGAACTCCGCGCCGACCCCGATTTCGCGAACATGGGCGAGCGCGGACGAGTCCATGTTAAGGCACAATTCGACCGCGATGTTCTGGCGGACCGCATGACGGACTTCCTTGAGCGCATCGCAGGCGACCCCAAACGGTAACCCATGCGTATCCTCGTCACCGGCGGCGCCGGATTCATTGGCAGCAACCTCGTCGACCGACTCGTCGCAGCGGGACACAGCGTCCGCGTGCTGGACGACCTTTCCAGCGGCAAGCGATCCAACCTCGATGGCGTCCGCGACCAGATCGAGTTCATCGAAGGCACGATCTTGTCGCGCAGCGACTGCGAGCGAGCCATCGAAGGCGCCGAGGCGCTGGTCCATTTGGCGGCCATGGTCAGCGTGCCTCAGTCCGTCGAAGACCCCTTGTTCGCCCACGAGAACAACGCCACAGGCACGGTCCGCATCTTGGACGCCGCTAGGCGTGCGGGAGTCAAACGCGTGGTTCAGGCCTCCACGTGCGCCGTTTATGGGCTCGAGCCCACGCTTCCCAAGCGGGAGAGCATGCTGGTGCAACCTGGCTCGCCCTATGCCTCCAGCAAGATGGCGCTCGAAGCCTACGCCCAGAGCTTCTCCGAGTGCTACGGCATGGGCATCACCAGTCTGCGGTTCTTCAACGTGTACGGCCCCCGACAAGACCCGACCTCGCCGTACTCGGGCGTGATCTCGATCTTCCTTTCTCGCGCCGTGGGCAATGGAAAGGTGACGGTTTTTGGCGACGGCAGCCAGACGCGCGACTTCGTGTTCGTGGGCGACATTTGTCAGGCCATCGAGCGGGCGCTGACAAAGGAGTGTGCCGGCGCCAACGTCTTCAACGTCGCCACGGGCAGAAGCGTCACGTTGAACGAATTGATCGAAACCATCGGCCAGGTTTCCGGCCGGCGCCTTGAGGCCACTTATGCCGACTTTCGAGCGGGCGAGATCATCCACTCCTCGGCCGACATCTCGGCGATTCAGGGGGGACTCGGGTATCAGCCGACCGTTGCTCTTCACGATGGCTTGCGTCAGACGTTCGAGTGGTACTCGGCTTCGTTGGAAAGGCCGAGTGTCTGACCGAAGGGCCCGACTTCCCTGCCCGAACGGGGGCAAAACACAGAAACCGCCAGATTCGGCGGCAGGGACGGCTCCCTCCCCAAGTTCTGGAGAACTCGGGGAGGGGCAATGCGTGAGTCAGGCTACTTGACCGGCCACTTCTGGATGCGAACCGACTTGATGACGGCGGGCGTCAGCGGGTTGTCGCGAGCGTCGCGCTCCAACATCACGATCTTGTCGACGACATCCATGCCTTGGATGACCTGGCCGAACGCCGTGTAGTTGTTGTCCAGGCTCGCCGCGTACTTGTGCATGATGAAGAACTGGCTGCCAGCGGAGTCCGGGTTCTGGCTGCGGGCCATCGAGAGGATGCCGCGCTCGTGCTTGATGTCGTTGAACTCGGCCTTGATCTGGTAGCCGGGGCCGCCCATACCGTGGCGCGACTTATCGTCGCTCTTGGAGTTCGGGTCGCCGCCCTGGATCATGAAGTTGGGGATGACCCGGTGGAACTTCGTCCCGTCGTAGAACTTCTTGTTCGCGAGGTCCTTGAAGTTCTTCACGTGGCCGGGGGCCTTGGCCGGAAAGAACTTGAGGACGATGCGTCCGTGGTTGGTCTCCATCACGGCGACCTCTTCACCGGCCTTCGGCGCGGTGGCTCCTGGAGCGGCGGTCTTGGATAGCTGAGCTTCGGCTTCTTCCACGAGCAGGCAAGATACCGCAAACAGCGCGGTCGAGACGGCGAACAACTTGGCGAACTTCATGAACTTCATGGTCTTGGATTTAGACGCACGGGAGCGCCAAAGCATTCCCGAGCGTGGCAAACGGTCCTAGATTATGGACGCGTCACGCCGCGCGGCGCGGTTCTTGTGGCTCCGGGAACACGTCGTCGTCCAAGTCCAGAGTCTGCCAATCCAAGTGAAGGAACGCCTCGACCACCTGAGGATCGAACTGGCGTCCACTCTGCTTTTGGATCTCCATCAGGGCCTTGGCGTTCGACCAAGGGTCCTTGTACGGGCGACGGTGCGTCAACGCATCGAACACGTCGGCGAGCGCGACGATCCGCCCAGACATCGGAATCTCCTCGCCCTTCAACCCCAGCGGATAGCCCGTGCCGTCCCAGCGCTCGTGGTGCGTCAGGGCGATCTCTTCGGCCAACTGAAGCATGCTCACCTTGCTGTGCCCGAGAATCTGGCTGCCGACCCACGTGTGGGCCTTGACGTTTTCGAACTCGTAGGCCGTGAGTTTGCCCGGCTTTCGAAGGATGCCGTCCGGAATTCCGATCTTCCCCAGATCGTGGAGCAAGGCGGCCATGCCGATCCGGCGCGCCTCGGCCTCGGAATAGCCCAACTTGCGGGAGAGCGCCTCGCTGAGCAAGCCGACTCGGCGGGTGTGTTCGCCTGTGTCGTCGTCGCGGAATTCGGCGGCCATCGCGAGCCGCTCAAGGATCTCGCGCTGCGTGTCCTCGAGTTCCTGGGTGCGTTCCAAGACGCGGCGCTCCAGTTCCTCGCTCTTGCGACGGTTCTCGAGGGCTAGTTGGCGCGTTCTGAGCAGGTTTCGGAACCGCAACACGGCCTCGGACAGGTCGTTGCTCTTGCAGACGAAGTCCATCGCTCCCGCTTCGAGAGCGCGCTTGCGAAGCTGAAGCTCGTCCGAGTTCGTCATCACGACCACGGGAAGAAAGGGCTCTTGCTCGACCAGAGGGGCCAGCTGCCGCATCACCTCGAAGCCATCGATGGGCTGCATCCGGATGTCCACCGCCACCAGATCGGGGTGAAAGGCATGGTACTCGGCAATGGCGTTTCGTGGGTCGGGAACGTACCTTGGCTCGTCGTACCCGGCCGCCACGAGTGCTCGCCGAAGCAGGACGTACGCGTCCTCTTCGTCATCGATCACCAAAATCCGGGGTCTAAACCCGTTGGGGTTACACTGCATGCGCGACTCCGTGCCAATCGAATCATCGGCAAGAAGTTCGCGAATGCTCTAGTCTTCGTCTTCGGAGGGCTTGGCGATGGCGAAGTCGATGGCTCGTTCGCCACGCATCGTGAGGGTGACGACGAAGCCGCCCCAACTCGAGTTCTTTGGCGTGAGGACGACTTGGCTTGTTCCCGGTGCCAGCCATTCGGGGTTCTTGGTTGTCTGGTCGAACGTATTCAGCTCGACCCCAAGGCGCTTGGCCACCGCTTCAACGCCGTTCACGCCCTCCAAGCCGCCCCAAGCGGATCGAAAGGCCCCTTTCTCATCGAAGCCAACCGACCAACCGGGCAGCGCTTGCGAGCGCTCCATCTTCCGCGACGCAGTGAAGAACGTCATGTACTTCATCCCATCCTCGTCGTAGAACCGGTACTCGTTCAGGTCGAGCTTCCATCCTTGCGCTTCGGGGATGTCGAGACGCACGGCGATGTCTCTCGAACTCGAGCGTCCGCTGTCTGCGTCCCACCACAGCTTGCCTTCCGGCGCTTCGAGACGGGCCAGCACACTCTTCCAGCCCACGTCGGATCCCAGAAACTGAAAGGTCAGTTCTTGCATCTTCCCGTCCGCGAAGCTGGCTGTGACACCGCCTTTGCTCGATTGAGCATCTCCGAAGACGAGCGACACCCGCGACGCTCCGGGCAATGCCATCGCCTTGCTTGGGGTCAAGGCGCGCACGTCGGCCAGCGTCATGGCGAACTCGCCCGGCACCCAGAGCGTCTCTGCCCCCGCCCCCCACGTACGCTCGACTCCGCTCAGGTCGCCACGCAAGAGAGCCGACACGTCCAGCTTGGGGGCGTCCTGGGCGAACCCCAGCAGTGCTGACAAGAGACCAAAGATCATGCTCCCTAATCTAGCAGAATGGGTCACAGTTTGGAAAGCAGTTCCAGCCACCGCTTCCAAGCCGCATCGCGGCCCTTGCGGTTCACCTCTTGGGCGTCCGGCTGCTCGCCGCTGCGCATGAAGCCGTGGCCCGCGCCCTCGTAGAGCACCGGCTCGTACTGCTTCCCCGCCGCCTTCATCAGCCTTTCGGATTCGGGGATCGTGGCATTGACTCGCGCATCGTTCCCGCCATAGAAGCCGTAGACCGGCACCGTGATCTTGGCGATGGCGGCGGCATCGGTGGGGCCGGAACCATAGAACGGGAAGGCGGCCACGATGCTCTTGCTGTGCGTGGCGAACAAGAACGTCTGAGTTCCGCCCCAGCAGAAACCGCCCACGGCCACCTTGCCGTTGGAGGCAGGCAGCTTTGCGCCGTACGCCACAGCGGCGTCGAGGTCGCCCATCACCTGCTCGGAAGGCAGCATGCTGATCACCTCGCGCACCTTGCCCACGTCTGGGAAGTCCACCGTGCGCCCGCCGTTGGGTGCCATCCCCGAGAGGAAGTCGGGCGTGATGGCGATGTAGCCCTTCTCCGCCAGTTGGTCGGCAACGGACATGACCCAATCGGTGAGGCCCATGATCTCGTGGATCAGCACGACCACGGTCGCCTTCTCCTTGACCTCCGGGTACACCACGAACGCCTTCACCGTACGATTGCCGTTCTTGAGTTCCACCCACTCTTGGTGCCGAGGCGAATCGTCGAGCCGCTTCTTGGCCCAATCTTGGGCGTGGCTGGTCAAGGCGAGAGCAAACAAGGCAACGGTCCAGAGACAACGCATGGCTATCCCATCATAAACCGTCGAATCGAACTTGGGTTCCCTAGCCGCCGGTTTGGCCGAAGTTGGCGCGCAGAATGAGGAAGTCGGCGGCGTTGACCGAGCCATCGCCGTTGAGGTCGGCGTTGGGGTTCCATCCCGGACCGCCGGTGCTCGAACCGAACGCGTTGCGAAGGAGCAGGAAGTCCGCGATGTTCACCGCGTCGTTCCCGTCCACATCGCCGTTGCGCAGCGAGATGTTCAGACCCGTGGTGCCCTCCGCGCCGAGCCAGACGCTCGTAAATTTGGAGGTCAGCCAATGGCTGGCCTTGACCAGAATGTCGAACTCGCCGACCCGATAGGTGGGCAACGTGTATCCGCCCGTCGCATTCAGGTTCAGGCGATGCACTTCGAGGGGTGTCGAGCCGCCCGGCGCTCGGATTTCGACTCGGATCGTGTGGTTCGACGGACTCGTATTCAGGTTCTGGAGCGTCGCCGTTCCCGTGGAGTTGATCTTGGGCGGCAAGGTGGCGTTGATCCAATCGCGATAGGCATAGAGTTCGGTACCTCCGCCGCCGGCACCATACGTGTTCGAACTGATGTTGGTCGGATCGCGGAACGTGAACGTGATCACGCCGACGAGCTGCCAGACCCCCTCGTGCATGACGAACATAGACCCGCCGGAGTCGCCGACGGCGACTTGGCACTCGCCGGGAATGGCGAGTCCATCGCCCAGTCGATCGACGTAACCCTCTTTGTCCACGTCCCAGAGCATGGACCAACTGGTTCGCCCGTTCACCTCGAACTGGTCGCGCGACCCGAGAACGTTCATGCCCGATCGCAACACCGAGTTCGAGGTGTTGTTGATGATGTAGCCCGATCCATCGGGCCTCGGCGTTCCCGTGAACCCGTGCCCGACCAGTGCGGTCTGCTTGCGTTCGAGATTGGTGTACGGCGTCAGGTGAACCTGATACCAGTTCGGCAACGTGCCGTTGACCTCGACGATGGAGAGGTCGGCACTGGGATGGTTGATCTTCTGCACGGGCATGTAGACCACTCCGCCGATCTTCACGCGCGTCGAGCCCAAATGCGCTGCGGTGAGAACGTGCCTCGGCCCCACAGGCGTACACGAACCCTCCATGACGAAGTTGTCTCCGCCGCCCATCATCCCGCAGTATCGGAAGACCGACGGGGCGGCGACATCGGGCCAGATGGCGTGACTGGTTCCCACAGCGGCTAGCGCCGCGATCAGCATCGTCGCTCGGATACGCATGGCTTAGTCCAATAGGATACGCCAGTTCATGCCAAACGTTGGGATCGAAAACAAAAAAACGTCAGCCGACGTACGCCCGCGAGCCCGGAGGCAGGTCGCGCACGGGAATGCCCGCTTCGACCATGGCGCGCTTCAGGTCGCTCACGCGGCAGACGCCGTCGTGCAGGATGCCCGCGACGAGTACGGCGTCGGCGCCGCCCTCGCGAACGGCATCCACGAGGTGCTCGGGCTTGCCTGCTCCGCCGCTGGCGATCACAGGGACGCCCACGGCTCGCGAAACCGCAGCGGTGAGCGGGAGGTCGTAACCGTCCCGCGTGCCGTCGCCATCCATGCTGGTGAGCAGGATTTCGCCTGCGCCGCGCTCGACGCCTTCGCGCGCCCAGGCGACGGCGTCTTTGCCCGTCTCCTTGCGACCACCGTGGGTGAAGACCTCCCACGAATCGCCGACTTTGCGAGCGTCGATCGCGAGCACCACGCACTGCGACCCGAACCGTTCGGCGGCTTCGGAGAGGAGTTCGGGACGCGCCACCGCCGCACTGTTCAGACTGACCTTGTCGGCCCCCGCCAACAGGGCGCCCCGGATGTCCTCGACCGTTCGCAACCCGCCGCCCACGGTGAACGGGATGAACACCTGGTTGCCCACACGGTCGGCCAGTTCGACGACCGTCTGCCGTCCTTCGTGCGACGCGCCGATGTCGAGGAACACGAGTTCGTCCGCGCCTTCGTGATCGTAGTGGTGGGCCAGTTCGACCGCATCGCCGGCATCGCGCAGTCCGACGAAGTTGACGCCCTTGACCACGCGTCCGCCGCTCACATCAAGGCATGGAATGACGCGTACGGACCTCATGATGCTGACCTACTTTCTACGTTCAACGACACGATCCCTCGGCGGGGTTCCCCCAGGCGCAAGGCGTATTCGTCGTTGAATGCGGCAACCGTGAGGCTTCTTGTCAAGCTACCCGATTTCCAGAGCGCTTCGGCCGCCTCACGAACCCATTCCGTGGCAAGTGCTTCGTGGTCGGATTCGGCCGGTCCAAACTCAAGTTCGGGCAGGCCCATCTTGCCCATGCCGGACGTGGACGCCATCCAGCCCTGGGGCCGGAACCGCCACCGAACGACGACATGCGACGAAGCTTGTTTTGCGGGCCGGTCCATGGCGTCGCGGAAGCTCTCGGGCAGGTACACGACGTTCGCGGCAACGTCGTAAACCAGAGTTCCTTCGGCCACGGCCAGATAACCGAGCGCCATCGCGGGCGTGAACGAAAGGTGCTCTCCTTTCGCGGGCGGCTTACGGGCCACAAACACCACCCGGATCAGGGCCTCCGCATTGTTCAGGGCCTCCAGTTCCTCAGAGCCCAATCCCTCGACTCCGTGAGCCAGATCGGGTCGAAAGGCGCTTGGGTTCTTCGAGCGGAGCACCAGCCCGACGTGGGTGCCCACATGGCTCAGGAGCAGCCCCTCGGCGGGACCGATCGGCCCGGCGAGCGTCCCCGCTCGGCCTTGGCCGCGCATCATCGCGTCCACCACGGCGTCTTGTTTGGGCAACACCGCCTTCGGCACATAGACCCAGAATTCGCAGTGGACCACGGGCTGTCGTCGGGCTCGGGCCCTCCCGGCCAGGAGCCCGAACAGCAGGCCCAACAAACCTGCGGGAATCAGAAGTCTAGGGTCCAATGCCGATCAGCCACCGTTCGACGACGCGCATTTCTTCGTCCGAGAGCGACGCATGGCACGACTCGCACAGCCCCGCTTCGTTCACGCGGTGCGCACAACACAAGAGGCAAGCGTCCATCTTGCGGGCGCGAAGCACGAACCGCGGTTGCGAAAGAGCCCAGAGCAACTGGTTGCGGGGCAAGCCCTCGGAATTGGCGCGGTCCACACGCGGATTCTACACCCGGGGAGCCAACCGCCGGGCGAGTTCGTGGAAGGGCTTCTCGATGATCGGAAACAGCATGGATGCGGCGAACACGGCGATGAGGACGCCCCCTGCCGCTGCCCCGTGCAGCAGCCACCCATCGAACCTCGGCGCGGCCAGTTTCCCCGCCAGGCTGATCACCGGGTTGTGGGTCAGATAGAGCGTGTACGACACCAGCCCGACGGAAACCAAGGGCGGCCACGAGAACCACCGATGGAACGGATGCCCGGTGGTGACCAGCAACGCCGAACACGCGCCCAGACCCGCGACCACCACCGACCAGGGCGGCGGCTGCCCGCTGACATCGAGCCACACCGCCAATGCCCAGAGCGGCAAGCATGCCCAGCCCCATCCCCAGCCTTTGGCCTCGGCGGAGAGCTTGGCCGCGATCATCCCGCCCGCGAACACGCACAGAAGCGAGGGCAGCGAGTTCCAGAACGCGAAAGTCGAGGCGTCGGTGGCAAAGTTGGCATGTTGCGGGGCGACGAACCACCAGACCGCTCCCAGCGCCACCGTAACGCCCGCCAGCAACGCGGGGCGGGGCAACATCGCCAACAGCAGCGGAAACACGACGTAGAGCTGCGACTCCAAAGCAATGCTCCAGAACGGGCCACTGATGCGCCAGATGTGCTCGCCGAACAGGTTGTGCGCCATGAGCACGTGAAGGACGATGTCCTTGGCATCGGTGGGCTGCTGGACCACGCGTTCGCGGAACGCTGGGACCTGGACGAGCAAAACCAAAGCCGCCATCACCACATAGTAGGGCGGCGCGATCCGCAACGCTCGACGCAACGCGAACCCCGGCCCGTACACGCGGTAGTTCTTCTTCCGGGCGTAGGGGTAGGCCAGGCAAAACCCGGAAAGCGCGAGGAACACGGGCACCCCAAGGTGCCCTGCGCTCATAAGATCGAACCAGAGTCCCCCGTGGGGCTTCCCGGGGGCGCGATAGAAGAACTCGTACGCGTGGTACAGGGCCACCCAGAGCGCGGCCAGCGCCCGCAACCCGTCCACGTGCTCGAGCCGCGACGCGCTACTGCTTCTTGGGGTGGTCTTCGACAACGCTGATCTGAATACCGTCGCCTTCGGGGGCCTTGGCGATGGTCA
The DNA here is from genome assembly GCA_002343445.1 of Chthonomonas sp. UBA2387. Classification (GTDB taxonomy): domain Bacteria; phylum Armatimonadota; class Fimbriimonadia; order Fimbriimonadales; family Fimbriimonadaceae; genus UBA2387. The sequence goes on from DDSP01000079.1 coordinate 16,615, forward strand.
CGCCAACCTTGATGCCGTTGATCTCGCCATGGATCATGCCGCCGTCGCCCACCTTGATCTCCTGTTCTATCTTGGACATCTTGCCCTTGTAGAACGCGAAAGCATCGTCTACCTTGGCCTTCGAATCGTAGGTGGCCAGGTACTGGACCCGGTCGCCGACTTCCACGCGTGCTCCGCCTTCCTTGGTCCGGGTCGCGCCCGCGAAGGCGGGGGTGACCATGGCGCTCAGGTCCACGTTGGACCCGGCTTCCCACTGGTCGGTCTGGCCCGTTTCCTTGTCTTGGTGGGTGACCTTGAACGTGTCGCCCTCGTCCTTGACTTCGGTCACGCCCTTGTCGTCTTCGGCGCGCTTCTCAGCGACCGTTTCGCCTTCCGGCTTGGTGCCGGGCTCTTCCTTGGGCGGAGCCGAACACCCGACGACGAGCGCGCCAGCCAAGGCGCAGACAACGAGAAGCCGCATCCAATCGCGCATGCACCCATTGTAGCAAGGTGCAACGGGCGACGAACGCCGAATCACCTCATCACGGTTTCAATGGCTTCGAGAACGCGCTCGATGTCCGGCAGGGCGGCGTACTCGTAGATCGGGTTGTAACCGATCTGAACATCTTCGCGGGCCACGAGTTGGGGGGCCGAAAGGAACAATTCGAACCGCTCGGGTCGCCCGGTCATCTCGGCCAGAATCGCCTGCCCAAAGCCGCATGTTCGCGTGTCCTCTTGCACCACGACGAGCCGCCCCGTCTTGGCGACCGACTCGGTGAGGGTCTCGTAGTCGCAGGGCACGATGGAACGAAGGTCCACGATCTCGAGCGACACGGTGTCGCCGAGTTGCTTCTGGGCCTCTTCGGCGAGTTCCAGCGTGTTGCCCCACGCGACCAACGTGACGTCGCCGCCCTCCTTGACGATGCGCGCTTTGCCAAGCGGCACGGGGTGGTACTTCGCCACGGGCACGGGTTTGCGGAAGATGTGCTTGGGAATGAGCACCATCGTCGGGTCGTCGCTCTTCGATGCCGTCCAGATCAACCCGGCCGCATCCTCCGGCGTCGAGGGGATGACGATGTTGATGCCGGTCACGTGGGCCAGCATGCCCTCGTTGCTCATGCTGTGCCAGAGCGACCCCCCGGGCAGGTACGCGCCGTACGGAGCGTAGAGCACCATGGGGCACTTCCAGTGGCCGAACGTGCGCCATCGCAGCGTCGAGATGTTGGTCACCAACTGGTTCCAGCCCGGCGAGATGAAGTCGATGAACTGGAGTTCGAACACCGGCTTCATGCCGTAGATGGACATGCCGACGGCGACGCCGAGAATGGTGGCCTCGGCGAGCGGGGCGTTGAACACTTGGTGCGGGAACGACTCGCTCAGCCCCTTCGTCAGGCCGAACACGCCGCCCTTGGGGTCCTCGATGTCCTCGCCAAAGAAGATGACGCGGTGGTCGTCTTCGAGCGCCTTTCGGAACGTGGCGTTGATGGATTGCACCATCGTCATGCGGTCGCCACCCTCGATGGGCGGCACCTCGGCTGCGACAGGTTCGCCGAAGTTGTGCAGATAGACCTCCGATGCGAGCGGATCCTGCTCCTTCTCTGCCTGCAGGTAGTCGGCGTCCACCTGGGCCTTCACGTCCTCCTGCATCTGCTCGAACGCGGCCTCGGTGAGTTCCCCGCTGCCGATGAGTTCCTCGGCCAGCAAGCGGATCGGATCGCGCTTGAACATCTCTTCGATGTCCTCCAGCGAGCGGTAGACGCGGTGGTCGTCGGAACTGGTGTGGCTGCCCAAGCGGTCCAGGTCGCACCAGAGCAGCGTCGGTCCCTCGCCGGCGCGAGCCTTGCGCACCGCATCGCCCGCCGCTGCGTACACGTTGTCCACGTGCCGCGCGTCCACATGGCGGAACTTGTCCTTGGCGATGATGTCCAGATGGAATGGGAGGAACTTCTCCGTGGGGGTCGAGATGCCGTACTTGTTGTCCTCGACCACAAAGATCACCGGCAGGTTCTCTTGGAACGCGAACGCGATGGCCTCGAAGAACTCGCCTTGACGGGATGCCGCATCGCCGATGCTGGCCACGGCCACGCTGTCGTCCCCGGCGAGCTTCATCGCCCAAGCCGTGCCCGTGGCCGGGAGAAGGCACGCGCCCGTCGGTGTGGCGACGCTGAAGACGTTGCGCGCACGGTCGGAATAGTGGCCCGGCATCTGGCGTCCGCCCGACCCAGAAGACCGCTTCGCGAAGTAGGCGAGCGCCAAATCGTAGTTGGGGATGCCCCGTTGCAGCATCAGCGCGCGATCGCGGTAATACGGGAACAGGTAATCGCTCTCGCGAAGGTGGAGCGCAATCGCGCCGAGAGCTTCGTGGCCGTGGCCGCTGACCTGAAACCACCCTTTGCTCTGGCGGAGCAGAATGCCCTCGCGGCGGTCGCCCTCGCGGCTGAGAAGCATGAGGCGCAAGAAGTCCGTTTTGTTGAAGGTGGAGGTTTGCTGGGTCATGGGGGCACCTAACTTTCGACGTTGAAAATCGGGGCCGGAAGGGCTCCGGCAACGAATGGAGTATACCGTTCGCGCCTTCGACGTCCGACCACGCACGGGCCCCAATACCCGGACACGGACGCGAAAGAAAAGGGGCAATTAGGCGCGCCGTTCCGGTCGCGCTTGGGTTATGCTATCGGTGCGCCTCGTCCCCTCTTGGCCCGCTCCAGGGCACACCACTTTGAGGCGACGCAGTCAGGGTTTTGTCACGGATGGATCAGTACAGCTTAGAAGATTCGCAGGATCGCATCAAGCTCCGAGCGGCCTTTGAGCGTGCGACGCGCAGGTTGGAGACCCGGGTGCCCGCAGCGCACATGACGCGCTTCATCCGTCCGTTGCGACCGCTCGGCCTTCAAGGCTCGGTGGCCCGTTTCGCCGCCCAGGGCAGGTTCGTCGCCGACTGGGTGAAGAGCCGGTATCTCGACGATTTGGGCCGCCTGCTTTCCGACGAACTGGGCCGGAACGTCACCGTCGAGATCGAAGCCGAGCCCCGCGATCTGGCCTCCAATCGCAAGCCTGAAGACGCACCCGCGATTGCCCCCGCCGTCAGCGATGCGGACGAAGGCACTCTGATTCTGGATGACCGCTATACGTTCGACACGTTCGTCCAAGGGCAGAGCAACCGGCTCGCCTATGCCGGTGCGGTCGCCGTCGCCAACGCGCCAGGTACCAAGTACAACCCGCTGTTCATCTACGGCGCCTCGGGCCTGGGCAAAACCCATCTGCTGCACTCGATCGCTCGCCAAATCCGAGAGCAGAACCCCGACCTGCCCATCCGCTACGCGAGCGCCCAGCAATTCGTCGAGGGCTTCGTTGCGGCGGTCCAGCGCGGCCGCACCGAGCAATTCCGCCGCTCCCACCGCACCTTGGCCGTTTGGCTGCTGGACGACGTCCAGTTCATCGCCGGCAAAGACAAGACGCAGGAAGAGGTCTTCCACCTGTTCAACAGCTTCCAGCAGGCGGGCAAGCAGATCGTGCTGGCCTCCGATCGTCCGCCGCGCGACCTGTATCTGATGGACGAGCGACTCCGATCCCGATTCGAAGCGGGTCTGGTCGCCGACATTCAGCATCCCGACACGGAAACCCGTTGCGCCATCGTCCGATCGAAGGCCCAGCGCGACGGCATCGCGCTGCCGCAGGACGTCGCCATGTACCTGGCCGAGAACGTGCCCGGGAACATCCGCACGCTGGAAGGCGCCCTGACCAAACTCAGCGCCCAGGCCAGCCTCGATGGAGCCGCCATCGGCATGGACATCGTCCGCCAAATCGTCGCTCGCGACTTCAAGGACTTTGGCAAGCCGGGGCTCGAACAGATCGTCAAGGCCGTCAGCGAGCACTTCAAGATTCCAGTCAACGACATCCTCGGACAGAGCCGAAAGGCCCCCATCGCCCACGCGCGGCACGTCTCAGTGTATGTGACGCGAGAACTGACGGGCGACAGTTGGAAACACATCGGACGCCAATTCGGCAACCGAGACCATACGTCCGTCATGCACTCGTACCAGCGGATCACTGAGTTGGTGCGGCAGGACCGCGAACTCAAGGTGTCCATCCAACGTATCATTGAACAATTGCACCCGTAATCCTGAAGCAGGGTTCGGAATCCGGAGGAAGCCATGAAACCGATCGCTCTCTGCCTTGCGCTCGTCGGCGTCGCAGTCCAAGTCTCTGCGCAACACCGACCGATCAACGACAGTTCGAAGGGTGAAGGAACCTATTACCACGGCGGTTCCGGCTCGCGAAACATCGACCGAGCCACCGTCCGCTTGCTGAACAACAACCAGTTCATCATCACCGTTTCGGGCCAACGCACCGGCACATTCGCGGGGACGTACGACATGTCGGGCTCGCGAGCCTTGCTCAACGTCAAGATCGTCAACGACAACCGGCGCCACGTGAGCGGTCGCGGGGTCATCAACCTGACCGGCGGTTTGCAGGTCACGTCCTTTGAGATGGATGGCGAGATCGACCGCGACACCTTCCGAGTCCGATACGACGCCCACGTCAATTCCGGCGGACCCGGATGGGGAGGCGGTGGTTCGAACGACCGTGACTTCTCCGGAAGTCTGCGCCGGCGCGGCACCTTCACCATCGACGGGCGACGCTCGGACATCGACTCGGTGGACGTGACCGTACGCGACGGCAAACTGATGATCCGCGTCAAAGGCGAGAAGAGCGTGGACTTCGCGGGAACGGCACGACGCCAGGGCCAAAACGACTTCACCATCCGCATCGAGCGTGGGTTCAGCCGCTCGGCAAGCGGGTCGGGTTCGATCTCGGTGCGCCCCGATGGTCGTCTGCGCTCGGTGGACTTCTCGGGTCGAGCCGACGGCAAGAGTTATCGCGTGCAGGTCTCGGACTGATCCTCTTGGGCCGTCTCTAGAACGCCGAGACGGCCCGAACCAGCATGTAGAGCGCAAAGCCGCCTAGGAACAACTCGACCACGGCGATGTACCGCGCCGCATCAAGACGATCCACGATGCGGCGACCCACGTAGGCGCCCAAAACCATCACGCCGCCCAGCGCCAAGCCCATTTCCCACACGGGCGAGGCTAGTGCGCCGTTCGCCGCGAAAACGCCTGCTTTGGTCGCGTGCGTCAGCGCCGAGTAAAGCCCGTCCGTTCCCAGGAAGGCCGACCGGACCAGGCCGTAGCTCAACAGGAACGGCGTCGCTAAGGGCCCGGTGACGCCGCCCATGCCGCTGATGAAGCCACTCACCCCGGCGACCACTGGCAAGTCGCGCAACCGAGTCTTGTACTGGGCGCGGGCCGACAATCGGCGCGCGGGAATCAACAGGAGCAAGGTGGCCGCGATGAAGACATCCAGCCAACGCGTGTCCAGGTTCACGAAGAGCGTCGCGCCGATCATGCTGGCCGGGATGCTCGCCCCCGCCAGAGCCAGAAACGCCTTCCAGTCGATGTCCCGCCACGAGAACGCCGCACGGCCCGCGTTCGTCATCGTCATCGCCAGAGCCATGACGGGCACCGCCACGCGCACGCCCAACACGAGTGTCATGACGGGCAACATGATCGCGCCCGTTCCGAAGCCCAATACTCCTCCCAACGTCGAAGCGGCGAGCGCTAGAAGCAGCACGCCGACGACGACTTCCGGAGTCATCGCGCGGCCATCGAGGCTGCCGACCGCAACACCATCTCGCGCAGCACAGCCGGGTCGGCATCGGCCAGTTTCTTGAGGTACAGGCACGACACCCCGGTGGTGTGCTTGCCCAGCCGCTCAAGAAGGTCGCCATGTTCGATCAGGCTCGGGCAGAAGTAGAGCGTCAGGTTCTGTTTGCGGGGCGAGAATCCGACGATGAACCACTCGCCGGTGCGGCCTGCAGCCGTCTTGTACGGATAGTTGCCGAAACCCACGATGGCCGTGCCCCACATCTTGGGCTCGATGCCGGTGGCTTCGCGCATCAAGGCGAGAACTTGGCGGCACTCCTCACGCCGAACATCGGATGCGATCGAGTTCAGAAACTCCTCGACGCTCGCGTCGTTCTCGACCGTCTTGTTCTCGCTCATGGGTTGCCTCCGAACACGATGGCGTTGAGCAACATCTTCCACTGGCCGGGCCACATGGCGCGGAAGCATGGGTCGTCCATGAACATGACCACCCTCCCGTTGCCATAGGGTTGCTCGTGGGCCCATACGGTGCCGGCGAGCCGCTTCTCCGAATCGTCCCAAACCCAGCCGCTCAGCAAGTTCTTGGGATCTCCCTCCTTGGGAGCGGGGATCCTGAGCACGCTGCCACCCTCCTTGCGAGGGTTGTAGAACGTGTTGCCACTGGCCAGAATGCCGAGCCGCGCCTTCCCTTCCTTTGCGGGGTAGCCGTAGGCCAGGATCGAACGGGCGTCGAGTTCGGCGCGGAACAGCGAACCCGGCAGCGAATCGCTGTCGTCCGGGGTCTTGGCCCGCTCCAACTCGACCAGGCCGCTGGAGCCGATCGCCCATCCCGGTTCCCCGAGCACGACCACGCAGCCACCCGAGCGGACCCAGTTCTTGAAGTTGTCGGAGAGAGCGCGATAGCGCCCCGCCGGCAACACGATGGTCGCGTACTCCTTCAAGTCGCCGTCGAGGGCATTGGTGCGCAGAGGGTCGAACGACAGTTTGAAGCGCCGCTCCAACAGGTACCAGAGCGGCCCGTAGTCGGTGGAGCCTTGCTCGTCGCCGAAGACCACGCCCAGGCGGCCCTGCCGCAGCGAGCGGTTCGAAGCCGATCCCGGCCCGAAGGCCCCCTCGTCGGGGAAGCCGGCGTTCAAGGCCTCGACCTTCACGCGGCGCTTGGACGCCACGTCGCGCAAGCGGTCCATCATCCAAGCCAGTTCCCTGCTCTCGTTGCGCCCGCGCAAAATCAAGACGGTGCCGACGGGCAGCGTCGTCCCCTGCACCTGGATCGGCTCCTGCACCACGTGGCACCTGATGCCCGCGTTCAGCAAGTCGGAGACGGCCAGCACGTCGTCCTCGTCGGTCGTGCGGAGGAACCAGCCCACCTTTCCTTCTTCGATGCGCGGCGGCGTGGTCAAGAGGGCATTGCCCGTAAGGAACGCGGGTCGCTGGTCCGACCACCAAGCGTCGAGACCGTGGCCGTAGATCATGCTCCAGCCCGTGATGTCGTAGAACTCCGCGCCCCGCGGGCCGGGGTACTCCTCGCCTTCGGGGACGCCCTTGCGACGCTCCTTCTGCCGCTGAATGAACTCCGGCTCGAACGTGTCGTTCGCCTCGAGCAACGCCTTGGCGAGCGGGCCCTGCGACTGGTTCATGTCCACCACCAGCGACCCTTCTTTGACCTGCACCGAGCCCACCGAATCGCTCCAGAAGTCTCTTGCGCCAGGCTGCTCGAAGGCGCGTCCTACATACGAGGAGCGGATGCCGTGGAGGTCGAGTTGCTCCTTGAACCGCTGGAGCGGGCGGGGGTCGTCGGAGGCCACGATCACGCGCTGGAAGTCGCCCGCGTGGCGGCCGTTGACGGCTTGCGTCTTGAAATCGAGGTACGAGGCGACGAGTTCCGCACGGCCTTCGGCGGCGGCTTTGGCCGTGGTCAATGCCGACACGAAGTGCTTCTCGACGCCGTCGCGCAGCGTGAGGATCGAGCCGTCGGCGCGCCGAGTGCGTAGGAACGCGCCTCCATCGGCTTCGAACGTCATGCCGATCGCGCCCGAAAGCGCCGTCCAACTGTCAAGGTAGCCCGCGTAGTAGAGGTCGAACTCCTCCTTGATGAAGTACAGCCAGGAGTGGTCGTCGAACGCCTTGCCAATCGCCCGCCCGAACACGTTGGTCCAACGGTTCAACCGTTCCCGGCCCACGTTGGCGTTGATCGCCATCGGGTTGGGCGGAAAGAAGTAGTTGCTCGTCTGCCCGTGCTGGTCCACGTACACGTGGGGGTTCCAGCGGAGGAACTCGGCCACTTCGTTGCGCGTCTCGTCCTGCGACATCGCCACTCGGTCGCGGTTCATGTCGAACCGGTAGCGGCTCACGCGGCCATAGACCGAATCCGGGGCGCGGCGCTCGACGGCGTTGCGAACCTCGCTGCCCGTGGCGACCGAGTTGTACCAAACGACGTGTCGCTCGTGGCCGTCGGGGTTGTACATCGGGTTGACGATGACCACGGCGTCTTTCAGGATGCGCTCGATGGTCTCGTGCCGCGATGCACCCAGCGTGTACAGCAGCCACATCGCGCTCTCGGCCGAAGCGGTCTCGCTACCGTGGATGCACTGGTTGATCCACACGATGGCGGGCAAGGTCTTGGCGGCGGCCTCGGCCTTGGCCCGGTCGGTCGGGTCGGCGACCGTCGCTGCGGCGCGCCGGATGTCCTCGATGCGCTTCATGTTCTCCGTCGAAGCGGCGACGACGATGCGCAAGGGCCTGCCTTCGGCGCTCTTGCCGAACTCGATCTTCTTCAGTCGCTCGGGCGCGGCGGCGACCAGGGCGTCCACCACGCGCTCCTGGTCGCGGTAAGTGGTGTGCCATTCGCCCGGCCCATAGCCGAGCATGGACTCCGGCTTGGGCACCTTGCCGTTATAGGGGCCGAGGCCGTAGAAGTCGAACGGCTTGACCTGCGCTGGAGCGAGGACCAAACCCAACAGGATCGAGAGCATGGACGCGAGTATAGCGTTCCGTGGTGCTTCCGTTCACGATTCACGATTCACATTCACATCCCCCCAGACTTTGGGAAAACGGAAGAAGGAAGACGGAGGACGCGGAATTGGCGGCCGCATTCACGATTCACGATTCACATTCACATCCCCCACAGGCGTCGGCAGGTGGTCGGCACGTGGTCGGCAGGTCGTTGGCTCGTTCACGGTTCACGATTCACATCCCCCAGACTTTGGGAGAAAGGAAGAAGGAAGACGGAAGTTGGAGAGTTCGTGGCGGCATTCACAGTTCAAAGTGCGCCGATCTCGGACTTGTC
>DDSP01000032.1:0-149641 GCA_002343445.1 Chthonomonas sp. UBA2387
CAATGATATTTATGTATGTTGCATGTACAAAGTCCTTCTTCTTCATGAAAACACCCAAACTGCAGGTAACGCTTTGTTAAAAACTCAAATGATGGCTGTCGCTTGTCTCTCGCTGACCTTGTCAGTCATATTGGCCCTGTGTTTAGCTTGTTCCCAAGAACACAAAAGCGCATTGGATGACCCCACTGAGTCGCATGAATCAGGCATGCGGGGCCCAACCGAAGCACTGGGTTTGGAGTCGTCGCGTTCGATCCAAGTGTCAGTTCTCAAAGATCAGCCAAACGAAATCGCATTGCGGCTCACGAATCGTACCGATAAACTGATCACTATATGGCCTGAAAGCGTGTACACGCTCCGCGTTGGGCCCATCAATGGAGGGACTGTAGCGATACCAAATGAACATAGGGTCAGCTACTCCCTCCCTGGACCAGAGATGGCATTGATCTTGGGGCCTCACTCAAGTTCAAAAGTGACGCCCGCCCACTTTCCGGCGAGCAACGCTAATGGTGAGCGTATCGGAGTTTGTATTGGTTACATGCTAGGTGATCAGTCGGCTCTTGATGCTGATGCAATCTTTCAGCAGATCGATCTCGAGTGCAGCATTCTGGATGGCGGATAGGATGGTTCACTGCGTCAACAGAACGACGCCGACAGACTGTCGGACGACGCCGATGCTGGGCCTCAGTTCGAACAGGCGGTAAGGGTACGATTCGGTCAGGAGGATTACAACGCAGGTTGAACTGAACTCGCAGGACGCTCATGGGTTCCGACCGGCCCGACGCAGGCGGGACTTGAGGGATGCCGAACGGTCGGGAGCCCATGCCATCCGGATGCTTGTTTGGCGATGGTCACCGTCTGGCGGGACGTGAGGCTTCGACATTAGGCAGATAGCGGCCTTCAGCAGACGGTGACACCACGTGCTTGGCCGGAGACGATTGCTGTCGTCTGGTCAGCAGGAAGGAACCGGCCCCGCATTCTATTTCGAGACTTCGTTCCTTGAGTCTGGGACGACAGAGCGCACCCGGCAGTCGCGGGCCGAACCTCAAGGTGACTCGGGGTGCCCAAACTGAACCACCCCGGCCTGCGGCCCCCCTCCAATGGTGGCGAATTCCGGAGAGTGCCGTAGGTTGGCGCGGCAGGCCCCTTCACCCGAACGGGTCGAAGCCGAACAATTCAACCCTGTCCACCGATCCGCCATGCGCCTCTCCTAGGACGCGTTGCATTGCTGCGTCGGCTTCTGCGACCTTCTTGGCGGTTTCGAAGTCGGCGCGCGAGAAGCTGACCCGGCACGCGTGCGAGGCGAACACGTCTCTTGCGATCAGCAGTTCGAACCCGCTCCGCCGCAGACGCCACGAGTACTCCAGATCGTCGCAGCCCAGTTCGAGGTCGGGGTGGAAGCCAATGGGGGCTTGCTCGGTAGGGTTCGGTGAAGTTCGGTATTTTCGGCTGATGTTCGGGTGGGGTCCGGCTGGGGATCGGCTAGGTCGTCGTCGAAAGTCGGGGGCGGGCCGAGCGAACCGTACGCGGCGGGCGCCGACTCCCACACGCTGCGGGGGACGAACAGGCAGAACCCGACAAGCAGCTTGACGCTTTCGTAGGTGCCCGAGTTGAACCGGGCCACGGCCTCGGCGGCGTGGTCGGCGTCCGGCGGACGCAAGCCGGGCGGGAGCTGCAGCCCGACGAACTGGCGGCCCATCGAACCGTCCGACACCGGCCCCGCCTCGCCAACACTCCACATCGGTCCTTCTCCAGGGAGAGAAGGTGGCCGCAGGCCGGATGAGGGCGTCGCTGCTCGCCAGCCCGTCCGCCCGGTCCACCCGTCCACAGCGTCCACGACTCCTGGCAGCCCGCCGCACCAGCGCCCCAAGATGCCGACTCCGGGTTGACAAACCCCTCGCTCAGGGCGAAGAGACACGGATGAACCCCGACAGTGAAACAGCTCTTCGAGTGGGAGAATCGGCGAGAGCTGACTTGCCGACCACCTGCCGACGCTCGCGGGGGGACGTGAATGTGAATCGTGAATCGTGAACCCGAAGGCAACCTGACGACCACTTGCCGACGCCCGTGGGGGGATGTGAATGTGAATCGTGAATCGTGAGTGCGACCTCCGTTTTCCGCTTTCCAAACCTTTGGTTGTCGGGCCCGGTCAGACCGTGGCACCCCGGAATCGCGGGGGTGGTGATCGGAGCCCGGGCGGGCTAGAACGTCCCGTACAACCGGTCGCCGAAGTCGCCCAGGCCGGGCAAGATGTACTTGAGGTCGTTTAGGCCGCGATCCAGCGCCGCCGTATGGATGTCCACATCCGGGTGCTGGGCTTGGAGGTGTTCGACACCCTCCGGCGCGGCGATGATCGAGACCATCGTCACCTGCTCGGCGCCGTGCGATTTCATGAACGCGATCGCCTGCGCCGCCGAACCGCCCGTCGCCAGCATGGGGTCCAGGCAGAGGCAATAGCATCCCGCCAGTTGGGGCAGCTTCATGTAGTAGCTTCGCGCCACCGCCGTTTCCTCGTTGCGCTCCAGCCCGATGTAGCCGACGCGGACATCGGGGAACATGGCCGTTACGGGGCCGAGCATCCCGAGCCCCGCACGCAACACGGGAACGGCCGCGATCGGCTGGTCCAAGCGCCGACCGTCCGTGTATTCCAACGGCGTCTCCACCGTGATCTGACGCGTGCGGATGCTGCGGGTGGCCTCGATGGTCAGCAGCGTGGTCAGTTCGCGCGCCAGACGGCGATACTGGTCGGGTTGCGTGCTTCGATCGCGGAGTTCGGCGAGATAGTGCGCGGCCAGAGGATGGTCACAGACGATCAAGCTCATCGGCCGACGCCCATGCTCCGTGCCAGGGCCGACCAAGCCTTGGCCTCGACCTCTTCGACCGTGCCATCGGTGTAGCCGACCAGCCGGGAGCCATCGGGCCACGCCTCGGTCTCATAGAACAAGGGACGCTTGCCCTCGACCGGAGCGAGCCCGCGCAGTTTGGGATTCATCACGAAGGCGCCGCCGTTGGGGTTGACGGTCTGCCCGACCGTGCCATCCATGTCCACGACGTAGACGAGGTCCTCGGCGTCTTCGGGCTCGGGGTACTTCTCCATGATGTCCGCATAGGATCGGATCGCCTTGCCCAAGGCGACCGCGCGTTTGTACGATTCAGCCTTCGGCGGCAGTTCGGACTCGGGCTCGTCGTCCGGCTGAGTGAGGCCGCCAAGGCCACCCATGAGACCACCCAAGTCCGGCGGTTGATTGCGGAGTTCGATGGCCTTCGCCTTGCCGATGCCCGTCGGTGAGAAGCTCGCGATGCTGCTGGAGAGCACGAGCGTGAGCCGCAACTCGTCGGAGGTGTTGAACTTGGGCATGTCCTCGGTCATGCTCTGGGCGTCGGGGTTGACCTTCGCCTTATAGGTGACCAGGTACGCGTGGCCGCCAACGTTGATGGTCTCGCCGGTGGTCCAGTGCTTGGACATCAGATCGGCGTAGGGGTTGGTCGCACCCATCATCATGCCCATCATGGCGCCCATGATTCCAGCGCCCGCGTCGCTGGTGGCTCCGGCGATCGTCAATTCGACCGCCTGATAGGCCTCTCCGATGTCGTCGAGTTTGACGGTCAACGGCATGGCTTTGCCCGACATCACGTCGGCCCAAGAGACCTGGTTCTGAACGACGGGGGCAAACGGGGTCGGCGGGACCGGGATCAAGACCGGGGTGGTTGTCTGCTGACCCAACAAGGCTACGGCGAGGGAGAGCGCGTGTGTCGTCATCGGCTGCACCTACCCCTAGATTCTAGCCGAGCGACGGGCATTTGTATAATGAACTTCATGCGCTTCCTCGTCTTATTGATGGCCGCAGCTCCCTGGCTCGCCACGGCTCAGTGGACGTCCGACGACAAGTGGATGGTTTACGGCGAGAGGGCCTATCGCGTCTTCCCGCCGGTTTGCGCCGCGCAGGGCGCCGTGGGCAGCCTGATGTGGTCGCCCGACGGGAGGTATCAGGCCATCATGCGGATGTCCATGGACGGGCTGGCGCAGGTCTATCGAGACGAGATCGCCAACCCAGGCAGCCAGAAGGCTGTGCCTCCGATGACGGTGGTGCTCGAGATCTACCATCCGGCGACCGGTCGGACGATTCCAGGCGGACGGTGGGAGTCCAAGACGCCCGGCGAGCCGCCACCCGCGGTCGGAATGGAGTGGATGGCGGGCACCTCGTACCTGTTCGTCACGGTTCGCCAACGAAGTGTCAATTTGCTATCCCCTTCGGGACGGACCCCAGGGGCACCCAGCCAGAACACCTTGGAGCGCATCGACGCAGGAACCGGTGTGCGCTCGGTTCTGATGGGCGCCCCGGACGGCGACTCGATCACCCTTGGCCTTTCGCCCACGCAACCCATGGGCCTCGCCTACTACCGCCAAGGAGAGCAGTTGTTTGGGGTGTTGCTGCAGCAGAATCGTCTGAGCGATCCTGTTCCTCTGGAGGGCCTGGGTCGGGCCACGCCCGGTTACCCGATGTGGTCCAAGGACGGCAAGCGGCTCGGGTTAGCGTCCTACGTGGTCAGTGGGAACGTCTACAACGAGCCTCGCTTCCACGAAGTCGACCTGGCGACCCTGGCCCTGCGGGAGGTCCCTCGCTTCGAACCCTATGAACCGCCCATGCTCCCGATTCAAGGCGGCGTCCAGTCCATAGACCTCAGCGATCGCATGGGAACTGCCGCCAAGACCGCTGCTGCCATGATTCATGGCCCCATGCCGCAGATACTGCCTGGCCTAGCTCCGGACCAGCAGCCCAAGGCGCCGGAGAACTTCACGCCAGCCGTGATGGGCTTCGATGCCGGCACCATCGCCGTAGACCCAACCGGACGATTTGTGGCTTACACCAGCCAGGGTCTGGCGCTGGTGAGCGAGTTGGTCCCGGTGCCTCTGGCGATTTACGAGCAGGCGAAGGCGGCCCGGGAGCGCAGCGAGAAGCTGATGCAGGCCAAGCAGGTGGCCACCGGGTTCCTGATCTATTCGGCCGACAACGACGACAACCTGCCTTCGAACCGCGCCGACTGGCAGACGCTGATCGCGCCTTACCTGAGGAACAACAAGCTGATGGAGGGGTTTGTCTATTCGTTCAAGGGCGGCTCGCTGATGGACGTGGAGAAGCCCTCGCAGACGGAGCTTGGGTTCATCTCGATGCCCGGCGGGCGGATCGTGGCGTACGTGGATTCGAGCGTCCGCTGGGTTCCCGACGTGCCGTAGCCAAACCAGCGGACCGACGCGACATGAGGAGCATTGAGGCCCCGACGAGGCGCTCGATCCAGTCCCTAACCGACTCTCCCTTGGGCTCGGTCAAGGTCCAGCCTTCCCTGTCGGGACGGGTCGGCACAATGCTCCTGGTGGGGACGGCCCTCCTTACGCCTTTCGCGACCGCACCTTTGCTCAACGATGGCCGGCTCCTGGCCGTGGTCACCGTTTCAGCGTTCGTCATTGCCATCCTCGTTCCGATTCACTTGCGCCGGTCGGCTCCTCAAGTAGCCGTCATGGATGCAAACGGCTTTCTTCTGTTGGATTGCGGCGGGCGAGTTCAGAATGGCGCCGCTTGGTCCGAGGTCACCGGCGTCGGGATCTTCGATATCGATGCAGATCAAGGTCAGGACGACGTCATTCGCTGTCTCGATGGCGACATCTATCTCCATCCAGAGACCCTGGGCGGGGTTCAACTCATCGCTGAGGCCAGCCGTCGGAAGTCGCCAGAAGTTTGCGGTGCACTGCTTCCCACGCCGCGAGGGGCAGTTCAAAGTGAAACCTACTACGCGCGAGAGTGCCAACCGCGCTGGCGGCGTCCCGTTGAGTTTGCGGTTACGGTTGGTGCGACCCTGTTCCTTGGCGGGGGAGCCGTGCGCTCACTCGGCACATTGCTGGGCCAAATCCTTGGCATTACCCCAAGCACCATGCAGTATCTCCCGGTGACGCAGTTCTTCTTCCTGCTGATCGCGGTGTTTGGGGTGACAGCTTCCTTGCTGCCACCTTGGCTCGCTTGGAAGGAGATGGTGTGCGATCTCGAACGGTTCGATGTCGACCCGTCAGGCATCACCTGGGTCTGCCATGGCCAAGAGGACGTGACCATCTTGTGGCGAGATGTCGTAGCCCTGTATCAACTGGCTGTTGGCGACCTTCTTATCGTGGGACGCGAGGGTGAGATCGTCGTGCCGTTGTCGAGTCCCCGTTTTCTTGAGATTCTAGGGGCGGTGACCCAAGCGATGCCTGCGACCGCACGTATCGGTCCCGCCTTGAATGCCAACATGAACGAGGCATCGTTCGATTAGAGGACCCACCATCGGCATCACAAGTCGCCGGGTCGTGGGACATCTTCGGGGTGGAGAATGTTGGGTGTCATGCGTTTCGCGACCCGGACCACATCCCATTCCACAACATTCGATGGTCGGAATCCATGATCGTGAAGAGGGTCTGTACGAATTGTTCACGAGTTCCGGCCCACGGTTGCACCCAAAACCACGAAAGGTGCGAAGGGCCGGGAACTCGTGGCACCCGAAAGTGGTGGGCAACTCTATGAACCTGGAAGGAGCACGCGCGCGTCGGGCGGGAGGGCGTTTAGAATGGCTGCCCTGGCCTCGTCATAGTTGCTTAGATCGGCTGGTATGCAGATTCCAACTTCTGAGGTAGCGACGACCAAATGGGGCTTGTTTTCGGACAAGTAGTCCATCCGATATTCGGCTACACATCGAATCTCGTCCCACGCCATGTGCTGGCACTTCCCAGAGGCATTCGTGAAGGCAAACCCCTCAGGTCCCAGCTCTAGACTCGCGAACAGGTACATGGCCCAGGTGCCCGCCCACATATAGGCTCCAACGCCCCCGAAGCCCATGAGAACGGGCAGGAATACGAGAGCACCCAAGCCGTTTTGAACCAAACCCGCGATTAGAAAGAACAGCAGGAAACCGTTCCAAAGCAAGCAGAAGAACATCGGATAGTACAAGCGACTGTCACGGAACCGATGAATTCGTTCGCTCGTTGGTTGGGCAAGCGGAGTCGAAGGCTTCCCGAGCGACTCGGGTTGCGCCCATTGGGCAAACCCATGGATCAATTCCTCAGGCGGCCACAGATAGGCTGGCAGAGGCACGCGCGTGCCCTCGCAGACGACTGCCCAATGCTGCTTCTTGTCGTCGTTGGCGGACACGGTCAGGACGTCGCTCCAACTGGCGGTGAGCGATGGCTTCGATAGCCAATTGAATGCCGTGATGCCTTCTGCGGTCATCTCGACCCTGGAGTTCCAGGCACTCGCCAACGCACCCGTGCCAAATGCGATGAATAGCATAAGCACGCCGATGACTGGAAAGACTTCCCCTATGTCCTGGGCCTGGTTACCGTTGACTTCAATTCCGTCGCCTAGAAGACCTGCAACAACGAAGAGTAAGAAGCCCACGCCGAACCCGGCAAAGATGCCGCCAAACAGCAACCCGATGGGATGCTGTCTGACGACGATCTTGTCCAAGGACGCTCCTTAGCCGGCGGCGGTGGGCGCTTCGTGGTGTTCGAAGTGTTCGCTGGCCGCCTGGGTCAGCGTGGTGAAGTGGGCGCCCTTCATGCGGAAGTAGCGGATCGCGTGCTTCAGCGTCGCGGCGGAGTCGGTGTAATCGCGCATGCCGATGCAGATCACCTCGCGGTCGATGTTGGCCTCGAAGATCTCCTTGCAGGCATCGAAGCCCAGGTCGAGATAGGCGTGCTTGCCCTCGTGAACGGCTACGGGAATATGCAGAATCCGGTTCTTGCCCTCGGCCTTCAGGTCGTCGGTGCTGCTGTGGTAGGGCTCGTGCGGCGCGCCGTTCCAGTCCACGAACATGCGGTACTCGGCGTCCGGGATCACCGAGCTGTCCACCAAAATGCCGATGTCTTCCAGGTGCGGGATGTCGCTGGGCAGCAGCGCGAACGCTCCGGCGCGGAACGCGGTGGCCTTGACCAGGTGGGATTTCAGGGTGTCCTTGGCGATGCGGATGACGTTGCCCCGCTCCTTGGGGTCCTCGATGTAGCCGCGCTCGTTCTCGAAGTTCACCTTCATGCCGATCTCGTGCCAGTTCGGGATCTTGTGGATGAACTCCCGGTAGTACAGGTTGGTGTTGCTGCTCGCGTCCTTCATGGAGACGTGGATCAGCCACGTCGCCGGGACGAATTCGGACTCGAGGACGTCGATGTACTCCGGGGTGAAGCACCGATCGTGATGGGCGCCTTCGCAATCAATCGTGAAAACAACATTAGGCATGGTTAGGGATGCTCCTGGACCTCGCACCGCCCGTCGGCGTCCACCTCGAAGGTGGCTGCTTTGCCGAGGACGTGAAACCGTTTGAACACGACGCGCCTCCACTCAGGCGGGAGATTCGGTCGAAGGGTGAGCCATTGTCCACCTTTGAGTTGTTTCGACCAGTTCGCATCGGGGTCCTGCCGAGAGTCTATCCTAAACCCGCCGAAGCCGTAAAGGACGGTCTGCAAACACCCGCCCGCGCCGGTCAAAAAGTAGGTCACGTCCTTCTTCCGCTTCTCGCTGAACAGCATGAGCGGGTGCTGGGTGAAGTCGCCCCAGCTCTTGCGCCAGGTTTCGTAGGCGCGCTCGCGCTCGCCGAGCCGAGCCCAGATCAGGGCATGGACCGAATCGCTCATGGCCGGGCCGTTGGCCGTCACCTTGTCGGCGAAGCGCTCCATCATCGCGGCTGCCTCCGCCTCGGCTTGGGGATGCTGCAGGGGGTAGATCGCAAGGACGGCTGCGGCTTGCTTGTAGCTCTTCAGCGTATCGTTGTCATACGTGAGAAACGTGGTGGCATCGCGCGACAACTTGTACCGAACGTCCCTCCCCGAGCGTCGGACCACCCACTCGGCGAGGAGGTTGGTGTACAGGTCGTTGTCGCCGATGTGGAACTCGTCGGGCGACATCGTGTTCTTGATCTCCTTCGCTCCGGGCGGACCTTCGCTTCGCAGATCGAAGAACATGGCGCCCTCCCGAAGAAGGCTCTGTACCGACGATTCGTCCACCAGCCCCAGCGAGGTCGCCTGTCCTAGCGCCCACAGCACCGAGCCCGTGATGTGGTGCTGCTTGCGCGATTCGCCAGGGACCGTTTCCCGCCCGGTCACCGAGGACTCCCAGGGGAACTTGACACCACCCGCTAGACCCCCGCCTCCCGCAGCGGCCGCGACCCACTCGTCGGCCTCCCGCTTGGCCGCTTGGGCCAACGCCAGACGATAGCTCGGGATGATCGCGGCCCGATCGGGAGCGAGCAACGCCATCGCGGGGAACACCCAGATGTCGGCATCCCAAAACACGTGGCCGTTGTAGGTCTGCCCGCTCAGGCCGAGCGGCGAAACGCCCATAGGCACCTCTCGATGCGCCTCTGGGTTCAAGCTGGCCGACAGATAGAACATGAACGAGCGCACGGCCTGCTGGTCTTCGACAGGCCCGTCGATCTCGATGTCGGTCTCCCATCGCTTGGCCCACGCCTCGGTCGAAGCGGCGAGCACCTCGTCGAACGAAGGGGTCGGCAGTTCCTCGTCCGGGACGTCCTCACTCAAGCCGCGAACCTGGGCGATCTTGCGAACGGCGGACTTGAAGTCGCACACGGCCACGCGTTCGAAGGTCAGGTCGCGCACGGTGAAGTAGTACTTTCGCAAACGGCCGGGCATCGAACCAGCGAAGCGCCCGGAGGTTCTGGTGGACACCCGCACCTCGCCCTGGGGCAGTTCGTAGCGATCGCCACCCCCGGGCGCACCTTTGGCTTCTGCAAGGTGCGCGATGCTGGCCTCGATGGGCTCTTCGGTCGCGGCGACAACCTCCCAGCGTTCGGCGGCGATGGGGAGTTCCGGGTGGAGCACCGTGGTGCCCAAGAATCGGATGGGCTCGCCACTCGGCCCCTCGACCGAGAACGCCGTGGTCATCGCGCCGGACTTCATGTCGAGCACCTGCTCGTAGGCGATGAGGTCGCCCGTCGAGACGGGCTTGTCGCCCAGACTCCACTGAACGCCGAGGGGGTTGGGCAGGGCCTCGATCTTCTCTTCGCCTTCGGTCTGGTAGGCGTGCGCCGCGAAGGCAGGGAGCGAGGTTTCGCCCTCCCATCCCGAGGCGAGCCGGTTCAGGCGAACACCAATCCAGCCGTTCGTGAGGAAGGCGGGCGTTGTTTGCGTAGGGTCGGTGCAGACCAAGCGCCACGGGTCGGCCGGCGCCTTGGGCCAGGTTCGCGCCTTGGCCTCGGGCGGCTTGGCGCAGCCCGATAGCCCGACCAGGGCAAGGGCCAACAACGCGAAGTAGGCGAGAGGTCGCACCAGACTGATTGTAGATCAGCCGCCATAGCGGCGGTCCTTCCACACGACGCCCCGCTTCGCGGCGACCAAGCCCAGCCACTGCGTGAGGCCAGCGGCGGCGATGGACACCGGGCTCAGGAGCACGACCCACCACGGCATACCGACCATCTGCCGCACGGCCCACACGCTGACAAGCAAAGCCGTCAAAGCCCAAACGTTCCCCAGCCAAGACGCTGCAAGCAGCACGAGAAACGCCCCCAACACCACCGCACCGATCGCGGAGCCGGTCACCCAATAGGCATTCTTCGACATGCCCCGGATGGCGGAGGGCAGGTCGTCGTACATCCGCACCGACAAGAACGAAGCCGCCTGGACCACGAGCACGGGCACCCCCAACCGGGCGAGCATTCGACCGACCTGCACGTCCTCCAGCACCTCGCCACGCATCGCGGCATGCGGCCGGACCTGGCGGTACCGCTCTGCCCGCCACAGGACGAACTGGCCGTTGGTGAAACGAACGTGGCTCCTGCGCGAACGATGGACCACACCGAACGGGATGGTGGCGAGCAACAGCCACGGCACCCAGAACAAGTAGCCCGGCTCGAGCCCCCTGCCGGGGAGCATCTTTGGAAAGCCCGTGACGACCGGATAGCGGTCCTCGAACTCCGCGATCAGCGACCTCAGGGACGCCCCGAACTCGGGGCCCGGGCGCGTGTCGGCATCGAGGAACACCCACCAGTCGGCATCGCCGGCTTCGGCGGCCCAGGCGAGCGTGTCGCAGGCATGGTTCTTGCCCGTCCAGCCTTCGGGCAGCGGCGCGGCAACGACCACGCGGGCACCCAGTTCGCGAGCCACGTCGGCGGTGCCATCGTCGGACGAATCGTCGCACACCCAGACCTCTTCGACCTGTCTGATGAGGTTTGGGAGAAGCAAGCGAAGGTTGGCGGCCTCGTTCCTGGCCGGGATGAGGACGGCCAAGCGGGCCGTGCCCGGGAGCCGTTTCGGGCGGGGCATCAGCACCCAGTTGGTGACCGAGACGATGGCCAGGTAGGACCACACCACCCAGATCAGGACGTCCACGCGCCGGAAGCTTAGCACTTTGCCGTGGCGGATCGCGTAGTCTTGGGTGGCGTGCGATCCCTCGACCCCGTGCTTCGGCTGTACCTAGCGCTGGTCGCGTTCTCCATCCTGGGGAGCGTGGCCGAGCGGGCGTTGGGTGTGGATTCTGGTCCGATCAAGCCGATCGCTTCGGCGGCGACTCTCCTTGCGGGCTTTGCCGCAGTGGCGCGGCAAGCGGGGCCGATGGGACGGTGGCCGATCGTGTGGTTGTTCGGGCTGGGCGTGGCCGTCGAACTCGCTGGGGTGCATACGGGTGTGCCGTTCGGGCGATACAGCTACACGGGCGCGTGGCCCCCATCGGTGGACCTCCCCTCGGGCGAGTCGTTCCCCCTGTTGCTTCCGTTCGCTTGGACGATGATCGTCGGCGCGGCGATGTTGGCGATGCCTGCTCGATGGCCGGTCGCGGGGCGTGTCGTCGGCGCGGCCGTACTCGCCACCGCCGTTGACTTCGTGATGGAGCCCGTCATGGTGCGCGAACTCGGCTATTGGGTGTGGCACGATCCGTTTGGCCCGTTCATCGCCCCGCTGGCCAATGCGGCGGGCTGGCTGGGCACGAGCCTCGCCGGGGCAGCCGCATGGGGCCGATCGAACCCTTCTGACCGCCGCGCGCCGGTGTTGGTTCTTTCCGGCCACCTTGCGTTGATGGCGACGATCGGAAGCTTGGGCGGGCATTTGGATCTGGCGCGAGCCGCCCTGGTTGCCGGTGCAGCCGCCCTCGTTCTGTGGGCATTCGCCGAATGCCGCAACGCGTGCTGACGATTGCATGGGTCGGGGTGTAGACCGATCCATGCGCAAACACTTCGTGGTGGTCGGTGCCGGTCTTGGCGGCTTGGCGACCGCGTTGCGCTTGGCTCATGCCGGGCATCGCGTCACGGTTCTGGAGAAGAACGGATTCGTAGGCGGACGCAACTCCCGAATGAGCGTCGGTGAGTGCCGATTCGACGGTGGGCCGACCTTGCTGATGATGCTCGACCCGTTCCGCAAGCTGTTCGCGGACGTCGGCGAACGGTTCGAGGAGCATGTTCCCATCACGCTGTGCGACCCCGGCTACCGCGTGTTCTACCACGATGGGTCGCGGATCGAGGGCACCCCGAACGTGGCCAAGATGACCCGTCAGATCCGCGAGATCGCTGGCGACGAGGAGGCCGACCGCTACGCCGGATTCCTCGGCAGCTTGGGCGAACTGTATCGCGACGCCATCCCCAACTTCGTGCGCAACGGCTACACGCGGCCCACGGATATAGTCGCCCCCGCTCAGCTTGTCCGCGTGCTCAAGCACAGGATGTTGGGCAACCTCGCCAAGCGGGTCGAACGCACGTTCGACGATCCTCGCCTGCGCATGCTGTTCAGCTTCCAGACGATGTATCTCGGGCTTTCCCCTTACGATGCGCCTTGGGTGTACGGAACGCTGGCGTACATGGAGTTCGGCGAAGGCATTTGGTACCCCAAGGGCGGGTTGCCCACGATCACCGAGAAAGTGGCCGAGTTGGCCGAAAACCGGGGCGCCGAGATTCGCTTGAACTGTGCCGTCGCGAGCATCGCTGGACGCAGCGTGACGCTCGAATCGGGCGAGACGATCGCAGCCGATGCCGTGATCGCGAACGCCGACCTTCCCTACACCAAGGATCGCTTGGAGCCTCGTCGCTCGCGCAGACGCTACCGGAACTCGTGCAGCGCCTACCTGATGACGCTCGACTACCGGGGCGAACTCCCAGGCCTGCTCCACCACAACATCTTCTTCGGCCGCGACTTCAAGGCGAACCTCGACGACCTGTTCCACCATCACCAATTGCCCGAAGACCCGGCGTTTTACGCGTGCGTGTCGAAGCGATCGGACCCCGAGGTGGCCCCAGTGGGTCGGGAGAACCTGTACCTTCTCGTTCCCTGCCCGAACCTCCGATTCCCTTGGAACGAAGACGCCGCTCGGACGCTTCGCGAGAAGGTCTTCGCTCGACTGAGCGATGAAGTCGGCTTCGATCCCGGTCGCGTCGAAGGGATGGCGGAGCGGACACCCGCCACGTGGCAGACGGACTTCAACTTGCACGAAGGCGCCGCGTTCGGCATCTCCCACGACTTGTTCCAGAGCGCGTTCTTCCGGCCTTCGAACGGGAGTGCGACACCGGGGGTGTATTACGTCGGCGCTTCGACGATGCCGGGCAACGGTCTGCCCATGGTGCTGATCTCGGCCGAACTGGTCGAGCGTCGGATGGCCGCCGATGGACTCCTCCAGTTGCCCAACAGGTCGCGCACGAGCGACCACTTTCTCGCGGAGGCGAGGCCTTGACCCAGCAGGATCGGGGGATCGTCGGGCGAGCCGTCGGCGGCATGATCCGCCGCTCGGTGCGCCGATCGTTCCGTCATGTGCGATGGCGTCCCCCGTTGCGGGCGCCCCAGCCACCGTGCGTGTTCTACGCGAACCACCACGGCTGGTTCGACGGCTACCTGATGTATTGCGCCGTCACGCGGCTCGGGGTGCCTTGCTTGGATTGGATCCAGGAGTACGAGACGTTCCCACTGTTCGGACACGTCGGCGGACTTCCGTTTCCCAAAGACAAACCCGAGGTCCGCGCGGGCACGATCCGCAAGACGATCCGAGCCATGCGCGAGGGCACCTCGCTGATTCTGTTCGCCGAGGGCACGTTGCACTACCCGCCCGAAGTGCTGCCGTTCGGACGCGCGTTCGACCTCGTGGCCCGGTCGGTGCCCCGTGCGAGCCTGATCCCCGTCGCCATCCGCTACGAGCACGCCCTGCACGAGCGGCCCGAGGCCTATCTCGCGTTCGGGGAACCCCTCGGGTCGGATCGAACCCGCACGCGAGCCAGGGAGGTCCTTGCGGACCTTCTCGACGACTTGGCTTGCGACATCCGCCGAGGCGCACCTTTCGAGACGCTATGCCCTGGCACGCCATCCATCAACGAACGCTGGAGTTGGAAACGCCCATGAACGAGACCTTTGCGACCCCGGAAGACTACGCGCGGTGCGAGCGCATCCACCGTCAGTTCGGCACGACCTACTACTTCGCCACCCGAACGTTCCCCAAGGCTGTGCAGAACAAGGTCCATGCCGTGTACGGCTTCGTCCGAGTGCCCGACGAATGGGTGGACAACCCGGGACCGCTCACCCGAGCCGAGGTCGAACGGCATCTGGACGACTGGCGCAGGCAATTGCTCCTCGGGCTAGAGGGGCGACGTCCGGACGACGGCGTGATGCGGGCCTTCGTCGACACCGTGCGCGATTGCGGTATCCCGGTCGAGGAACCCCTCGTCTTCCTCGACGCGATGCGGCAGGACCTGGACCAGGTGCGGTACGAGACCTACGAAGACCTCCAGCAATACATGCGCGGCAGCGCCAGCGCCGTCGGTGCGATGATGGATTCCGTCATGGCGGACGAGCCGAACGCCGCGCGAACCCATTGCGCCCACCTGCTCGGCGAGGCGATGCAGATGACCAACTTCCTTCGCGACATCGGAGAGGATGGCTTGCGCGGGCGGATCTACCTGCCGAAGGAAGACCTGGACCGATTCGCGGTTTCGGAGGGGCAAGTCAGGGAGGGCCGGTTCGATCCCGCATTCCGAAGACTGATGGAGTTTGAAATCGCTCGGACGCGCGAACTCTATGCGCAGGCGGACGAGGGCATTCCTCAGTTGCCGCGCAGAACTCAGCGCGCAATCCTGCTGGCCCGTGTGCTCTACAGCCGGATTCTGGATCGGCTCGAAGAGCAGGGGTGCAACCCGTTCCTACGCCGTGCACGCACTAGCAGAGCCGAGAAGCTCGGGGTCGCGATGCGTGTTCTGTTGGCTCCGGGCAGTTTCTTGAACGACGGAAAGGACACTTCTTCCACCCGTGGGGATATCATGGGCGGCAAGCATGTCCGATGCCGCCGTGCCTGAACGCCGTTCGTCGCGCCCTTGGGGGTTCGTCCCGCTTCTCTACTTTCTCGAAAGCATCCCCTATGTCGTCGTCACGACGATGTCGGTGGTGATGTACAAGAAGCTTGGCGTCGGCAATGAACAAATCGGCCTTTGGACCAGCCTGATCGCATGGCCCTGGACGCTCAAGATGCTGTGGGGGCCGATGGTGGATGTGAACTCCACCAAGCGCAAGTGGATCATCGGCACCCAGATGCTCATGATCGTGGCGATGGGCTTTGCCGCCTACGCGATCGGTTTGCCCAACTTCCTGGCCGCAACCTTGATCTGTTTTGTCGCGATGGCCATGTTCTCGGCCACGCACGACATCGCCGCCGACGGCTTCTACCTGTTGGCCCTGGGCGAGAAGGATCAGGCGTTCTTCGTCGGCGTTCGGAGCACGTTCTACCGTCTCGGGACCATCTTCGCCAACGGCTTTTTGGTGTACATGGCGGGCCAGTTGGAGACCATCACCAACGCGACGCGGTTCATCACGGTCGAGAACCACCGGGCGTTCGTGGCCGAGCATCCCGCCGCAAACCCGCTGGTGGGACTCTGGTACGGCATCGCGGGGGTCTGGGCCGGCTTGGGCGATGCCGTCGGCAACTTCCTCAAATCGCTCTACCTGCTGGCCGCGCCGATCGTGCCGGATCAGATCCCGCGCGCGTGGTTCGTGGCGCTCTCGTTCGGCATCGTGGTCTACGCGTTCGCGTTCGTCTTGAACCTCTTCGCGATGCCGAGACCCGCCGCGGACCGGTTGCGAAAGCCAACGATTTGGATGCATTTGCTGGGCGAGTTTGGACAAATCCTGCTTATGGTCACCGGCATCCTACTGTTCGCCCAGCAGGTCCACTTGCTCTACAAGGTGCTCGAGTGTGCCGTCACGGGCCGCTGGAGCGTGTTCGAGGCCGAGGTGCGGCCCCTGTTCAACCTCGGCACGATTGTGGGGACGCCTTTCTGGTTGGAACAGGGCGTCGCGATGGCCTGGGTAGGCGGCGCATGGTTCTCGACGCGGCAGCTGTTCGGCAAGATCGGCATGGGTCCGGCGGCGAAGTCGTTCTTCGCACAGAACAAGATCGGCTGGATTCTGGCTTTCGTGCTGTTCTATCGTTTCGGCGAGATCATGATCGGCAAGATGTCGGGGCCGTTCCTACTGGACCCCGTCGAGAAAGGCGGCCTGGCCGTGCCCACTGCCACGGTCGGAACGATCACGGGCATGTGGGGCGTTTTGGGACTGGTCTTTGGGGGCATCTTGGGCGGAATGGTCATCGCCAAGTTCGGCATCAAGAGGTGCCTTTGGCCGATGGTGTTGGCCCTGAACGTGCCCAACCTGCTCTACGTTTGGGCTGCGGCGAACCTGCCGCAACGAGTCGCCGACGCACCGCAGTATACGCATCAGATGGTGCAGTGGCTCATCTTCGTGGACCAATTCGGCTACGGTTTCGGGTTCAGCGCCTACATGGTGTATCTCATGTTCATTGCCCAAGGGACCGAGTTCGAGACCTCGCACTATGCGATCGCGACGGGCCTGATGGCGCTCGGGGCGATGATCAGCGGCATCGTAAGCGGTTACGCCCAAGGAGCGCTGGCCAGCATGTTCCCCTCGGCGGGTGGCTACCTGCCGTTCTTCATCGCCGTCTGCTTCTGCACCATCCCCGGCATGATCACGCTGCTGTTCATCCCCATGGACCGTGCCGACATCCGCAAGGCGCCCATCGAACTCGATTGATCGGTGGGTTATAGTGATCCCTGATGCGCAGCGTTCCTCGGTTGGTGTACCTGGCAGCGGTCTTCGGCCTCTTGGTCGGTTGCGGAGGCAGCGGCGGCTCTTCGAGCGACGCCGTCCCGTTTGCGGGCTTCTATCGCGCCGCTTACAACCGCGCCGAAGGGACCGTGCTGGTCCATGTGCGCGACGATGGCAACATCGAGGTCGTGGTGAGCGACGGCGATCAGGGCACGTTCGCGGGTAGCGGACGCATCCAGGAGCACAACGGGCTGGACGTCGCGTGCACGGGCCCCGCCGGCCGCACGGTACGCGTCGTGGGAACGCTCAGCGGAACCGGGGCAGGACGCATCGCGCACGGCACCGTGGCGGGCGCGTTCGCGACCGCTTACACGGCGACGTTCGTGGCTGCGCCGGGGCGTTCGGTCTTTGAGGGCGAGTACGAGGGCGTATTCCAAGGCACGGCAGAAGGCACATGGCGCGTCGAGGTGAACGCCACCGGGCACGCCGTGGGCATGGTCCATCCCAGCACAAGCGGCGGTTTCGCGATGAGCGGCACCGTGGGTCCGACGGGCTTGACCACGATGCTCGGCTCGGACCCGACGCCTGCCGGGCAAGTCCGTTTCACGGGCCGGTTTGTTCTGGTGCCGGGTGGGGCGACAGCCGCCGGCGTTTGGACGACGGCAACGGGTTCGGGCCAATGGGCCGGTGGGCGGGCTGCGTTCGCGGTCGGCGAACCGAACTGAGTCAATCGCTCTCGTTGCGATCCAGCAGCGCTTCGGGTTGCAGCACGGTGAGGTGACGCCTCCGCATCTCCACCCAACCCTGTTTGCTCCACCGACTGAGGACGCGGATGGTGGTTTCCACCGTGGTACCCGCCATTTCGGCCAAGTCCGAACGAGTCAGAGGAACGGCGACGGTGGTGCCCGTCTCGTGTCGCACGCCGAACGAGTCGGCCAGCAGCAGAACCACCGAAGCCAATCGCTGCTCCACTTTGCCCAGCGTGAGGCGGGCCATCATGTCGTGGGCGCGGCGCAACCGGGGCGCCATGGTGTGCAGGACTTCGTCTCGCAACAGACCGTCGCTGTTGTAGAGGTCGCGCATGAGCCCGGCTGGCACCTTGAGATACCACGTGGGCGATACCGCGATCGCGGTGAGGGGGTAGCTGTGCCCCTCGACGACGGCCAGCAGACCGATGGTGTGCCCCGGCCCGGCGATGTCCACGGTCACCGCCGTCCCTTGGGCCGCCGTACGCACCAACTTGACGTAACCAGACGCCAACGTCGCCGAGAAGCGGCTTTCCGAACCTGCAAACCAGATGACTTCGCCACGATCGGCGTAGGCGACGAAGGCTTCGGTCAAGAGTCGCTCCCGTGACTCGCCTGCCAGTTTGCGGAACACGCCGCTATGTTCGATACAAGCGACGATGGAAGGGCGGTCAATGGCGTGGGGCTGCATAGCGGTTCTTGCCGATGGAACTCAGCAACTGGCGTGGGCGGGCAGCGCGCGCTTGGCCATCATCATGCGTCCCATCTCCAGGGCCCACAGGCCGATGGCGACCAGTTCGACGAACCCCGTCCAGCCCATAGGGATGAACGCATCTGGCTGATAGTCCGTCATCCACTCCAAGCCGACGCGCGCCGCATTGCCCAGATTGAGCAGGACGAAGGTCGCCCACAGTGCAGTGCGCTTGGATTCGTCCGTTCCGGTCAGCCGAGACACGACATGAATGCCTACACCGAGGATCATTTGCGAGATGAACCCGACGGTGACCGCGTGCCGGACCGCCCCGGTAAACGCGTGGGAAAACGGTGCGCCGATGGCGGCGAGGTGCAGTGGCTCAAGGGCCATCATCAGACCCGCGGCGATCATCCAGCCGTAGGCCGCACGGACGAACTTGTGCGAGCGTTGGGGCGATTGGGGCCGCTCAAGAATCCTGGAACTCTTGAGCAAAGCCACACCACCGATGAGGAACAGTGCGCCTCCACACGTATAGAGGTTGACCGACCCTGGCGCGAACTCCGACACAAACGCCACCCGCCACCCCACGATCCGGCACACCAACGCAGTGCACCACAAGCCCAATCCGGCCAAACCCCAACTCCGATACGCGGGCTTCCAACCGAAGCACGAGCCGAACTTGGCCAGAGAAACGCCGAAGATCATCATCGCGGCGAACCCCAAGAACTGGGCCTCCCGCATCACGGGAAACCAGCCCGCCACGAACAGGATCGAGGATTGCAGGTCGGCTTGGTGAGAAAAGTAGAAGACGAACGGCTCGGCTGCTGCGACGAGGGCGAGCCAGCCCAGCGACGAGAACACAAACGCCGACTGCCAGGTAAGGCCCTCGCCCGACTTGTGCCTGTTGACTTGAGTGTTCGTCATGAACAGAGCGACGGCGATGGCCTGGAACGCGCATGCCGCGATGCCGACGGGCATCCACACGCTGCGGTCCACGCGGACGAGCGGCTCAGCTGCGAAGCGAAGCAGCACTCCGGCCGCCATTAGGCCCAGCGACGCATATGCCAGCCGATGAAACGAGGCTGCGCGCGCCACAGAGGGACCATGCTGCTGCAAGGCGAAGCCCATCACGAACAGGCCCACCCAGCCGAACAACTGGGAGTTCGCGTGCGCCAGAACGTAGGGCGTCCACGCGCTGGCCGTATACGAACCGCGTTGTGCGATGCCGAACAGCGCCAACGCGCCGAGGAGGCAGCCGACGGTCAGCACACACGCGATGCCTGCGGCGAAGAAGGGTCGAAAGATCGCCACGGCGGCCTGTTGCCGGTCGAGCGGAACGGCCGAAGGGACGATGCGGAGCGGAGTCATCACACGAGCCACGACGGCAAGGATGGCTTGAATCGTCCGGGGATGTTATGACGCGCATCATAGGTGGCACGTCTACGGCCCACGACCAACCCCGGTCGGTACTTTTCTTGAGATTCTCATCCAGATATGACCACCGTCATAACCAGGCGCGCGGGAAGGGCGGACACTCTGGGCGTATGGCCACCCGATACGCCGTCCCGGGACGAGGACCGACCCAGAAGCCGAAGGGCGAAGCGCGCGTCGTCCGAACAACCGACAGCCCCAACTGCACCGGCGCTTGCGGCTGGCTCGCCACCGTTGTGGACGACACCATCGTCGACCTGAAGCCCGCCGCCGACTATCCGTGCCAGGAATACAACCCCCGAGGTTGCCTGCGCGGCATGTCCATGACCCACCTGATCTACGGGCCCGACCGCATCAAGAAGCCTCTGATCCGGACGGGTGCGCGCGGCGAAGGCCAGTGGCGCGAAGCCACGTGGGACGAGGCGCTCGACCACATCGCCGCCAAGATGATCCACATCCGGGACACCTACGGCCCCGAGAGCATGCTGCTGTTCAACCAGGTCGTGGGCACGGGCTACGTTCAGAAAGGCGCGCAGGTGCGCATGGCGGCCCTCCTCGGCATGTCGTTCGCCACGGCTTACGACTTCAACGGCGACATCTCGATGGGCTTCACCCACACGATGGGCATCGACTGCGTCGAGTGTGAAACCAAGAGTTGGGGCCACGCCAAGACGGCCATCTTGTGGTCGAGCAACGTTTTCCAGACCCGCATCCCGGACGCCCAGTTTCTCACCCGAGTGGCAAAGCAAAGGAACAACTGCAAGATCGTGGTGATCGACCCACGTTGCAGTCAGACCGCGAAGGGCGCCGATCTCTGGATCCCGATCAACCCGGGTACAGACGGCGCCCTCGCACTGGCCATGTGCCGCGTGGTCATCGAAGAAGGGCTCGTGGATTGGGAGTTTCTGAGGACGTTCACCGATTGCGCCACGCTGGTCCGTGAAGACAACGGCCGACGCCTCCGCGCCTCGGACGTGGGCCTGGGCGGCGACGACCAGTTCGTGGTGTGGGACGAGGGCCGGGGCGGCTTCTACGTCCTGCCTATGGACACGCTCAAGCTTCCCGACGACGTGCGGCCGGCGTTCAAGGGCGAACGCCAGGCCCTCACGCCCGAGGGGCCGGTCCAGGTCCGGCCCGTCTATGAGTTGCTCGAAGAGGAGATCCTCTTGGAAGCCTATCGTCCCGAAGTCGCGGCGAAGATCACCGACGTTCCCTCCGAGACCATCCGCTCGCTGGCTCGCGAGTACGCCACCAACCGGCCCAGTTCGATCATCATCGGCATGGGTCTCAACCACCGGCTGCACGGCGACCTGACCATCCGCGCCGTGCTGCTTCTGTCCGCTTTGGTGGGGGCGCACGGCAAGCCGGGCGAGTCGGTTTCGATCTACTCGGGGCAACACCACTTCCGGCTGGACGTGTCGTCGTGGTGGTTCCCGGGCGGCAAGCGTCCAAACGGCGTCCCGATGCACTACTTCGTGCTCGGGCGGCCCACCGAGACGATCAACCCGAAGATCAAGTTTCCCAAGAACGGGTTCAAGGCGCTGTTCGTCTCGCACGGCAACCCGCTGGTCACCGAGTTCAGCGACCCCATCAAGAAGGCGATCGACGACCTCGACTTGTTCGTGGCCATCGACTTCTCGATGACTCCCACGTGCGAGTACGCCGACGTGGTGCTTCCCGCGCCCACGTTCTGGGAGAAGAAGGAGTTGGTGGGCACGAGCTGCCACCCGTACCTTCAGATTCAGCAGGAGGTCCTGACGCCCCGTTACGATTCGCGCACGGAGATGTGGATGGTGCAGGAGTTGGTGAAGCGGGTGGACCCGTCGCTCGCGCACCACTTCGATTGCACCGAGGACGACGCCATCCGCACCATGCTCGCCAGCGGCGGCAAGGAAGTCGAAGGCATCACGCTGGAGCAGTTGGAGCAGGGCCCGGTTCGGCTCAAGGTCCACGACCCCGAGGTCGGCTGCGACGAGCAGTTCTTGGAGCACCACCTGTTCCCGCCCCGCGCGTATCCGTTCCCCGAGGGAGCGCAACGCGAGTTCCTCAAGACCGGGCGTATGGAGTTCTACAAGGAAGAGGACGTGTTCCAGAAGCTGGGCGAGTGCATCCCCGTGTTCAAGCCGGCGTTCTCGCACCTGCCCGAAGAAGACCAGAAGTTCCCGCTCTCGATCGTGACGCCCCACTCGAAGTGGCGGGTCCACTCGACGCACTCGAACAACCCGTTGCTCCTCAACGTGAACCGTGGCCCGGTGGTGGAGATCAACCCGCTGGACGCGCACATGAGGGGCATCGCCGACGGCGACCCCGTCGAGATCTACAACCTCAACGGCGCATACCGCTTGAACGCCTTGGTCACGGAGGCGATCAAGCCGGGCGTGCTTTGCGTGGACCACGGGTGGTGGGACCGCTACCTCGGCGGCGGCAAGTACCACAGCGTCCACACGCACCAGAAGGTCAAACCCACCCACGAGAACTACTACCTGCCCGCGGTCTACGCGCCGGGGCAGCACTGGAAGGACACGCGGGTGGATATCCGGAGGGTTCAGGGCTGATGGCACGACTTGCGATGCTCGTGGATTTGACACGCTGCATCGGCTGCGACGCCTGCACGCTGGCGTGCAAGCAGGAAAACGGCACGCCGATGGACACGTTCTTCGCCCGCGTGATCAACGTGGAATCGGGCACTTACCCGAACGTCAAGCGCTTCTACTTGCCGGTGCTGTGCAACCACTGCGACGATGCGCCCTGCCTCAAGGGCTGCCCGAACAAGGCGATCTTCCGCAGGCCGGACGGTGTGGTGCTCATCGACCAAGACCGGTGCAAGGGCACGGGCGCATGCGTCACGGCATGCCCTTACGGCAACGTGTATCTGATCCGCAAGGATCGTTGGTACCTGAACGAGGATGAGGCCTATGAACGCGATTACGTCAAGCCGCGGTTGCACGAGCAAGTCGCCCGCAAGTGCACGTATTGCGTTCACCGAGTGGACGAGGGACTCGACCCCGCTTGCGTGGTCGCCTGCCCGACCACGGCCCGCATCTTCGGCGATTTGGAAGACCCCGCGAGCCCGGTGAGCAAGTACATCGTCGAGCAGAAGGAAGAGACCCATCGCGAGCCTTTCCACCTGTTGCCCGACGCCCAGACCAAACCCGCGACGTGCTACCTCGGCCCGATGGCCGATCAGTCGGTTTCGACCCTTGGAGGTCGCGCGGAGCCGCCGATCCATGACCGTGGGTTTGTGGAGGCCCAACGATGAAACGCCTGCTCTTTGCCTCTCTGCTCGTCGTCTCGAACCTTGTGCTGGCCCAATCGCGCCCGTTTGCGAACACGACGTGCGCGGGATGCCACGGTTCGCAGGGCGAGGGAGACATGGGTCCCGCGATCGCCAAGACCCAGCTCTCGAACGAGGAGTTCCTGCGGATTGTGCGCAACGGCAAGGGCCTCATGCCAGGAACTTCGTCGTCCTCGCTCTCCGATGCCGAAGTCGAGGCCATGCGAAACGAGCTGGCCGACATGGCCGATCTGGCATTGAAACCTCTGGCCGTGGATGGGAACGATACGCCCCGCCCCGCTGGCGACGTGTTCTCAACCTCGACTTGCGTCGGATGCCACGGCATGAAGGCCATGGGTGGGCTGGGGCCGCCAATCGTCAAGACCAAGCTGACCGAGGGCGAGTTCTTGGCTATCGTCCGCAAGGGTCGAGGCATGATGCCCGGCACCCCGGCCAAAACGCTGCCCGACGACCAAGTCAAGGCGATGCGTATCGAGTTGCAGGGCATGGAGTGGGACGAGTCGCAGATTCCGATCGCGTTCAAGGTCGGCTCGTTGCTCACGACGCGCAACATGGCGATCTTCTTCTCGTTTGTGACCCTGTTCGCGACCGTCTTCGGCATCCGCGTCCTGGCGTACTGGCTGGGCAATGCGGGGTTCAAGGGCTTGCGGCCCAAGATCGCCCGTTTCGGGTGGGGCAAGGCGGCATGGGTGTTCTTGCGTTCGCTGGTCGTGGACGGGTTGCTGGTCGCGAGCCTTTACCGCACGAACAAGGCGCGGTGGCTCAAGCACGGGCTGATGCTTTACGGCTTTCTGGGCCTGATGCTGGGCGACGTGTTGATGCAGGTGGTCAACCCGCAGCGCGGCGACCTCGCCCCGACGCATCCGCTTAAGGCGTTTCTGCTGTTGTGTGGCGCGGCATTGCTCACGGGCGTGGTCTACGTGTTCTACCGCTACAAGACCGACCGCTACATCGACAACGGCTTGACGATGGGGCGCGACTTCCTATTCGTGAACCTGCTGCTCCACACCGTGGTGAGCGGGTTCATGACGATGGAGCTGAATCGGGTGGGGGCAGCGGGTTGGATCATGCCGATCTACCTCTACCACCTCGCTTCCGTGGGTCTGCTGATCGCCACCGCCCCCTTCACCCGATTCAACCACGTGTTCGTCGTACCGGTTCTGGCCGCGACGACGGCCGTTGTGGACGCGATTGTCGCCAGCGAGAAGGACCTGGGCTTTCGCCGCGAACCCTCGCCCGGACGCGACCACAAGACCCAACGCATCGCGCACGACCTGCTCTCGCGCGTGGACCCCGACAACGCCGACAACTTCCGCATCCGCTACTACCCCTAAAGAGAATCTGCCCATGTGTGAATGCCGCAACTGCAACCACTGCGACAAGAAGGACGACAGCCTGACCGTCAGCCGACGCAAGGTGATGGCGTGGTCCATCGGGGCCATCAACCTGGCCGTGTTCGGCGCCGTCTTCGGACCCGTGCTCGGATTCCTGGGTTCGCCGCTCAAAGCGCGGACGAAGAAGGAGTGGGTCCCCGTGTGCGGTCTCGACGAACTCGAGCCTGGCAAGACCAAGGAAGTCACTTACGTCGTGCGCGTCAAGGACGGTTACACGATGGCCGACCACCGCTACGCCTTGTTCCTCAAGCGCGAGGCGAACGAGGTGGTCGCCATCGACCCCGCATGTACCCATCTCGGCTGCAAAGTGCAGTACCAGGAGAAGCAGGGCCGCTACCTGTGCCCGTGCCACGGCGGCGTGTTCGATACCGAGGGCAACGTGGTGTCCGGGCCGCCCCCCAAAGCCCTCCTCCGTCACGCCGTCGAAGTCCGCGACGGCCAGGTGTTTGTGCAAAGGAACGCATAGGTCATGGCGCGAGAAGTCATCACACCCGAAAAGCCCGCCGACGTCACCCATCCGCCGATGGAGCCGGTGGAAGAGTTGCGCGTCGAGCGGCCCTCGTTGCGCGACTGGACCGACCTGCGCCTCGGTTGGTGGGGGTTCGTCCGCAAGAACCTGGACGAGCCCATGCCGCCCGGAGTCGGCTGGTGGCAAACGCTCGGCAACCTGTTGCTCACGTTGCTCATGTTCCAGTTCGTCACGGGATTTGCGCTGGCGATGTTCTATGCGCCCAGCCCGCAGAGCGCCTACGAGAGCGTGGTGCACATCACGACTCAGGTACCGCTGGGGTCGTTCGTTCGGGGCCTGCACGTGTGGGGTTCGACCCTGATCGTGGTGGTCACCGTGCTGCACATTCTGCGCGTGTTCTTCTGGGGCTCCTACAAGAAGCCGCGCGAACTCACGTGGCTGGTCGGCGTGCTGATCTTCAACGTGATCTTGGGCTTCTCGTTTACGGGCTACCTGCTGCCTTGGGACCAGAAGGCGTACTGGGCGACCGTCGTGGGCACGCGCATCGCAGCCACGGTTCCCTTTGTGGGGCACGACTTGCTGGTCCTCATCCGTGGCGGCGAGGAGGTCGGGGCGCTGACGCTCACGCGCTTCTACGCCATCCACGTGATGTTGCTTCCCGCAGCGCTCATGGGTCTCACGGCCATCCATCTGTATCTCGTGCGGCGGTTGCACATCGCCGGACCCGTACTGCCGCAGAAGGGCAAACCGGTGCCGTTCTTCCCCGTTCAGTTGTTCCGCGACGCCGTCGTCGTGTTGGTGGGGCTTGGCATGCTGGTGTATCTGGCGGCGGCGTTCCCCCCTGCCATCGAGGCAATGGCCGACCCGGCGGGCACCGACTTCAGCCCTCGACCCGAGTGGTACTTCCTGGGGCTGTACGAACTGCTCAAGATCATGCCGCAGGGCTTCGAGGTCGTGGCCACGGTGATCGTGCCGGGCCTGGTCAGCCTCGGGATGCTGTTCCTGCCGTGGCTGGATCGGTCGTCTTCGCGACACCCCGCGATGCGCGCCTCGATCATCGTGGCCGGAACGGCGGTGTGCCTGATGATCGGCCTCATGACCTTGAAGGGCATTCTCGAGACGCCGCCGCCGCACGGCGAGTCCCATTCCGAACCCGCACAAACCCACGCGATGCGCGTAGAATAGAAGCGACAACCACATAGCGTTGGCAAGGTTTTGCCCGCTGGGGGAGCCCGTAACGGGCTGAGAGTCTCCGAGGCAGACGCGGAGTGACCCCTGGAACCTGATCCGGTTCGTACCGGCGTAGGGATTGCGGAGCGACGCGCGTGCCCCAAGCAGGCCGTCCTCGCAATCGAATGCGATGGCGGCCTCGTTTGCGCTTGGGGATACCACTCATGAGAAAACAAGCCTTCACGCTCATCGAACTGCTCGTCGTGATCGCCATCATCGCGATTCTGGCGGCGATGCTCTTCCCCGTCTACGCCCAGGCCAAGGAGTCGGCCCGGAGCACCCAAGACCTGAGCAACGCCCGCCAGATCGGGCTGGCCGTGCGAATGTACGTCGCCGACCACGACGACACGATGCCCATCTTCTACGCCTACAACAGCCAGCCGCCGGCCTGGCAACCTGGCCACAAGGGAGTGGAAGTCGGCCTGTTGCCCTACACCAAGAGCCAGGAGATCTTCCGCAGCCCCCTCGACAACGGTGGCCCGTACACAGCGCAGGACGTCCCCGGCGCGACCACCTACTGGGCCGCTTACGGCAGTTCCTACCGCTTCACGCAGTGCATGTACACCGTCGTCGCGGGCGAATCCACGGGCAACAACCAGCCCTACGACTTCACCCGCGTGGTCACCGATTCGGGCGTCGAATTCCCGACCGAGACGAGGATCATGCGTCTGGAGATGTTCCCCTTCTTTAGCCGCGCGGTGGACACCGACTGCGCTCGATACGGTTACGACTGCGAGCCGCCCTACAACTACTACCGCCAGTGGGGCTCGCGCGCGGGCTCGATGATCTTCTTCGACGGGCATGCCAAAAACATCTCGTCGGCGGGGGCGTTCGACCAGAGCCGCGTAAACCCCGAAGGCCGACGCTCCGGCGAGGAGAACCCAGACTCGTGGTCGGGCACGTGGTACGGCGCGTGCGACTGACTTAGGTCCCTCGTGCGCAACCCGGTGGGGCGGCGGCGAGTCCTAGCATCATGAAGCGCTGGGGCTTGCTGCCGCTGATCTTCCGATCGCTCCGGTCGAGACGCCGCGCCGCTTGGGTTGTCGGCGTCTTGGCCTTGGCGTATCTGGTGTCGCCGATCGACCTGCTTCCCGATCCCCTGTTGGTGATTGGTTGGCTGGATGATTTTGGTGTCGCCGCGTGGGCACTGAGCGAAGTTCTGGCTCTGCGGGGAACCCGAACCGCTGAGGAGCCCGGCCAGACTTTCCGGGCGTCTGGAAGCGGACGGTAGGGCTGATGTCCCCTTCGACACCGCGCCGCCATTGGCTACGGCAAACCGAACGAAAGGCGGCGCGGGCTCAGGGTGACGAAACCTCCAACCGTCACGCTGAGGAGCCCGGCCCGAGGTCCCTTCGCATCTGGGTAGGCGGGTGATGCCGGGCGTCTCGAAGCGGACGATAGGGCAGATGTCCTCTTCGACACCGCGCCGCCATTGGCTTCGGCAGACCGAATGAAAGGAGGCGCGGGATCAGGGTGACGAAACCTCCAACCGTCACGCTGAGGAGCCCGGCCCGAGGTCCCTTCGCATATACGTAGGCGGTTGATTCCGGGCGTCTCGAAGCGGACGATAGGGCAGATGTCCCCTTCGACACCGCGCCGCCATTGGCTTCAGCTGGCCAAACGAGAGGAGGCGCGGGCTCAGGGTGACGAAGGGGCGCGTTCTGGGGCAATATGAGAACCTCATGGCACCTACCGTTTACATGCTGAGAAACCGCGCTGGCTTTCTCTATGTCGGAGTCACCAACAACATGAATCGTAGACTTGGGGAGCATTTGGATGGCGCATCGTCATACACTGCTCGTTTTGGGCCGTGGAGCCTGGTATGGATGGTGGAATGTCAGGACTTTCAAAGCGCGATCACCCTTGAGAAGCGGCTCAAGGGTTGGAGTCGGGCCAAGAAGCAGGCGCTGATCGACGGAGACGCGGAGGTCTTGAAGAGACTCGCCAAACCGGGTTCTCACAAGAGCGAGAGTGACTAGCCTCTTCCGTCACGCGGAAGGAGCCCGGCCGGACCTTCCGGGCGTTTGGAAGCGGACGTACGGCTGATGTCCCCTTCGACACCGCGCCGCCATTGGCTTCGGCAGATCGAACGAAAGGGGGCGCGGGCTCAGGGTGACGACCTGAGCAGGGAACGAGCGGGCACCGAACCATCGTACAGGACGGAAGATGCTGTATCGTCTTCCTCGCGCTCTTGCGCTCTCGGCGCTGGCCCTTGCGGCCAGCACTTTCGCCGACCCCATCGACGACCTGATCCAACGAGAGATCGAGACCAAGAAGATCCCCGGCGCGGCCGTCCTCATTCTCAAGGACGACCAAGTGGTCAAGCGAGCCGCGTATGGCCTGGCCGACGTGGAACAGCAGGTCAAGATGACGCCCGAAGCCGTCTTCGAGTCGGGCTCCATCGGCAAAACGTTCACGGCCACCGTGATCATGCAATTGGTCGAGGAAGGCAAGCTGAGCCTCGACGACCCGATCGCCAAGCACCTGGGCGACAAGGTGCCCGAGAAGTGGCGCGCGAACACGGTCCGCCACCTGCTGGCCCACCAGAGCGGCATCCCCGAGTATGCCCTCGTCCCCAGCCTCGGGCTGGTCGAGACGTGGACGCTCGACGATTGGTGGAAGAAGATGGCCGAGTTGCCGATGGACTTTGCCGTCGGCGCGCGGTTCGCCTACAGCAATTCGAACTACCTGCTGCTCGGCCTGATCGCCCAAGCCGTGGCGGGCGAGGACATCAACGCCCTGCGCACCAAGCGCATCTTGGAGAAACTCGAACTCAAGAGCTCGCTGGTCGAGGACGCGCGGCGCATCGTGCCGAACCGCATTCCCGGCTACCTGTTGCTGCCCAACGGCATCGCGCGCGGCATGGCGATCCCCCACGTTTACGGCGACGGCAGCCTGCTCAACACGCTGGAGGACCTCGCCACGTTTGAGAAGGCGTTCCGCGAAGGGCGGCTGGTCAAGCCCGAGACGCGCGACCTGATGCAGACCGCCCAGCGCACGACCAACGGACGCAAGACGGGTTACGGCTTGGGCTGGATGGTCCGCGAAGTGAACGGAGTCCCCACGGTCTCGCACGGCGGCAACACGGGCGCGTTCTCGAACAGCGTGTTCACCGTGCCCAGCGAGAAGCTGACCATCGTCCTGACGATGAACGTGCACAACCAATCGGGCGACGGCCTGGCCCAACGCATTGCGGAGCACTACGCGCCCGCGCTTGCCCCGATCGCCTACAAGGAGTCGCCCGACCCCGACCCCGCGCGCACGGAGAAACTGCTCAAGTCGGTCAAGGCGCTGACCGCCGGCGAACTCGCCTCCGCCGACCTCGACCCCGACTACTTGGAGCGCCTCCAAACCGCTCGTGGTCGCATGGGCCTTGGGGCGTTGGCGCGGTTCCGCTCGGTCGAGTCAATGGCGTTCCTGAATCAGGAGAAGGCCGATCCCGACACGCTGCTCCGCTATCGGACCAAGGTGGACGGCAAGTCCGTGTTGCTCACGCTGGTGGTGACGTCGGAGGGCCGGTTGTTCCAAGTCGGTTTCCGCGACGAGGGGTGAGCGGTATAACCAGCGTATGGACTGGCGCGAGCGGCTGACAGAGATGTTGCCCGTGATGGGGCACCGCAACTGGATCATCGTCGGCGATGCCGCGATGCCGAACATGGTCGGGGTCGAGACCCACGCCACCGGCGAGCCGCTGACCACCGTGCTCGACGAGGTGCTGCGTCAGATCGCCGGATGCGGCCACGTCAAGGCCCTGTGCCGATTGGATGCCGAACTCGACCACTTGGACGACTTCGCCACGCCCGGCGTCAGCGAGTTTCGAGCCGAGATCGTCCACCGGCTGGCCGGACTCCAGGCCGTGGCCGTGGACCACGCCGACCTGCTCGAAGAAGTCTCCGAGGCCGCGAAGACTTATGCGGTCGCGATGTTCAAGACCGAGTCGCGGATCCCCTACACCAGCGTTTTCATCGAGTTGGGCTGCGGCTATTGGTCGGAACAGCAGGAAGCCGCATTCCGCGAGGACTGGGATTGACCGTCTTGCTCGCGAGCGCCTCGCCGCGCCGCGTGGCCATGGTGCGCTCGCTTTGGCCGGATGCCGAAGCCCTGCCCGCCGACGTGGACGAGACCCCCTTGCCCGCCGAACGCCCCTGGGAGACCGCCGAGCGGCTGGCCCGCTCCAAGGCCGAAGCCATACGGCAAACAAGGCCCGATGCGCTCGTGATCGCCGGCGACACGGTGGTCGCGTTGCGCACCGCAGATGGGGACCTGCAACTGGCCAAGCCGGGAGACGCCGACGACGCCAAGCGCATGCTGCGCCTGCTTTCCGATCGGGAGCATCGCGTGATCTCGGGGGTGGCTGTGGCCTCGCCAGGGGGCATACGGTCGTGCTACGCGACGACGACCGTGCGGTTTCGCAGGTTGGACGATGCCGAGATCGAAGCCTACGTGGCCACGGGCGAACCGCTGGACAAGGCGGGCGCCTACGCCATTCAGGGCGGCGCTTCGCGGTTTGCCGAATGGACGCTGGGCTCGTTGACCAACGTCATCGGGTTGCCGATGGAAGCCCTGCAGCAGATGGTCGCGGGCACGTTTCGGGTCTGAGCGGCGTTCCAATCCCAAGGCGTGGCCGACGACGGGTATCCTTCTCGGGTCCTAGAGTCGGTTCGGCTGTCGGAGTCTGCATGAACAAGTCGCTCATCCCTGCAATCGTTGCCCTGCTGGTCGGAGTCGTCGGCGGGTACTTCATCGGTTCCCGAAACGCAGGCGGCCCCGCCAGCGGTCTGATCGGTACCGTCAACGGCGAGGCGATCACGTCTCCCGAGTTCCTCGCCCACGTTCGCAAGAAGGGCGAAGTGACGGCCATCATCCAGGGTCGTCCGGTGACGCAGGTCCCGGTGGCGGGCACGGTGGGCCTTCTCGCTCTGGAGGACTTGATCAAGCAGCGGATCATCTCTCAGATGGCCAAGGACGAAGGCGTGTGGCCAAGCGAAAAGGACGTTCTGGACGAGCTCAATCTTCGCAAGGAGAAGAGCCCGCGGTACGTGGCCGAGCTGAACCAGAGCGGCTTGACGCTGGACATGATCAAGCACGGCATTCAGCTCGACCTTGCGTTCGAGAACCTGATCACCAAGGGCATCACGGTGACGATGGAGGACGTGGACAAGTACATCCAAGAGAACCCGAACTCCTTGATCGACCCCGCCAAGATGAGCCTGCAGTTCGTGTTCGTCCGCACCGACGCCGACCGAGGACCGGTTGACGCCGCCCTCAGCCAAGGTCAGCAGTTCGGTCAAGTCGCCGCCCAATTCAACGCCGACCCCGAGGCGCGCGCCGCACGAGGCGTGTTCCCCGCGCAGGATGTGGCGACCATCAAGCAGCGGCTCCCCGCCGAGGTATTCACCAAGATCGAAGCCACGCCCGAACTCCGCACCACCGAGTGGCTCAAGTTCGGCGACGGCTGGGCGAAGTTCTACATCGAGCGCAAGACCGATGCCCGCAAAGTGGAGCCCGACCAGACCATGAAGGACAATATGCTTCGCCAGTTGCGCATCCAGCGCGGCCAGCTCGCGAACGACGTTGGCCGGAAGGTGCTCGACCGCATCAAGACCGGTATCCGCGAAAAGAAGATCATCATTGACGACCAGGGTCTGAAGGGTCAATGGGATCGTGCGGCCGAGCGTCTTCTCGAGGAAGACAAGCTGTCCACCGGCACGACCAGCGGCTCGGGCGAAGCCACTACCACT
Source organism: Chthonomonas sp. UBA2387 (assembly GCA_002343445.1). Lineage (GTDB taxonomy): Bacteria > Armatimonadota > Fimbriimonadia > Fimbriimonadales > Fimbriimonadaceae > UBA2387. The sequence continues at coordinate 32,048 of DDSP01000032.1, forward strand.
GGAGCCACACCGCCTGCGACGGGCGGAACGACGGGCAACTAACGATCCCCGCCGGTACGAGTTGAAGGGACCCGCTTCGGCGGGTCTTTTCTTTGTGGGCATCTGCGCGGGCGGGCCACAATGGGGGGCGATGCACGCGTTGCAGGTGCTGGAATATTCCGCCATCCTTGAACGGCTCGCCCAGAGTTGCGAGACCGCAATGGGTGCCGACGCCGCCCTGCTCGTCCTGCCCGACTTCGAGCCCCACGAGGTTTGGCGGGGCCTCGACGAGACCGACCAAGCGGCCCAGCTAGTGGATCGCTTCCCGCCCCCCTCGCTGCACGGCGTCCGCGACCTGCGCGAAGCCATGCGCCGCGCGCGCAAAGGTGGCGACCTCGGCGGCATCGAGCTGTTCCGCGCAGGCATGGCGCTTCGCTGCATGGGCGAGTTTGCGCGCTACATCGAGGGCAAGAAGGACGTCGCGCCCTCCCTTTGGGAGATGGCACTCGGCATTCCGTCGCTGCCCGCTCTGGAGCGCAAGTTGACCTCGAGCCTGGATGCCGATGGCGAGGTGCTGGACTCCGCTAGCCCGCTGCTTTCGGACCTGCGGCGGCGCAAACTCGCCGCGGCGTCGCGCATCGTCGAACGCATCCAGAGCTACGTTTCGAAGCACCGGGACCTGCTCTCCGACCCGCTTTACACCGTCCGTGACGGGCGGTACGTCATTCCGCTCAAATCGGAAAACCGTGGCAAAGTGCCGGGCATCGTCCACGACACCAGCTCGTCGGGCCAAACGCTGTTCGTCGAGCCGCAGCCCGTGGTGGAATTGGGCAACGCATTGCGCGAAGCCGAAGCCGCCGAGCGGGAAGAGGTGCGGCGCATCTTGCTGGCGCTCTCGCGGGAGGTAGGCCAGCACGCCGAGGAGATCGCCTACGGCATCGGGCGCATTGGGGAGTTGGACTTGCGGTTCGCCAAAGCACGCCTGGGGCACCAGATGGGCGGCACGATGCCGGAGCGAGCGAGCGGCTCGTGGATCGAGATCGAAGGCGGGCGACACCCCATGCTCCGCAAGGAAGAGGCCGTCCCGCTCGACATCCACGTCGGCCGCGACCGTCCCTGTCTGCTCATCACGGGCCCGAACACGGGTGGCAAGACGGTCTCGATCAAGACGGTCGGGCTGTTCGTGCTGATGGCGCAATCGGGCATGATGGTCCCCGCAAGGCATGTTCGGCTCGGACCGTTCAGCCAGGTTTGGGCCGACATCGGCGACGAGCAGAGTCTGGCTCAATCGCTCAGCACGTTCAGCGCCCACCTCAAGAACATCGCCCAAGCGATCAAGGAGTTGAAGCCTGGCGCGTTGGTCCTTCTGGACGAGATCGGTGCGGGAACCGACCCCGCCGAGGGGGCCGCACTCGCCAAAGCCATCCTCTCGCACCTGCGGGACCACGGGGCGCGCGTGCTGGCCAGCACCCACTACGGCGAGCTCAAGGCGTTCGCCTACGAGGCTGAAGGGTTCGCCAACGCCTCGATGGAATTCGACGTGAAGACGCTGCGCCCGACGTATCGCTTGCTGATGGGCTCGCCCGGCGCCAGCCACGCGTTGCGCATCGCCGAGCGGTACGGCATCCCCAAGAGCGTGGTGGACGCCGCACACGAAGGGCTGGGCACCACGCAGCAGGAAGTCTCGCGGATGCTGGAAGAGCTGGAGACCGCCCAGCGTCAGGCTCGCCGAGCCCAAGGCGAAGCCGACCGGCTAGCCGCACGCCTACGCGATTTGGAGTCGAGCGCCGAGAGCAAGCTCGACGAAGCGAAGGAAGCCAAGCGAAAGGCCAACGAGGCCGCGCGCAACGCGCTTCAGGAGACCCTTCGCGAGCTTAGGCTAGAGGCCAACCGCATCTTCGACACGCTCAAAGCCGCCGCCGGACCGAAAGCCGCACAGCAGGCTCGCGAGGACTTCAAGGTGCTGCACGCCATGGGCGAGGAGGCGTTTGCGGCCTTCGAAGTCGAGGAGCCGACCCGAACCAAGCCCGCCGAACCGGTTGCCCTGACCAAGGGCGATTCCGTCCATATCGAGGGCTACGGCAAGGTCGGGGTGCTGCTCGAAACACCCTCGGGCAAGACGGCCAGCGTCCAAATCGGACCCCTCAAGATGCAGGTCGCGCTGGACAAACTGAGGCCGACCCAACCCGCCGACATGCCAAAGACCTCGTCCGCCGCGCGGATGGCGCTCGGGCGTGCGATAGCCTCCTCGACCGAAATCCACCTGCGGAACATGCGCTACGAGGACGCCCAACTCCAGTTGGACAAGTTCCTCGACGACGCCGTCCTTGGCGGGCTGCAAACGGTCCGCATCGTCCACGGCAAGGGCGAGGGCATTCTGCGCAAGATGGCCCACAGCGCACTGAAGCGGCACAAGGGAGTCAAGAGCTTTCGCGAAGCCGACGCCAACGAGGGTGGTCAAGGGGTCACCATCGCCACGTTGGCGTGACGTGGGTCCATAATCCGGTCATGTTCGTCCTCGACCCGGGTTGGACCAGCGCACTCCCCGACGACTTGCCGCCGATGCCCAGCCTTGTCTCGCGCGAAGCGTGGCAGGCTAAGCCGGGCAATGCCGCACTGATGAAGCGGCACCGCATCCGGAGCATCACGTTGCACCACACGGGCACGGCCCAACGACCCGACCTTTCGCTGGAGCGCAAGCTGTTCAACCTGCAGTTGTTCTCGCAACGCGAGGACCAACTGGCCGGTGGCCGCACCAAACCCGCCTGGGGCGACGTTCCGTACCACTTCTACATCTCGACCGATGGGCGGATCGGCGTTGGCCGCGAACTCGAGTACGCGGGCGACACCAACACGTCTTACGACCCCACCGGCCATGCGCTCATCGTCGTGGAAGGGATGCTCGATAGCGAGACGTTCTATCCCGCCCAACAGGCTTCACTCAGGCGTCTCGTGTTGGCATTGGCCGCGCGTTATCGGGTGCCCGGCAACCGCCTTGGGGGCCATAAAGATTTCGCCCAAACCGACTGCCCGGGCCAGAAGATCATGGACGAATTGCCGTGGTTGCGCCGGGCGGTTCGAGACATGTCCGACCGGAGTTGACCGGTTCAGGGCGTGCTCGGCGAAATCTTCGCATAGTGCGTGAAGCTCACCTCGCGCGAGCCCATCAGGGCGCTGAAACGCAGGGGGAACACTCCCTGAACGTCGTCGCGCACTTCCGCCTCGATCACGCGTCGCACTGAACCACGGGTGGCCACGATCAGGAACCGCTGGTCGTGGCCGGCGACCAGTTTCCAGCCGCTCGGGGCGTCCATCTTGAGCACGCCGTCCAGCCGGTTCCGGGTGTTCGAAACGAGGTACACGCTGAACTTCAACACGCGCTGGCCCTGCTTGGTGCGCTCGTCGCGGACGAGATTCAGTTCGATGGTGACGGGCGTCGTGACCTCGAAGCTCGTCCGGACCACGATCGGCCCCTTGGGGGTCTGGATCGTGCCGCGCATGATGCGCCAACCGAGCAAGGCCGAGTCGGCGATCCGGGTCTTGTAATCCACAAACGCGCGGCCCTTGCGATCGAACTTGGGGAACGGGACGGCCGTCATCAGGCTCTCCTTTTCAAGTAGCCCCTCGGTTCGCATCTCGATCCGCTCCAACCCGAGTTCATCGTTGCCCTCGAACGTGAGCCGGACCGGAATGTCCTCGCCGGGAACGACCTTGCGGAACCCAAGTTCGGGCTTCCACACCAAGCCTTCCGGAAGGTTGGTTCCCAAGTTGGTCACCAAGTTGACGGGTCCGGTCCAGCGTGGCAGGTAAGGGGCCAACGTCTGAGGGTCTCCGCCGAACGCATCCAGCCGAACGCCAACGGCGTTGCCCTCTCCTTCGGGAACCAGTTTGTCGCCCACCTCGTGCAACGTCAGTTCGATCGTCCAGGTGGTGTCGTCGGCTGATACGCCGTACTGAGCCGTCTTGGCGTAGGCGTCCGCCGGGAGCCAAGCGGGGCCCTCGCGCCGTGCCGCATCGAGGCGTCGCGACGTGACGACGGGGTCGCCGGAGTTCCACTCAACCACGATTTCCAGGTTGTCCGCACCATTGAGCCAGCCATCCCCTGCCAGATCCAGCGAGGCGACGAACTTCTTGTCCAAGGGGAGTTTCGCCGCTATGTGGAGTTGCTTGGGCTGCCATTGGAACCAACCTTCGACGCCAGAACCTGCACCGATCGGCTGCCACTCCTCGTTTGCGATCCGACCATCCAGTACCGGAGTCAGCGCCAACCTCAGGGGTTGCTCGATGGGCAGGGGCGCAGCAAAGGGCGCGTCCTGCACCGACAGCAAACAACCGACCAGCAAGAGAGAATTGGAAAGCATCGTCACACACGAACCGGCATGACACACCGGCCCCTATGGGACAGACGTTCCAAGCTACCGTTTCGGCGCACTCGTCTGGATCGTCGCGGTGACCCCTTCGAGCCCATCGGCTGCGGCGCGCACGCGGATGGTCCCGGGCTCGCGACCGGCTCGGACGATCACTTGGGCCAGACCGTTGAACAAGCTCCGCTTGAAGTCGGGCGGCACCGCCGTTCCGGCCAGCCGAACATCGCCCGTGAGTCCGCCCCAGCCTCCTACGTTTTGGACCACGACCGTCAAGCGATTGACCCCGGGCTTGATCCGGCCCTTCACGTCGAGGGCGTGGCTGATCTGCCAGTTCGTCGTCTTGCCAATGAGTTCGCCATTGAGATAGAGCCACCCGTTGTCGTTGATCGGCCCGATCTCGAGCAGCGTCATGTCCGGGGCCGCCTCGAAGGAGGCCGCGAACACCGCCACGGTGTTGGGCTGCCGCATTTGGTAGTCCGAGAAGTCGGCCACGTTCCACCCTCTGACGTCGTAATCGGCAGCGGTCTCCGGTCGGGCGTCGGGCGAACCCTCGACGACCTTGTACCGCCAGCCCGTCACCGGCCGTTGCGGGGCGACCGAGACCACCGTGTCCGCTTCGTGGCAACTCGGGTCGCCGTTGCCGACGCCCAGAATCCGCCCCGCACCTTCGATCTCGAAATGGACGAGGTTGGAGGCTGTGGGCACCGGTCGGCCCGCTGCATCCACGGCACGCACGTTCACCACGGCCGCATCCAAGCCGTCGGCGACGATCAAAGCGTGCTGGACGTCGAGGACGAGCCTCGTCGCCGGTCCGGTGGTCTCGACCACCGCCGTTTCGACCACGACGCCCTTGCGATAGCCTTTCGCCTCGAGCTTGCCGGGTGCGTAAGGCACCGACCATTCGGCGTGGCCGCCTTGCTCCACCTCTCGTATGCCTTGGCTGACCCCGTTCAGGAACAGCTCGACGCTCTCATGGTTCGTGAACGCCCACACTTCTATCGTCTCGCCTTCGCGTCCCGTCCAGTTCCAGTGCGGGAAGACGTGAAGGACCGGCTCGCTCGTCCACCACGCTCGATAGTAGTGCGTGACGTCCTTGGCGAAACCGCAGGTGTCGAGGATTCCGAAGTGGCTGTTGATGTTCGGCCACGCGTAGGGGGTCGGTTCGCCGCGATAGTCGAGTCCCGTCCAAACGAAGCCCCCGGCGAACCAGGGTCGTTCCAACGTGATGCGCCACCACTCTTCCGCCGATTCGCCCCAATCCACGCCACGGTGATCGTACGCCTTCTTGTAGCCCCTGTCCGGGTCGTCTTGGTAGATGCCTCTTGTGGTGACCGTGCTGCCGACCTCGCTGCCGTGGATGGGCTGCTTGGGCCGAGCGGCGCGGTAGGCGTCGAGGTCGCCTAGATTGTAGTTGAACCCGCGAATGTCCACCACGGCATTGATGCCCTTGAGTTCGCCGCCGTTGTTGGCACCAAACGTCACGGGCCGCGAGGGGTCGAGCCGGCGGACCTCGTCCATCATGCTCTTGGCGATCCGCTCGGATTCAGGAGAGCCCTGCGTGCCCCACTCCTCGTTGCCGATGGACCAGAAGATCACGCTGGGGTGGTTTCGGTCGCGCCGGACCAAGCGCCGCAACTGCGACATGGCTTCGGGCCCCGAGCCGAACATCCTGACCTCGTCCATCACGAGCATCCCCAACCGATCGCAAGCATCGAGCAGTTCAGGCGTCGGCGGGTTGTGGCTCGTTCGGTAGAAGTTGCATCCAAACTTCTTCAACTGTTCGACTCGATAGGCGTTGACGCGATCCGGGATCGCCACCCCGACGCCCGCATGGTCTTGGTGGTTGCAGGTGCCCTGAATCCGTAAGGGCATGTCGTTGAGAAAGAAGCCTAGGTCCGGGTCGAACCGGAACGTGCGGAAGCCGATCGCGTGCTCGACACGGTCGGTGCCGATCTCGGCAACGGCCGTGTACAGCGTCGGCGATTCGAGCGACCACCGCTTGGGAGAAGGCACTTCGACCAGGGTTCGTGCCTCCACCGTCGCGTGAGGCGGCACGCTGACCGAAACGGGTTCGGACGTGGCCACGACGATCCCGGCAGGGTCTCGGACGAAAGCGCGGAACGTCGTCTCGGCCGGGGTGTCGCCATCGTTGCGGACTTCGGACACCACTTCGACGCGCCCGTGTTCGGCGACCGACGCCAAGAAGGACGTGCCCTCCTCGACCAAGTGGACGGGCTCGGAACGCGTGAGCCAAACGTGGCGGTAGATGCCGGCGCCTTCGTAGAACCAGCCTTCCATGGCACTGGCATCCACGCGCACAGCGACCACGTTCTCGGTTCCGAACTTGATCATATCCGTCAAGTCGAACGTAGCCCCGCAGTAGCCGCTTTCGTTCCGACCCACGTAGTGCCCGTTCACAAAGACCATCGCGTCGCGAAAGATGCCGTCGAACGTGATGCGGAATCGCTTGCCCACGTCCTCCGCCGGCACGCCGAAACGCTTGCGATACCACCCCACGCTGGTCGCCGGAAAGTCGCGACCCACGGGCTTGTAACCGTGCATCATGTCGGCCTTTGGCTCGAACGGCAACTCGATGGCCCAATCGTGGGGGAGATCAACCTTGCGCCAAGCCCGGTCGTTGAAGCCCAGTCCAATCGGTCCGGCGTTGGTTCCCGCCTTCGCGAACGCACTGAACGAGCCCGATGCGAAGCCGAAGTCGAGCTTGGAGTCGCTCGCGTGGCCCAGTGCAAAGCTCCAATCCAGATCGAAGTTGATGCGCTCGGAATGGGACGGGGCGGGCGAAAGGGCCAACGAGGCCGAGAGGAGCAGGCTGGGTGCCATGACCTTCATCTTGTCACGGGCGCGCGCGTGTCTGCCGGACGGGTGGGACTGGTACAGTCGTTACCATGTTCGCCGCAGTCTTTCCGGGCCAAGGCTCGCAGAAGCCGGGCATGGGGCAAGACCTTCTCGACCTGCCTGCCGCCCGACGCGTTTTTGAGACCGTCAGCGAGGCCGTCGGCCGCGATATCTCCGCGCTCTGCGCTCAGGCCGACGAGGAGGAACTCCGCCAGACGCAGAACGCGCAGATCGCCCTGTTTGCTTGCGGAGTCGCCGCCTATCACGCTTTTCGCGAATCCGGTGGTGTCGAGCCTGCGGTATGCGCGGGGCATAGCGTGGGCGAGTATGCCGCGCTTGTGGCCGCGGGAGTCCTCGATTTGGCCGACGGCGCCCGCCTCGTGCAGCGCCGAGGACAGCTCATGGCCGAACTCGGCGACCAACGCCCCGGTGCGATGGCCGCGATCGTGGGCTTGGAACGCGCCGCCGTCGAGGAGGTTTGCCGTTCCGCATCGGGACCCGGCGTCGTTGTCATCGCGAACGACAACTGCCCAGGCCAGTTGGTCGTCAGCGGCGACCGTGATGCCGTGGAGAAGGCCAAGGAGGGTGCAGGCGCAGCGGGAGCGCGGATGGTGGTCGCTCTCAACGTGAGCGGCGCGTTCCACAGCCCGCTGATGGTGGATGCGGCACGCGCGATGGGCGAGGTGCTTCACAGCACGGCGTTCGCCTCGGGCTTTTTCCCCGTGATCTCCAACGTCACCGCAGAACCCGTCGAGGATTGCACTCGATGGCCCCACTTGTTGGAGTCGCAGTTGGAGTCCACGGTGCGCTGGACCGAGAGCATGCAACGCGCCGCGCAAATGGGCGTCACGCGTCTTCTCGAGTTCGGGAGCGGCAATGTGTTGTGCGGGTTGATGAAACGCATCGAACGCGGCATCGCAGCCCAGCCCGTGTTCGACCGGGAGACGTTGGTGCAAGCCTTGGGAGCCTAAGCCCATGTTCATCACCTTTGAAGGACCCGAAGGCAGCGGCAAGACGACGCTGATCGGCAAGCTGGCGCAATACCTTCGGGCGCAAGGGCGCGACGTCGTGGTGACGCGCGAACCCGGCGCGGGCCCTTTCGGCTCGGAGATTCGGCGGCTGTTGCTGGAAAGCGGCGACTTGCCGCCCACTTCGGAGTTGTTCCTGTTCCTTGCCGATCGCGCGTGCCACGTGGCCCAGATCGTCCGGCCGGCACTCGAGCGGGGCGCGATCGTTCTATGCGACCGGTACACCGATTCGACCCTCGCTTACCAAGGCTATGGGCGCGGCTTCGATCGCGAGCTGCTGCGCCGATTGAACGCAATGGCGACCAAGGAGTTGGTGCCCACGATGACCTTCCTGCTCGACCTTCCTCCCGCCGAAGGCCTGGCCCGCCTCACCCGCAAAGACCGGCTCGACGCCGAGACGATGGACTTCCATGAACGCGTGCGAGCGGGCTTCTTGACCGAAGCCGATCGCGCGCCGCACCGCTTCGTGATCGTGGATGCCACCCGCTGCGCCGAAGTCGTGTTCGATGAAGTCGCGTTGCGATTGGCCCAGTTAGTCGACGAAGACTAGGAAGCGGAGGCCACTCATCCGTGACCTCCGCCAAGGACCAGCCGGACGGGTCAGCCGCCGCTTACGGCATCGCCCTGATTGTCTCGGACCACAACGCTGCCACCGGCAAGCATCGTCGAGCCCGTATGGCTCGGCTTTGCCGAGACCTGGAACAATCGGGTTCCGGTGAAGTTCAGACGACCGAGTCGCTGAATCGCTAGAGTGACCGTTTGCTCGTGCACGTGGTTGTTGAACTCCAGAGTCACAGGCTCGGGCAGCGGCTCGGCACCGCGCCGAAACACGCCCACCAGAATCCCACCTTGACCCAGGCGTCCTTTGAGCGCCTCGAAACTGAATGCCAGGTCGACACTGCCGACGAACGTGAACGGTGTCTTGACCGTCACGTTGTAAGTCGCTTCAGCATCGTTTCCGAACGGGACGCCGTCTTCGTCCGCCACGAAGATATCCACGGGGTCGACGATGAGTTCGAAGGCCCCTCCGGCGGCGACGGTCAGCGTACAAGTGACGACCTCGGTCTCGACACCGTTCGTGCCTTGCACCACGATGGAGTAGACGCCAACGGGCGTTGCCGCCGTCGTTTGGATGGTCAGGTGACTGACTGTCTCGGTGGGCGTGATCGGGACCGGATTGAGGTCGAACGAGGCGGACATCGTGCTATGGAGGCCACTCAGCACGCTCAGCGCGACCGCATCGGACGATCGCTCGGAGTCTTGGTTATCCTCGCGAATGCCGATATCGAAGGTGGCCTCTGCACCGGGCAGAACGGTCGCCTGTCCACCGCCGCCCATCCTGAACGGGACTTGACCGGTCGCGACGACCAAGGTGGCGTTGCGGCGCAACGTATCCGTCCCGTCGGTAGCCGAGACGGTTAGGGTGTAGGTGCCGACTGGGGTCCCAGCCGACGTGATGACGGTCAACACGGTGTCGACAGGTTCCTCGCTGAGTTGGACGGGGTTCGGCTCGAAGGAAGCTTCGGCACCTTCGGGCAGCCCTTGAACCGACATCTCCACCATGTCGTTCGAGCGGTTCTGGAGCCTCGTTCGTGCCAAGTTGAACACGAAGTTGGCTGCCCCACCGGGAGCAACCTGCGCCACGCCACCCCCGCCGAGGGCAAAGCCGGCACCACCGCCGGCATCGGGCACGTAAGGCCTGCCCGACCCGCCGCAGCCAGCGAGAACCAAGGCAACGGCCGATCCGACGATCCAGGCAATCGCGTGTTTCATGTTAGTTCCTCACCGAGACGCCGAGCGTCAAAGCGATCTTTCCTTCGAGGGCAGAGGAAAGTCCAAAGCCCGTGGTGGCACCGAGTCCGTTGCTCAGGCCAAGCGTGAACGTGGCGCTGGGCGCCCCCTCGGCGGTGACTGGCCGATACCTCACGCCAAACCCAAAGATGGCCCGGCGCGTCCGGTCGCCGTCCGAGGTCAGCGAGTTGTTGCCCTGCACGATCGCGGTCACGTCCGCGACGGCCTCCCATCCCGCCTGAAACGGGGCAACGACACCCGCCGACACGCCCCAAAGGTTGCTGTCCTTGCGCATCGCGCCACGTGCGCCGACGACAAAGCGGTGCTTAGCCTCCCCCTGCGGCACCGTGTAGCTAGCTCCTGCGGTGATGAAGTTCTGATCCTGAGCCGGGGTGTCGGGGAAGCTCGCGCCCAAGCTGAGCGTCAAGCCTTCGACCGACTTGAGCGAATGCTTCGCGAAGACCTCGAAGTCGCGGCCGCCGGTTCGGACGGTGACTCCACCCGAAGTGGAATCGCCACGCGGAGCGCCACTGGCCCGAAACCCGACCTCCCAACCTTCGGACACGCCGTACCCGAATGCCCCCGAGGTGTAGGTTCGACCCTCGGCCCCACGGTGAAAAGCGAATCCGGCGTCGAAGCGGAACTTGCCCAACGAGACGGGAGCACCCGAATCCACGTTGACCAACTTGTCGCTGCTGGCAAACTGAGTGTGGCCGACCGACCCGAGGGCCAGGCCGACCGCCAAGACTGGGAATCGGAACAAGTTGTTATGCATGAGGCATCACCATGTGGAGAAAGTATAGCGACTGAGACCTCCGGCGCGCTCTGGTTCTATCCTAAACCCTGCGAAACTGGCAGGATTGGCTAAATCAGGACGGACCCAACATCGCCAAGACCGTCTCTCGCAGCTGAGCCGGACGGACGACGACAAACTCGACATCACCGTAGCCCAGCGCCAGGAGCTTTGCCGCAAGGTCCTGCCCCGCGGGAGCCCAAGCACGGACTTCTCCCCGATGAACCTCGACGGAGACCGAGAATGGGTCAACCATCGCTCGAACGGATGCCTCGCGCGGTGTTGCGATTCGCACCTCCTCGACCGCTCGATCCATCAGCGACGACGTCTTGCCGCAAAACAAGACGCCTTCGCGACCGATCACCGCCAGGGAATCGCACTGCTCGGCCACGCCCCAATCATCGGTCTCGATCACCACGAGCACGCCCTCGGCAACGCGCGCTTCCAACAGGGTCAGGAGACGACTCTTTGCCACCAGATCAAGCCCTGCGAACACTTCTTCGACCAGAACGATTCCGTCGGCATCCGAGAGGAGCGCGGGCAGCGTGGCCGCCAGACGCTGTTCGCCGTCGGACAAGCGGGCACGGGATGCGGCTCGGGATTCCCACAAGCCGAGTGCGGTGAGGGCATGGACCAACTCGGCGGGATCGCGCGCTCCGAGCAGTCCCTTCGCCCAGCCCTGAAGCGTGCCCCGAAAGCGAGGTAGCCGGGACTCCGCGGCAACCCAAAACCCATCGCGCGAGGCACCCACCTCTGATAGCCCCTTGCCCGTGTAAAGCGCCTCGATCAAGCGAGACCGAAGCGGACCCCGCAAGCCGACCAACGACGCCATGCTTCCCGCGCCGAGACGTCCACACGCGAAGTTCAGGCCGCCTCGGGTTCGTTTGTCGTGCATCGCGCCCTCAGGCCGGCAGGACCATCAATTCGCGTGGGAAATGCGTCAGCCGCTCGGGACCGTTCTCGGTGACCAGCACGTCGTCCTCGATGCGGACTCCGCCGAAGCCCTCGATGTAGACACCGGGTTCGATCGTCCACACCTGGCCGGCCTCGATCGGCTGGTCGGTGGTCGGGCTCAGCCGCCCGGCGTCGTGGACCAACGTGCCGATGCCGTGCCCCAGACCGTGACCGAAGTACTTGGCCAGACCCTTCTCGTCCAAAATCTGCCGCGCGAGGGCATCCACTTCGCGCCCGTTCGCGCCGACGACCAACGCTTCGACGCACGCGTTCTCGGCTTTGAGCACCTGGTCGTACATCTCGCGGTGCCGTGCCGAGGCCTCGCCGACGACGAACGTGCGGGTGATGTCGCTGATGTAGCCTTCCACGATGCATCCCAGGTCGAGCGTCACGAAGTCGCCCACCTCCAGCTTCTTCTCGCTGGCCGTTGCGTGGGGGCGGGCGCTGCGGATGCCGCTCACGGCGATGGGCTCGAAGCTGACCTTGGAGCCCTGACGCCGGAAGAAGAACTCGATCTCCAGCAACAGATCCCTTTCGGAGACGCCGGGCTGGATCATCCGGACCACGTGCTCCAGACATTTGTCGGCCAGCGCGCACGCCTTGCGGATTCGAGCAACCTCGTCGGGTGTCTTGATCATGCGCAGGGCCGAGATCAGGTCGTCGCCGGGAACCAAGGCGATGTCGCCGAATGCCGCCTGCCACTCCTCGACCGTGCCGTACACGACGTGGTTCTTCTCGAACGCTACCTGTGACAGGCCCAGGTCGCGGGCCTGTTGCGCGAGGAAGTCGGAAAGCTTTACGGGGTTGGCGTACACGGCCGTCGGCAGGTCGCGGACCTGCTCTTGACACTGGATGGCGTAGCGGCTGTCCGTGACGAACACGCCCTGCTCGGTGGTCAACACGACAAACCCGGAGGAGCCTGTGAAACCCGTCAGCCACTGCACGTTGGCCAAATGGGTCACGAGCAGGGCCGGGCAACCCGCCTCGACCATTCGGGCTTGGAGTCGTTGAATGTTGTTCATGAAAGGGTGTCTCGGATGAGGTTCTCGAGCGCCTGGAGAGCGATCACGTATCCATACGGGCCGAGTCCGACGATTTGTCCCACCGAGATCGGCGCGATCACCGAATGCCTGCGGAACTCCTCTCGGGCGTGAACGTTGCTGAGATGGACCTCGACGACGGGCAGGCGGACGCTGACCAGGGCATCGCGCAGCGAGATGGAATAGTGGGTGAGCCCGCCGGGGTTGATGACGATGCCGTCGGCCCAGCTGCGGTGCTCGTGGATCGTGTCGATGAGGGCGCCTTCGGAGTTCGACTGGAGGATGCGGACCTCCGCACCGAGGGCCTGAGCGGCCTCGCGGATGTCGTCGTCGATCTCGGTGAGCGGCTTCCGCCCGTAGACGTCGGGCTCTCGGAACCCGGTCATGTTGAGGTTCGGTCCGTGCAGAACGAGGAAGCGCAACCCTTTATCGGCCATCGAGAAGTTCCTTGAGCTTGGCAGGCGGAATAGCGTCCTCGGGGAGCAGTTCGGGGATGCCTGCGACGATCCGATACCCGTGCCCGCAGGCGTCGCAGACGAGAAACTCGCCCTGCTGCCGAAGCGGTGGGCGGCTCTCGCACAGCGGACAGGCGAGGAGGGCGAGGAAATCGGGGTCTATCACGGCCTGCAGCGTTTCGGCAGGATACCCGCGCACCGTGCGGGGGGCCACACGCGCCGCTGGCCAAGGGTCGTTGGGTGGGTGCATGACGCTCCGTGCCAAGGTCGCATGCTACTGGCCAGTTGACCTGATCACGGAGACTCACCAGTCGAGACCAAGGCAGAGGTCGTACACGTCGTCTGGTGTGTCGGGAGAGTCAAGCAAGGCAGACCTGAGGAGTTCAAGAAGCTCCTGTGTGCACTGTCCGAGAGTCTCAAGACTCCCGTTACGGATGAGCGAAGCAACCTGGGAACGCGGGGCTCTCCTAGACCTTGCATAGTTCACCGTCGTCTGCTTTCTTAGCCGCAGAAGCTGACTTATCTGGGTGCCCTGAGGGAGAACAGGATTCGGGTTGAGCACGTTGCGAGCGTCGGTGAGCATCACGAAAACCACCTCGTCGCCGTCCTTGGGCCCCGTAAGAACGACCCAGTAGTGATCCGTACCCTCATTCGCGATGGGCACTTGCAAGAGTAAGCCAGGAAGCAGCTCAAGCACCGTCGTTCAGGAGGAGATCCATGGCATCAGCAGCGTTGTGCTCGGCCGTTCGCGACTTCACGGTGACGTCGTCAAATCCTAGACCGATCAGAATCTCCTGAAACTGAATCGGCCGGCGCGACTCGCCCGGGTCCCGCCATTCATCAAAGGTGTGCGTCAACTCGACCAGTTGCCATTTCGACTTGTTGCCATGCCCTTTCCAGATCTCGTCAGCGATGGTGAGTTCCCCTCTTGAGAGTGCCTTCTCGGGCGGGAAGGGCCTCTTCAGTCGCACTTCCCATCTCGCCGGGATCTCGATGTACTCGCGCCAAACCCCGCCCGGATCGATTTGGTCGAGCGGCGTCAGCCGGTCGAGGGTGTGCTTGAGGACCGGGCCGTTCTTCATCGAGACCATGCGGTCGCCCGTGATCCCCACATTGCGCAACCGGATGGCCTCTCGCTCAGCCAGATACATGAGCTTCATGAGCTTGAGGTCCTCCAACTCGCCTCCCGCCAGTTCCAAGAACCGGCAGGCGAGGGCCGTCGCCTTTTCTTCGTTGTATCGCATGTTCATCCAGTTTATCAAACGCTGTTCGCGCAGTCGCCATCGGGACCTTGGAACTCGCGCGTACGCGCGTGCGTTAGACCACTCCAGAATGACGACCAACAACCTCAAGACCGGAGCGCTTCTGCTCGCCATCAGTCTGCTGGCCGTGATGATCGGACGCTACTTCCTCGGTGCGGGAGGGGCGGTGATCGGGCTGCTGGTCGCCTTCGCATTCCAGGCGATCGGCTACTTCAACGGGCACAAGATGGCCCTGCGGTTCGCCCACGCCCAGCCGCTCCAGGCAGGTTCGCTGCCTTGGCTCGAAGACGCCACCGCCGAACTCAGCCGCAAGGCCGGCATCCCCGCGCCCCAAATCTATCTCTCGCCGGATCCGCAGCCGAACGCGTTTGCCGCGGGCCGCAACCCGGAGGTCGCCGTCGTCTGCTTCAACGAGGGGTTGCTGCGAGCTATGTCGCGCCGCGAAGTCATCGCCGTGCTTGCCCACGAAATCGCCCACATCAAGAACCGCGACACGCTCACGATGACCGTGGTTGCCGCCTTGGCCTCGTTCGTGACGATGCTGGCCAACTTCGCCTACTTCATCCCGGCCGGTTCGGACGAAGAGGGTGGTCGCAACTTCTTTGTCGACCTCGCCCTCATGTTGGTGGTGCCGATAGCCGCGATGCTGGTGCAGATGGCCATCAGCCGGACGCGCGAGTTCGCCGCCGACCGGACCGCCGCCGAACTGATGGGCGAGTCCGAGCCGATGGTGGACGCCTTGCTGACGCTCGAGCGCGGCACGTCCGTGGTCGCGAGCCGCACGGCCCAGCCCGCCATGGCGCACATGTACATCGCCAGCCCCCTTTCGGGTGGCGGCATCGCCACGCTGCTCAGCACGCACCCGCCGATCGCGCAACGCGTGGCAAAGCTACGAGCCTTGGCTGGCTGATTTGTAGAAGATTCAGGTCCATAAAGCCCATTCAGTCTTATACTGAGTGGCATGAACCGGCAACGACTCGCTTGTGCAGCGGTAGCTCTCGCCCTGACGAGCCCAGCGGCTCGGGCAGACTTCATCATCACGGAGAGCATTCAAGTGGGTGGGTTCTTCGACGGTGGAATCGCGCCGATGAACCTGCCCTCGCACCAGAACTACTTCGTGGGCTATGGGACGACTCCGGGGTTTGGCCGCACGCCCGAGCGGCGAAGCTTCTTCTGGTTCCACATCCCGGACATCCCGGGAGAGATCACGCACGCGAGCCTCAAGTTGCACCTCTTGGTGCCTACAAGCCTGATCTTCGGGCTGGGGCCGGGCGACCCGCCGTCCACCGACCCGATTGAGACGTTTCAGTTGGGTGCCACCCTGGTCACGCCGGGGACGATCACCAGCACAAGCCTGTCCTCAACCGACATCGCCACCATCTTCGGGGCGATGGACGACTTCCCCATCGCGGCGCCCAAAGACTTCGTCGCGGGGTTCCCGCCGCCAATCCCAACGGACATCGACATCCCGCTGGATGCTACGGGGATCATGGCGCTCAAGACGCACGAAGGCGCGGACCTCGTCATGACGGGATGGATGCCGACTTGGTCGCACGACGACCGAATGGTGGACGGTTCGTTCCTCGAGGGAAGCGAACTCATTTTCGGCTTTTCGGACGTCACCGGCCCGTCGGGCGCGTTGGTGGCCAAACCCACGTTGACCATTGCCTACGACCCGGTTCCGGAGCCCGCCGGGCTGGCATCGCTGACGTTGGGATTGGCGGCGTTCAAGCGGGCCCGCCGACGTTTAGCACCACGTTCTTGAGGTCGGTGTAGATGTCGATCGCCTCGGTGCCCGGCTCGCGGGTGCCGTTGCCGCTCAGGCCCACGCCACCGAACGGCATGTGTGGTTCGCTGCCGAACGTGCCGCCGTTCACCACGACCATGCCCGCCCGAACGCGCATCGAGAAGTCCATCGCGCGATCCAGCGAGCGTGTGTGGATGCAAGCCGTGAGGCCATAGGGCGACGCATTGGCCAGAGCGAGCGCCTCTTCGTAACCGTCCACCGAATACAGGTTGGCGATAGGCCCGAACAGCTCGCAGGTCGAGAGGTCGTCGGCGGCGTTCAGGCCCTCGACGACCGTAGGCGCCATGAAATAGCCGGGGCGGTTCAAACGCGCGCCGCCGCACAGCACCTTAGCGCCCCGTCCGGCGGCCCCTTTGACGGCCGATTCCATGTTGGAAAGCTGGCGGGCATTGATCACGGGGCCGAGGTCGTCGGTGTCGGCAGTGCCGACCTTCAGTGCACGCGCCTTCTCGACGAACCGCTCGCGGAACGCCTCGTAGACCCCGGCGAAGACGATGATCCGGCTCCCGCTCGCACATCGTTGGCCCGCGTTGCTGAACGCCGAGAGCAGCGCCCACTGGACCGCAAGGTCGAGATCGGCGTCGTCGCACACCACGAACGGGTTCTTGCCCCCGAGTTCCAGGCTCACCTTGGCCAGCCGTTGGGCGCACACGCCCGCGATCTCCTTGCCCACCGCACTCGAGCCCGTGAAGCTCACCACGCCCACCTCCGGGTGCGCGACCAAGGGCCTTCCCGCGCCGATGCCCGTGCCGTGGACCACGTTCAGCACGCCCGGAGGGAGCCCGGCGCTATGGGCGACTTCGGCCACCAGCGACGCCGTTCCGGGCGCGTCCTCGCTGGCCTTGAGGATCGCGGCGTTCCCGCAGATCATGGCGGGGAAGATTTTCCACGCCACGTTCGCCACGGGCGTATTGGCCGCGATGATCAGCCCCGCGACCCCCACGGGCCGCCGCCATGTGCTGGGGTAGCGCCCCGGCGAACCGCTGGTAATCGTTCGGCCGAACAAACGCTGCCCTTCGCCCGCGTAGAAGTGAGCGAGGTCGCACGCGCCGTCGGTCTCGCCCAGTGCGTCCTTGAGCGACTTGCCGGTCTCGTGGTGGACCATCTCGGCGATGCGCCTGCGCTCGGCGCGCATGGCCTCGGCCACCTCGCGCAACGCTCTGCCGCGCTGCACCGCAGGAGTCGCCGCCCAGGCCGGCTGGGCCCGGAGGGCGGCGGCGACGGCGTCTTGGATATCGGTCGCATCCGAATCGGGAAAGCGCGCCATCGGCTCGCCCGTGGCTGGGTCGAACTTGTCGAGGGCGAGGCCCGTACGTGCGGGCACGGGGCGTCCGGCGATCCAGTTGGCGAACTCGGTCATCGGTGGGAGCCTACCTGCCGCGACGGGCCTCGGGGTACGATGGACCGTCCGGTTCGGGGCGTGGCGCAGTCTGGTAGCGCACCTGCTTTGGGAGCAGGGGGTCGCTGGTTCGAATCCAGTCGCCCCGACCAGTTCGAATCTCTCTGGAACGGCTGCTTCCCATTCATCGCCCGTCGGCGGTACCGCTGGCGGTAGAAGAGCAGACGAGCGACGAGTACTCGGCCCAGAGCTTTGAGAGCCATTCCCGCTTCGTTTCCTCGCGGTAGCGCGTGTAGTGGCGTTCGTTCACCCCTGTCTGCGCGTGCCCCATCAGCTCCTTCCGCCACTCTTCGGGGCAGCCGAGATCGGCCAGGTGCGAGTTGAAACCCGCGCGCAGCGCATGGATGGTCAGCCGCCTGACACCGGCACGCTCGGCCAGGACCGGGAGAGCGTGCGTCAGGCCCTCTGGTCGGACGAGGCGACCCTTCCACAGAGTCAGGTGGCCGCGCTTGGCCCAAGAACGGATCTCGGTCGCCATCGGCTCGGGAAGCGGCAGCCAGCGGTCGCTGGCCAGAGTCTTGAGCGGGCCCGTCGTCACTTCCCTGCCGATCACCTCGACGTCGCGCTGGATGTGCAGCGACCCGTCGAGCAGATCCTCGGCCATGACGCCGAAGGCTTCGCCTCGCCTGAGCCCGAGCAGGGCGCACAGCCACAGCGGCCGGAACCACGTCGTGCCCTTTGCGACCTCGATCAGCTTCGACGCTTCTTCGAGCGTGTAGGCGGAGACGACGCGCCGGGTGCGCTCGGGAGGCAATTCGACGTGGCGGACGGGGTTCCGCTTGATCAGGTCGTCTGCCTCGGCCATTTCCATGATCGCGTGCAGGACCTTGCGGAGGTGGCCCACGCTCGACCGACTCAGCGGGCCGTAGCGGCGGGTGGACGGTGTGCCTTTGGGCGAGACGACGACCGTGGTGCGGTCGTCTCGGCCCTTGGAGAGCAGGAACGCTTGGACGTGGTGGCGGCCGAGCTCGTCCACCAGGATCGAGCCGAGGGCGGGCATGATGTGGGATGCGGCCCAGTCCACCTGTTCGCGCCACTTGTAGCTGTGTTCGGCCAGAGTGGGCGCGTAGATGCGGGCGAAGTACTCCTCGAGCGTCGGCCTGGCTTGGATCGGCGCGGTGGCGCGCTCGATTGCGGCGGCGGCCAGCTTATGCGCGAGCTTTCGCTCTGCTTCCTCGGGTGTCTTGCCGTAGGCCGAGAGCCTTTTGCCAGTCGGCTCTCGCTTCGTGGCCTCCCAGAGGCCGGTCGGTTTGTGGAATCTCGCCATCTCGTTCCTTCCTAAGTGTTTCGACCAGGTCGTCCAACTCCTGCACGAGGAACGCGCCGGTGGACAGAGGTCGGATGCGGCCGGTGCGGACGAACCGCTCGACAAACTGCCGCTGCGTGATGCCCATGAGCTCGGCGGCGTCCCTGCGGGAGACGCACGCGGCGGGCGTGTGGACGTGGCGCGGGACCCTCATCGGGCCTCCCTCGCGTAGACGTCTTTGGCGGGCTCTCGGACCTCGATCTCGACGCCGCATGGGTAGCGGCAGGTCAGCACGTCCTCCATCGTCCGCCAGTCCAGCAGACAGGTCCAGCTCGCAGGCTCCTCGATTTCGATTTCGGCGTTTATGATCCGAAGAGGGAACGCGACCGGGGTCATCGCTGCCGGGCCTCCTCCCACTGCATGTACTCCCTGGCGAGGGAGTCCGCCATGTGGATGGCCATCTGGCTGATCGCGGTCGGCTCTACGGTGCCGAAGTCGAGGTAGCCCTTCATGTCCGGGCACGCGAACTTGGCGACCAGGTGACCCGCGATCTGGGGCGCGAAGGTCTCGACCAGGCGTTCGTAGCGCGCGTCAGCCATTGCCCACCTCGCCGACCCACGGCCACCAGTGGAGGAGGAGGACGAAGATCACGAGGCCTCCTTCTTCCGCTTGCGCTCGGGCTTCTCGGGCTCGGCGGCTTTGAGTTCGGCTTCGACGGCCTTGCGGATGGCGGACGCGTCGATGCCGAGTTCGGCGGCGAGGCGCTTCGAGCGCTCCATCGTCATGTCGTAGGCGTAGGAACCGGGCTCCTCGTCCGTCCCGAGCTCGCGTGCCGCCTGGTAGGTCAGGGCGTGGCGCAGGACGGTTTCATCATCGAGCGCCAGGAACTCCGGCCAGTCCTGGACGCACGCCGCTTCGGCGAGTTGGAGCCTCTCGTAGTCGTTGGCCGCAACCGCAACGAGGACGCGGAGACTCTGGCCGTTGACTTCGCTTGGCAGGTTCTCCTCGATCGCGGCCTTCAGGCGCTTTCGGTACTCGCGGACCACCCGGTGCTTGGCCAGCTTCTTGGCTTGCTCGTCGCGCTCCTTGGCGTTTCGAGCCGCCTCGCTCATGGCGGCGCGGAAGGTCTTGCCGGTGAGCGGGTTCACGACCACCGTGTCTCCCTGCTCATGCTTGTAGCCGTTGAGCTGAAAGTCTTGGATGGAGCGCTCGCCGTGCGGAATTCCGCGGTTGTAGCCGTTTGACGCAAAGACGACATTCTCGCCTTCGGCCCTCAATCGTTCTGCGATGCGCGAGGAGTTCGCGGTCAGCTTCTTGTTGTAGCAGTCGGGCGCGAGGCACGCGTCCTGCGTCTCGCCCCAGAGGGCGGCTTGGGCTCCGGTGCGCTTTGGGCACGTGGTGCACGCTCCCGCATCGGGGACCAGCTCGGCGTCAGCGAGGTCGAAGGGGGCGTTGGCCAGCCTGTGTCCGTACCGGGTCTCGATTTCATTCTGGAGCCGACCGACCGCTGTTTTTGCCGGGCTCAGGTTGGACCAGTCGTAGTGCATGACGCTGCCCTTCCAAACCACATCGCAGATCAGGTTGCCGAGCACCTCCTTCTGGACGTCGGCTGGCAGGGTGGCCAGGATGTGCGCGTGGCCGAGGAGGATCAGGTCGTTCTCGAGGGCATCGCGGCCCTCGGGGATGAGCGAGAGCAGCTTCATGCGGCCGACCACGTACTGCGGGGTGCGGCCGATCCGGCTTGCGAGTTCTTTCACGCGGTCGCGCATTTCGAGCTCGGGCCAGCGGAGATTCACCAGGCGATGGAAACCCTCGGCTTCTTCGAGCGGCTCGACGTCGGCGCGCTGGTTGTTCTCGATGACCGCGACTTCGAGGGCCTCGGCGTCGGTGAGCGGTTTGACGATCGCCGGGATGGTGTCCAGGCCCGCCAGTTGGGCGGCGCGCCACCGGCGTTCGCCGGCCACGAGCTCGTAGGTCGAATCGTCGGCGCGTTCGGGCGGCGTGGGGCGCACGATCACGGGCTCGAGCACGCCGAACTGCCTGATGCTCTCGGCGAGTTCGGCGAGCCTGGCTTCATCGAAGCGCTTGCGCGGGTTGTAGGGCGAGCGGGCGATCAGGGAGAGTTTGAGTTCGGTCATGGTCTTGTTGCCGCCGATGCGGCGCGTTGTTGGGCGCGGAGGGATCGGGCGTGGGCCTCGAGGTTGTTGGCCTCGGTGGTCCAGAGATCGATCTCGGTGTCGATGGCGGCGCGGCGCTGTTTGAGCTCGGCGACGCGTTCTCGCGCGGCCGCGGCTCGGGCGTCGAGGTCGTCCGGGTTGGAGAGTTCGGGTGTGGTCATCGGTTCACCATTTGGGCCAGCCACCAGCACGCGTAGGCGATGGAGGCGATGGCGACGGAGGCGGCTTTCCAGCGGTTCAGGACCAGGGCCCTGTGCTGTCGGCGCTCCCAGCGGGACTGGCCCTGGGCGGCGCGGTAGATGCGCTCGAGGGCGGCCTCGTCGGCGATGTTGCGGGCGGCGTTCAGGGCGTCGGCGTAGCGCTGGTGGCCGCTGGACCGCATCGTGCCGCCGTCCGGCAGCCAGACGGTGGCCGACCACGTGTCGCGGTCGCCTTCGACCTGGATCGGCGCGCCGCGGTAGACGCAGCTCGAGCAGAGGCGGCGCTTCACAGCGACTCCTCCTCTGGAACTCCGGCGACGATCTGCCCGCGCCTTGTGACACGGTAGGTACGCCCGGCCCAGGCTGGCGTGTTCATCAGCTCCATCAGCCCGCGTTCGACCAACCCGTCCACAACTGGGTCCTGCCCTACGTTGTAGTGGTTGCGCCAGCCGAGCGTTTTTGAAGGCCATCCGAGGGAATGGAGCAGAGTGTGGAATT
Source organism: Chthonomonas sp. UBA2387 (assembly GCA_002343445.1). Classification (GTDB taxonomy): domain Bacteria; phylum Armatimonadota; class Fimbriimonadia; order Fimbriimonadales; family Fimbriimonadaceae; genus UBA2387. The sequence goes on from DDSP01000032.1 coordinate 53,900, forward strand.
CGGCCTCCGTGACGGGTTCGATGCGGCGATTGACCACCCGCGCCAACACCTCGACGGCATACATCGGGTAGCGCGTGGAAACCGAACGCGATCCGTCGCGCTCGCCGAACGTGCTTTTGTCGTAGGCGATGGCGATGCACGTCAGGTCGCTGTGGCCGACGATGAACCTGGCGTGTCGGCTGGGCACCGTTTGGCCGGGTTGGACGAGGTACGCCGTCCGTGTGTTGGCATAGATCGCTGGGGTGTTGCCTTTGTGCTTCATCGGCTGGCCCTCCTCGCCCAACGGCGGATGTCGCGGTCGCCGAACTCGACCACCGCGGCGTTGGCGACGGCCCATTCGAGGGCCTGGCGCATGGCCTCGGCGCGATCGTCTGCGATACCCGACGCGACGCACGGGCCGTTCCAGATGGGACGACGGTGATAGGGGCAGACCACCGCCCACTGCGCGCGGCCGCCGATCGAGTCGGTGAACACCCTCACCATGGCGTAGCGGGCGCGGGTGCGCGGCCTGGACGGCCACGCTTCGCCTGGAAGTCGGAGGCGGGATTTCATCGTCTTGCGGCCACCTCTTGGGCCATCCGGTCGTAGGCTTCGGCCTCGGTGATCTTGCGGAGGGTGTCCTCGGCGTGGCCGAGGTCCTTGCACGACTCGATGCGGACGCCCTTGCGCGTTTCGATCGCGACGGCGTGCCCCGTGCCGGTCTGATAGATCCGGTAGGGGAGGCCGTTGCACGTCCCGCGCTGCACCAGCTCGCCGCCTTCGACCACGGCCTGGCGCAGGTCGGCTTTGAGCTGGTCGTAGTCGGGCTCGCCGACGCCGTAGACGCGGGCGGTTTCCCGGTCGCGCGTTTCGCCGGCCGCGATCGAGAGCCGCTCGAGGGTGCGTTGCAGGTCCTCGATCTGCGGTCGGAGCCCGCGGTGGCAGTGTGGACAGAGTTGGCGGGCGTCTCTGAGCTGGCGGCGCGCGATGGCCGCCAGCTTCTGGATGCGCTCGAGGTCGGCCAGGACCTGCGTCATCGCTCGTCTCCCTCGAATTCGGAGTTGCGGAGCATCCGGCCCCATTGGGTGATGTACGCGTCGTCGGGTCCGGTCGGCGGCCGGCCAGGACCGCTGGCGTGGACCAGCGTGAGCTGTTTCACGTGGAACACGCGCGGGGTGCGGTTTCGCTCGGGGATGCCGCCCGGGTAGTAGTCGATCGAGAACCGGGCCTTGGTCGGGCACTCGGGTTCGCCGAGGCGGTAGGTGTTGCCGTAGTGGACGACGGTGTCGGGCCGGGCGGTGGCCTCGGCGGCTTCGATCCCTCCTCGGCCCTCGCCAGGCTTGGGAAGGACGAGCTCGCGGAGGCCGTCGGCGTGGTAGAACGCCTTGACTTCGAAGCCGTTGGAGCGGACTCGCTTGGCCACGATCTCGGCGGCGGCGCGTTCGCACGTGCACCCGGCGATCTGCTCTTGGATATGCGGAGGCGCGAGGACCATGTCCGTGGCGTCGCCGCGGCGCCAGTAGCAGCGGATGATGCGGCCGGATTGGCCGATCTGCTTGTCGTGCCGGATCTTCAGCACGATGGTCTCGTGGTCGTATTCCGCGCCGACCGCCTTGCTGGCGGCGTCCACGATGGCCTGGTCGGCCTGGCGGGCGAGGTAGGCCTGCTTGACCGCTTCCGCGTCGCGGGCGGCGACCTGGGCCTCGGCGCTTCGGGCGGCGCTTCGAGCGGCCTCGACGGCGCGCTTGTGGGCTTCGGCTCGATCGGCGGCGGCCTGGCGCTCGGCGAGGACCTCGGCGACGGGCCGCATGCGGCCGCCCACGAGGATGTTGGCTCCGGGCACGTTCTGCAGCGCGGAGAGCAGGGTTCCCTGGCGCGGCTGGTACTGGCTGTTCGGTTCGGTTCGGTTCATTTCGTCGTCTCCTGTGCGGTGACGACTCTATGATAACACAGATTGTTTAGTTTTGCAAACACTTTCTAAAGAAAATGTTGACGCTCCTGTGCCCGGCATGGGCCCGTGCGGGGAAAGGGTTGGCAAGGGTGGCGCGGCTTGGTCGCCGAAAACGGGTCGGCTGCCGCGCCGGTGAAGTCGATGAAGAAACAGAAGAACAGTGAAGTTCAGTGAAGTGTATGGAAGGTCAGGGAAGGCGCGCGGGCGCGCGGGCGCGCGCGCGCGTTGCGTTGCCCTGAGGTTAGCCCCCGGGCTGAGTGGACCAGAGTCAGAGCACGTCGTCGGAGTTGGGCGGATAGTCGACGAACGGACTCAGCCCGATGAACTCATTGCTGCAGTTGCCCTCGTAGACCTTGATCGCGTTCAAGATGGTTCGGGCCTGTTTCCAATAAGCCGGGAAGGGTGGATAGAACGCGAGGATCCCGGGGTGCTGGATGCCTGTTCTGTGAAGGGCCAAGAAATCGTCCGCGTTGCGCGTCACGAGAATCCTCTCGGACTCGATGGCCGCTGCTAGCACCACGTCGTCGTCTGCGTCCGTAAGTCCAAGGGAGTACACGGTGGCGACGTCGCACCCGCTCGCCGCCAGCTCGGAGACGGTTGTCTTGCGCTGGCTGTCCTCGTCAAAGAGAATCCGAATCTTGGGCTGCTCGTTCACCGAGTGGCCGCCCTCTTGATCGCTTCCCGCTCTTTGCGCAGGATGAGTTCTCGATTGGCTCTGCACCACTCGACGGCTTCCCGGACCGCTGCAACACTCACGTAGTGATCGTCTGCGGCTTCCTCAATGGTCAAGCCAGCCATCTCAAGGTGATGCACGACCGTCCACGCACGCTTGCGGGTGCCTTTGATGAACATCTCCCACGACCCAGGGCGCTGGGCAAGGTGCTCGAACGTCATGTCGGATCCGTTGGAATGCTTGGGAGGCTGCGTAGCAGTTCCTCGAGAATCACGTGGGCGTCTCGGGCGGCAGGCCCACACTGGTGGATCAGCGCCGCAGCCAAACGGATGGCGTGCGGAACACCGAGCACAAAGGTGGCGATGGCCTCGGTCGCCACCGAAGCCTGGCCACTTTCACCCGGAGATTCGAGGCAATGCATCTTCCGCAGGTAGAAAGTAGTGAACACTTCCTCCGCCGTCGCGCGGACCATTGCGTGGTTGGCGTAGTAGACCGGGCTGTCGATTTCGGACTGTCGATCGACAAGGGTTACCACTTCAATTTGCTGCGGCGGTTTCGATGGTTCGGGCATCGGTTGCGTCCTCGGTTCATTCCAATCTTCGGAAGCCAGAACCCTGAACACCACTTCCAAGGTCCACAGCCACCGTTGTCAATACTTCGTACGCGAAAAAGTGTATCACGGTTGCCCATCGAATGCCTGCCGACTTATGTCTAGCTACACCACGGGCGCCGTGGCGGGATCCCAGCGTAGGCCGTTGGGGTCGGAGTCGGTGATGCGCCTGGGCCCGATGTCGCGCACGTAGGCGACCAGGACGCCTTCGATCTCCCACTCCCTCGCCGTCGCCCTCGGGTAGGCCTGGTTGATGGGCACGAGCTCGAAGCCCTCGCCGTTGTGCCTGTAGACCTTGACCGTGAGGGCTTTCTCGTCGTTGCGGGCGAGGACGGTCTGGCCGATGCGGGCGCTCTTGGCCGCCTTGAACACGGCGATGTCGCCGGGGTGCAGGAACGGAAACATCGAGTCGCCGTCCACGACCACGCCGAAGCAGTCCTGGGCGACCAGGTGCGCGGGCACGGGCTCGAAGTCCTCGCACTGGTAGGGGTCGGTCCAGTGCCCCGCTCCGGCGCGGCTGACGATCGGCAGCATTGCGTCGGGGATCGGCTCGACTCGGAACGGAGTGGTGCGCTCGGCGACGGCCCTCGGCATCGGTGGCGGCGGTTCGTCCTGCGGGTCGCCCATGAGCCAATCCACGGTGACGCCCAAGACCCGAGCCGCTTTCAACACGATGTCGTTCGGTGGATCGCTTCGGCCCGACTCCCAGTTGTAAAGCCTCTGCTGCGACACGTCGAGGCGGCGCGCCAGATCGGCCGGGCGCAGGGGGCCTGGCCCGACCGCCGAGCGGGCGATTCTGATCCTTTTGCCGATGTCGCCGACAGCCACAGCAAACATTTTGAAAGAGTATTGTAGGCGAAGTGTTGAAAAAACTATAGGACTTGTGTATGATAGAGAGCATCTGATGAGCGAACCCAAGACATTCCCGAACGGCCGTCCCCGTGGTCTGGAGGCTCTCACCCGCGACGAGCACGAGTGGCTGCTTCAGGCGGTGCCGAGCGGCCTGGTCTCGAAAATCGAGGCCGCCGCGAAGCTCGGGATCTCGCTGCCGACCGTGGAGAAGTGGCTGACCCGGCCGGTCGGATTCAAAGCCAATCGAGGTCGGGCCCGGAAGGGCGCGGCCTGATCTTTCGTCACTCCGGCCCCCGCTGGGGGTCGGCCCTAGGCCGAGGGCAGAGGCAAGAGCAAAAGGAACCGAACCGAAGATGAGCGAACGCAACTACGACGCACTGAACGCCAAGGCCCCCGCGGGCGGCGGCTCGACCACTTATCTCCGTCTCGCGCACGGGGCGCTGTACCAGGACAAGAAGGAGTGGGGCAAGGAGCTCCGCGGCTTTTACACGGGCCACACGTTGAAGCGTGACCCCGGCAACGCCGCGGCGCGCATCGACCCCAACTGGAAGCTGCAGGTCTGGTTCGACACTCCGAACGGGCGGGTCGCGGTCGAGACCAACACGAACAGCAAGAACGCGTTCGGGATGCTGACGTGCTTCCTGTACCCGATCGAGGTGGACGAGCCTGTTCTGATGAGCGTGTGGGCGGGCGAGGGCGAGGGGACGGCGAACCCGCCCGTCTGCGTGGCCCTGTACCGGCTGGACGAGGCCGCGAACGAGTTCAAGATCGTGCCGAAGTCCGAGCGTTTCCGCGCCGACGGCGAGTTCTGGAGCGAGCGGGAGCCCGAGTACCTGGCGATGCTGCGCGAGCACGTCGGCTATCAGGAGCCGAAGAGCTCGGTTCCGGAGGCGAGCGAGTTCGATTTGACGGACGAGTTCTTGAAGAGCAAGGGCTGGCCGACGCTCGAGGAGGCGCCGGACGTTCTGCACGCGGTGTTCCAGAAGGCGCTGGGCTTCGACTTCGCGGGCTTCGAGAATCTGACTGCCTCCGAGTGGAACCAGGCTCGGCTCGTGTTGGGCCGGGCGCAGAACACGCCGAAGCTGATCCGGGAGTATCTGGAGTCCAACCCTGCGCCGGCGGCGGCGAAGGGTGCCGCGGAGGAGTACGACCCGTTCGCGGACGAGTGAGGAGACCATGAGCCAGACTAGCGAGCCTTTGGTGGATATGCCCCTTGGCGAGATCGAGGAAGCGATCGAGCGGGCAGACGGGATCTTGGTCGAGGCGATGAAGAAGGCCACGGTGATCGTGACCCTGCACGACCTGAACGAGGTGGCGGCCGCCGCGGCGCTCTTGTTGGCGCGCGTCCAGAAGTTGGAGGCGCAGCTGGCGAAGGCCTCCACGGTTGTGGACCCTGTTGAACGGGTTGACGAGGCCGCCCCGATCACCGAGCCCGAACTGTCGCCTCAGTCGGTCGAAGAGCGGGACTGGTTGCGCTCGAAGGGCCTGGACGCTTCGGCGGCATTGCTGCTCGTGCGTTGGATGGCCAACCAGCCTCGAGGAACGGCGACTGCCTCGGAAGCGGCCGCCAAGTGGGACCTGACCACCGACCAGGCGCTGGCGATGGTGCAGCGGTACGGGCCGATCATCGGACAGTTGCGAGAGCTGCGAGGCACGAAGTACGACGAGAAGTTCGCCGAGTTCAAGGACCGGTTGGGGGTGGCGGAGTGAAGCCCTACGAGTTGCGGTTGAAGCTCTCGCCGCTTTGGAAGGCGATCAGGAAGATCGACGTCGAGGTTCGGCGCTTCGATCGGCAGGACCAGGCGATCGAGCAGATGCAGGTGGCCCGCCTTACGCAGGTGTTCCACAAGGGTCGTCCGTGCGGCGCGCGCTACGTGGGCGGGGTGGTGAAGAGCCCGACGGCCGGCGTCGTGGGCTTCTTCGGCGAGGAGGTTCCGGAATGAGCGCTTCTTCGACGGGCGCCGAGTGGTTGGACAGGCTGGACGCTCTCCTGGAGAGGTGCATCGTGGAGGGTCGCGAGGCGAGGCAAGAAGAGCTTGCGGCGAGAGTCGAATCTCGGCTAGCCTCCCTGGCCCGGGAGCAGCTTGACCGAGAGGGAATGGCGGACGCGAGAAGGAGCCGCACCAAGGCGATCCTGGACGCGGCCGACGGAGACGGAGACACGTTGCTGGTGCTTGCCGCCTGTGTCTTGATCTCCACGGAGTTGGAGATTTGCGATCGGCTTGCGCGTCAGGTGCTGCTCCACGTTGGAAAGCACCGCACCGCCTTTGCGGCCGAGTACCCGCTGCTGCTGTCCAAGTCGGTGCCGCGCCGATCCGAGGAGGTTCCGGAATGAGCGCTTCGGGTTGGATCGGCGTGGACCTCGACGGCACGCTGGCCCGCGTGGACTACGGCAAGGTGTACGACGGCAGTATCGGCGAGCCTATCCAAGACATGGTGGACTTCGTCCGGCTGTTGAACCCTCGTCTGGTCGAGTTTCGCGTGTTCACCGCTCGTGTGGCCAGTCCGCTTCAGCGTTGGGAGGGCTACGACTTCCCCTGCGAAGCGTATGCGATCCGCTATCAGCGAATGCTCATCGAGGCGTGGTGCCTGGAGCACATCGGGTGCGTGTTGCCGGTGACGGCGACCAAGGATCACCAGTGCGTCGCCATCATCGACGACCGGGCGATTTCCGCACCGCACAACTTCGAGCGCCTACCGGTCAGGGCCGTGAATCTGATCCAAGGTCGGCTTGTGGGTGCGGGATGGGCGATGGATCGGGTGTCCGATCTTCTGGGTGGCCAGTGGGGCTATCCGCTTGGAGGCGAGGAATGAGCGGGCCGATCGCGACCGAGGCGGAGGTCCAGCGCTCGATCATCAAATTGCTGGAATGGGCCGGATTCGTCGTGTGGTCGACGTCGAGGGTTCGGCGGCGGTGTTCCCATTGCGGTTCGTACTCGAGCGGCGGAGACGGCGTGGAGAAGGGGTTGCCCGACCTGGTGTTCTGCCACCCGAGAATCCCGCGCTTGCTTGGCGGGATCGAGGTGAAGGGGCCCAAGACCACGATCTCTCCGGAGCAACGGGCGGCCGCGGACGCGGGTTGCTACGCGATCTGCCGCTCACCCGAGGAGGCGGCGCTGGCCGTGGTGAACTGGTGGCGATCCTACGCCCGGTGTCCCGATCCTGTGCCGAGCGCGGTCCTGCGACTGGTCGAAGCGGGGTATCGGCAGTGAGCGTGACGGTGCAGGGATTGATCGAGCTGGCCAGGGTTGCGGCCGGCGAGGATCGCCGCGCCCAGGAGCGCTGGCTGCTCGACCGGGCCAAGGGCGTCGGCCACGAGCCGACCCTGGTCGCCATTCAAACGGCCGTTTCGGTGGTGCGGCTCCGCATCTGGCTGGAGGCCTGCCGTGGCTAAGCGCGCGATCGTTTGGATCCTGCGGCGCGTGGACGACCTGGTGTTCGGGCTGTTGCTCGCTTGCCTGGTCGTCGCGATGCTGATTATCGGCGAGGAGGGTTGGGAGTGAACCTGTTCGAGATTCCGGAGCCGACCCGCGAGATCGCCCTGCGGCCGTATCAGGAGGCCTGCTTGCAGGCGGTGGAAGCGGGCTTCGACGCGGGCATTCGGCGCGGCTTGCTGGTGTTGCCGACGGGCACGGGCAAGACCACGATCTTCAGCGAGTTGGTCAAGCGCCGCGCCCAGCGGAGTCTGATCCTCGCCCACCGCGTCGAGCTGCTCGACCAGGCGGCGGCACGGTTGCGCTCGATGGGCGCGGGGCGGTTTGTTTCGGTCGAGGGCGGCGACCAGCGTGCCGACCCGGGCTCGGACGTGGTGGTCGCCGGGGTCCAGTCGATCGGCAGGGAGCGCACGGACCGGCTGAGCTGGTTCGATCCCCGGCTGGTGATCGTGGACGAGGCCCACCACGCCTGCGCCGACTCGTACATGCACGTTCTGCGCCGCTACGGGTGCTTCGGCGATGGCGCCCGGTGTTTGGGCGTGACGGCCACGCCCCACCGCCTCGACAACAAGCCGCTGCACGGCACCGAGCGCTCGATCTTCGAGTCGGTGTTGTTCCAGTACACGCTGCGCGAGGCGATCGGGGCCAGTTGGCTCTGCGACCTGCGCGGCTACCGTGTGCAGGGCGGCGCGGACCTGAGCGGCGTGAAGAGCTCGATGGGCGACTTCAACGCCGGTCAGCTGGCCAGCCGCGTCGACAACCCCGAGCGCAACGTCGCCGCCTACAAGCACTGGGCCGAGGTGGCCCGAGACAGGCGGACGGTCGTGTTCTGTTGCACGGTCGACCACGCCCTGCACGTGGCCGAGCTGTTCCAGGACCGCGGCGTGCGCGCCGAGTGCGTCCACGGGGCGATGGATCCGGAGGAGCGGTCCGCGATCATGGGCCGCTTCCGCTCCGGCGAAACGCAGGTGCTGACGAACGTGGAGATCGTGACCGAGGGCGTGGACGTGCCCGAGATCGGTTGCGTCCTGCTTCTGAGGCCGACGCAGAGTTGGGCGCTCTACACGCAGATGGTGGGTCGAGGTTTGAGGCCTCTGCCCGGCAAGCCCGACTGCATCGTGATCGACGTGGTGGACGCGAGCGCCGACAAGAGCCTGGCGAGTTGCCCGGGGTTGCTGGGCTTGCCGCCCGATCTCGACCTCGAGGGCAATTCGCTGAGCGCCGCGGCCAAGCGCGTGGACTCGTTCAGCGACGGCCGCAAGGCGGCCTTGTTCCGGAGGCCGACCACGTTCAGCGGGCTGTTCGACGAGCTGACCGAGGTCGACCTGCTGTCGGAGCTCGCCATTCCGGAGGAGGCGGCCAAGTGCTCGCGATTCGGGTGGCTGAAGCTCGGGGACGAGCAGTACCGGCTGAGCTGCGGCGGCGATGAGTCCGAGGGTCGCAGGGCGGCGGTGCTCTCTGTGGATCCGCTCGGCGCCTGGTCGCTGCGTCTGGTGTCGGACAAACGCGACCTGTGCCACCCGGTGGGCGACGATCTGCGCTCGGCGTTCCGGCTGGCCGACGCGTTGATCCGGCAGGCGTATCCGGGCGTGGCTGCGGTGGCGGATCGTTCGGCGCCGTGGCGGAGTTCGCCGCCGAGCGAGAAGCAGATCGGTGTGTTGAAGCGGTTTCGGGTTCAGCCCGACGTGCTGGCGACGCTGGACAAGGGTCAGGCGAGCCAGCTCATCACGAAGCTCATGGCGGAGGCGGGAAGGTAGGCATGGCAGGATCGGGACGATGGATCAGGCTCGACGTGAACTGGGACGACTCGGCATGGCTGGCGGACCTGCCTTGGCCGGTGAGGGCCGTCTGGCCGCTCATCCTGGCCCACGTGAAGACGATGGGAAGCGGCGGAGTGTGCGAGGCCCCCAACATGCGGCGCTTCTGCGCGGCTCACGACGTGCCCCAGGAGTGCGTCGAGGCGTTCCTCGATGGCGCGCACAGGGCGGGTGCCATGAATGTCGAGGGTTCGGAGTGGACCGTGGTCAAGTGGCGCACCTACCAGGAGTCCGATTCAGCGGAGCGGATGCGCCGCATGCGATTGCGGAACAACCCGTCACCTGAAGAGGCCGCCCAGCATGAAGCGTCACAGCCCGAACAGGATGAGGAAGTGACGAACACCGGAGCGTGTGACGTCACAGCCCGTAACGTGACGTCACCCTGTCACGCGACAGAGACAGAGACAGAGACAGAGAGCTACGCTCTCAGTATTTCGGCGGCTCCGCCGGTCCCCGAGCGTGAACCCCTCGGCTCGACCGGGCCGCCTGGGCGAACCGGTCCCGAACCCGCGAAACCGCCCCCCGCCTGGTGGCCGGACCGCTACCCGGAGTCGCGCTTTCCGACCCCCGAGGCGTGGTGGGACGAGTTCAGCCGGGCTTTTCCGCGCCGGGCCGGAGACTCCAAGCTCAAGCTCGGCGCGGAGCTGGCCAGGCGGCTGCTCCGGGAGGGACGCGGCGACCTCGAGGAGCGCATCCTGGCCGGCGCTAAGCGCTACCGGGACTGGTGCGAGGCCACCGGCAAGCTGCGGACCGAGTTCGTTCAGCAGGTGCCGACCTGGCTCCGGAACCGTGGCTGGGAAGAGCCCTGGGAGATTCCGCCGGACGTTCCGGCGAAGCCCGTGAAGCCGCGGGTCGGGCCGGGCAAGGGCAACAGTTGGAGGAGCGACCTTGGCATCAGCGCTTAGCCCCGAGCTGGTCGGGCGCTGCCTCGAGATGTGGCAGTGCCTGGCCTACCCGAAGGCGGTGACGGGCGACCTGGTGCGCGCCTGGCAGGTCGCTCTGGCGCGCCACGACGTCGCCGAGGACGAGTTCCGGGAGTCGGCCCAGCGGCTGCTCGACCGGCGCGAGTACCCGACTCCCGCAGACGCCCTGGCCGAAGTCGTTCGGATTCGCTACGAGCGGTCGCTGCTCGATCCGCCGTGCGTCGAGGTGTTGGACTCTGGCGGCCACGTGCGGCTGGCGTCTCGTTCGGCGGCCGCGGCCATGCGGACGCTGCCCGCCAGAGTCCCTTCGAGATCGGGCGACAGAGTGCGCGATCTGGTGGGCCCGTTGGCCGAGCGATTTGGAAACCTCATGGAGACGAGGAAACCTCATGGAGACCACTGAGTACACCGAAAAGCGCGAGAAGCCGGGGCGACCGGAAGTGTTCAGTTGGCATTGGTGGCAGCACCCGAGCCGCGACGGGTTGAACCGGGCGTGCCGGTGCTGGGCGCAGGTGGTGCGCTGGCGCCGCTCGCCTCGGTCCGAGGGCGCCTTGTGGCCGACCCACCACGTCGAGGACGACGAGGTTTGGGTGGAGGTGGATGGCAAGCGCACGCTGGTCTATCGGAAGTATTTGCCGGGCGGCTCGACCAGGCCGCGCGACCCGCTGCCCGCGATCGCGTACCCGTACCTCGGCGTCGAGGGGACGGCCCTGGACTCGGCGGGCGGAGTCGAGGCCGTGGCCGAGGAGATCAAGCGGTGCCTGGCCCGACAGTTCGTCCACGGGTCGGGCCGCGTGGTGTCGGCGAAGGACTCTCAAGGGCTCTGGCGGCTGATGGAGGCGTTCGTTCGGCTCGGCCAGGAGCGGTTCCCTTAGCGGTCGCCCATGCGGCGAATCTCGGCCAGGCGGGAGATTTCGTCGGTGTCGTACAGCCCGCTCGACCAGGTGGCGATGGTGAGGTCCGCCGGGCCTAGCCGGTCGAGGATGCAGCGGACGATGTTGAGCAGGGAGAACGCTCCGTTGGTGAGCCCGACCAGACGCGTGCCGGGTTCCATCTGGGCCACGACGCGGGCGGCGCTTTCGTCGCCAGTGCGGTCGGCGACGACCCGTCGCTTGCTGGTTTTCACGACTTGCATTTCGATCCTCGCTCGATGAGGTCCTCGACGGCCCGGCTGAGGTTCAGCGTGTTGGCCTCGGCGTGGTCCTGGACCGCCCGCATCGCGCGGGCCGAGATTCTGGCCGTGAGTTTGATTCGCCGCTCCTCGGGCGGGAGCGGAGGGCGGCCTGGTTTGCGATCAGTTGACATCGGCCCAAGCCTCCACGATCAGCGCGTCCATGACAGGGTCGGCGTCGCCACCATTCGCCCGGTGGGCGCGGTACCACGCGGTCAGCAGCCCGGCCACGTTGTCCTCGTGCTGGGCGCGGAACACCTCGACGTCCAGGCCGTTGGCCGCGCAGAGCGCTTCGATGGGCGCCCAGTCGAAAGCCACCTCCCCCGACGGGAGCCGGGAGAGGTGGAGGTGCGACCAGCGGACGGTGGAAGGGACGGCTAGAGTCACTGGGACTCCTCTATGGGTTCGGATGATTTTGGTCGCCCCGCAGGTCGCGGGTCGGGTCGGGGCGCGTCGTCTGGAATCACCCAGATTGGGCCCCTAGGTGTTTGGGTGCAGGCGCACGGGATGCGCCCCTGCCTGCACCATCGGTTGACGAGTCGCCGGGAGACCCCCCAGCGCTGGGCTGCTTCGGTGGTGGTTATGTCTGTTGTTCCTCTACTTCGAGCCTCGGGGCTCGGCTCAACCTCTGGGGCTGAGCCCAAACCCGAGGGTCTGGGGTGGGGTGGGTTATAAGGGAAGAATGAGCCGGAGGGCGAACTCAACGTCGCTTGTGTCGTCGACCTGCTTGCCCTTGTGGTAGAGCGCGAGTACCACATTGCCGCCGTGGTCGCGCTTGATGTCGCGCATCTCGGCGAGCAAGGTTCGAGCCGTGCCGTAATATTCGGTGTAGCCCATCGCCCACGGGTCGTCTCCGGTGATGGCGGCGGCCGCCCTCAAGGTAAATCTGCTGCGGGGTGAGAAGTTATCCATTTGTTCGTGTTCCTCTCTGTGGGTCTGTCCCACATTGATATTGTATACCATGCGGAACAGAATGTCAAGGGGTTTGGGCGAAAAAGTGCGAGAATAATTTAGCCTAAAATTGACAGCCTCGAACCTGGGGCGTAGAATGGCGATCGTAGGCTCTCGCGTTGCGCGCGGAGCCGACGCTTGACACCTCCCCTCCTCTCGCGGCGGGCCAGTGGCCCGGGTTACGGTTCGGTTTTCCGGGTCGGCCCGTCGAGAGAGGCTCCAGCCGCGGGCAACCCGGGCGGCGGCCTTCTTTCGTCTTTGGTGAACACTCGATGTCGTTTCGACCGACCGCCATCGTGCTGCACTGCAGCGCTTCTCAATGGGGCGACGCGGAGGCGATCCGGGATTGGCACGCCTCGGGGAACGGGTGGAGCGACATCGGCTACCACTACGTGGTGCTGAACGGGCGCAGGGCGTCCCGTTTGGCGTTCGACCCTGAGCTGAACGGCGTTGTCGAGCCTGGCCGAAGAGAGGGCGTGGCTGGGGCGCACTGCAAGGCGCGGGGCATGAATTCGATTTCGCTGGGTGTTTGCGTGATCGGGTCGCCGGGCTTCAAGCCTGCGGGCGTGCCGATCGCTCCCGCCTGGTGCTTTCAGGGCCTGACCAAGCCGCGGCGCGAGCAGATCGCTTATTGCTCGACGGCGCAGATCGCGGCTGTGATCCGCTTGTGCGCCGACCTGTGCAGCCGTTACGGGATCGCGGTTTCGGCCATCACCCAGCACAGCGACCACGAGCCGGGCAAGCCTTTGTGCGCGAGTTTGAGCACCGACTACATCCGGCAGCGGGTGCGCGAGGAGATGCGATGACGGAGAGGCTGAAGAGCAACCTGACGATGGCTCAGTTCCTAATCGGGCTGGCCGTGGCGATGATTCCGGCCGGGATCTCGATCGGCATGTTCGTGGCTGCGCACGACGCGCAGGGCCAGAGCATTTCGAAGCTCGAGCGCGAGCAGGAGCGGAGGACGGAGGAGTGGCGCGACTGGCGCGATGGCGTGGACGCCGACCGATCGGCGGCCAAAGCCTATCAGACGGAGATTCTCAGGCGCCTCGACCGTATCGAGGCGAAGTTGGACAGGTAGGACCATGAAACAGAAATACGATCCCATGCAGGCCTTCAAGGCCACGGTCATCGGGTGGGTCGGCTTCCGGGTGGCGGGCGTCACGTTGCCGCCCGAGCTGGACGGCCAGTTCCGGGAGCTTGTCGCCGGGCTTGTGGCCTTTGGCATCGACGCGATCTACTTCTGGCTGATCAGCCGGCTGAGCGGGCCGAAGCCGTGGATCGGGCTGGTGCTGGCGTTCCTTCTGCTGGCTCCGGTGTCCGCTCACTCCCAGACTCCGCAGGTCAAGGCTTCATACCTCTGGGACTCTCGCGACGGCTGGTCCGAGATGCTGTTCTTCGATGAACAGCGTTGGGCGATCCGGGACGTGTTGGGCCTGAAAGGCTTCGATTTGCAGCCAGTGGTCTGGGGCGACCCGACCGGGCGGCACGGTGGCGGCGGCGCGTTGGTCTGCAAACACGCCGTGGCTCGCAACCTGTGGTTGCACGCTGGCCCTGCGGTGGGCGTTTACGAACGCGAGCGCCCGCGCTTGGGCCTGTTCGTTGGCTTCAGCCTCGACGTGTTCGGCGGTCGCTGATTCCTTCGCTTAGACCTGGTTCCGAATGTCGGCCAATTGCGCTTCGATATTGGAGAGCCGCGAGTCAATAGTTGCGAACTGCTCTTTTGCCAAGACCATGAGCTCGCGAGCAACAACGCCCGGATCAAACTGGCTGATTACGGCGATTGCGGCGCCGCATGATGTGCAGATCACGAAAGGGCTTCTGAACTGCGCACCCGCAATGTCGCCGACGGGGTGAGAAAGCTGAAACGTGGTGTTTCCGACAGTGTCCGCATTTGGGAGTCATAACGAATGCAATCCTTCGCTGATCGCAAGAAGTAATCCTCCAAACGAACCATGGCTCAGTGCACAGCCACTTCGAAGCGCACCGGGGAGCGGTGCAAGCGGGCCGCTGTGGCCGGTGCCGAGGTTTGCCGGATGCACGGGGCGCGCGGCGGGCGGCCGGTGGTGCATGCGCGTTACAGCAAGTTTCTGCCCAGGCGGCTTGCCAGCCGCTATCGCCAGTTGGCGAGCGACGATTCGCTTCTGCAGGCGCAGGAGCATCTGGCTCTGCTGGAGACGCTGCTTAGCGAGCGGCTCGCCAAGCTGGGCGAGGAGAGCCAAGCCGAACTCTGGGGCCAGGCCAACGACGCCTACCGCGAGGCGCGGGCCGCGATGAACGACGGGGACGCGGCCAAGACGATGACTGCGCTGGGTTCGCTCGGCGACATCCTCAAGAACGGGTTGGGCCAGGCGAAGGCCGAGTCCGACATCCGGGCTCTGATCCAGGAGTCGGTGCCCGTTCGGCGCATCGAGCTCCAGCGGTTGTACGCCGAGGAGACCGCGGTCACGGCCAAGCAGGTCCAAACGCTCCTCGCGGCGGTGCTCGATGCGATCAACAGGTTTGTCGACGATCCAGAGGCCAAGCGGCGGGTCGGCGAAGAGCTGCTACGCCTCGCTGGTTGAGGGGCTCGCGGCGGGCCTGATGGCCGAGCCGCCCGCAGCGGCGCTTTCAAGCTACCGCCAGTGGTACGAGCGCACGATTCAGCCCGGCTGGTCGGTGCCTCAACACATCGACGCGATGTGCGCGAAACTCGACGCCGTGACTCGCGGCGAGATCGACCGGCTGGGCATCTTCATGCCGCCTCGCCACGCGAAGAGCGAGACGGCGACGATTCGGTACCCGGTGTTCCGGCTGCTGGGACAGCCCGCTTTGCGGGTGCTGGTCACGGGCTACAACGAGCGGTTCGCCCGCAAGCTGGGCCGAAAGACGCGCAATCTGGCCGTTCAGCAAGGGCTGAAGCTCGCCAGCGACTCGACCGCCGCCGACGAGTGGCACACGTCCGAGGGCGGGCTGCTGATGGCTCGCGGCGTGGGCTCGCCGCCGACTGGTCAGGGCTTCGATCTGATTTTGATCGACGACCCGATCAAGAGCCGCGAAAACGCCGATTCCGAGGTGTTTCGAGAGTCGGCCTGGGAGTGGTACTCCGAAGAGATTTACAGCCGCCTGGAGCCGGGCGGCGCGATCGTGCTGACTCTGACCCGTTGGCACGAGGACGACGTTGCGGCCAGGGCGCTTGCATCCGAGCCGTTCGAAAACCTGAGGCTGCCGGCGTTTGCGGAGGATGGCGACCCGCTGGGCCGCAGACCCGGCGACGCCCTTTGGCCTGAGCGGTATCCGGTCGCAGCGCTGGAGCGCATCCGCGCGGTGATGCGGCGCGAACACGGCGAACGGGCCTGGGAGGCGCTGTTCCAGCAGAACCCGACCCCTCGCGAGGGCGCGTTCTTCCGGGTGGGCCTGTTGGCGGTCGAAGATCGCCTGCCTGCGTGTTCGGAGTTGGTGCGCTCGTGGGATTTGGCGGCTTCGGTGGACGGCGACTGGACCGTGGGCCTTCTGATGGGCCGCGCGCCCGACGGTCGGTTCGTCGTGCTGGACGTTGTTCGTGGACGGTGGACTCCGGGCGAGGTTGAGCGCGAGATTCTCCGCATTGCGAAATCGGACGGGCCCGGCGTGCGGATCAGGTTGCCGAAGGACCCCGGCGCGGGCGGCGTGGCGTGGGCCATGCGGCTGGTCTCGATGCTCGCCGGTTACGACGTGCGGGCGGTCCGCGTGTCCGGTCGCGGCGACAAGGCGGTGCGGGCCTCGCCGCTCGCGGCCCAGATCGAGTCGGGCAACGTGCTTTGCGCCCGGCGGATGTGGACGGGAGCCTTCATCGAGGAACTGCGGGCGTTTCCTGCGGGGAAAAACGACGACCAAGTGGACGCGTCAGCGGACGCATTCGACGAACTGACCGGGGCCAGCCCGGTGGAAGGCTTTCACTCGACGTTTTTTGGTGAGCGATGAACCTATTCGGCTGGTCGATCGGACGCACCGCGCAATCGGGCCGCGAGGAGAACCGGGTCGCCCGCTACGCGCGTTTCGCCCGGCTGTTCGACGGCTGGATGGTGCGGGAAAACACGTCGCTGCAGACGCAGTCCAAGCGGCTTGTCTACAACTTTTTCCGGCCCGTGGTCACGGTGTCGGCGACGTGGCTCGCCGGTCAACCGCTGGCGTTCGAGGTCGAGAGCGGCTCGGATGCCGACGCTCAGTACCTCAGCGACCTGTGGCAACGGAGCGGCTCGGACGAGGCGTTCCTGAAGACGGCCTACCAGGCGGGAATCTACGGGGACGCCTGCATCAAGATCGAGCCGTCCGAACAGGGCGCGGTGCTGAAGTGGATCGACCCCTCGATCTGCTTCCCCGAGTTCGATCCGCACGACCACACGCGGCTGGTCGCCATGGTGGTGGCGTACAAGACGCAGCTCGCGACCGGCGGCGACGTCGAGTACCGGGCCGACTACAGGGCCGGGACCGTCACGGTCCGCATCGACGGCCACTTGGTGTCCGAGGGCTCTTACGACGAGGCCGCTTTGGGTGGCCCCCCGTTCGTTTGGATTCCGAACGACCACGTGGTCGGGTCGTGCTTCGGTCGCTCCGAGATCGAGCCCATCGTGCCATTGGTCGAGCGCTACGAGCACACGGCGCTGGCGCACTTCAACGTGCTCGACTACCACGGCTCGCCCAATCTCGCGGTGTTCGGTTCGGCCAGGCCGCAATCGGAGACGACCGAGAAGGGCGTCAAGACGGTTTACTGGTTCAACTCGCCGGAGGGCCGCATCGAGATGGTGGGCTGGCACGGTTCGTTCCCCGCCTACGGCGAGGAGCTGGAGCGGTTGCGGGACGCGATCGCGGAGATTTCGGAGGTTCCAAGGGTGGCCTTCGGTCGGATGGAAGGGACGACGGCGATTTCCGGCGTCGCGCTCAGAATCCTTTATGGGCCGCTCGTGGCCAAGACCGACCGGAAACGCGCCGTCTGGGGCCCGGCGCTGGAGCGCGCCGTCTGGATGGCAGCCATGGTCGACGGGATGTCCCTGGACCCCGAGCGCATCCACGCGGTGTGGCAGGACCCGATGCCCGGCGACGATCTGGCGCAGCTGGAGGGCCTGGAGGCGAAAGCCCGTCTCGGCGTGTCGCGGTCGCAGATTCTGAAGGAGCTCGAGTATTCGCCCGAAGAGATCGATGCGATGGCCGCCGAGCGCGACGCCCAAGACGAGCGCGACTCCGCCCGCAGGGCCGCGATGTTCGATTCTGGCGGGCAGGAGCGGGAGTAGGTGTCGTTCGAGCGCGACGCACGGGCGCACCGCGACCTGGGCGTGAAAGTCGAGCAGGAGACGGCGCTGCCGATCGTTCTCGCCTACCGGGGCGCCTTGGCGCTCATGAAACGCGAGTTCGACGCGGTGCTGAAGTGGCTCGCCGCCGAGANNGGGCCGCTTTGGAGCGTCGCGGCGATCTGGAACGGGCTTTGCAGACGCTGGAAAACGTGCTGCTCGGGTTCGGCGTCCAATCGGTCCGCACGGTCGAGGGC
Organism: Chthonomonas sp. UBA2387; assembly: GCA_002343445.1. GTDB lineage: Bacteria > Armatimonadota > Fimbriimonadia > Fimbriimonadales > Fimbriimonadaceae > UBA2387. The sequence continues at coordinate 71,761 of DDSP01000032.1, forward strand.
GGGCGTCTCGCCGCCGTCGCTGCGGCCAGGTCGTCTGCGGAATCGCTGGTCAAGGGCGCCGCGGTTCGGATCGGCATCGACACATCGCTTTTTGTGCCGCCCGTAGAATCCGTGGCCGCGCTGGAGCGGTCGCTCGGCTCGAATCTGCCGCTGGGTCGGCTGTTCTCTTCGATCGCGCCAGAGGCTGCGGACGACGCGAAGCGGGCGATCATCGAGGGGATGCTGTCCGGCCAGAATCCGCGCGTCATCGCCCGCGATCTGGGCGACGCGCTTCAGGCGCCCCGCGCTCGGGCGCTGACGATTTCGAGGACCGAGGTCCTGCGTTCGTTCAGGGCTGCGAGCATCGCGACCTACCGAGCCCACGACGACACGGTGGACGGTTGGCAGTGGCTGAGCGCGCTCGACTCGCGCACCTGCGTGGTGTGCTGGGCGATGCACGGGACGGTCCACCCCGTGACCGAGCCGTTCGCGAGCCATCCGAACTGCCGATGCTCGCCGATTCCGGTGGTAGGCCCTCGGCTGCTGAGGCCTGGAGCCGAGGAGTTCGCCAAGCTGCCCGAATCCAGGCAGCGCGAGACCCTCGGGCCGCGCGCCTACGAGCTGTATAGAAGCGGCCAGATCGGCATCGCCGACCTTGTGAGGAAGGGCCGCAACGAGTGGGGGCCGTACCGGACGCGCCGACCCTTGAAGGATTTGAATCTGGCGGCGTGACGCCGCGCGGCCCCAGGAGGGCCCTAACAACCATGCCTGAAAACGATCAGACACAGGGCCAGGCGCCCGATCCCGCAAAGACTCAGACCACCCCGCCCGATCCGAACGCCGCTGGCGATTCGGGGGCTGGCGCGACCACGACGCTCGAGGGCGACGCTCTCAAGGCCGAACTCGACAAGGTCCGCAAGGAGGCCGCCGACTGGCGCACCAAGCTGCGGAAGTTCGAAGCCGCCGAGGCCGAGCGCCAGAAGTCGGAGATGAGCGAGACCGAGCGGCTCAGGGCCGAACTCGAGGAGCATCGCGCGAAGGTCGCAGCCGCAGAGGCGAAGGCCCTCGACGCCTCGGTTCGGGCCGCCGCCGCGAAGCTCGGGTTCGCCGATCCGTCGGACGCGACGCGGTTCATCGACCGAGAGGGCCTTAGCGACGACTCTGCGGACATCGAGACCCGGCTGAAAGCGGTGCTGAAGGCCAAGCCGTATCTCGGAGGGGCCAAGACGACCGTTCCGGGAGGCGGCGAGAACCCCGCGGGCGGCGCGGCGAAACAAACCGAGGCGCAGCGGCTCGAAGAGGTCAAGAAGCAGTTTCCGGCCCTGGCGAACAGGGTCTAGGAGCGAAACAAACCCATGGCAAACATCCTTCGCTACGAGCGGCAGTCCGCCGTCCCGTTCCAGGCCGGAGCCACCGTCGCCGTCGGCGAGCTGGTCGGCGTCAACGGTTCGGGCTCGTTCGTTTTGGCCGACAACAACGCGGCCACTCCCATCCGCGCCGTCGGCGTGGCCGTCACGGGCGGCGCGTCCGGTGCGAACCTCGCGATGGCGCTCAGCGGCGTCGTCGAGGACACGACTCTCTCTCTGACTCCCGGCCAGCCCGTGTATCTCTCGGCGACCGCCGGGGCGATCACCCAGACCAAGCCGACCGCCGCCGAGGCGGTGATCCAGCCGATCGGCATCGCCCTGTCGGCGACCAAGTGGGCGTTCAACATCGTGTGCCCCGAGGCGGCTTTGGCCGCGACGGGTGCGGGAGCGGTCGCGGCCGTGACTGGCCTGACCGTCGCCGAGTACGGCGATGGCATCGTCCACAAGACGGTGCTGACCTTCGAGGACGTGGATTTCGCCCTGACCGACGAGGCGGGCGTCGTGGCCTACGCGGGCCAGAAGGTGTACGACTTTCCGGCTGGGGCGATCCTCATGTTGGGAGCGGTCCTCGACCTCGACCTGACGAAGTCCTCGGCGGGCGTGAACGACGATTGGGACGGCGATGTCGGCGTCGGCACGGCCACGGCGGGCAACAACAACGCCCTGGCGACGACCGAGCAAGACATCATCCCGACCACGGCGACGCCTCAGGCGGTCGCTGGCGCGACCACGGCGAACGCCCAATCGACCGCGACCGAGAACAAGGTCCACGACGGAACTGGGACGGCGAAAGACTGCTTCGTCAACTTCCTCGTGGACGACGCCGACCACGACGTTACGGGCACGGCTTGCAACCTGATCGCCAACGGCACGTTGACCATGCACTGGATCAACCTGGGCGACTACTAAGAAACTTCCGGGGGCGGACGGCCGGTCCGCCCGCTCCCGAACCCTCCCGAACCCCGGTGGTTTGGAGACATCTGCACACGCTGACGGAGCAAAACAACTATGGCAAACATCCTCGGATACAACCGCGACACCGCGTTCGCCCTCACGGCGGCTGCGACGCTCGCGGTCGGCCAACTGGCCGGAATCAACTCCGACGGCGCTGCCGTGCTCGCCGACGCCGACGCGACGACTCCCATCCAGGCGGTCGGCGTGGTGGTGAAGGGCGGCGCGTCCGGCGACCGCGTGACACTCGCTCCCCAGGCCAAAGTCGAAGACCCGACCCTCTCGCTGACTCCCGGCGATCGCCTCTACACGAGCGACACGGCGGGCGCGGTGACGGGCACCAAGCCCTCGACGGCCACCGACCACATCCAGGCTGTGGGGTTCGCGATCTCCGCGACCCAGTTCCTGGTCAACTGCGTGCCTTCGAGCATCGGCGTTCAGGCGTCGGGCAACTCGACGGTGGCGTTCGTCTAAGGCGGGCCCGGCCCGCACGGAGATTCAACACTCATGTCTAACGGAATGATCGGATACACCCAGGGGTACATCGCCGACCAGACCCAGCTGCTGCAGGCCATCGTCGATGGGCTGGCGGTCTGGAACAAGTCGGAGGACCCTCTCGTTTCTCTGCTCTGCGCCGAGGAGACTCGGGAGATCGCGCGGGTCGCTCAGGCTCCGCTGACCTTCCAGCCCCACGGCGACGGAGCCAACCCGGACGCTCAGAAGCAGACCTACCGGCTGCTCCAGTTCCCACTGTCGAGCTACTCGCTGTCGGCGCCGTTCACGAAGCTCGGTCTTCAGGACGCGCTGGCGGACGACGTGATCGCGACGGCGAACGGCGCGATGGCGGGCGACGCGGAGCGCGTGACCTGCGAACTCATGCGGGCGATCTTTACGAAGCGCACCGCCGGTTCGGTCGGCACGGCCTACCAGGCGGGCTTCTTCAACGGAGAAACCGACGCGCCGAATTACGGGAACTTCTCGAACTACGGCAGCGCGGCCAACCACTACGCCGGTCTGAACACGACCACGTTCGCCAAGAGCCAGATCGTGGCAGCGGTCGAGGCGATGAACAAGTTCGGCTACGGCATGAACCCATCGACCTGCGTGGCCCTGTTCAACACCGACCAGAAGAGCGGCGTCTCTGCGGTCATGGACTCCACGGCCAGCATCGGGATCATCGCGACTCCCGAGCGGATCCGCGCGCTCGACCAGGGCGTCCAGGCGGACATCCGCATCGAGGGCGTGCGCTGCATCTTCCATCCATGGGTGCCGAGCGGCTACTTCGCGGTGATCGACGCGGCGACGAAGCCTTTGGCCAAGCGCGTCCACCCGAACCCCGAGTACCGAGGTCTGATGATCGATGGCCCGAACATCAGCTCGCCCCGCGATCCCCTGGTGGGCGCGGAGTACCTGCGGCGCGTCGGATTCGCCGTTCGCCACCTCGGCGCGGGCGTCTGCCGGCAGCTCGTCGGCTCGACGACCTACACCAACCCCACGTTCCGCCTGACGGCGGCCTAAACCCATGAGAGACTTCCCCAGCAGCGCCGAGCTTCGCGCGGCCACTCCCCACCGGAGCATTTCGCTCGAAATCGACCTGCTGGCGGGAATCTACGACCTGCTCCGGGAGATCGCCTTGCGGCTCCCGGAGCCTACGGTTTCAAGCGATGGCGTTCACCTACGATCTGACGACGAGTCGGGGGCAGACCCGGCTCCTGATTCCGGACACGGTGGAGGCGGCGGCGCTCTTCACGGACTCGGAGATCGACTGGTTTCTGAGCCAGGAGACGACCCCGAAGCTGGCGGCGGCCCTGGCGTGGGAGATCCTGGCGCGGGACCGGTCGAAGCTGGCCGCGATGGTGACTTTGGGCCAGTACTCGACTCGGGAGCAGGCGGCGAAGGACCTGCTGGAAATGGCTCGGGCGGTTCGCGCCCAGGCGGGCGGCGGGCTCCAGACCGGAACGCTGGCCGCAAACGACGACAAGTTTGAATCCTATCGCCCCGAGTGGCGCAGCCCCGACGACGACCCGGTGGTGGAATGAACCAGAGCTCGACCCTGGGCCGGATGCGCGCATCGCTCGATGCGAAGCTGACCGGCTCGTTCTCGACGTATGCGCTGAGCATCGCCAGCGACGGCTACGGCGGCCAGACGCAGACCTACACGCTGCGCGAGAGCGGGATCGAGGGGCATCTGGAAATGCCCGCGAAGGGCCGGGAGCAGGAGGTCGCCGCGAAGCTGACGACCGAACAGGTGTACGTTCTGCATCTGCCGAGCGGCACGACCGTAAACCCCACCGACCGCGTTTCGGACGGTTCGGTAACCTACGAAGTGTTGGCCGTGGACGCTCCTACGACGATGGAGCCGATGCGCGGCGCGTTCGTGGTTCGCGTGCAATGAGCAGTTTGAAGGTCCGCCGGTTGATCGAGGACCGCCAGGAGGCGGACCCGTTCGGGCGGTTGCCGAGTTTCGTGGCCGTGCCGCGCGCGTGGTACGACGGGTTGGTCTCCGACATTCGGGCCGCGACCGGCAAGGATTTGAGCGGGTGCAAGGGCATCGAGTTCATCGGCGTCGAGGTGTTTCCCGATGATCAGCATCACCGCATCGACTGACACTCGGGCCCTGAAGCGCGGCGGCGCGCGGCTGGCGGGCGAATTGGCCAAGATCGTGGCCGAGTCGGCCTTCGAGGTCGAGGCGCGGGCCAAGGTCGGCGCGCCCGTGGACACGGGGGCTCTCCGGGCCTCGATCTACACCCGCACGTTCCGGGGTTCGGGCTACTCCCAGGCGGCCGGCGTCGCGAAAGGGCTTCGGCCCGGTCGGACGGCCAAGGCGGCCCCGCAGCCGAAGAGCGCGATGGAGGCGTTCGTCGCCGCTGGCGTGAGCTACGCGGTTTACGTCGAGTACGGGGCGCGTGGTCGTCCGGCTAGGCATTTCATGGGGCGCGCGCTGCGCTCCGTGGCTCCCAGGTTTCGCGCCCGCGTCAGGCGGGCGATCATGAAGGCAGGCAGACCATGACGCTGGTGGATTACGGACTGGGCACGGCGACCGACGAGTCATCGCAAATCGCGGTTTCGGGTGGCGGACGCGATGCCGCGACAATCTGCAACTGCGACGACGCGTCGAATCTGTATCTGTTGTGGGGCGACACGGTGTCGCCCTCCGAGTTTGCCTTCAAGATTCTTCCGGGGCAATCGGTCACGATCGACGCCGACGAAACGGTCGATCTCTGGGTTGCCGCCGACGACGAAGCGACCTGTGCGTACACGTGGACAGAATGGGCGTCGTAGAGCTTCCGTACCTGCCGTTTGTGCGGACGCAGTTCGAGGAAATCGCCACACCGAGCGTCGCCACGACCGCCGCGTTCCCGGCAGTGGACGGCGGCAGCGTCAAGACGGACCCGCTGTGCTGGTGGGTGCCGATCTCGCTGCCGTTTCGGTCGCGAGTTTCGGGTCTGCGGTGGCGAGTCACGACTGCCCCCACGGGGGTCGTGCGCGTCCGAGCAGGTTTGTACGGGCCGAACGCGGGAAGGCGCGTCGGGGACAAGTTGGACGAAGGGCCGCTCGGGAACATGAGCGATCGAATCCACACGTTGGGCGCGGTGAGCTGGGTCGAACTGCCCTTCAGCGGGACGCTCGACTTGAGGCCAGGTTTGTACTGGCCGTGCATCGACATGGAGAGGTACGACACGGGCGGCGGCGAAACGGCGGGGCTAATGCCCGTTCGCACCGAGCGGTACACGCCCGCGGGGTCGGCCACGGTGAACTTCTTCACACGGATCATGTACGCGACGAACGCGGACCTGATAGCGACACCCTCTTTGCAGCGAACGGACATCGAGTCTGGGTTGCCCGACGGGAACCCGGTGGCGCCCGTGCCCAGGGACGCGCACGACGATTCGATCATGTATGCGGGGTTCTGTTTTCGGTGCGAACCATGGTGAAGATCGACGGGGGCTACGCGGTGGGTTGCGCGCCCTACATGGAGGCTCAGGCTCCGCCGTTCGACGCATACGCTTCGCCGCCGACCACTTCGGGCTTCTGTCAGCTACTGACCACGACGAGCAACCCGACGATTCCGAGGCTCGCCTATCTGCGGCACTACGTTCGGTGGCCGGTCGAAATCGCCGCTGTTCAGTTCGGCGTCTGGGCGTCCGGGGCGATGGTGGGATCGAGGAGACTGCGTGTCGGATTGCAGCACGCCAACCCGGCGAACGGGCTTCCGGCGGATACAATCGCCCAGTCCGAGGCGTTCGTGGGTACGGACTGCCTCCAGTACTCGAACCAATCGCTCATCGTGTGGTTCGAGAGGCCGGTACGGGTCTATCGCCCTGGCCCGATCTTGGTCCTGCTCGCCACGGAGCGCTACCAGTCCAATCTGGGAGAGTCGGGCGGAGGGCTTAGAGGCTTGCACAACGTGGCGTACTGGCCGTTTCAGGGTGCGTCGGCCTGGCCGTTCCAGCGGAACTTCTTCCTGAACACGGGCAACGTGTACGGCTACGACGCTATCGAGGACGACTTCCCCGAAGACGTGGCTTCGGCGCAATGCACCGAGGTCGGCGCCACCGCCAACGAGTTTCCAAACGCGACACCGTTTCTTCTCTGTAACAGGCTATGAGCGCACCCGAAACGTGGATCGGAGGACTGGCGGCGCAGTCAGGCTTCTTCGGGAAGCACCGCGCTCTGTGCGGCTACGCGGTTCGGATGGGCTTCGCGGGCGTGCGGGTGGGGTTTCCTCTCGACACCTATGCGCCGGACCCGAGCAGCGACTACGCAGCGGATCCGAGGCCTCGGGAGAAACGGTATCTGCGCGAAGCGGTTCGGGAGGTCGCGCAATCGGGCTTAAAGCTGCTCGCGCTGCTCGCGTACGGGCCGCGCAGCGACTCGGCCAAGTGGTTGTCGCTGAACGGCGGGGTGCCGTGGACGTTTCCGGCTGTGCCGCCCGCCGGGACAGGGAACTCGCTTTGGCTCGCGATGGGCGACGAGTACGAGACGATGATCGCCGACATCAAGCGGTACTGGCAGTACGACGGTCGAGACCTCGCCGACCTTACGTTTCAGTGGTGGAACGAGCCGGGGCTGGGAGGCGGGCCGGGCGGTTGCCTGTTTTCGACGTGGAGCGCCCAAAGCACGGGATTCAAGACCGCCAACCCTGCGGGAACGTGGCCGTCCGAGTTCCACGACCGCAACGATCTGATTCTGCCGGGTGTCAAGGCAGCGTGCTTGCCCTGCCGGCTGGTGGGGCCGTGTCCCAACGGCTCGCCGGGCACCGATCCAATCACCTCGGTGGAAATTTTCGAGCAGGAGTTGGCCAGCATGGCGACGTCGCGCGACTACTGGAGCGAGTTCGACGCCGTGTCCACCAACGCCTACGCGGTGAACACGACCGGGCCGACGCCGCCCACGTTGATCGAAGCGACACAGCCTTTCATCGACCGTAGGACGCTGGGGCGACGTTTGTACGCGGACCTGGCGTTCCAGCGGGTGTTCCACATCGCGGCCCGGCTTCGCGAAGAGCACCAGCCGTATCGAGATTTGCCGCTTTGGGTGACCGAGCACGGCAACCACCTGTACTCGTGCGGACTAACCGACGCGAACGGGAACGAGTGGCGCAACCGCCCAGCGGACCAGTTGGAGCGTGGCCGCTGCCTGCGCGAGGGCGTGCGCCGGATGCGTTTTCTGCCTGGACTGGAGGTCCTGTCGGTCTACACCGGGCAGAACAAGAGCAACGGCGAGGACGCCGCCGAGCATACGGCCTGGGGGCTGTCGTCTTGGGACCCTGCCGAGCGGCGGGGCGACTACTACGGCGCATCGCTGGCGTTCAAGGCGGGGCTGGCCCCGCAAGTCGGCGTGCAGCCTGAGGGTGTCGCCGGGGTCGGGGCCGGGGACGAGACCGCTTTGTCGAGTCTGGCCCGAGAGCGGAAGCCTAGAAGCTCCGCGTGGGCGGTGCCCGCATGACAAACCTTTACACGCTCGGCCAATCGGCGGTTCTGACGGTCGTGTGGCGCGACGACGAGGGGGCTTTGATCGACCCGGTGAGCATCGAATTGACGCTCACCCTGCCGGACGATTCGTCGGTTTCTTACGTCTACGACACCGACGTCGAACTGATCCGAGTGTCGCAGGGCGTGTACCGTGTTGTCCACGAGGTGGATCAGGCGGGCACATGGACGTGGCGCTGGGAGGCGACCGGGATTTTCGCCGACGCTCAGGAAGGTGTGTTCTACGCCGGGGTCGCGGTGGCGCCTGGCGATGCGAGCCTCGAAGAGCACGCCGCCGAGCAGTACCTCTTCACAATGCTGACCGCCGACGCGCAGGTCGCGGCGCTTGTCGGGACGCGCGTCTACTCGGGGCTGGCCCCGCACAACGCGACCTATCCGTTCGTGGTGTTCAGCCTGATCGACGGGTTCGACCACACGACGCAGGGCGTTCGACTGATGGCGGACCTGACCTATTTGGTCGAGTGCGTGGCCGAGGGCGCGTCGTACCCGTTCACCCTCGCAGGACACATCGATCGCGTGCTGCGGGATTCGGCGGGTTTTGTCGACGCGTTCACCGTAAACGTGGATAGGATTTCGGGTTTCACCCTGCCCGAGGCGGCTCAGGGCGGGAAACAGTATCGGCGCGCCGGAGGGCGCTATTTGATTTCGGTCAGGAGGCCGACGTAACACCAACATGGCAACTGTCTCTCTTCTCAAGGACGTCACCGTGACGATCACGGGCGGCGGCGCGGACGACGGCGCGTACACGGCTGGCAGTTCGGACACGCTGAAGGTCGATCAGATCACTCTCAGCGCCGAGGTCCGGACCGAGGACCACTCTACGGCTCAAGACCTGGTGGAGCAGCACCGCATCGTCAAGCAGTCGTTCGAGGTGACGATCGAGACCAAGTTGGAGGACGCGACTTCGCTCGGTCTGCTTCAGGGCAACGATTTGTTCACCATTGCGGTGAGCGGCGCGGGCACCGGACGCAATTTCTCGGGCGTGTTTGTCATCACGGGCCTCGAACAGAACTACGCGGGTCCATCGACCCTGCGCGCGACGTTCAAGACCTACGGCACAGCCCCGACGTTCTCCTAATGTCGAACCTTCGCGACCATCTCAAGCACAAGCGGTTTGCGGTTCGGACCGAAACCGTCGTTCACGAGGGCGCGACGTTCACCGTGCGATCCTCGGCGGACGCCGGGCTCTTCGCCTACGTCTACGCCCAGGACGGGCCTGCGCGCCGCGAGGAAGCCGGGCATCTGTCGAGGGTCGTCTCGGCGCGTGTGAACGAGACGTGGAAGTGCCCCGAAGAGATCGTTCCCACCATCCGGCTCATCCAGCGCACGCTGGTGGACGAGGAGGGCAAGAACTACCCCATCGACGTGATCGCCGAACTGGCGGCCAAGGACGGGCCGCTTTTCTGGGCTTTGGCCGAGGCTGCCGCCAAGTGCATCGGCGCAAGCGGCGACGCGATCGATGTTCAGGCGGAGATCGCCTCGGGAAACTCGCCGGAGCCGACCTCCCAGGACTCCTGATCGAGTCTGGAGTGTTGGCCGCCACCGGGAAACTCGCGAGCGTGTTGCGGCGCGAGGGATGGACGGACCAAGAGATCGAGCTTGCCGCGACCATCCAATGGCTGAGGGATTCGTGACATGGCACTGAGCGAAGTTCTGAAGGTCGGCCTGCGCGTCAACGGCGCGCAGGACGTGATCCGCGCGCTGGAGTCGGTGGGTGCGGCCGCCGACAAAACGGCGTCCAAGATCAACTCGACGCAGAAAGCGATGGGCGCGGCGGCGGCCACCATGGGCGGGGCGATCGCGGTCGTTTCGCTGCGGGCGTTACGAGAACATGGAGCGCTTCCGCATCAGCATGGAAGCGGCTGCCGGTTCGGGCGCGGGCTCGCGGATCGCCGACGAGGTTCAGCGCATCGCGGCGGCGTCTGCGTTTGGCGCGACCGAGTTGCAGGACGTGGCCCGCATTTGGCAGTCCATGACCGGACAAACCGGAAAGACGCTTCAGATGGTCAAGGCCCTGGAGGCCCTGGGCGCCCTCGGCGGCATGACCAACGAGCAGCTTCGGGGTTCTGGCGTGGCGATTTCCCAACTCGCGTCGAGCGAGCGCGTCATGGGCCAGGACGTGCTTCAGCTCGTAAACAACGGGTTCCCGATGGCGGCCCTACTCAAAGAGCTCGGCGTGTCGAGCAGCCGCGACCTCTACGGGATGGAGTCGAAGAAGGTCATCGACGCGATACTGAAGGCCAGCGACTCGCCCGAAGCGCGGGAGGCTGCGGCGAGGCTGTCCAAGCTGCCGACCGTGCAGCTGCAGAACGCGCTGGAGGCCGTCAACCGGGCTCTCGCGCCGACCGGCAAACTGCTCGGCGAGCTGATGGCCGCCTTGGCCCCGTTGCTCACGGGGCTGATCGGTTTCTTGGCGCACCTGAACGCCGTCACGAACGGCTGGGCCGGCATGGTGACCATCGTCGGCCTGGTGGGCGGCGGGCTCTACATGATGATCGGCGGCATGGGCCGCGCGGTCGCGGCGCTCAACGCGCTGGCGGCTGCGGCGACTCGGGCGGCTGTGGCCCAGAGCGTCGGCGGGATCGCCGGAGGCCCTCAGCGGCTCTACGGCCGAGCGGCGGCCCTCAACAACCTGAAGTGGGCCGCTCGCGGAATGGTCGGCCCAGCGGGAGCGGTGGCGGGGTTGACCGCTGCCGGGCTTGCGGGAATGTACGGGGTCGTGAAGGGCCTGGAGCACCTCACGGGCAACGCTGGCCGCCGCGACGCCAACGGGACGACCTTCGAGGATCGCCTGGGTCGGCTGTTCGGCGGCGGGACGCCTCAGAAGAGCGACGACTTGGAACGTGGCGTTGCCAAGGCGATCGCCAACCAGATGCGCTAGCGCCTGCCAGACAGTTGCGCGATCCAGAACGGGGCGAACACTGGCCCGATTGGCCCGATCGGCGTGCGTTCGTCGAGGACGATGGCCTCGTGCGGATCGTGTGGGCCAGTGTCGAAGCTCGCCAATGTTCGACGTGAAACATTCAGCCGGTTCCAGTTGGCCGACTGGAGCGACAGAAGACCGTCTTGCGCGTGCGAAAGCGCGGACCATGCCGCTGGCGTCGTGACGGACGGCCTGAGCGTCCACAGCGGCGTTCTTCCGTCGAGGAAGCGGTCTTCCGTGGCTCCTATCAGGAACACCGACCTGAAGCGGGTCTCCTGGGCCCAATACGCGGCGTGGCCGCCTCCCTGCGAGTGTCCCCCTATGGATACTCGGCTCGCGAGCAGATTCCAATCGTCGGTTGGCCTGTTGACTCGCAGCCACAGAATCAGCCGGTTGAGGCGAGCCAGGACGCTCTGCTCGTAGGGTATCGCCACGTGCGGCGACCAGTCGCCACCGAAAAGGACCTCGCGCCGCAGCTTGCCGTGAGCATCTTGGTCGGGGTCCTCGCGGCACAGGCGATCCACGTTTTGGAGGTTTGGATAGCTGAGCGCGATGACGCGCCATCCGTGCGCGGCCAGGGTGCGCGCGTAGGTGCGGTACCAGATCGGTTGCCAGTCGGTTGCGGGCAGGAACACCACCGTCGGCGCGCGGCGCGGGTTTGTCGGCAGCGCGATCACGTGTTTGGCATCGTTGATCGTCGGCGGAATTCCGGTTTCGGACGGCCTCACCTCGATGAGCGACGGGCCAAGCCCGAGAGTCCACGCCGCGACCGCCGCCAAGATCATGCAGGCATTGTAACATGGCCGCATTCCTCACCCTGACCTTGAACCCGGTGCGCACGGAGTTGTTGCGCGAGGGGTGGTCGAGGAGCGTGGCGGCGCAGTCGTTCCGATTCCAGTCGGTGAACGACGCTGGCGACGGGTGGGTGCCGACGAGCGTGCCGAGCGCGATCTGGCAGGAGCCGAACACCGGGCTGCTGATGCTCCGCCCGAAGGTGTTGCAGCCCGACTACGCCGTGTCGCTCCCGGACGCGATCCCCTACAATCAGTTCCTGTTCGGGGCCAACGAGTTTCTGGACTACCGCACCGGCAACGCTTTCGCCGTTCGGCGCGCGTCCTCCGGCGCGAGCCTGGCAGACGTGTCGCCCACATCGGCGCTCATCGAGGCGCTGATCGCCGCGAGCCTGGAGACGGTTCTCTCGGCGGCGGCCAGGACCAGCGTGCCGCTGGCCCTCAACGAGGGGTTCAGCGTTTGGATCCAGCCGACGGGGATTTTCGTGGACCGGGCCCAGGCGTTCTTCGCCGTCGGGTTCGGGGGCCGCTTCGCGATCTTGTTCGACATGGACGGGTCGGCGCGGTTCTACGCGCGCGAGAGCGAGACGCCGGGCTCGGCCTACCGGCTGGCGCAGTCGTTCCGGTTCCTCAGCGGCTCGGTCGGCCACACGCAGAGCTACCAGATCACGGTGATCCCGTTCGGGGACCGCTGGATCGGGGTGTACAGCTCGCAGTTGCCCGAGAACAAGCTGCGGAACTTCCGCACCCAGTCGGCGAGCGTGAGCGGTTCGCAGGGGGCGCTCATCGACCTCAAGGCCCTCGGCTATTCCTGCCCGTGGGACGCAACCCTCCGGCAATTCCGGAAGGTTCCGCCCGCGCCGCTCGAGTTCGGAATGCCGAAGCTGGACTGGGGCATGAGCCTCTCGGTCCACAGGGTGGCCTATTCGACGAACTACGAGTACGCGGACATCGGCGTCGAGAGTCTGCCGGAGCCCAAGCCTGACCAAACGCCTTCGGTCGTGGCGCGGGGCTACGAGGGCCAGGTTGCCGAGCCCGGCGACACGCCCGCCGACGTGACCGTGGCCATGTACAACCAGGCGGCCGCGACCACTTGGGACGACGCGGCGGATACGGGGATCGTGGCGCGGCTCGGGCTGAAGGGCTCGACGAACGGCCGCTACAGCCCCGAGGTCTACTCGCTGGACTACGAGGTGGCCGAGACCACCCACGAGCCGTCGTGGACCCCGGTGGACGCGAGCGACCTTTGGCAGACCGTGCGCTTCGACCTGAGCGCCGATATGGAGCCCGCTCGGGCGTTCGTGAGGCTCGGGCCCGACCCCGGCGACCTGCCCAACCTGTTCCGCACGGGCGGGCCGCTCAGGGTCGAGATTTCGTCCACCAACGTTTTCGACGGCTACATCGTCGAAAAGCAGCCGACGATCTACGGCGCGAAGCGGTTGATGGTGCGCCAACTGGAGTGCGTGGACATGTGGGCGCGCCTGGAGGCCGCCGAAGTCGGCGACCACAAGAGCCTGACCGAGCTCGGCGTTCTGGACCTGGTGAAGAGCCTGATCCGCCGGGCCGGTTTCACCGACGACGACATCGCGGTGGACGACCCGGACTCGGTGCTAACCGATCTGAAAATGCCGAGCGTCAGCAACTCGCTGGACCTGGCCACGCTCAACGACGACGCCACGGTGGCGGACGCGCTGCGCGAGATCCGAAAGAGCGTGTGCCCCGACCTGCGGGTGCGCTGGTACGGCGGCGAGTGGAAGGTGCACCTGCGGCCCGAGTACGACGGGACCGCGCCGACGATCAAGATTCTCACCGACCGCGACCTGGCCACGGGCTACAGCGGCGGCATCGCCGATGCGACCCGATGGACGGCCCACGAGTACACGACTCGGGGCAACGTCGAGGTCACGGTCCGCGAGCCCCGATTCAACAAGTTGCTGTGCACGGGCGTCGGTTCGCTGAGCGACGACCCCCACGCGGTGATCGTGTTTCAGTCCGAGTCCGACGAGGTGGACGACGAGACCGCCATGCGGTTCACGGGCCGCTCGATTCCGAAGCGGATCGGCGCCGCCGAAACGGGAATCTGCCAGACCATCGAGGACCTGACCCGGTTGGCGCGCGCGCACTGGGACGCTCGGGACCGGGAGCGGATCGTCTGCGAGTTCCCCGCCGAGTGGAACCCCGAGATCGAGCCCGATACGTTCGTTTGGCTGATCACGCGCGACGACGCCGGGGACCGGGCTTCGCTCGGGGCGTGGCGGGTGCTGACCGTGCGCGTCGAGGCGACGATGGACGTGCCGACGCGAGACCAGCGCTACGCGCTGACCGCCAACTACGTCTGCGAGTGGGCGGGCGAAGCGACCGACGAGGACACGCCGATGCTGGTGGAGGATTTGCCGTAATGGACGAGCGAGACGTCAGGGAGTGGATGGACGCCAACCTCGCCCGCAAGGCGCTCGAGTTCGGGCTTGCCGACTGGGAGATCAAGTGGGCCGAAGAGGACGTCGAGGGTGGCTCGGCCAGCGTCGAGGCGAAGCCCGAGTACCGGTTCGCGAAGATCAACATCGACGTCCGCGATCAGAAGTCCGCAGCGGACCTGGAGCGCACGGTCGAGCACGAGTTGCTGCACGCGGTTTCCAGCAACGTCTACGACACGGCGTGGACCCTGATCCAACAGTGCTCCGCGAGCGACGCGGAGAAGGCGATCCTGTGCAAGGCGCTGGTGTCCGCCGTCGAGCGGGATTGCACTCAGATGGAGCGGCTTGTGTCCGGATTGCGAGGCAAGCCTTGAAGAGCATCGCCGCCGACTTGTTGGCCGCAGCCGTCGAGAGGCGGGCGCGCATGGAGCGGATGGGCGTGTTTCGGCCCGTCGTGTCGCGCGCGCGCGCCATCGAGGCGACCGTGGACGTCCCGCAGTTGCCCACGCGGGCGACGGCGAACCTCACCGAGCCCACGAGCGGCGAACTCGCGTTCGTGGTCGGCTACTCGCGGGTCGGCGGGACCGACGCGGTGAGTTAGAGCAGACCTAGAATCCAGCCGAGGGCGTAGCACATGACGCACCACGGAATCAGCCAGCGGGATTCGCCCAGAAGATCGTCGATGCGCATGGCGCGACTGTTAGCATGAACGCGGGGCTGTACTGGAGTTGCGACCGATGGGAGCAGTCGGTGTACGCGACGGCGGCCTACGTCGTGAGCGACGGCGCGAACGGCATCGAACTCTGCGGGGGCTACGCGGAGAGCTCGTTCCAGAGCGGGGCGGGCTCGACCACCAGCGGGTTCAAGATTTCGGCCCAGAGCCGCTACCGGATCGTTTCGGGCGGGTCGGCGGAGTGCGAGTACGCGCTCTCGATCGGCGGCGTTCCGATCCACACCGAGGTGGTGCCCGGCTGGCAGTCGGCGCCCGCGGCTCGGCTCGAACTGGACGACCTGCGGGTCTACGTCCGGATCGTGTCCGGGCTCTACGTCTGGGAGGTGCGCTGGTCGGCTTTGCGGTTCTACGCGCAGGGTTCGCTCGTGTATTCGAGCGGCCTGGCGTGGCAGTACGGGCCGCTCGGGCTCTTGACTCCGGCCAGCATTCCGCTGATCGGGATTCCGCCGAGGGTCGGCGCGACGGCCTCGCTGTCTCTTCAGCCCGCCGAGGACGGTCCGGCGTTTCCTGGGCTCGGCACGTTCGAGCATTCGGCGACGGCGGCGGTCACGGCTGGCGGCTATCGGTGGCTGATCGGCTCGACGTGGCACGCTCCTGCGGTCGCGCTGTCGGTCGAGGCGGTTCCTGCGGCCGGCTGCGCGCTCGCGGCTCCCTCCGTGACCTGCACGGCGACCAACGCGGGCACCGCCGAGGCGTGGGCGAGGTGGGAGCAGACGAGCCCCACGTCGCGCGACTGGGACGTGGCGTCGAGCTCGTTCGTGCCGATCCCGCAGTACTCGAGGTCGGTGGCGCGGCTGGGACCCGACTACGCGGCTCTCGTCTATCGGGGCGGTTTTCCGCAGGCGCAGCGCACGGCCAGCATCGTCTGCGACGCCTACACGGGCGGGACTGCGACCGTGGCGAGCACCGAGCTCAGCCCTGCGCGGTCGGAGTTCCTGGCCAACGTCGGCTCGGCGGCGCACGCGATCGAGGATCCGTTCGCGGACTCCATCTACGGCGGGTACACGTTCAGCCGGACGTTCTATTTGAGCGACGCCAGCGGGCTGGTCTCGGACTCTGCGGTATCGGGCGGCGCGCCGAGCGTGAACCAGCCGAGCGACGTGCTGCCCTACCTGCTGGTCGGGTCGGGCGCGGCGGAAGCGAACCTTGCTCGCTACATCAACACGACTTGCAGCCCGCATTGGTCGCTGTTCCTGTGGTTCCCGCCGGACGTGGCGAGCGGCGACCTTCAGCCCTACGAGTGGCCGGTGTTCGGCGAGCGGGCCAACCCGAGCGTGTACTGGCTGTGGGGCCGCCAGCAGTGGGCTCACCACCCGGACCTGCCGGGCGGAGAGAACACGCATCGGCGGCACGACGTGTTCTTGGAGCCCATGCAGGACGGGCTGCTCTTCGGCTACGTGTCTGCCGTATTCGGTCAGGACACCCACTGGTGGGGCGTCTCTCGCTTCCAGGTGGACGCTCTGGCCAGCGAGACGAACAAGACCAAGACCTACTTGGACCCGGCGATCTGGAGCGTGACGGACGGCTCGGTCGTCCACGGGTCGAACATGGCCGTGACCGCCGACCCCGGCGAATCAACGGTCGTGCTGGAATGCGACCTGGCTTCGATCTCCCGCGAGCCGTGGTGCTATTCGGCGTTCGCCGAAACGTTCGACCTCGAATGGGCGGGCGCGGACATCGCCTCGGTCCTGGTGGAGTTGGTCGGCTGGGATGGCTCGGCGACCGAACTGGCCTCCGAGGGCGCGGGGGCGCATTCGGATTCCTACACGTGGCCGACGACCAGGCCCGCGAAGCGCTACGTCGGATCGTGGGCTCGCGAGTTCGGCTGGCTGGCGTTCGTGGGCCGCGATCGCGGCGTAGACCTGCTTGGAGACGGCTACTCGCTGCCTTCGATGCTCGACCCCGACCGAAACACGGTCTACCAGCTCCTGCCGACGCGGACGTCGGCGACCCTGCGGTTCACGGTGACGCTCTCGGCTCCGGGCGGTTCGTTCGACCTCGAGTACCCGGTCCTGACGCAGTTCACGGACGTTCCGCAAGTGGTGCCCGAGACCCCGCAGGTCGCGGCGCTCCTGTATCCGACCGGCGGCGCGGCGCGGTTCGGGGCTTGGGAGTTTCCCACCGCTCTGCCGGTGGTGCCGGTGCCCGCCGAAGCCTACCGGTCTCCGACGGTCTACGACTGGTTCTGCTGGCGCAACCTCGTTTACGAGGGGCGCGACCCGCTGACGGGGATGGCCGCTCGGCTGGCGCAGACGTTCGACCCGCAGGAGGGGCAGGGTGTGAACGACGCGGCCAGCGGCACGATGGCCGTGGCCGTCCGGAACGGCTCTTCGGCGTCGATGGCGCTGATCAACGGGCTGGCCGAGTGCCCGCCCGCGCTGATGTGCCCAAACTGGGAGCGCAACGAGGGCCTGGCAGAGACGGGGACGACTCCGATCCTCAAGAGCTGGTCGTACTGTTCCCAGCGGCGGTTCGTCGCAAGCCAGACCGAGGCGGTGGGGCACTTCGACCCCGATGGCGCGACCGAGATCACCGGCGCGTCGGCCCTGCTGAGCCAGGCGGGCTGGAGCATCCGCGACCACGCGCTGGCCGTGGACAACGAGGAAGGCCCGACCTATCCGGTGGTGTGGAGCGGCGAGAAGAAAGCCATGGCCAGCCCCTGGCACGGCTACTTCGTTTCGACGGGCGAGGAGATTCGCGGCGGCGACGTGGCGAGCGCTGCGGACCACCGCTACGGCCTGCTCTACGACGCGCGGGTGGACGGCGACGGCGTTTGGTGCCGACGCTACGAGATCGGCGGGATCGACGACGAGTTTCGAGCGGTCGCATCGGCGGACGTTTCCGCTGCGGGGATCGCGGTTCTGCCGACCGGCGCGGTCTGCATCGCCTACGCGGACGATGGCGACGTTTCGAGGATTCTGAGCTATGACCAAGGCGAAAACTGGAGCGCGCCCGTGGCGGTAGGGAGCGGCACGGAGGTCGCCGTGTGCGCGGACGAGCGCACGGGCTGGCTGTTCTACGCGTACCACGACGGGGCCGACTTCGTGTGCAAGCGCGAGACGGATTCGGCTTCTGGGATCGTGACGGCTGGGACGATCCTGACGGGTTCGGCGGCCCGCATCGGCCTGGTCGTGGCCCCCGATTCGCACCGCTCGCTGATCGCCACGATCGAGGTCGGCGGCACGATCAAGAAGTTCCGCTCGACGAACCAGGGCGAGGATTGGACAGAGGTCTAAATGGCTGGCTACACCGACATCTCGACGGGCGGCGTTTTGACGGCCGCAGGCTACAACGGGAACTTCGAAGCGTTGGAGCTTACGGCGCTGCACGTCTGGGGCTACGGCGTGATCAGCGGGCTGACGCTCTCGACCGCTGCGGACCTCGATCTGCCCATCGCGGCGGGCGTGCTGACGACGCTCAAGACGGTTTCGCTGGCGAGCGTGGCCGACCACACGCTGCCCGACGCATCGACCCGCTACGTCTGGATCGACAACGAGGGGAACACGGTGGACACGGCCACCACGACCTCGCCGGGCGCGGGCTACGTCTGCCTCGGAAAGGCGGTGACGAGCGGCGGCGCGATCACGAGCGTGACGACCGAGAACCGCTGGCACGCGCCTCGGTTTTCGCTGTCGGCGCGGACCTGGACGTTTGGGGACCCGAGCAACGGGACGGGATGGATCTACGACGGCGCGAACGGGCGACTCGGGTTCGGCGTGGTGCCGACTCGGGCTTTCCAGTTCGGGGTTTCGCCGACGGCTCCGGGGCTGACGCTGGCCGAGCAGGGCGGCTCTCCGAGCGACGAATCGGGCTTCGGGAAGCTGTTCGCGAAGGCGAGCGACTCGGAGCTGTACTACCGGGACGACTCGGGCAACGAGACGCGGCTGACGAACAACGGGGTGCCGGGGTGGGGCTTTGCGGCCCGCGCGGTGACGACCACGGACGACATCGAGGTCGGCGACGCCTTCCTGGCGGTGGACACGACGGGCGGCGCGGTGACGATCAACCTCGTGGACCCTACCGGATGGGACGACGGGCGCATCGTGACGATCAAGGACGTCTCGGGGACTGCCGGCACCAACAACATCACGCTCGACCCCGCTTCCGGCATCAACCTCGACGGGTCGGGCTCCAACCGGGTGATCTCGCTCGCCTACGGCTCCATCAGAATCGCCTGCTTCGGCGGCGATTGGTACACGGTGTAAACGCTCATGCCTACCGCTCCTCTGCCCGCTCTGCTGGTTCCCTCGGACCTGATCGCCTCGCCTTCGGCGGGGCTGTTCGTCGCCGTCCATTCGGGCGGCGCGTCCTTCGAGACTCGGGCTTTGCTCGCCGCAGACCTGCCGACGCACGATCTGGTGTCGAAGCACTCTGCGTCGGGGCTCACGTCCGGACACCTGCTCAGGGCCACGGGCGCATCGTCGTTTGCGTTCGGTGCGCTGACAGTTGGCGACCCCATGAGCGGGGGGGCGGCGAAGAACATCCTCTACCAAGGGGCGTCGGGGGTGCTGGCGTCCTCGACTTCGCTCGTCTGGGACTACACCAACAGCCGACTCGGTATCGGAGTCAGTTCCCCGGCGTACGTTTTTCACGCAGTCGGGACCAGCGGACTGTTCATCACCGCCGACACCGACAGCGACAACGCGACGAAGCAGACGCGGCTCGGCACAAGGGCCTACGTGAACTCGCAGAACGCTTTTGTGGCCTTTTATCTTGCAGCCCAACTCGCCGCCAACGCCTTGAACATTGGTGGCGGTACGTCCAGCGGTCAAGCTGCTACCGAAGTCTGGTTCTACACCGCCTCGGCGGTGAACACCTCGACGGGCACAGTGCGTGCGAAAATCGACGGTTCCGGCGATTGGACGGTCGCACGAGACGGAGGACGGGTCTTCATCGGTGCTTCGACCACCCCGACCGCCACGCTCGATCTATTGGCGAGCTCCGCCACTCGCGCGTCGCTTCGCATCCGAGCGGGGACCGCGCCGACGTCCCCAAACGACGGCGACATCTGGTTCGACGGCACCGATCTCAAGCTCCGCTCCGGCGGGGTCACGTACACTCTCACCAAGACGTAACCTATGCAGACCTACATCGTCACCGAACATCAGTTGCTCGCGATCCAGGAGGCCGCCAAGCGCGCCAACTGGGAACCGGCCAACGTCATCATCCAGATCGTCCAGCAGATCGTCCAGCAGCCGGTCCAACCGCCCGGCGACCCGACCGATCAAGGCTGACGAATCCCCGCACCCCCTCTGGCCTTCGGGCCGGAGGGGGCTTTTCTGCGTTTGGGGTGGCGGTAGTTACCGCCTGGCGGGTGTTGCTCAGGTTCGTCGTCCGGTCGCCGTTTCTACCTGGGTTTCTAGGTGTCGGACACCCCGAGGACCCTGCTTTGGGAGCAGGGGGTCGCTGGTTCGAATCCAGTCGCCCCGACCAAGTTGACCCAACAAACTTGAACAAACCGGAGCATTTCAGAACACTGCGTACTAAGTCCCGCGTACTTAGAGCAACGTTTCGGCCAGAATCCGAATCGCTTCGCGCTTCGTGTCGCGGCTGGCGCGCGCGTAGATTTCCATCAGCGTCGCCACTTCCTTCCACTCCCCCCAACTCCATCAGCGTCCTCACGTCCACACCTGATAGCCGCCATCTTCGACGCCCATGTTACCCGCAGACTCGTTGAACCTTAGCGAGCCAATGGGCTCAAGTGGAACTGGCATGGGTACTATGGCACGGTGAAGATCATAATTGTTCTCGTAGCGGTGTGCGCTCTTGTCGGGAACGCGCTTGCGCCTCCGCCTGACTCGGACATAGTCAAGATCCGGCAGGAGTTCGACCGTGTGTGCAATTCGTTCAAGAGCCTCGCCGGTACCGACCCGAAGGGGAAGCCGCCTTGGACCATCTATTACCTTCGAACCAGGCTAGAACAGGTTCAAAGCTTGCAGCGCTCGGCGTACGTCTTGCGCGGTCGAGCTCTGACCGAAGCCGAGTTGGCAGCAGGGACGAATCTGGATGAGTATGTAGACAGCGACCTGAGGCGTGAGCTCGACATGATACAGCTGGCACTCACAGTCGGCCCGCAAGAGTATTTAAGTCTGGTGGGCTTGCCAGGCGCAGCCAAGAGCGTGAGGATGAAGGGCATAATCGGCCACCTGTGGGACGCGTTCGTCCTTGCCGATGCCGAAGCAAAGAACCTTCGGAAGTGAAGGGGGAGCCAGTGGATGAGTCGGCTTCAATCCGTTGCCGGTTGGCGTCTAGCCTGCTGAACGACGCGCCTTGAACAAGAGATACCCGCCCAGCGCCAGCGCAACGAGCAGCGCCATCACCGGCAGAGGGAGCATCAGGGTGATGGGGTCGCCGCCCGAATCGGCCACCGACGGCTCCTCGGCATACAACTTGTCGAACTCGGCTTCCGGGTCGTCGCTCTCGCGGACCCACCGGATTTCCTTGCTGCGTAGGTCGGCATACCAAGACTCGGCGTCGGCGAGCTCACGCTGGAAAGTCTCCTCGACTTCTTCGAGCGTGATCTGGTCAGTTCCGCGACCAGGCGTCTGCCCGACAAGGGCACCTTCTGCCAGCGCACGGTAGGCCGTCTTCGCCTGGCCATCCTCAGCTTTCATCGAGGCCATCAGGAACGCGCGCGAGGCCAACAGCTTGGCATCTTGGGCCGTTGGCAAGTCGTCTGCCGCCAGCAGAAACCCAAGCGCTTCCAAGAGCACGGGCGAGTCGTGCGTCCCGAACCGCATCATGCCCAACACGCCTTTGATCGCTGCATCCAGTTCGGCTCTTTCAAGCTGAGCATTCCTGCCATGCGACGCCTGCTTCTTGCTCCGCAGGTGATGGAAGAACGTGTGCTTCACCCCACGAGGAGACACTTTTCTGTTCTTCGAAAGGTCGAACTCGCCAAGGGGCAGCGTCGCACCGCTGGCGCGCCGAGCCAAAACGTACTCCACCAGTTGCTTCTGGACCACTTCCCGTCCAAAGTGGGCATCGGGATTGATCTCGATGGCCCGCTCGATATGCTCGAGCCCTTCTTCGAGTCGTCCGGCGTGAATCAGGAACGTGCCCAGGTTGGCGGCCGTCTCGTACCGACCCGGTTGGATCTTCTCGATGGAACGCGCCACCTCGATCGCGCGATCGTGCTGGCCGGTCTTGTCGTAGGCGGCGGCCAGGTCGTCCAGAGCGCGAACGTCGTTCGGGTCGGTCTCCAACTTCTTGAGGCGATCTTCGATGCGCCAGCGATAGAACTCGGGCGAGTGACGCAGAAACTTCCCCGTGATGAGTTCCAGCGCAGTTGGAAAGCGGGACCGCTCCATCTTGATCGTGTCGTGGTCCCAGATACACGCTGGCACAAGAGCGGCGAGCCCGCTCGTACCCGCAACGATGAAACCCAGAAGGGTCTGCCTCAACCGATGGTGGAGATGGCTCATAGCGCAGCCTGCCGTGCTCATTTATTCAGACGCCGTTGCCTCGCGAATCAGAGCAACTTGCGAAACGCCGAACGCGGCAGCCCCGTTGCGCCTAGTCTGAGCCACGTCTTCACGCGCGTCGGGTTGAAGCGCAGCGAGCGCAGATACGCCTGCCGCGCACCATCCGAGTCGCCGTTCAGCATGCGCACCGTTCCCAGGCACGCTTCGTTGTGGGCCAGCGCCGCGCGCAACCGCCCGGCGTCGCACCCGCGCCGCCGATAGAACGCCTCGCGCGACCGGATCCACTCGCGCAGCATCTGGTCGTCGCGCCAGATGCGCTCCAGTTTGTGGCTCGCGTTGGTGCCGTGAACGCGGTAGTGGGTCAGCGGTTCGTCCACGTAGCCCGCGTCGTACCGCTCGGCGATCCGAAGCCACATCTCCCAATCGCCCGAACCGAAGTAGGCCGGGTTGAACACACCGCACCGAGCGAAGCACTCGCGCCGAACCAGCGCCGCGCTCGCGATGATCTTGTTGTGGTAGATCAGGTCGAGCAGCACGTCGCCGGTGCGGGTCCGGGGGAAAGCGAACCCCAGCGGATTGCCCGGCAGGCGCTCGCCTTCGCCGCCGATGAACGTGCCGTCGGTGTGCACGAGCCCCACCTTGGGATAGGCGCCCAGAATCTCCAACTGCCGCTCCAACTTGGTGGGCTCCCATAGGTCGTCGTCGTTGAAGACCGCCACCACCTCGCCCGTCGAGAGCGCCAGCGCTCGGTTGAGCGTCCCGTAGGTTCCCAAGTTGGTTTTGTTAAATTCCAGGTGCGCTTCTTTGGCGTTTTCGGCGAGCCACTCGCGCGTTCCGTCGGTCGAGCCATCGTCGATCGCGATGATCTCCCAGTCGCGATGCGTCTGCGCGAGAATCGAGGCGTAGGCCGCAGGAAGGAAGCGGACGTGGTTGTAGCACGTCAGGAGGACGCTGACCTTGGGCATCGGCTAGTTCCTGCGCACCTCGACGACGAAGTCCACCAGATCGAGGTCAGGGTCGGCCACATCGTTGCGCGGCTCCAAGTCGAAGAACGTGCTGTTCGTGTACGTTCGGCTGGTGCGAAGCGACACCGTGATCGGCGAGTTGATCTGCGAAGGCAGCCGCCCATCGCCCAGCGCCTCCCAGACCTTGCTCGTGCCGCTCTGGGGCACACGGTCCATGGCTAAGAGGTTGATCTGGAGCGAACGGAACGCCTCGGCCTCGGCCGTGGTGCGCGCCAACTGGTTGATCGAAATCTCGAACCGCAGCCGGTTCGTGCCGGGCAGTACGTCGTCGGCCAATAGTGGCACGCCCACAAACTCGTATTCGTTCAGGTTCGTGTCTCTAAAGCGATATAAATTGAACTGGCCCGGAACCAAGAAGTTGAAGCCCACGAAGTGGGTTGCCTGCCCCGCGACAAAGCCATTGCCCCACGGTGGAGCGATGACCGGGATGGGACCGGTAGTCGTCGGTGTGTCTTGTGTGGATGGGTTCAACGCGACGACATAGACATAACTGCGATTGATCTCCCGGTCGAACTGGAGCGTGAACGAGAGGCGAACCAACTCGCCCGAGTCCCCCGTGTCGGGAAAGCGCGCACATGAAGACCCGAACGCCAATGCGGCGAGCGTCAGAAGGGGCAGTGTCCGAAGTCGCATGGGCGGTCTCATTCTGACGCTTCCGTGGGCGGCTCCGCTTCGGTCTGTCGGCGGCGAGACAGGACCAGGCGCTCGCGGAAGTCGTTGTACGTGCAGATCGCCCGTACTCCCAGCACGTTGGCGACGTCCACGGCCAACTCGTACTTCTGCGGGTTGACCTTGCCGTCTCGGCACTTCCGCGCCTCCGCGTCGTACCTTGGGCAGTCGCGGCAGTACACTATGCGCCACCGCCTGTACCGATGTTGTTGCCGCTTGCCGTTTGCATCGCTGGTTTGGCTCATTCCGCTGAGCCCGTCTCCCTAGTCTATCGCGATCAGGCGTTCGTCGTGCGGCTGGCCGGTCAGAGTCACTCGGTCGGCATCGGACCGCAGCCGGTCCCGCGGGTCGTTCACAAGTCGGGCGAGCGCTTCGCCGTCTGGGACGAACGGGGCATCACCGCGCGCGACGGCGATCATCTGGTCACAGCCCGCCTCGAAGACGCCGCGCTTTCGCCCAAGCTCTTTGGCCGCGAGGAGATTCTCAAAACTCGCGAGCTGATCGAATCGGGCCGTCGCCAGAAGGGCCCGACCAGGTTGGCCGGAACGTTGCTCGCCGGGACCGTGGCCTACTTCCTCCCCCGTTGGGAGGACTTCGACGGCAACGCGTGGCTGGAGGCGCTCTACTCCGTTGACCTCTCGCAACCGCGCCCCGTCCCCAAACTCAAAGGCAAGTTCGAAGGGTTCACGGTCACGCCGGGTCCGGAGGGGCTTGGGCTCTACGATGGATCGGTGTTCGCCATCACGCGCGCGGGCGACCGGTGGGGCTATGCGTTCTTCGTCCCTTCGACCGGTGGGTTCGGCTACCTGGCGAAGGGATCGCGCGCCGAGACCGTGGCGCGCCTCTCCAATACGATCGCATTGGTGGTCGAACAGTCGGATTACGGCACGCGGCTGGTGAAGCGATTCCACTTGCCGAGCGGCTCTTCGCGCCTTGCGGCCGAAGTGCGAGGCGCGGTGAAACTGGTGAGCGCGTCGCCTCCCGTGATCGACGTGGACGGCCCCCAGGGACGCTTCCTGCGAAACCTCGACTCGGGTGCCGAGAGGCAGCAAGCTCGGGGTACGCCGGTTGTTGGCATCGCTCGCCACGTGCTGGTCTGGACGCCACGCGACAACCCGGATCTGGGGATTCTCTACGACCCGTCCGACTGGTCGAAGGTCGCCGAGTGGAAGCGCTCCCCAAGATAGAGGCGTAGAATAGTGATATCGGCCCAAGCGGTCGCCCGGAGGGTGCGCTTGCATCGTCCAAGAGGTGTTCACGATGAAGATTTTCCAGAAGAAGTGGTTGCTCGTCCCCGTCTCGGCCCTTGCTCTGGCCGGGCTCGCCCTGCCCCAGTTCAAGATCGACATCATGGACGTGGTGAAGGTCGTCGGCGTCGGTGCCGCCGTGCGCCAGTTCAACAAGGACATCAACAAGGCGTTCAACGGACTGACCGGACACAAGGACACGCCCGAGGCGACGACCAAGGTCGTACCGATTCTCTCGGTGAAGATCATTCGAGGGGACAACGCGATCGGCGCCGCCCAGGTGTCGGGCCCGAAAGCGCAGGTGGACAAGGTAACCGCCGTCGCTCAGCCTGAAACGGAACTGCTCGGCATTCGGGCGCGCGGTTTCATTCCCGTCTCGAGTCGCGACGTCGTCAACGACATCAAGCGCGTGGAGGGGGTCGCCGTCACGGGGATCGTGGACTTGAAGCTGTAGAGTAGAAAGGAAGATGGAGGAAGGACTACGGAAGAAGGAGGGATCACTTTCCTTCTTCCTCTCCCCTCCTATCACCAATACGGTACGCCCAAGGGCCACAGATACACGCGGTAAACCTGCTTCATCGCCACCGAGGAGTCGTTGGCGTTCTGTTCCACAGGCGATTGAATGCCCCCGACCAGCCAGCCGATCTGCGTGGGCCGACGGATCGCGCGCAGGTCGATGAGGTCGTGCTTGACTCCCGAAGGGCCCGCCTTGCGCACCGAGGGGTGGAGCACGAACTTGCCATTCGAGCCGATGTAGCCCGGAAGGGGCGCTTCGTGGTGGGCGTGCTCGCGGTACGATCCGTTCGAGTTTCGAACCAAAGACGTGACCGTATCAATCCAAGGAACGCCATCGAGGAACCCCGGCTGACCCGGAGTGCCCTGTTTGGGCGCCAGTTCGAATTGCCGCGTCGTTCGGTTGTACGTGTAGCGGCTCAATCCGCCTAGGAACGCCGTATACATCGTCGAATCCCGCCGATCCCACAAGCGAATGTTCGCGCAAGTGTATTGCGACATCTTCTGTTCATAGCCCGTTTCGATCGTTGCCCCGCTGGACGAGATCAGGATGGGCTTGGTGTAAGGCATATCGCCGTTGGGATTGACGTCGCCGTTGGGCAGCGTCGGTGGCGTGAACACCCCGCCGTAAGCGCTCAGGGCCAACGCCCCGTTCGGCAGCAAGACATGCTCCACGTTGAGGTCTCTGCGATGAAACTCCTCGGGATGCGTCCAGACCGAGTAGTCCACGACCGTAGGCGCCCCGCCTGGCCCCTCGGCAAGACGGAAGCGGCGGACTTCGTTCGTATAGGTTTGGGTCTCGTTGGGCATGAGGTAGACCCCGTTGAAGTCGTGGCCGAAAACGAGATAGAAGAACCCGTCGTCCAGTTTGCGGAGTTCGCCCCCGGTGACCCGCATCCGCTCGTCCTGCGAGGTCTTGATCGCACTCGAGGCGAGCGAGGTGTCGTTGGATTTGACCGCCGCGATGACCGTGGGCAGGTGGATGCGGCTCACGGCAGGATAGGTCTGGCGCGGGCCAGCCGAGGACTGCCCGTAGCCGCCCACGACCACGAGGTCTTCGCCATCCTGCGTGGTGTTGGTGTTGGCCGAGAGGAGATGGTCCTTGGCCAGCGTCGCGATGGATAGGTTCGCAATCGCCATCGTCCAAACGTTTTGACCGGGTTTGCCAAGCGGCTGGAAGACGACGATATGCTGGTTCGCCGACCCGCGCGAGAAGTTCGAACCTGGCGGCGTGAACCCGTGGAACCCGTTGGTCCGGCCGCTGACGAACACCCAATGGCCCCCGTGCTCGCCGAAGGCGAACGAATGCATGGCCGGCAGAGCATCGAACCGCCCGGAGGTGTCCTGGACGAACGAAAGCGCATACGGCACGCCCGCGTTGTCCTGCGCAACGGCGCACAGCGAGAGAGCGACGCCCATCAAAACGCCGCAAATCCTTCCACGACCCATCGGCTCAGGATACCGAGCCGCGCCGCCTGTGGATGCTGAATTCAGAATCGCGCCGCGCGGTCGAGTTCGTCGAGCCGGAAGCGGACGCTCAGGATGTACGGCGGCTGCCCTTCGGTCCAGTGCCCGTAGGTCGTTGCGACGAACGTACCGTCAGGCAGGAGTTCGAGTCCACTGTAAGCGCAATCCCAATCGTGCTTGTTGTCCTTCAATCGGAAGCGCAACTGGCCGGGACGACCGTTGACGATGTCCTCCCAGCGACCGACCCATCCCACCCAGTCGCCGACCGTCGGGCTGGCTTTGTCCGTGTCCCGAAACACGACGACGAGCCGCCCATCGGGAGCGTACTTGGCCACGTGGCGGTCGCCGGTCAGGGCCTTGGGCAGTTCGCGCGGCCACGACCACGTCTTGGCTTCGTCGGTGGTGAACATGACGTGCGAGTTGCGGACGCGCTTGTTTTCGCGCAGCAGCATGGCTAGGGTCTTGCCGTCCGGCGAGCGCACGGTACCCGGCTCGCACAGGTGGATGTCCGAGCTGCCCCAGATCGCCTCGGGGTAAGACCACGTCTTGCCTCCATCGGTGGTGAACGTTTGGAGCAGCGTCATGTGCGGTCCCGCAGGGCCGCCCGCATGAAGGAAGCGGCCATCGTCGTGGAACAGGGCGACGTAGCGACCGTCGGCGAGCCGCTCGACGCTGCTCATCACCACGATGCCGCCCCATGTTCCGACGGGTTCGAGCGGTCCCCACGTCGCCCCGTCGTCCTCGCTGATGGCTCGGCGCGCGGGGTTCAAGCCCGACCAGAGGATCAGCCTCGCCTTGCCGTCCGGTCCGGTCAGCCGGTGAATGGTGGGCGTTTCGAGGCTGGTCGCCCAGTTCTCGGGCGTGGGCAGACGGTCGCTCCACGTCTTGCCGCCATCGGTCGAGCGCTTGAAGAGGATCGCGCCTCGTCCGTGGCCCTTGGGATACACGCAGAGGATGGTCCTGCCGTCGGGCAACAACAGGGTGGTGGGGTGGCCGAGGTACTGCCCCGCCTCGCGGTCGACGACCACTTGGCGGTGGGTTTCGGCGTCGAGGTCCACGAACGGCATGGGCTGGGAGGCGGCGAGCGCCATGGCGAAGCACAGCATAGTGGACTCAGTATGCGCGACTCAGTCCCAATCCTCAAGCACCGTAGCCAGCCTCTCGACGCGCGCGACGCCGTGAACTCGGGAGACGAACGCCCACGCAAGGCGGGCGCCGTCTTCCGGACCACGGACCGGGATTTGGTACACGGGCCCCACCTTCTTCACTTCCTTCGGCGGGATTCCAAAGGGCTCAAGCAAGCTCTTGGTGAGCGCGACCTGGCGATCGCTTAGGCAACACAAGGGGACATCTAGAAACAAGCCCATCTCCTCGTTCAGGCCAAACTGGGTGTACCCGTACTCAGGACGCTTCCACTCGAAGATGATGTAACCTGGACCCTTCGCGAGGCGGGTTCTCAGGCCATGCTCGATTGCCAGGGGTACGTCCTGGCTCCCAGCGGCCCAGATACGGGCGACCGACAGGGCACCCGCGAATCCGGCGACCGTCCGCAACAAAGACCGTCGAGTCACGATTCTCTCTAAGTATTCCAGTTTGAACGGCACGGGTAGGAGTCCTCAGTCATCGGTGGCTGCCAAACACTTGCGTGGCATAGGCCTTGCCGCCCTTGATCGCCACGCCGACGCCCAGATGGCGGTAGTCGCCCAAGAGGTTCTTGCGGTGGCCGGCCGAGTTCATCCACATGCGCACGAACCGCTTCGCCACTTCTGCCGGGTCCTTGAGCGGCAACCCTTCGAACATGGCGATGTTCTCCGCGCAAGATCGGTAGTCGTAGCCGACCGCGCGCACGCGATCGGGCATCGTCTTGCGTCCCTCGATGGGCGACTCGTGGCTGAAGAAGTCGCGGTCCAACATGGCCTGGCTGTGTCCCCGCGCAGCCTGTGCCAGCCGACTTTCGAACTCAAGCTTCGGGAGGTTCGCCTTGGTGCGCTCCGCATTCGAGGCGACGAGAATCTCCTTCTCGACCTGCGTGGCGAACGAGGGCTTCGCTTCCTGGGTTTGCAGCATCCCGATGCCGAGCAAGAGGACTAAGGCGGCCATGGCGGAAGTATGTCCGATCCTCAGTGGCGCGTCCGCGAGGGAAAGACCGCCCCTTCCGAGGCGTTGCCGCTGCGATCCACGCGTTCGACGCGCACCTGCGCCAGCGGGGCGCCGTTGCGCGTCAGGGGCACGACGACTTCGCTGCGCCCAGCCGGGAGGATTTCATGGACCCACTGGCCGCCGTAGAGCGCATGCACCACCAGCCACAGCGCTGCTTCTCCACCGGGATCGGCGAACTGCAGGGTCCAGTCGCCCGCGTTCTGTTGAACGGTCATCGAGGGCATGCGCGGCGGCTTGAGGTCCAGCCAAGGCGTCGCAGGGGGCAGTGCGCCATAGGAGTAGACGCCGTCGCGCAACGTGGCCACGATGCCCTTGTAGTCGTCCCGGAATGCCCTCATGCTGAAGTGGACATTGCCCGTGGCGCCCGGCACGGAACGCGTCGTCTCGATCTGAGCGGCGATCTCGTAGACGGGCCAATCGCCGAACTGCGATCCAACGTTGCTGGTGAAGTTCCCCGGCCACACGTGCCGGCCCATCAGGTTCTGCTCGGTCCACCACGTCAGCAACGGTTGATAGGGCTGACCCGTGGAGCCCATCCGCCAATACAGTTGCGGCGTCAAGTAATCCACCCAACCTTGTTGGAGCCACTTGCGGGAATCCGCGTAGATCGCGTTGTAGGCGTCGAGACCGGTCACGCCGGGCGGGTTGCCCGGTCGCCAGATGCCGAACGGCGAAATGCCGAACTTGACCGTGGGCTTTGCCGCCTTGATCGCTTGATACACCGTAAACACGAACGTGTCGATGTTCCAGCGTCGCCAATCGGCGCGCGACAGGGTCCCGCCAGACGACAGGTATGCGCCATACGAATCGTCGTCGGGGAACGCCACACCGCTGATGGGATAGGGATAGAAGTAGTCGTCGAAGTGGATGCCGTCCACGTCGTAGCGGTTCAGCACGTCCAAGATCACGTTCAAGGAGTGTTCGCGGCTCTCGTGAAACCCGGGGTCCAGCCACTTGGCGTCGCCGTAGTCCTTGACGAGGTGCGGCTTGGTGATGCTGACGTGGTTGCTGGCGATCGCGTTGCGGTGGCTGGAAGCCAGTGCTCGGAACGGATTGAACCAGGCGTGCAACTCCAACCCCCTCGCATGCGCCTCGGCGACCCAGAAATGCAACGGATCGTAGAGCGGGTTCGGCGCCGTACCCATGACGTTGGTCAAGTACTCGCTCCACGGCTCGATCGCGGACGAGTACAACGCGTCGCACGCGGGCCGCACCTGAAGCACGATCGCGTTCAAGCGGAGCTCGACCGCACGGTCCAGAATCGCGATGGCTTGTTGCCGCTGCTGGGCAGGGGTCAGGGTGCGTGAGGACGGCCAGTCGATGTTCGAGACCGTCGCCACCCAAACGCCGCGGAACTCTCGGGGAACCGGGGGCGGCTTGGGCGACGGGCCCAAGCGCTCGGGGGCAGAAACCGCGCCCGCGAGGGCGAGCGCCAAGGCGATCTCCGTCATGCTGATCCAAGGAATACGGGCGCCGCGGATGGAGTGCTCGGGTCGAAGCGCGCCATTGCGCCTCGGTTGCGATTTCGGCGCCCAAGCATTGGACGGCTCTGCCCCCTCGGACGTTCCGATCCGGGCTGGTAACCTCGGTCCAAATGCGCTTCGACCGGTACTACAACCACGCCGAGATCACCGAGTTCCTCCATGCTTGGCAGAGGGAACACCCGAACCTGATGGCCGTCGAGCCGGCGGGCAAATCGCACGAAGGTCGCGACATCTGGCTCGTCACGCTCACCAACGGAGCCACGGGAGCGCACGCGGACAAGCCCGCGTTCTACGCCGACGGCAACATCCACGCCAGCGAGGTCTCGGCCTCGACCGCCGTGTTGCACCTGATCCACAAGTGCCTGACACGCTACGGCACGGACCCCGACATCACGCGGCTGCTGGACACGCGCACCCTGTACCTGATCCCCCGGCTCAACCCGGACGGGGCGGAATGGGCACTCGAATCGCCGCCCCGTATCATCCGGTCGTCCACTCGGACCTACCCGTGGCCCGAGGAAGACGTTTACGGGTTGGAACGCAAGGACCTCGACGGCGACGGGCGCATCCTTTCGATGCGTATCCCCGACCCTAACGGCCCGTGGAAGATCAGCGAAGCGGAGCCCCGGCTGATGGAGCGACGCAAGCCGACCGAAACCGGCGGCGTCTACTACAGGCTCTTGCCCGAGGGCATCGTCCACAACTACGACGGCATGACCCTTCGCGCCCGCCAGATTCCCCAGGGTCTGGACTTGAACCGCAACTACCCGAGCGCATGGCGCGTGGAGAGCGAGCAGCACGGCGCGGGCGACTTCCCCACCAGCGAGCCCGAGGTGCGTGCCGGCGTCGAGACCATCGTCCGGCGGCCCAACATCTGCGGGGCCGTGGTGTTCCACACGTTCAGCGGCGTGAACCTTCGGCTGCCCAGCCGCTACCCGGACGACGAAATGGCCCCCGAAGACCTGTGGGTCTACAAGGAGGTCGGCGACGTGGGCGAGAAGATGACCGGCTACCCCGCCATCAGCGTCTGGCACGACTTCAAGTACCACCCCAAGGAGATCATGACGGGCGACTTCGACGACTGGGCGTACGAGCACCGGGGCATCTTCGCATGGACCACCGAGATTTGGTCGCCCCAGCGTCAGGCCGGGTTGAAGGACTACAAGTACATCGACTGGTTCCGCGACCACCCGTTCGAGCACGACTTGGCGCTGCTCAAGTGGTCGGACGAGAAGCTCGGCGGCAGGGGCTACGCCGATTGGGTTCCGTACGACCATCCGCAGCTTGGCCGGGTGGAGATCGGCGGCTGGGACCCTCACCATGCATTCCGCAACCCGCCGCCCGGTTTTCTCGAAGCCGAGGTCGGTCCGCTCGGGGATTGGGTGGTGTACCAGGCCCTTTCCACACCCAAGCTGGAGCACCGGGAGACTCGCGTCGAGCCTGTGGGCGACGGCTGGTGGCGGGTGCGGTTCGCCGTCCAGAACACGGGCTGGCTCCCCACCAACGTGACCAAACTGGCCGAGAAGAAGCGGCTCGTTCGGGGCGTGTTCGCCGAGATCGCCGGAGACGGGCCCGCCCAGGGCTGGCTGAAGAGCGGCCTGATCCAGCAGCAAGGGCCCCAACTGCGCGGTTGGAGTTCGGTGCCCGTCAGCGGATTCGGCTGGCACACCGACGAAACCGACGACATGCACGTGTTCGAGTGGGTCGTGGCGGCAGGCGAATACCAGATCACCGCCAAGCACGACCGCGCCGGGACCGTGCGGCAGACGTTACGGGTGCCCTCGTGAGACCCGAGCGCCTCCTTGCCCTCGCCGTGTTGGCGTTGCTGTGCTTGTTGCCGCTGGTCGAGTCTCTCGCGACAGGCAAGGCGCTCGGTCCGTTCGACCACCTCGCGCCGATGGTCGGGGCAGCCCCGACGAAACCCGCCCAGAACTGGGACATCCTGCAAGCCGACGGCGCTCTGCAGTTCTATCCGTGGCGCGACCTGGTGTTCGAGAGTTGGAGGCAGGGCCGCGTGCCGTTTTGGAACCCGTACCAGCTTGGCGGGACGCCGTTGCTGGCCAACTCGCAAAGCGGAGCCCTGTACCCGCTGCACATCGTGGTTGGTGTCTTGGGCATCCCGACCGTGGCCGCCATGAAGCTGCTGGCCTGGCTGCATCTGCTGATCGCCGGTGTAGGCGTGTGGTTGCTGCTTCGGGAACTCGGCGCCACCCGCGAGGGTCGGCTGATCGGCGCAGGCTCGTTCGCCGCGAGCGCCTTCATGGTCGCTTGGATCGGCCTGCCCAGCGTGATCACGACGTGCGCTTGGATTCCGTGGGTGCTGCTCGGCGTCGAGAGACTGGCGACTGCGCCCGTGTTTCGGCGCATCGGCTGGTTGGCCTTGCCCGTTGCGCTGATGCTCCTCGCAGGTCACTTGCAGTTTGCCGCCTACGGCTTGATGGCAGGCGGCTTGCTCGCCATCTGGCGGGTTGTCGCCGGGCGCCGAGTCCGTGCAGCGCTGCCCTTGGTCGGTGGCTTTGCTTTGGGAGCGATGTTGGCCGCGCCGCAGGTCATGGCTGTCCTGGACTACTCGACCTTCTCCCATCGGGCCAACAAGCCCAGCGCCGAAGGGTATGCAGCCTACGTTGATGCTTCGGTCAAACCTTTCGAACTGCCCGCGCTCGTCTCGCTTGGGTTCCTGGGCCATCCCGGTCCGTTGCACGCCGAGCCTCAGTTGCCCAACTACTGGCCCTCGTTGGCCAAGACGGGCGCCAACCCGGCGGAGTCGGCGATCACGCTCGGCCCGTTCGTGTTGGCTCTCCTGGTCTACGGTTTTGCAGCGAGGCGCTTCGGCGGGCGAGCGTGGGCGTACGTGGCCATCGCCGTGTTCTCGGCGCTGCTGTGGAGCGGCTCGCCCCTGAACGCCGCGCTTTACCACGGGGTGCCGGGCTGGTCGTCCACGGGTTCCCCGGCACGCTCGGCGGTCCTGTTCGTGCTGGCGTGCGGGTTGCTTGCGGGCTTGGCGTGGCCCCGGGAGACCAGTGCGCCGCGCTCGTTGGCGATCGGGGGAGGCACCGCCCTCGGACTGACGGTGATCGCGTTCGCCTTGGCCATGTCGGGGATGGGCGCGACCGTCCGGCCCTTCCTCGCCGAGCGTGGGGTTGTGTTGGACACCAGCACCGGCCAGGCTGCCCTGATCCCGGTCCTCGCGTTTGCTTTGGCGGGTGTGGGCGTTTTGTGGGCGAGCCAGACGGGCCGACTCAAGGGCAAAGACCACTGGGCCATCGCGGGTGTCTTGGTGCTCGGTGGCTTGGGTTCGATGTCGGGCTGGGTTCCCACGGGCCACGTGCCCACAAAGCCCGATTGGCTGAATGCGGTTCAGCCAGGCGAGAGGGCCGCGTTCGTCAACGAGGCCTGGGAACTGGTGGTCGCCGCGCCTGCGACAATGCCGCCCAACACCGCCAGTTGGTATCGGGTGCGCGACATCGCGGGCTACGACTCCCTGCTCCACCGCGACACGGTGGAGATGCTGCGAGAGATCAACGGCCAAGACCCCGCTCCGCCCGCCAACGGCAACATCATGTTCGTCAAGCCGGGGCTGGACTTGGAGCGTCTCGCGGAAACCGGCGTCACCTGGATATTCTCACCTCAGCCGATCGAGGGGACGGTGGACGCGGTCCAGACCGAACTTGGGTGGCGGAGCCGCATTCCTGGGGGACGGATTACCGGTACCTGCGCATCGATGGAAGTTCTGACCGACGTTCCGGGCCATCTTGGCCTCAAGGTTGTCGGTCCGGGCGTCGTGACGTTTCGTGAACGGAACATTCGGGGGTGGCGCGCCATGTTGGACTCTGGCGAGGTCTCCACTGGCGAAGGACGCTGGATCGAGGTCAAGGTCCCGGAGGGTTCACACGAATTGACTCTCGACTACGTCGCTCGGGGCTACGAACGTGGGGTGTGGCTGGCTTGCATCGCGGGCCTGGTCCTGGTCGCTTCTGGCTTCCGACGCCAGAAGGCTAGCGATCCTCGCCCGGCGGACGCACCGTGATGCGCTCGACGGTCGTGCCGATCACATAGCCATCCGAGTTGAAGTCCACGTAGCCGTCCTCGAGCACCCAAGGCTCGGGCGTCGCCCCTTGGTATTGAAAGGCAAACCCACCGTCGGGCTTGTCTTCCCGCCCCTTGGGCGGGCCGAGGCGGCTCTCAACCTCCACAACCGACATGCCGTTGCGGATGACGCCCTGCTTGATCAAACCCACCGGCGTGGGGCTGGGCGCCGGGCCGACGATCGTCGCGACGCCGACCACCAGCACGACCACGAAGGCGATGGGCGCCCCGAACATGAGCAGGTAGTCCAACCAGGTCGGTTTGTCGGCCGTCGTGCGTGGTTCCACACCGAACATCATACGCGTCCTCTTCTCAAGACTGTATACTGCCGAACCGTGGCGAACTCTGGGCCCAACGACAGGCTTGATCTGCAGGCTTGGTTCGGCGATGTGCGCCGGTATGGCAAGCTGGTGATCGGGTTGACCGTTCTGGCCGGGCTCTTCCAGCTTGTGATGACGTTCGTGTCCAAGCCCATCTACCGGGCCAGCGCGACCATCTTCATCCCGCTCGACAAGCAGGGCGAAGGGATGATGGGCCTCTCGCTCGGTCTGACGGCGATCACGCCTGTGGACATCTTGATGGGCATCCTGCGAAGCGAGCGTGTGCAGGCGCCGGTTCGCGAGGCGACGAAGCTTCGGCAGAAGGACCTTGACGAACTGCTGATCATCAGCCCGGAACTGCCGCGCAGTCAGGTTCGGCTCGCCGTAACGGACCCGAACGAGAAACTCTCGATGCAGATCCTGAACGAGACGCTCAACGCGTTCAAGGCTGCGAACCGAGAAGTGGGCTTCTCGACCGCCGAGATTCAGGCGAAGTACCTCAAGGAGTCCATCGACAAGCGCAAGAGCGAACTGGAAGCCGCGCAAGACGCTCTGCTCAACTACGTCAAGCAGATGAAGGCCCCCGGCGACCCAACGTCGCCCGACGCCGCCGGACTCCAGTTCCGCAAGCTGCAGGACCTTCAGTTCCAGTTGGGCACGGTGGAAAACCAGCTTAGCGAGGCCAAGCAAAAGGCCGAGGCTCAGGCCCGGGCATCCATCGACCTGCCGACCGGCTCGGCCACGTCGCTGTTCTGGCGCAACAAGGTCAAGGAGATCGAGCTTGAGAAACGCGTGGCGGAGCAGACCTACGGCCCCGAAGCGCCCGCTATGAAGCAGATTGAATCGCGTTTGCGCGAGGCTCGTGCACTGGCGCGCGAGGAAGCCTCCAAGGAGGCCACAGCCATCAGCGAGAACCTGACGACTCAAATCGCCGAGCTCGAGTCGCGTCGCAAGGTCCTCGTTTGGCAGGTGGCCGAGGCCCGACTCGTCGCCGAATCAGTGCCCGCCGAGACTGCCGAACTACAGCGGCTCTACCGAGACCTGCGGGTTCGGGAAGAGACGTATTTGGAGCTGATGAAGCGGTTCGAAACATCCAACGTCGAAGCCGAAGTCGAACGGGTGAGGTGGACGATTCTCGACGAACCCTACCTGAGCGACGAACCCGTAAACAAGCGACCTGTTCGCAACACGGGCATCGGGATGGCGACTGGCTTGGTGGTCAGCCTGTTTTTGGCCACGCTTCTCGGGATGCGAGATCGGCGACGCGGCGTTTAAAGATCGCTCTCTGGATGGACCCGTTTCCCTTGGGGTCCTCGCACTGCCTACGGCCCAGTCGCAGTGTGGTCTGGAAGGCGCAATGGACACGGTCCGACTGGCTGAACCACACGA
Organism: Chthonomonas sp. UBA2387; assembly: GCA_002343445.1. GTDB lineage: Bacteria > Armatimonadota > Fimbriimonadia > Fimbriimonadales > Fimbriimonadaceae > UBA2387. The sequence continues at coordinate 108,696 of DDSP01000032.1, forward strand.
TTCGGTTATCAACCAGTCGGGCCGTGGCACACGCCCCGTGGGGAGGGACAAGGCGGACAACCCCGCCCCTCTGGCGGCTCTAGTGGGTCACAAACGACAGGTTCACGGTCTCGCCGTTCCACACCGCACGGATCTTTTTGGAGCTGTTCTCTCCAGAGACGGTGATGCTGTTCGAACCGATCGGGTAGTCCAGATAGGTGCTGCTGTAGACGAAGACCGTGATCTCTTGCGTCGAAGACCCGGAAGTCCATTGATAACTGTCTGTGCTCATGACCTCGCGCGTCGCGCCACCAGACACCAAGTTTGCGGCCACGGGAGCGCCGGGATCGGCGACGAAGTGAGCCGCGCTATCGGTCGAGTTGACTGCGACCAGCGTGACGTGCGCCGTCTTCGGGAAGGAAGAGTTGGTGCCACCACCACCCGATCCACCGAAGATGTTCGTGCAAGCGAGGATAGTCGTGAGACCGACGATCGCCGCCAAGAAGCGGATGGGAGACTTGAGAAGCTTCATCGGAGACAGTCTGAGCCTCCACCGTCTCAAAATCGTCTCAAGCCCACCCACCCGGTCTCGAGTGTCTACGGATCGACAAGGTTGACGATCACGTCCGTGCCGTCCCAGGTTGCCGCAATCTTCTTGCCTTGCATCCTTTGGTCGCCCGACATGGTGATCATTTCGGAGTCCAGCACGACACCTCCACGCCCGCAGTACACGCGGAACTCGTTGACCTGCGTCGCGCTGTCCCAGGTGTAGGAGAAGTCGCTCGTCCGCTCCATCGTGGTCGAAGGCGCGACCCGATTGCTGGCCGAGAAGGTCTCGGTGTTGATCAGGAAGTGAATGTTGTCCACATCCAAGTTGGAGGCGCGCAGGCGAACAGAAGTGACCAGCGGGTAGTTGTTCCCAGTGGTTCCGGAGCCTCCGCAAGCAAGAATGACGGTCGCCGCGACAAGTCCCGTGGCGATGCGAACAGGAGACAGCTTTGTCTTCACTCCGCCATCATAGAGCATCTGGACGGTTTTGTCAAGGTTTTGACAGCCACACGGGGGCGAGGGTCGCCGAGCCTCGCCCGCCGCAAACTCATTTCAGCCTCAATGGGCCAGACCAACGGTCAGGTTCGTTCCGTCCCAGTTGGCCGTGATGTGGTAGCCCTGCATTCGCTGGTCGCCCGAGATGGTCACCACGGCTGTGTCGAGCACGACGCTGTTTCGACCCACGAAGACACTGAAGGAACGCGTGTGGCCAGCATTGTCCCAGGTCCACGTGTCCTCCGAGTTCCTCGTACGGGTCGTCCCCGGCGACACTCGGTTCGACGGGCCAAAGGTTCGGCGTTGATTAGGAAGTGGGCGCTGTCCACATCGTTGTTGGTGGCCACGATCACCACCGATGCTGTGTGCGGGTAGTGATTGCGCACGATATCGCTGCCGGAGCCCCGCAGGCGAGAATGGTTCCTAGAGCCATAGCATATCCCAGGAGCCGAATCGGAGAGCGATGGTGCTTCACGCGACCATCATATGCCTGAAAAGCAAAACTGTCAAGGGTTTTCATGCAAACCCTCGACAGTTTGACCGAAACGGCACCGCCTTACTCTTCAGCGGATTCGTCGGTGGCTTCGGTTTCCTTCGTTTCGTCGGCGTCCTCGGTCGAGTCGTCGCGCAGCAGGCCCTTGAGCATCCCCAAGCGCTCGCCGATCGTGGCGCCGCCAGCGGAGATCGTGCCGAGCCCTCGGCGGGTGCCGGAGATGAACTCGAACTCGTCCTCGTCGCGGTCTCGCCGACCACCTTTCTTTGCACCCTTCTTGCCGGGCAGCGTGCGGCGCTTGCCGTCGCGGTCGTCGTACTCGAAGGAAGGCGCGCTGCTGCTGCCGCCGCCGGCATCGGCACCACCACCGAGCGCGCGGATGCTGAGCACCATGCGCCGCTCGGACGGCTTGAGTTCGATGATCTGGACCTCGACTTCTTGGTCCTCTTCCACGGCGTCCTGTGGTCGGCGGATGCGGCGGACGGACATCTCGCTGAGCGGAAGGAACGCTTCGGCACCCTCGGGCAGTGCGACGAACGCGCCTCCTGTGACCAGGCGCCCGATCTTGATGGTGAGCTTCTGGCCCTCTTTGTAGTTCTCGCGGATGAGGTTCCACGGATCGGGAAGAACCTGTCGGTGGCCAAGGCTGATCTTGCCGATCTCCTTGTCCAAGCGGAGCACCATGACTTGGATCTCCTGCCCTTCCTTGAACATTTCGCGCGGGTGCTTGATGCGCGCCCAGCTCATTTCCGAAATGTGGAGCAAGCCGTCCACGCCCCCGAGGTCAACGAACGCGCCGTAATCGGTCAAGCGGCGCACCACTCCCGTGAGGATGTCGCCCGGCTCGACCTCTTTGAAAATGTTGTCCTTGGCTTCGTCGCGCTTCTCGTCCTCGGCGTTCTTATTGGACAACACGACCTTTCGTCGGTCCCGGTCGATCTCGAGGATCTTGAGAGGCAACGTCTGACCGACGTACTTTTCGATGTTGCGGAGTTTGCCGTTGCCGACGTGGGTGGCGGGGACGAAGCCTCGTACACCGATATCGACCACGAGACCGCCTTTGACCCGCTCCAGAACAGGAGCATCCAAGGTGCGGCCCTGGCGCTCGGCTTCGACGATGGTGTCCCACAGCTCTTCGAAGTCGGCTCGCTTCTTCGAGAGGATGGGGTTGCCTTCGCGGCCCTCGGTCTGGATGACGACGACGTTGATCTTGTCGCCGACCTTGACGTGGTCCTCGGCCGAGACGATGGCGCCGTCGGTGAGTTCGCCCACCGGAACGATGCCTTCGGACTTCGTGCCCAGATTGACGAACACTCGGTCGCGCTCCACATGGATGACCGTCGCTTGCAGCATCTCGCCCTTGCGAAGCGGCTTGTAGGCGCTTTCCAGTTCGGAAGAGGGCTGGCCCCCTTCGAGTGCGTTCAACGCCGCCTCAAACAGGTCGAAGTCGCTGACCGGCGCCTCGGGCGCTTGGGGTTCAGACTCGGCGGGCGAGGTCGTCGAGGCTTGCGGTGCGCCGTCGTTGGGCNNCCACGGGTTCGGGCGTCGCCTCTTCTTTCGGCTTGGGCTCGCTCTCGTGGGCGTCCGTGCCGGGCGGCGTCAACTGTTCGTCGGTCATATTGGGTGGCTCTGTTGGGTCGACCTCCACGCATGCGGGGTCGCCGATATGCTACCAGAATCGGCGCATTTGGTGCGGACGTCCGGAGCATCTGCAACCGCATCTTTGAACGCGGCTGCTTGACGTGAGCATACCTTCCCTAGAACGCCCAGACGACCTTGATCGCCAATCGTTCGCGGAACTTCGGCGCGTTAGGATCGCCAAGGATCACGTACCAGTCCATCCCCTCGAAACCTGCGTTTCGATAGGCCAGATAGAAGTTGGAAGTTCCATCCCGATTGACCCATCGCCCGCTCAGAGATCGGCGCGGGTCGAGTTCCCAACTCAGCGATGCCACGCTCAGCGTCGAGTGGCCCTGGAAGTTGAGGGCACTCGTCGAAGCGCCGACCAGCAGCCGCTTCATGATGCGGTGGTTGCCGAACACGCTGAGGAACTGCGTGGTGTCGCCGCCCCGTTCGCCATGGCTGATCGAGATGCCCTTGCGGGTATCGCTCTTCGATTGGTTGAACTGGAGGTTCAGGCCGTAAACTCTGGACGCCTCGCCTAGGAACGTATCGAACGCCGCCCACGCGCCGATCCGCATGTCCTTGTTGGTGACCACGCCAGCCGAGACCGATGCCTCCTTGCGGAACGGCGAGCCATCCGTCCGGCGATAGTCGTTCAAGAAGACTTCGCCGTAGACCCGACGCAGCGGACCCGTTCGGAACTCGTTGTTGTACTCGGTGAACCAATACGTGCCTTGGTCGTTGTCGAAGGGCAGAAAGCCCAGCGCCGGCCTGAACCCGCGATCCACCTTGCTGTAGCGGACCACCGAGAAGAGCCGGGGCATCGAGAACGCCACCGCACCGGCGTAGGCACCGTGGCGCGTGCCTCGATCCCAGACCGTCGAGGACTCCGTCTCGAAGAACCAGCGGTTGAACTTGTTGTACGTCGTGTGCCCGACGAGCGTGTTGGTCCCATTCACCACGTGGTCTTGATGGGCGGTGAACAGGCTTGCCGAGTGGTCGGGCCCCATTTCTTTGCCGATTTTCACGACCGCGTTCGTGGAGTCGCCCGTATCCACCGCCACCAACGCTCCGACCGACGTGCTCTTGTCCGCCCGGCCAAACGCTTTCACGCCGTAATCGAAGTAGGGGATGCGCTGGCTGTAGAACATCTGACCGAACGTGTACTCCGGCGTGAGCATGAAGTAGTCGCCGCCTTCGGTGAAGAAGGGCCGCGTGTCGCGGATGAACCGCTCCGAGCGCGTGAACTCGATGCCGGCGATCTGGCCCTCGATGTTCTTGAAGTCGGGGTTCACGCTGAGCACACCCGTCAGGTCGCTGGTGAACGGGTAGCGGGCGTCGAAACCCATGCGGAACGAGGATTTGCCGTCATCGAACTCGGGCGCCGCGTAGCCGAGCCACTCGACCTTGGACGTCGTCGTCGGCTTGGGCGGGTCCACCTGCTCCCAGAAGCCCATGTAATCCCATCGGAAGCCGGGGGTCAGATCGCTCCAGCGGCTGATCACCTGGCTGCGCGCATGAGCCCGGATGAAGTTGATATCCATCGTCTGCTGCTTCTTGTCCGGGTAGTTGAGGATCGCCCAAGGGATCTCCATCTCGACGGAGTAGCCTTCGGGGGTTCGCTTCGCGGCGGCCTTCCACTTGCCGCGCCATTCCCGCTTGTTGGCCCGCCCACCGGCGATCTCCTCGTTGGTCGTTCCCAAAGCGTTGACGAGGAACCTCGACAACTGGCCGGCTTGGCGCGTGCCATAGGTGTCAAGCATCAACACGACGAAGTCCTCGCCGTTGAAGTCGGAACCCGGTTGAATCTGAGTGGCCACGATTCTCGAGGGCTCGGGGTCGTGGCAGACGAACGCCACGTACAACGCCGTGTCGGTGTAGCCCAACCTGGCCTCGGTGCGATGCTCGGGGGGCTTGGCCGTGTAGGCATCGTAGAAGGGAGTTGCCACGGGTGCAAGGGCCCACTCTTCGGCCTCGACCGAGCCATCGATCGTGGGCGCCTTCTCCAACTTGACGGCTGGCAGCTTGCGCTTGGAACGCACGCCGTCGTCGGCAAAGCCGGGCATTGCGAGTGCGACGAGGCAGACGGTGACGATCAGGTTCCGAGTGTTGGGGCCCAAGTGAGAATCCTTCCTAGCGCAACGCGCCACGGCGCATTACGATGTCTGGCGATGTTCAGGTTCCCGCCAGCCTTGGGATTCTGAAACAACGACGGCCCGGACCATGGGTCCAGGCCGTCGTAGACGTCGGTCCGAGTGATCAGACCTTGCGGCGTCGGCGGGCGATGACGCCCAAACCACCCAGAGCCAAAGCGATCATCGAAGCGGGCTCGGGAACCACGTGCATGTTGTCGAGGTACAGGGTCCGGTCGGCACCGTTCGCCGAGTTGACGGCGAGGTGGATCTGGAACCAGGGGTTCGAAGCAGGTGGGGCTGCCAAACCGCTGTAGTCGAACACCAACCGGTGCGTTCCGGCGGTGGTCGGGACGTTGACCGAGGCGCCGAGTTGACGCCAGCCGTGCGTGCCATCGTTGAACGCGAGCAACATGTTGGCCCAGCTGGAAACGCCTGAAAAGCCATCGGGAACCGTGACGTCGAGTTCGAACTGGGTCGCGCCGTTGAGCGTCTGCTCGACCAGACCAGCGGTCTGCCCGGTGTTGAACCAGCCAAAGCCACCCTGCCACGTGATGCTCAGGGCCTGAGTGCCCTCGGTGGCACCCGTGGTGCTTTGCGCCAGGTTGAGGACGACATCGCCCGAGTTGTCGGCCCAGCCTTCAAGGCCGGTTTCCCACGAATAGAGAACTTGTGCACTGCCGAGTGCCGAGAGGCCCATCAGCGTCGTCGCCAAGACCAGTCTTCGATTCATTTGGTTCTACTCCTACGTGCCGCCCAACTCTGATCGGCCGGGTCGGTCCGCAATCTGAAAGCCTACCAGCCCTTTGCGAAGCTATCGCAAATCGGGTCCAAGGGCCCAGCAGGATTCATCCCTGCTTCAGATTCCTTGCAGGTGAGGGCGCTGTTGATGCCGAATCCCCGCAGACGATCATGAGCGTTTGGCGAGCGAGTTGGATCGGACCGGCTTACCACCCCACCACGGACATCGGCGTCCATGTCTTCCGCACGTCGCTCCAGGTGGAGCAGATGCGGGACCGATTGGCCATCCACATCTCCGCCGACCAGCGGTACAAGCTGTACGTCAACGGCGTCATGGTGGATTTCGGCCCGCAGCGTGGCGACCTTCTGCACTGGTTTTACCGGACGGTCGACATCGCCAAGTTTCTGCGGCTCGGCGAGAACAGGATCGTGGCCGTGGTGTGGAACTTCGGGCGCTGGTCCCCGATGGCCCAGCATTCCGCCCGGACGGGGTTCATCGTGCAAGCCGAAGACGAGCAGGACAAGGCGCTCGACACGCCCGGCAAATGGGAAGTCGCGACGCTCCCAGGCTGGGACTTCGACATGATGCACGGCCAACTCGGTCCGTTCTACATCGACGTCGGACCCGGCGAGAAGGTGGATGGGGCGGCTCTGCCGCCCGGATGGACTTCGGGCGCGATGGAGGGCTGGACCAAGCCCAACCACGTCGCTGGCGGCGAAGCGCGCGGCACCCCCTCGGGAGGCACGCCCTGGAACCTCATCCCGTCGTCGCTACCGCCGATGCTCTACACGCCGCGAGCCCAAGTGCCCCGCATCCGACGCGGCTACGCGAACGACCGGGGCTCCGCACCCGAGGGCCCGCTCACTGAAGCGATCCAGCTCAACGAAGGCGGCAACCTGCTGCTCGATTACGGCGAGTTGCTGTGCGCCTATCCGCGCATTCGCTTGCTGGGCGAGGCCGGCGCCGAAGTGCGCCTGACGTATTCGGAGTCCATGTGGACGCAGGACGGCGGCAAGGGAGACCGCTCCGCCGTCGAGGGCCGCAAGATCATGGGCTACCAGGACCGCATCAAGCTCGGCAGCGGCCCTCTCGAGTTCGAGCCGCTTTGGTGGCGGACCTACCGCTACCTGATGATCGAGACCGAGCGACCCGTCCAAGTTCAAGCCGTCGGCGCAGTCGAAACGGGATACCCCTACCGCGTCGAAGCCGCGTTCGAATCGCCAGACCCTGTCGTCGCACCGATGTTCCACGTCTCGGTCCGCACTGCGAAGCGTTGCGCCGGCGAGACCTACTTCGACTGCCCGTATTACGAACAACTCCAGTACGTGGGCGACACACGCATCCAGGTGCTGCTGCACTACTTCCTCTCTCGCGACCGTGCCCTCCCTCGAAACTCGATCGAGACCCTGGGTTGGTCCACGATGGAGAACGGCCTCACCCAAAGCCGCTACCCAAGCCGACAGCCCCAGGTCATCCCCACGTTCAGCCTGTATTGGCTGCTGATGCTGCACGACCAGTTGATGTACGACGGGCCCGAGTCCGCGCCCACGTTCGTGACGCCCGAGTTTACGCGCCGCATGCTGGACGCCTACCGAGAACTCCAGTCCAAGCCGCTCTCGGAGCAGTATTGGCAGTTCGGCGATTGGATCGACAGTTGGCCCTGGGGCATGCCCCCCGGCGGGGCGAACTCGCGCATGTGCCGCGCCTTGTTGCTGTTCGCCGAAGCCGCGATGGCCGACTACTGGGCCTTGCGCGGAGGCGCGACGACCAGCGAGCCTGGCGGGAAGTTCCCGGCGGTGCGCCGCGAGGAACTCGCCAAGCTCGAGGCCGACATGCGGGCGGCTCTCGCCGACAAGGAGCAGCAGCCCTGCGAACAGGAGTGGGCGATCTACTGGTCGCTCAAGCGCTTCCTTGGGACGCCGGCTTTCGATAAGTCGGTGGTGGACCGTCTGGACGAGTTGAAGGCGCCGCGATGCACCTACTACACGGCCTTCTACCGCCACGATGGCGAGATGCCAGCCGACTACCTCGCTGAGCTGGGGCCGTGGAAGGAGATGATCGCGATGAACCTGAGCACGTTTTCCGAGAAGCCCGAACCTGTGCGGTCGGATTGCCACGCGTGGTCGGCGCACCCGGCGTATGGGCTGTTGCGGATCATGGCGGGCGTGTCGAGCGTTGCGCCCGGGTTCGCGAAGGTGCGCATCGAGCCGCGTCCGGGCTCGTTGGACCGCTTCCTCGCTTTGGTGCCACACCCCAAGGGCGACTTGCGCGTGCTGCTGGCCGATGGGAAGTTGGTCGTCGAGACCCCCGTTCCCGCGACGCTGGTTTGGGGTGGGAAGACGACCGAGTTGGCTGCTGGACGGCACGAAGTGGGCTGATGGACATCCTCATGGGTTCCGACCTGTCGTAAGGTGGTCGGGGTTTGAGAAGTCGTCAGGTCGGGAACCCATGGCACCCAAATGCTGCCAACGTTCGGGTGCCACGAGTTTCCCCGGCCCAAGGTTGTGTGAGGTCGGCTTGGGGTCTTGGTTGGGCCGGAACTCGTGATGGGATGGTGGCTCTCGCGCGTCCATGTCCCGGGTATAGTTGCGCCATGAAAGCTAGTCCCACCTATTCCAAGAACGACCTCCTTGAGATCGCGCGCTGGCAGAGACTGATCATCGGGGTGGTGCTAGCATCGCTTGTGTCAGGGGCTGCGGCGGCTTTGGCAAGTGAGCTCGTGTTCTTGCCGATCGCGATCACTGTGCTGTCTCTATATTTCATCTACCGCCTTGCTGCTGCGCTGAAGGACGGAGATCCATGGGGTTATGTGATCTTGTCGATTGTCCCCTGCATCAGCCTCATCGCGTTGCTCTACCTCAATTCCAAGGCGACCGCTGTCCTAAGAACATGCGGTGTCAAGGTGGGTCTGGCTGGTGCGCGATCGCAAGACCTTGAGAACATAGAAGCGGACTAAGGTGTGTTGAGAACCGTGGCAACGCTTGTCCCGGCAAGCCTGTTAGGTGCGAGACGTCAAGCTGGGCTAGGAGAAACCGGGCGCCAATTGGACTAGAGGCCCAGCGACTCCATCTTGGCCTCCACGAACTTCCGGTCGGCGGGGTTGGTCGCAAGGGCTAGCGCATCGCCGAACGCACCCGCCGTCTCCGGGTGCCCCAGCCGGCGCATGAGTTCGGCCCGAGTGATCGCCCAGGGAAAGTAGCCTTGGAGCCGGGCGTCCAAACCGAGCGACTCGACCAGCGCCAACCCTTGATCCGGGCCGTGCACCATCGCAAACGCCACGGCTCGGTTCAGCTCGACGATCGGCGACGGGTGGACCAACCGCAACTGGTCGTAGTAACGCAGGATCAGGGGCCAATCGGTTGCCCCGGGAGACGGGGCCATCGCGTGGACGCTGGCGATGGCCGCCTCCACGTGGTAGCGCGTGATCTGTTCCCCCTGCATCGAAGCGGCGAAGTGGGTCGCCCCAAGGGCCAGCCACTCCTGGTTCCAGCGCGAGCGGTCCTGATGCTCCAAGGTGACCAGTTCGCCCACGGGCGAGATGCGCGAAGGGATGCGCGCCCCGAGCAGGTACATGAGGGCCAGGAGGGCGTGAACTTCGGGCCTTGCGGTTTCGGTGGATTCGGTCAGTTCTCGCGCGAGCCGAACCGCTTCCCGCACGAGGTCGTGCCGGATGGGCTCGTCTCCGGCTCTCGGCGCGTAGCCCTCGCTGAACACCAGATACAACACGCGCAGCACCGAGGCCAACCGGGCGTCGAACTCCGCGCCGACCGGCAACTCGAACTCCAGCCCGAGATCCCGCAGCTTGGCCTTGGCGCGGACGATGCGTTGCGCGACCGTGGGCTCGGTGGTCAGGAACGCTCGCGCGATTTCGCCCGTGCCGAATCCGCCGACGGCCTTGAGCGTGAGGGCCACACGCGATTCTTCGGCCAACGCCGGGTGACAGGCGACGAACATCATGCGCAAGGTGTCGTCGCGGATGGCTTCGACGCTGGGTTGTTCGCTCGCCGCCCGGTGACGTCCGGCCCAAGCGTCGATTTCGGGGGCCTTCGACCGCAGCAACGCCTGCTGCCGGACGGCGTCCAGGGCTTTGTTGCGGGCCACCTGAACCAGCCACGCCACAGGGCGTTCGGGCACGCCTTGGTACGACCAGAGGCGTGCCGCTTGAACCATCGCGTCTTGGACCACGTCCTCGACGAGGTCAAGGTGCTGAGGTCCGAGGATGCGTGTGAGCGTCGCGACGATCTGCCCGTAATGCGAGCGGACCACCGCATCGAGGTCTTGGTGCGTTTCAGCCCTCCACGATCGCGTTGATCGCCTTCATGTCGTCGATCTGGCGCACTTCGACGTACCCGCCGTACTCCAAGTTGGGGTGGAGCCGGGCGATCGCGACCGCCTCGTCGTAGTCCCGAGCCACGATGACGTACTCGCCGCCGATGTGGTCTTTGGTTTCGCCGTAGGGACCGTCGGTGACCACGGCATCGGGTCCGAAGCCCTTGATCCAAGCCCCGTCGCCATCGGTGAGTTTGAGCGACTTGTCGCTGAGCAACTGGTTCGATTCAAGCAGACGCTCGGACCAAGCCATGTACTTGCCGACCAGCGTCTTCCACTCCTCGGGGCCCCAGTGTTCCCACGGGACGTGCTCGCCGGTTCTGAGAATGACCATGAAATGTGGCATATCGGTGTATCGTATCCTTGCGGCATCGCGGCCGCAGCGTCTTGACGGATGGGAATCCCGCGATTCGACACCCGGTGCGACCTTCCGACTGCATTCTGCACGTCTTGGGGCGGGCGACCGCTATAATCGAACCGGAACTCCCCATGGTGACCATCGTCAATTACGGCTTGGGCAATCTCGGCTCGATCGTGAACATGCTCAAAAAGATCGGCGTGCCCAACATCCTGACCTCCGACCCCGCCGACGTGGTGGCCGCCGAGCGGCTGATCCTGCCGGGTGTCGGGCACTTCGACAAGGGCATGTCGCTGCTTCACGAACGCGGCCTGATGGATGCGCTGAACGAAGCCGTGTTGCGCCGAGGTGTGCCCGTAATGGGCATTTGTCTCGGCATGCAGCTCTTGCTCGAAGGCAGCGAGGAAGGAAAACTCCCCGGTCTGGGCTGGATCAAGGGCTGGGTCCATAGGTTCCCCAATATGCAAGACGAGGACGGCAAACCTCTCAAAATCCCACATATGGGCTGGACCGACACCTACCCAGTCGCCGGCAAGCGCCTGTTCGAGCGGTGGGACGAGGACGAGACCCGCTTTTACTTTGTCCACTCGTTCCATGCCGTCTGCGACGACCCCGCCGATGTCGCGGCGACCGCCCACTACGGCATCGACTTCACGGCCTCGGTCGAGCACGGGCACATCAGCGGCTGCCAATTCCACCCCGAGAAGAGCCATCGCTACGGAATGAAACTCCTCACCCATGTCTACCGCCAAGAAGCAACTGCCTAGGGTCATTCCATGCTTGCTCCTCAAGGGGCATGGACTCACCAAATCGGTGCAGTTCAAGGACTTCAAGTACGTGGGCGACGCCGTCAACGCGTGCCGCATCTTCAACGAGAAAGAGGTGGACGAGCTGATGTTCCTCGACATCGACGCCTCGCGGGAGAACAAGAAGCCGCGCATCGAGTTCATCAAGGAGATCGCGGGCGAGCTGTTCATGCCGCTGGGCTACGGTGGCGGTGTGACGACCACGCAAGAGGCGGATCTGCTGTTCGCGGGAGGCGTCGAAAAGGTCAGCATCAACACTGCAGCTTATACGAATCCGCAACTCATCACCGACATCGCCAACCACTACGGCAGCCAGAGCGCCATCGTCACGGTGGACGTCCGCAAGCCCCTCATCGGCGGCTACAAGCTCTACTCGAACGGCGGACAAGTGCCGCAGAAGGTCTCGCTGCTCGACCACCTGCGGCGGATGGAAGACGCCGGCGCGGGCGAGTTCGTCATCAACTCGATCGATCAGGACGGCAAGATGTCGGGCTTCGACCTCAAGCTGATCACCCTGGTTTCCGAAGCGGTCAGCGTGCCGGTGGTCGCCCTGGGCGGGGCGGGCAACAAGCAACACATCTTCGACGCCGTTCAGGCGGGCGCGTCGGCCGTTGCGGCCGGCAGCATGTTCGTGTTCCACGGCAAGCACCGGGCGGTGCTGATCACGTATCCGGGTCGGCGAGAACTGAAGGACCTGTTCGGGATCGTGTAGCCGCGCCTTGCGGCGCCAGACCCTCGGCGGCATCCACGGCCTCGATCCATCGCGCCCACGGGCGGCTCCCCTCGACCCTCTTTCTGAGGTCCGGCGGAAGATTGGGGGTCCGGAAATCGAAGTGCGTCTGCTTGCGCAGACGTTCGATTCTCGCCATGCTTGGCGCTCGAAACATCACCAGATCGCGTGCTTCGCTGCACACGATGTTGCGCCAGATGTTTTGGCTGGGGAAGCACCGCGCGCACCGCTTCTTCAGCACCGAGAGTTCGTCGTCGAGTGCGAAGACCTGTTCGCCCGTCGGATCGGCAAACCGGCCCATCCACGGGAACCGGGTGGTGTACGGGTGGTACATCGGCACCTCGAAGCGGGGGCCCTCGAACGCCTGGGCCGCGGCCCAGTTGGTGGCGTCGTGATCCAGGTGCCCTTGCTCGAACGCGGGAACGACCAGCCGGTCCGGTGAGAACTCGCGCACGACGTCGGCCAAACCGCGCGCCAAGGTGGGCATCACCTCGATGAACCGCCCATCCGGCGCGTCGAGGAAGGTCAACGATTGCGGCTCTAGGCCGATCAACCCGGCCACGCGCAACGACTCGGCTCGGCGGACTTCGGTCGAGTGCATCCAGCACGATGAAATCGCCGCGCCGGACTGGGCGACACGCCTCATCCAGCCACAGATGGCCAGTTCGTCATCCGGGTGGGCGAAGACGAACAACCAGCGCAGCGACGGGTCTGCCTCGAAGGCAACATCCATGTTCCATTCATTGTGGCCCGAATGGACCGCCTCACGAGAGGTGAGGGGGGTACAACCAAGTCCTTGCAGAAGCTCTCGGCACTCCTCGCCCTCGCTTGTCTCGCTTCGGTTGGTTGCAAGATCAACGAACAGGTGACGAAGCCCGAAGATGCATCCGAGTCCGGCACGGCGCGGTTGGAACTCGTGCGTCAGCGCATGGAAGACGACCTGGTCGAGGTCGAATGGAAGCTGACCGGCGACCGCAAGTGGGTTTGGGGCTCGGCCGACCCGGACCTGAAGTTACGTTACGCTTACCCGCTGGGCACGGGCCAAACGCACGGTGGCAAGCACATCTGGACGATCACCCTGCGGCTCCGGCGCTTCCCGGGCACCGACAAGGTGGTCGAAGAACGCGTGATGCTCGGCGACCTGCCCGAAGCCAAGAGCGGGGACAACTTCCTGGACACGTACGATCGGCCCATCGAGTTCGGCAAGGAATACACGTGGAAGGGCTCGCTCAAGGACTCGGTCAAGCTCTACCAAACCGAGCCCACGACGATGACGGTGCCCGGCGAACTGCCCCTTTACGAGTTCAAGCAGCTCGACGAGGAAGGCAAAGAACGCATCCAGGGCATCCGCCTGAAGGTGATGGAATGAGCGAACCTCTCGCCGAACATCCGACCGATTGGCGCAAGTTCTTCGACGCACACGCCCCACGGTACATGGAGAACACGTTCACTCGGCACACGGCCGCCGAGGTGGGCATGCTGATGCAGTTGTTCGGGCTTCCAGCGGGGTCGCGAATCCTCGACATGGGCTGCGGCACGGGCCGACACGCCATCGAGTTCGCGCGGCACGGCTTCCGGGTCACGGGCGTGGATTTCTCCGAGGGCATGTTGGAGCAGGCCCGGGCGGCATCGAGCGGCTTGGACATCGAGTGGATCTGCGCGGACGCCACCGAGTGGCGGTCGGACGAACCGTTCGATGCCGCAGTCTGCCTGTGCGAGGGCGGCGTCGGGCTGCTGGGCGAGCGGGACGACCCCGAAGTTCACGACCGAGCCATCCTGGAGAACATCGCCGCGTCGTTGCGCCCCGGCGCCCCGTTCGTGATGACGGCGCTGAACGGGTATCAGATCATTCGCCAGATGAAGGACGAGCACGTTCAGGCGGGCGCGTTCGACCCCGCAACCATGATCGCCCACTACAAGGACGATTGGGAGTTGCCGGAGGGCCGGACCACGTTCCGCATCCGCGAGCGCCTGTTCATTCCGCCCGAGATGGTGCGGTTGCTGCGCGGGGCCGGATTCCAGGTCGTTCATGTTTGGGGCGGCACGGCGGGCGAGTGGGGTGCACGACCGCTGAAGCTCGACGAGATCGAGGCGATGTACGTGTGCGTCCGCCATTGATCGCTCCGTTTCACGAACTTGGGTAAAACGCGCCTTGAGATGAGGCGCGTCACCCTACTGGTCTGCCTGTCCCTTCCCTTCGCCGCATGGGCGCAAGTGGACCTTCCCAAAACGCTGGACCTGCTCCAGCCACGACAACTTGGCCCGACGATCATGGGCGGCCGCATTGCGGATTTGGCCGTCTATGAGAAAGAGCCCCGAATCTTCTACATCGCCACCGCGAGCGGAGGGCTGTGGAAGACCGAGAACGGAGGGATCTCGACCTCGCCCATCTGGGACCGAGGCACAACGGTCGCTCTAGGCGCGGTGGCCGTAGACCCCAACGACGTCAACCACGTGTGGATCGGCACGGGCGAGGCGAACAGCCGCAACTCGACGGCGTGGGGCGACGGCGTCTACAAGTCGACCGATGGCGGCAAGACGTGGGAGCACGTCGGGCTGAAGCAGTCCATGCACATCAGTTCGATCATCATCCACCCCAAGGACAAGAACACGATCTTCGTGGGCGCTCTCGGGCCGCTTTGGGGACGCGGAGGCGAGCGGGGCCTCTATCGCACGACCGATGGCGGGAAGACGTGGTCGAACCTGCTGTCCGTGGACGACGTCACGGGCGTGATCGACCTGGTGATGGACCCCAAGAATCCGCGCAACATGCTGTGCGCGATGTACCAACGGGAACGGAAGCCCTGGCAATTCGCAAGCGGCGGCCCTGGCAGCGGACTCTATCGCTCGACCGATGGCGGCAACAACTGGAAGAAGGTCGAGAAGGGCATGCCCGAGGGACCCATCGGCCGCATCGGCTTGGACTACTTCCACAAAGACCCCAAGATCGTGATCGCCACGATGGAGGCCGGTCAAGGCAAGGGCGGCTTCTTCCGCAGCACCGATGGCGGCGAGTCGTGGACGCGCATGAGCGGCACCAATCCGCGCCCGTTCTACTTCTCGATTCCCCGTCAAGACCCCCTGGACGAGAACCGAGTCTATGTGCCCGGCGTGCAGCTGATGGTCAGCGACAACAAGGGCGAGACGTTCCGCAACATGCCCACCAACGTCCACGTGGATCATCACGCGATGTGGATCAACCCGACCGACAACAACCACTTGATCATCGGCGAGGATGGCGGCGTGGCGCAATCGCGAGACCGAGGGCTTCGGTGGGAGCACATCAACGATATGCCCTTGGGCCAGTTTTATGGTATCGCCTTCGACATGAGGCGGCCCTATTACGTTTATGGCGGCCTTCAAGACAACGGTAGTTGGGGTTTGCCCACGCAGACCCGCCACGGTGGTGTTGCGTTCTGGCACAACTTCAACCTGAGCGGTGGCGACGGCTTCCACGTGCAGGTGGATCCCGAGGATTGGCGGACGGTGTATTCCGAGAGCCAAGGCGGCTTCCTGCAGCGGCGCGACTTGGTGACCGGCCAATCTCGCAGCATCCGCCCGCGACCACCGCGCGGCGAGACGTACCGCTTCAACTGGAGCTCGCCGATCCACATTTCGCCTCACAACTCGAAGACGATTTGGTTCGGCGGCAATCGCCTGTTCAAGAGCGTCAACCGGGGCGACACTTGGTCGCTGACCACGGACGACCTGACCACCAACGACCCGGCCAAGCTCCAGCCCAGGGCCGGCGTGACGCCGGAAGACACGGGCGCCGAACGGCACTGCACGATCATCACGATCAGCGAGTCGCCGATGCAGGCGGGCGTGGTGTGGGTCGGCACCGACGATGGTAACGTCCAACTCTCGAAGGACGACGGCAAGACTTGGGAGAACGTGGCCTTGAACATTCCCGACCTTCCGGCGAACTCCTGGTGCTCTCGCGTCACGGCTTCCGCGTTCAAACTCGAGCGATGCTACGTCACGTTCGACAATCACCGGTCGAACGACTTCAAGTCCTACGTTTATGTGACGGAAGACTTCGGCAAGACGTGGACCAAGCTCAGCGGAGCGATTCCCGAAGGCGACTGCGCCTACGTCATCAAAGAGGGTCTCTCGAACGAGAATCTGCTCTTTCTCGGCACCGAGATGTCGCTTTGGGTCTCGATGGATCGCGGCCAGAATTGGACTCGATTCACCAAGGACTTCCCCACGGTCGCCGTCCACGATCTGGCGATTCAACCGCGCGAGAAGGACCTGATCATCGGCACTCACGGTCGCAGCATCTGGACCATGGACATCGGCGCTCTCGACCAGTTGGTTCCTGAAGTCATCGAGAAAGACTTGGCCGTGCTCAAGCCGCAAGACGTGCTGAACCTTGGGTTTACCGGGTACCAGCAAGGCGACGGTCATCGGGTGTATCTATCGCGCAACACGCAGCCGGGCACAACCATCTTCTACTGGATGAAGACGGAGGTGACAGACGCGCCGCGCATCACGATCACGGACGTCACCGGCCGCGCGGTCGCCGAGCTGAACGGCTCGCGACAAGCAGGTCTGAACCGGGTGGCGTGGAACGCCCGCACCCAGGGCCGAGGCATCGTCGCCGCGGGGACTTACAAGGTCACCGTGACCGTGGGCGACAAGTCGGAATCGAACACGATCGAGGTCGTGGACGTTTCCGAGCAGCCCGGTTAGCGAGCCATCGAGGGACCTATGCTGGCTTCGGCGTAGGTCCTTCGGCCCTCTCTCTCTGCGGAATCTGCCAATGAACGGCCTCCGCAACCGGGTGGTGTAACGCCAAAACCGCGCAAACGTCAGGAAAAAGTCAGGTTCAAATGAATCTGATGGCCAAGGAATGGCCTATACTGACAATGGAGGTCATGCACGTACCCCGCCTGAGAAGCTACGCCATGAGTCTGACCGTCGCGCTAGGAGCGTGGACACACGGTCAGGTCTCGATGGAAGCCAACGGAACGTCGGAAACGCCGACGCCCGTTGTGGCTGGTCGGCAATCCATCGACCTCGTGCCCGTTCGCCCCGACGAGATCGGCTTGGCGCTGAGGCACGGCTACATCGTCCCCGGAAGCGAGCAGCTCGAACTCGGTGGCAGGGTCCTCAAGCGCGGCCGGGACTACCACCTCGACGCCGAAGCCGGCGTCGTCTACCTGATGATTCAGGCTCGGCCGGGCGACACGCTCCGCGCCATCTACCGCCACGATCCCGAAGGCAAGATCAAGTCCGGGACCTCCGATCTCGCGGCCAAGTTGGGCAGCATGAGGTTCGATCTCGTGCCGGGAGCGATGGGCATGGTGCTGGGTCTGGGCATGACCGAGCGCATGCAGGACGGCTCGGTCCTCCGCTCGAACGTCTACGGCCTCAACAACAGCTTCTCCGTCGCACCGGGCTGGTCCATCGCGGGCGCATACATGGTCGGTGACCGACAGCGCACCGAAGCCCGCTCGGGTTTCGAAGTCGAGGGCGCCAAGAAGGAAACCGAAACGGGCAAGTCCAAGTTCGTGGTCCAGCAGATGAAGGCCGGGCTTCTGGGCGGCTCGGTGACGGTCGACTACCAAGACATCAGCAAGAACTTCACGGGCTTCAGCGCCGTCGCGGGGAACCTGCAGGGCGCCAACGTGGATCAACTCCGCAAAGAGCGTGGTCTTGAGCGCCAGGGCTTCAGCCTCCAAGACGCCAACGTCGGCGTCGGGAAGTTCAGCCAGTCCATGCGGACCGTGAAGGACGACACGGGTTCGCTCGAATGGCGGACGCTCGGATTCGCCTCCGGCGGGTTCAGCCTCAACTGGGATTCCCGCAAGATCGACAAAGACTTCAAGCGGTTCAACGACCTCGCCGAAGGCGACCGCGAACAACTCAAGAAAGAAGCCGGTCTCAACCGCGAGAATCTGGCCATCGGGTTCAAGCAGTCGGTCGGTGCGATGAGCTACACGGCCAACAAGATCGAGGACGGCAACGGCAAGGGCATCCACCGGCGAGCGTTTACGATGGAAGCCGTCCAAACCAAGTTCACGTACGGCGACCAGCACATCGAAGACGGCTTCACGGCCTTTGGCGGCCTGGCCGAAGGCGAGCGCGGCCAGTGGGCTCGCGAGGGTGGCCTGCGCCGCGAGTGGTTCGGCGTGGAAACGGCGCTACTCGGCGCGAAGTCGCCAGTGAAGTTTTCGTCCAGTTCGGTCCGCAACGACAACGGCGATTTCCGCTCCACCGACCTGTCGGCCCAGTTGGGTGGGTTCACCGTCACACGAAACGAGAAAATCGTGGACGAGAAGTTCGGCGCGTTGCCCAACCTCGCTCCCGCCGAACTCGGGGCGCACGTGCAAGGCGTCGCCCAGATGTATCAGCCCACGGGCATCCAGATCAAGAACACCGAAGCCGGGGCGTTCGCAAGCGGGTACGGCATTGACCGCACTTCGACGCGGATCACGGGCCAACCGCTCAAGGACGTCGACGTCCGTGCCGAGTCGCTGTCCGTCAGCGGAAGGACCTCCGGTGCCACGGTGGACTTCCTGCAGATCGTGGGCAAGAGTGCGGCGTTCAAGTTCCGCAACCAGCGAACAGGCAATGGATTCAACGAGTTCGGCAAGCTCATGGAGTTCGAGCGGCACCAACTCGGCAACGTGGCTGGACTCGACACCAGCGAAGTCGAGGCCTCGACCGCGCTCCCGAAGGGCGGAAAAGCGACCTTCTCGCAGCTTCAAGTGGACGGACCCAACGGTGGGCTCGAACGCACCGAGGCCGGACTCACCAGCAAGAACCTCGACGTCAAGTTCGTCACCCGAAACGTGGACGACGAGTTCAACGACGTCGGCCAGTACCTGCACCCCGAGCGGCAACTCTTCGCCGGGATGAAAGGCTACAAGCAGAGCGAGATGCTGGCCCGCTGGCAGATCCTGCCGACGCTCAAGGTGTACGCCCAGTGGTACGACGCGAAGAACTCGTCGCTGGAGCGAGACAAGGTCTACCGTGAAACCCGGTTGGCCTACGCTTTGGATAAGCACACTCAGGTGGACGCTTCCCGCATCGAGCGCAAGGACGACGACCCACTGAACACCATCTTCGCGCAGCAGCACGACACGTGGTCCATCCGCCGCGACTTTGGGCGGTTCGGCGTGGTCAGCTTCGCCGAGGAGAAGGTCACCTTCGCCGGAACCGAAGCGAAGGACCCCGACCGAACCAAGACCTATGTCGGCTACGAGACCAAAATCGACGACAAGACGTCGTTCAAGACCGAACAGATCGTCACCAAGTTCGAAGGCGGCACCGAAGAAAAGGTCAGCGCCAACACGGTGAGCAAAGAAATCACTCCGCGTATGGGCGTGAGCGTCACCGACGTCAAGATCAACCGCGAAGGCGAAGAGAAGGACGAGACGAAGCGCGTGTATGGCTTCTGGTACGACTTCGGCCAGAACATCCGGATCAAGTACGGGGTGGATCGTCAGCTCAAGGGCGACCAAGGCGCGTCGCTCAAGTCGGACCTCAGCGTGACTCCCGGCCAAGTCGGCGACGTGAAGATCGACAGCGCCAACTACAACGTGGACCGCGTGGACGATTCGCGGCAAAACCGCCACGTCGGCAACGTGCAACTCGGCACCGTCAAGCCGCTCCAATTCGGTCCGCTCAGCAACGTGACGTTCCGCTTTGCTGCCGACACCGAGCGCAACCACTTCGACTGGCGCAAGGAAAACCGCGACTTCAACTTCGGCGCGAAGCTCGGTTCCACCGCTTTCGGCTTCTCGTACAAGAGCCAAGTGCACCCTACGGGAGACCGAGGCGTGGATCGGAAGTTCTCCTTCAACACAGACCCGAGCGACAAGGCACGGTTGAACCTCGCCCTCGAATACAAGACTCGGACGTTGCCCGGCGACGAGCAGATCGTCATGCGCAACTACGCCGTCACGTGGCGTCCTTGGAGCGGCGTGGAACTCACCCACAACGTGCAAACCAACCCCGAAACCACGAAGGGCGACGCGTTCCTCGGCTCCATCGTCAAGGCGGCCCACGCCAACAAGTGGAGGCTCGGCTTCAGCCGCAACCCCGACACCAAGATGGGCCTCAGCTGGGAAGAACTGATCGACGAGAGCAAGAAGTCGCTCTCCCGGATCGGCGGCATCGATCTGAGCCTGTTCAACAAGAGCGGTTCGCCCTTGTCGCTGTTCTACGGCGTCGAACAAAAAGACCTCGCCGGCAAACGACAGACCGTCCATCGGTACCACCTGCGGTTCGACCAAAAACCTGGGCCGAACCAGCTATTCAGCGTCTTCGCCGGCAACGTGTCCTACGAGCATTCCATCGCCGAGGGCTGGAATCGCAACAACTGGACCGTCCTGTTCAACTATCAACTGAGATTCTAGGGTGTTTCAAGTCGAGAGCCCTATCCAAACGGGGTATACAAGCGTCTGCATGGTCCATCCTGTCAAACTGCGCGCCTGGTGGGCGCGTTGTCAAGGTTTGACACCCGCCCCCAAGAAATCGGCTCGGGCGGTGCTCGCCTCTGCCGGCTGGGCACGCAGCGTCGGCAGCGTCAATCCCTATCTGTCGCTGTTCAGCCGTGCTGGAATCACCCGTGACGAGGCCGAGTTCGCCGCGGCATGCATGGACATCCAGGAACTGCCCGCCGCTCGGGGCTGCACCTACTACGTTGGCCAGGAGGACTTCGCGTTGGCAACCCTTGCCGGGCGAAAGACCGCCGAGACGCCCATCCGCGCCGCTAGGAAGCACCTTGGCTTGACCGACGAGGAGTTCCAAGCCCTTTGTGAAGGCGTGATCGAAGCTCTGGCGATTGACGAGATGGACCCCGTGGAACTTCGCCAACGCCTCGGTTCGAAGGTGCGAGACCTCGGGACCGAGGGCAAAAAGCGGGGCCTTTCGACCACGATGCCACTCGCCCTCGGATGGCTGCAGGCACAAGGCGCGGTTCGGCGGGTCCCAGCGACCGGACGCCTCGACCAGGAGCGGTACCGCTATGCGCTCTGGACCAACAGCCCCGTTCCCAAAGCGGTGCAAGACCCGGCCTGGGTTCTTGGAGAGTTGGCTACGGCTTACTTCCGCTGGATCGGTCCTGCGACGGCGTCCCAGTTCCAAGCCTTTGCAGGTTGCAGCGCGACCGATGCCCGCGCGGCTTGCGAGGCCGCCCACGTGGTCTCCATCGGCGACGACCTGCTGTTGCCCGATGAACAACTGGAGGCTTGGCAGGCGTTCGAAGCCCCTTCCCAGCCTGATTACCGCCTGGTGGCGAGCCTGGATTCGCACCTGCTCCTGCGGCGCGAGTTGCGGTCGCTGTTGGAGCCTGTGGATGCCGAGCGAATGGCGGCGGGCGAGTTCGGCCCCGTACCGAGCGGGCACCTGCTCGACCTCCACAGCCACGCCATCCTCGACCGGGGCCGCATTGTGGGCCTGTGGGAATTCGACCCGGCAAAGAGCGAAATCGTCTGGTACAGCTTCGTCAAGCCCGACGACGCGTTGCGCCACGCAGTCGCCAAAACACGAGAGTTTGTGCGCGAGGTGGGCGACGCCCGCTCCTTCAGTTTGGACAGCCCGAAGAGCCGCACGAACAAAATCGAGCTCCTGCGCAGCTTGTCGGCCACCTGACCTTGCTCCACGGGCCTCGTAACGGGTTGACTGGCTCCCGTGCCCCGCGTTGCCATCATCATCCCCAGCTACAACCACGCGGCATTTCTGGGCGCGGCGATCGGCTCCGTTCTGGCGCAGACCTTTCAAGACTGGACGCTACTCGTGCTGGACGATCAAAGCTCCGACAACAGCGTCGAGGTGGCCAAAAGCTTTGACGACCGACGCATCCGGGTCTTGGTCAACGACCGCAACCTCGGCACCTATGGCAGCCAGCAGCGCGGCGTCGAGGTCACCGAGAGCGAGTTCGTCGCCATCCTGAACTCGGACGACTTTTGGGAGCCGACCAAGCTGGCCAAGCAAGTCGCGCTTCTGGACCTCCACCCCCAGGCGAGCGCCTGCTTCACGCTTGGCTGGATGGCCGATGCCGACGGCGCGATCCTCGAGGAGGACGTTCACGCCGACTGGCCGACCGCAGAAGTGGGCGACTTGCTGCTACACCTCTTGCACGAGAACCGGATACTGGCGTCGAGCGTGGTGTTTCGGCGAAGCGGTCTGTCGTTCGAGACCTCTTGTCGCTACTCGGGGGACTGGCTTGCGCTGCTCGCCGCGTGCACGCGAGGGCCACTTGTTTGTGTCCCGGAGCGGTTGACCTATTGGCGTCAGCACGGGCACAACAGCTACGTCCGACGCGAGCCACAGTTGGTCGAGGAGATCCGCGTTCGCGAGGCGATCGCGGCTTGGGCGGATTCGGCCCAAGCGGACCGCGCCGGTGCCGCACGCAATCTGGTCAACCTCTCGGCGCTCTACGTGCTCTTTGGCGATGGGGCGGCCGCGAAGCGCACTGCCTTTCGGGCGCTTCGAACTCATCCCCGTTGGCCGCTTGCCTGGAAGCGCTGGCTGCTTTCGCTATCGCCTCGTCTCGCAGCGAAGCGGTTGTGGCCGGGGCAAGCGTGCGGGCCTAAGCGGGTGTATGCGCTCGAGCCAATAACTCTTTAGTTCCTACGCCGGGCCCGGCTCGAAGCGAGGCTTGTTCAGCGGCTTGCGATCCTTGTCGGCGCTTCGCTCGGCCGAAGGCGCGTTGCCATCCGGCGAGGAGGGCTTCACCACCGGCGGGAGTTCGCGGCCTTCCATGACTGCCAGAAACTCCTCCCGATCCAGCGTTTCGCGGTCCAACAAGGCTTGCACCACATTGTCCAGTTTCCCGCGATGGTCGGTGAGGATCTGCCGCGCCCGGTCGTGGCACTGATCCACGATCGAGCGCACTTCCTCGTCGATCATCCGCGCCACATCCTCGGAGTAGTTGCGGTCTTCCGTGCCATAGTCCCGACCAAGAAAGGGATTGTGGCCTCGGCGACCAAGCGCCAGCGTGCCGAGCTTCTCGCTCATCCCATACTCGCAGACCATGGCCCGCGACATACGCGTGACCTTCTCCAAGTCGTTGCTCGCGCCCGTCGTGATCTCGTCGTAGACGATCTCCTCGGCCACGCGACCGCCCAGCGTCATCGCGATGTTGTCGAGAATCTGCTGTTTGGAGACCAGATACTTGTCGGCATCGGGCAGCGACCATGTCGAACCGAGCGACATGCCGCGCGGAAGGATCGTGACCTTGTGAACCGGATCGCAGTGCTCGAGCAACTCGCCGACCAGGGCGTGCCCGGCTTCGTGGTAGGCGATGACCTCCCGCTCCTTGCCGTCGATCACGCGGCTGCGACGCTGCGGACCGGCGATGGTGCGGTCGAGGGCTTCTTCCAAGTCCTGCTGGGCGATCTTCGACTGATTGCGTCGAGCGGCCAACAAGGCAGCCTCGTTGAGCATGTTCGCCAAGTCGGCGCCTGTGAAGCCAGGAGTGCGCTTCGCCAAAACCTCCATGTCGATCTCCTTCTCCAAAGGTTTGCCTCGGGAGTGGATCTTGAGGATCGCCTCGCGGCCCTTGGCATCGGGCACGTCCACGACGATCTGCCGGTCGAAGCGCCCTGGGCGGAGCAGCGCCGGGTCTAGAACGTCGGGGCGGTTGGTCGCCGCAATCAAGATGACGCCGCTGTTCGGGTCGAAGCCGTCCATCTCGACGAGCAACTGGTTGAGCGTTTGCTCGCGCTCGTCGTGACCGCCGCCGAGTCCCGCGCCTCGCTGCCGTCCGACGGCGTCGATTTCGTCGACGAAGATCAGGCTCGGCCGGTGAGCCTTGGCCGTCTCAAAGAGGTCGCGCACGCGGGCCGCGCCCACACCGACAAACATCTCCACAAAATCCGAACCGCTGATGTGAAAGAACGGCACACCCGCTTCGCCTGCAACGGCCCGGGCGATGTGCGTCTTGCCCACGCCGGGAGGTCCGGTGAGCAAAATGCCCTTCGGGATCTTCGCGCCCAGAGCCGTGTACTTCTTGGTGTTCTTCAGGAAGTCCACGATTTCGTGCAGTTCCTGTTTGGCCTCCTCGATGCCGGCGACGTCCTCGAACGTGACCTTAGGGCCGGTCTCGCCAACACGCTTGGCCTTGCTGCGCCCGAAGTTGAGCGCCTGATTGCCGCCCGCCTGGGCCGAACGCCAAATGAAGAACCACAGCACGCCAAAGAGCAGGATTGGGAAGGCAAAGTAGGCCAAATTGCTCGCAATCACTTGCCCCATGGGCGGCGGCTGCGGCGAGTACTCCACGTCCTGCGCATCGAAGAAGGACACCAAGCCCGCGCCCGGCATCGTCTCGATGCCGAAGGCCGTGACCACAAACTTGTCGCCCGATTCGCTGGTGCCTCGAATCTCGTTGCCCTGCCACTCGACCTTCTTGACGTTCTTGTCCTCGATCTCCTGCCGCAACCGTTGGATCTCCCACTTGGCGGGAGTCTTGCCGGTCATCAGCAAGCCCGAGCCCCCGCCGCTGCTCATGTTCAGGGCAAAAACGCCGAGCAGGGCGATGGCGACAACGAAGAAGAGTAACTTGGCCGCTCTGTTCAATACAGCTCCAAAACCGGATTAACCGTCATTCCCTACGCCAAGGACGCACGGAACGTTGCGCCCAACGCGGGGTTGGACGGTCCATCCACCCATTATGTCGGAATCCCGCGGGCTCAAGTTGGAGGTCGCGGGGCCGATTCGGGCCACAATGGGTCGCGATGCTCGAAGAAGTTCAAGATCAGTTCATCCTCCAGTGGGGCAGGATGAGCTCTGCATGGGGCATCAACCGGACGATGGCGCAGATCCACGCCCTGCTCTACATCACTGGCGAGCCGCTGACCGTGGACGAGATCCTCCACCGGCTGAGCATCAGTCGCGGCAACGCCAGCATGAACCTGCGCCAACTCATGGAGTGGGGCATCGTCAAACGTACGCGCGAACTCGGCGACCGCAAGGATCTGTACACGTGCGAGATGGACCCGTGGGTGATGCTGGCCCGCGTGGTGCGAGAGCGCAAGAGGCGGGAGATCGACCCGACCATGGAGGCCATCCGCGACTGCATGCAGAAGATCAAGGACGACGAGACGTCCGCAGCCGAGCGTCAGGCCCTGCGCGAGCGGCTTCAGGGGTTGCTGGACGTGTTCGCCCTGGTGGACGAGGTGTACCGGCAGGTGTTCTCGGTCGAGCGTTCGTTCGAGGAGGCCGTGCGTCCCTTCCTCCCGCCCGAGAAGTCGTAGATCGGGCACGCGTTGCGTTCCTCAAGCGTATGGAGACGGGTAGGCTCACAACAAGGCGATGGCAGGACCTCCCGGCAGTGCATTTCCACCTCCCAAGCAGGGCCCTCCAGCATGGTTGCTGTGGACTGCGGCGGCCATTCTGTCGGTGGGCGGCGTCTTGTTCGGCCTCGGCGCTGCCGGCGTGTTCCGCGCCAAGGGCGGCGAAGCGCCGCCGCCGGCCCTGCGGGCCACGGGCACCCCGCCAGATTCCACGCTGAAGGTTGAGGGCCAACCACCCGAGTCGCCCCTTCGCGCAACCACCGAGCGCCGCCAGATGCCGCAGCACCTGGTGGACTGGCTGGAGCACTTGCGCAAGACCGAGGAGTCCCGAGTCGCCATCGCCACCGACCAACTCTCGGAAGCGCTCGTCCTGTTCACGACAGCCAAGATGGGCGATGCGTTCAACATCAGCGAGTTCCTCGACCCGGAATCCAACATGAGCACCTCGCCGACCCAGCAGCGGGTCACCGGCGGCACGGAACAAATGGGCGCGAAGTGGGCCGAACTGGAGGAGTACTTCCATTCCTATCCGCCGCCCATGGAATGCGTGGCCATCCGCGACGAGTATTCGACGGTCCTTTCCGAGACCAAGGTCATGCTAATGGACATCGTGGGCGTACTGGAGAACGCCCAAAACAACCCGCAAGAAGCGATCAAGACGCTGACCTCGATGCAGGGCAAGAGCAACACGCGGATCGACCAACCCGCGGTACGCACCGACGTGCGCGTCAGCGACCTGTGCCGCGAGTTCGACACAACCCCTTGGTTCCGGATCACGGGCGACGTGGGGCAATCGCTGTTCTCCAAGTTCGGGTTCTGATGGCCGACCAGTTCGACTTCGACTTCGACGCGCCCGAAACCTCGGAGGACCTGTTCGCCTACGCGCGCGTGCAGTTCGAACGCCTGTGCCGCGAGCACCCAATGAAGCGCAGGCCCACACTGATCTGGAAGCCGCTGCGCGTCTCGGCGGGCAAGGCGTACTTCGCCCAGCACGCGATCAGCCTGAGCAGCATCGTGCTCACCACCCGCCAACGCGTACTTGACACACTCATCCACGAGTACGCGCACCTCTTGGCATTCGATCGGCACGGTCGTAAGGCGGCCAACCACGGTCCCTATTGGCAGCAGGCGATGGCCGACCTTGGCGCGAAGCCCGAGGTGACGCACAACTACACCGACGCCATCGTCCGCAACCAGAGGCGCTCGGTCGCCGTCCATGTGTGCAGGAAGTGCGGGGCGCGGTTCGAACTCGCTCGCCGCCTTCCGCGCAGGCGCAAGCACCTCCACCGTGGCTGCGGGGGCTTGGTCGCGTATGTGCACCATGCCACGCCGCACAGGGATTGACGTGGATGCCGCGAGCCATAATCAAATGTAGCGAGGTCCCGATGTCAGCAAGTCGCAGAATCCAATACGTCTCGGATGCCGACGGCAAGCCCGTGGGTGTCCTGGTGCCCATCGCCCTATGGCGCGAGATCGCATCGGAGCGCGAGACCGCCTATCTGCTGAAGAGCGAGGCCATGAGGGAGCGTCTGTCAAAGGCCAAGGACCGCACCACGGGAACGTCGCTGGCGGATGTCAAAGCGAAGCTTGGAGTTTGACGTCCATTCGATCTGGCTGCTGGGGGGCATAATGGTCTCATGCAACTGATGGTCGTTCTGGAGCACGACGAAGATGGGTGGACCACCGCTTCGGTCCCGGCGCTGAAGGGTTGCCATTCTCAAGGTAGAACCCGAGAGGAGGCGCTTGCCAATGTGCGCGATGCAATCGAGGGTTGGCTCCTAGAAGATCAAGCCGTCACAGGTTGACCACCCGCTTCTCGTCCGCCGACTTCAGGATCGCTTCCATGATCAGGATGTCCCGCAAACCCATCTCCCCCGAGGCGATCAGGGGTTTCGAGGGGTCGCGGATGCATTCCGAGAAGTGGTCCATTTGCTCTGCCCACTGGTTGTTCGGCGCGATCGTCATCTCCTGTCCGTTCAGCCGGTAGCGATGCCCCGAGTAAGGCGTGCCGGGTTCGGCGTCGAGCGTGCCGCGCGAGCCCAAGACGCGGAAGTTGTTGGCGTTCCACGAGTAGGCCGTCGAGCCGATGCCCTGAATCCCGCCGGGGAAGAACAGGTTGAAGTGGTTCACGTCCTCGACCTCTTTGAACCGTGGCACGTCCAGCTTGTCGCGGGTGCCCCACACCGAAACCGGGTCCGCCCCCGCCAGGTAGCACATGGCTTGGATGGCGTAGATGCCGATCTCGGAGATCGCGCCGATGCCGCCGAGCGCCCGCTTGCTGTGCCAACTCTGGTCGGTGTTCATGGTGAATCCGTGCTCGCTGCGAATCGTCCGGATCTGACCGAGCGCGCCGCTGCGGCAGAGCCGAACGGCTTCTAGGTTGTGAGCCTCGAAGTGGCAGCGATAGCCGATCTGCAGACGAGTGCCGGCCTTGCGACACGCTTCTATCATGGCGCGGCATTCGGCCGAGTCGCTTGCCATCGGCTTTTCGCAACACACATGCTTCCCTGCCTCGGCGGCTCGAATCGAGAAACCCGCATGGGTGCCGGGCGGCGTGATAACGTAGACGACTTCGATGTCGGGATCGTCTTTGATCCGTGCCATGTCGTCGTACGAGTAGATCTTGCTCTCGGGGAGACCGTACTCGCCGGCGATGCGCTTGGCCTTGTCGGGAGTCCCGCTGATCACTGCGGCAAGCTTGGTGTGTTTGCAGTGCTTCAGGTTGGGCAGGATGTTGCGCGTGGCGTAGTTGCCCAAGCCGAGGATGGCCCAGCCGACCGGTTTGGGGTCCTGCGATTGAACCCGCGAAGTCGCCGCGCCCAAGGCAACGGCACCCGCTCCGACAAGGAGATTGCGTCGTGTGATGTGAGCCACGACCGATTCTGTCACACGGGGCGCGCCCGCGTCAGACGGTCCTTACTCCTCGTCCAAGTCTTCGCCGAGGATCATCTCCTCTTCGACTTCAGGCTCCTTCTTGGGAGCCTCCGGGGGGAACTTGGCATGTGCGATGTTCTGATAATCGCGGTTGGGGCAGTTGTTGCAGATGAACTGAACGTTCACGCTTGTCAGCCAATCCGGCACCTTGTCCAGCGGTTTCCCGCACGAGCACTTGACCATGGGTTAGGAATTCCTTCGGTGAGGCTTAGTCGCCGCTTTGCGACTCCTCGTAGTGGCGCATCGTGAGCGTGTGGCTGATCCAGCCGTTGACCAGCATGACCAACGACGCGATCAGATACATCGGCGCGAGGCCGCTTTCGCGTCGCTGACCGGGGTCCCGGATCGAGTCCTCGCCGCCGATGAACGGCAAGCCGATCAGGCCGATCACCAACAACATGGCGGCAAGCCAAAAGTACGTGTTCTTCCACCACGCGGGCTTGTGCCGGACCTTGTCACTCACGATTCGGCTATTCTACCCGGCTCGGGTCGGACGGCCCAGACCAAGCGGTCCTCACAGAAAACCCACAAGCCTTGGCTAGACTGAAGAGCGATGCGGATCCTGGTCGTCGAAGACGATGCCGTCCTTTCCGAAGGGCTTCACTTGGGCCTGACCCGGGCGGGCTACCAAGTGGATGTCGCCCGCGATGGCGAGTCCGGCCTCGACATGGCCCTCGAACGCCCGTACGGCGCCATCGTGCTCGACATCATGCTCCCCAAGATGGACGGCTGGACGGTTTGCCGACAGGTGCGCGAACACGGGGTCTCCGTGCCCATCCTCATGCTCACCGCGCGAGATGCCGTGGACGACCGCGTAAAGGGCCTGGACAGCGGGGCGGACGATTACCTGCCCAAGCCCTTCGACTACCGCGAGCTGTTGGCCCGATTGCGGGCGCTGTTGCGAAGGGAGAGCGCGCGCAAAGACGCCGTGATACGAATCGCCGATCTCGAACTCGACCCCGTGGCCCATACGGCCAAACGCTCAGGCGAGGACATCCGGCTCACGCCCCGCGAGTTCTCGTTGCTCGAGGCCCTCGCTCGAAACGCTGGCCGTACGCTGACCCGCGACGTGATCCTGGAGCGGATCTGGAACGACGAGGAGACGCTCTCGAACACGGTCAACTTCCACGTGGCCTCGCTGCGAAAGAAGCTGGACGCGGGGCGCAAAGTGAAGCTGGTTCAGACGGTTCACGGGCTAGGCTATCGCCTGGAGCCCCACGAGGAGGACCCCACCTGAATCTCTCGTTCCGCACCAAGCTCATCGCTTGGAACGTGCTGATGATCGCGGGGCTGCTCGTCGCGTTCGGCTACACCTTGGCGCTCACCACGCGCAAGACCCTCATGGAAAACCTCGACCGCGACTTGCAGTTGCGCGTCGAGCGATACCGTGGCGAGTTGGCCGGTGGCCCGCCAATGGGGCAAGGGCAAGGCCAGGGACCTGGCTTCGGCATGAGGCTCGGACCAGGCGCAGGTCGCTTCGCACCGAGAGGTCAAGGACCGGGTCAAGGGATGGGCCCCGGACCGGGGCCCGGCCCCGGACCCGGGCCAGGTGGGCCGGGCAACTTTCCGTGGTTCCGACGCCCGACGTTCTTCAACGCGAACGGAGAGACACCGCTCGAACCCGACCAGCCCCGCATCCCGGTTGATCCGGGCGCGGTCGCCTCTGCCCTCCGGGGAGGGTCGGGATTCACCGACGTGCTCCTCGACGAGGTGCCGCTCCGGGTCTTCACCGCTCCTACAACGCTGGAGACGGGCGAGTCCGGCGCCGTCCAAGTCGCTGCCGAAGTTGGCGATTTCAGCAGGTTTTGGGCCAAACAAATGGAGACAACGGCTTGGTTCGTGCCCGTCGCCCTCCTCGTCGCCGGGATCGGAGGGCTGTTCCTGACCAACCGTGCCCTGCGACCGATTCAACAAGTCACCACACTGGCCGCGGAGATCGGCGCGACCGACCTCGGCAAGCGTCTTCCCGTTCAAGGCACCGACGAACTCGCGACGATGGCGGGCACGTTCAACGCCATGTTGGCCCGGTTGGACCGTTCGCTCCGCGAGACCGAGGCCACCTTGGAGCGGCAACGGCAGTTCACCGCCGACGCCTCGCACGAACTCCGCACCCCCTTGGCACGCATCAAGCTGACGTCGAGCGTCGCCCTGGCAACAGCGACCGAGCCGGACGACCTGCGCCAAGCCCTGACCACCGTGGACGAAGCCGCAGACGCCGTCTCTCGATTGGTCCAACAGCTGCTCACCCTCGCCCGCGCCGATGCCGGTCAACTCGCGGCGGGATCGTGCGATGCCGAAGCGGCCGTTCGCGAAGCCCTGTCTGCTTTCCAGGACGCCCGCCTGCAGGCCGACTTGACGCCGGGCGTCCGTGCCGCCATCTCCCACGATGCGCTGGCCCGAATCGTCTCGAACCTCGTCGAGAACGCCTTGCGGTACACGCCTGCCCATGGCTCGGTCCACGTGCGGCTAGCGAGCGAAGCGGCTCGGGTGACGCTGGAAGTCCGCGACACCGGCGAAGGCATTGCCCCCGAGCACCTGCCTCACGTCACCGAGCGGTTCTATCGAGCCGACGCCGCCCGTTCGCGAGAGGACGGCGGCTGCGGTCTGGGACTCGCCATCGTGCAGGCGCTCGCCGAGGCCGCTCACGGGACGCTCTCGGTGGAAAGCCAAGTCGGCAGAGGAACCACGGTGCGCGTCGTCCTGCCGTCGGCGGCTACATAGGCAGGTACGACCGCTGCGGGAGTTCGACCGGCTTCAGCGGAACGCGTTCCCGCATTCGCGCAAGCAAGCCTTGGTAGTGCCGGAATGCCGGGTCGGCGGGATCGCGGACCAACTCGGAAGCCCTTCGCTGGCGATCGGCCGCCGCTTCGGCGTGGGCCAGACGTTCCGAGACCCCGCGTTCTCGAAACTCGTCGGCGGGCCGACCACAGCGCTCGGCCAGCAGGGGCAGCCAACGGTGGGCGTACTGAACGTGTGCGGTCTCGTCCACGATGTCGAACAACATCATCTCGGCGGACTCCAAGTCGCCTGCCGCACGGAAGTCGTCGTAAGCCTCCCGCTTGACCGTGAAGTGCCCGGTCTCCGCGACCATTCCGATGGTGAAGATCTGCTCGTAGAGCTCGGTTTCGGTCAGGGGCGGGCGTGTCATCTCGTGTTGGTCCGGCCCCTCGAAGTTCGCAGGAAGGTGATCGTCGTAGTAGGGGTAGCCAACGTCCGCGAGGTCGAGGCCGAAGTCCATCAACCGCGATCGGCCGCTGTCCCCGTGTCTGCTCTCGTCCCACAAGTGGCGGGAGACGTCGCAGACGAAGTCCCAAGGGAGATCGGACGCCGAAAACAGCCAGAGCAGCTGATCTTCCGCCAAGTTCATCTCGAGCATGTAGCCGTAACACCAAAAGAGGCGGCGGGCTTCGAGATCGTGGGCGAAGTCGCCATCCAAGAACGGTGTCCATCGGCAAGGCGGCTCGGTCCCTCGGGGATGTCTGGCCCGCGCGAGCACTTGAAAGGCCGTGGCCGTGCCGACGGGCCGCGCCGGTTCGTCCACATCCAGTGGCGATGCCAATCCGCCTGCCCGGGCCAACGCGCGACCCACTCGATCGGCATAGTCGCTGTCGGTGGCGTGGGGCCGCCGCCGCCGCAGATCGCGGTACCACCGGCGCTGCTGGTCCTTCATGCGCACCAGATCGCGCAGCAGCGCGAGCGTTGGCGCGTCGTGGACGGCATGCGCGGCCTCTGCATACCGGACGTACGCTCGGACGATGGCCTCCAGTACTTCGCGGTAGATGCCGTCGAACGCGTCGTGCCACGTGGGGGCTTGGAGAACCGTATCCACCCACTCCTGCAGCCGAACAGAAACCGGTGCGTCCACATTGTGGTGCGTACCGGGAAACTCGGCGAGCCGCTTGCGAATCCGCGAGACGGCTTCGGCCTGCTCCCAAACGTGCCGCGAGAGCTCGACCTTGTCCTCCCATTCGGGAAGCCAGCGTCCCCACG
The DNA here is from genome assembly GCA_002343445.1 of Chthonomonas sp. UBA2387. Lineage (GTDB taxonomy): Bacteria > Armatimonadota > Fimbriimonadia > Fimbriimonadales > Fimbriimonadaceae > UBA2387. The sequence goes on from DDSP01000032.1 coordinate 141,106, forward strand.
CACAGATCAGTCGGTGGAACGAGCGTTCCAGATACTGCCACTCGGCGAGCCGGCGCACCACGTCCGGCTTCTTCCCTCCTTCTGCGGGCACCTGAACGAGCCGGGTCGGTGAATCGGGGGCGTTAGAAGGAAGCATGACTTGAACAAACGATTTACCACATTGGCGGGGTTGTGTTATCCTAGGGCCGCAGGCGAGTTGCCGCAGTCCATCTCATGGCCACGCTGAAAGACGTCGCGCGCATTGCCGAGGTCAGCCCGTCCACCGCATCCCGCATCCTTCACGGAGGCGCGATCCGGGTGTCCAGCGAGACGCGTGCCCGGGTCGAACGGGTCGCGCGCGACATGGCCTACCGCGCCAACAACTCCGCCCGAAGCTTGCGCACGCGGGTGACGCGCACGCTCGGCATCCTGCTGAGCGACAGCCAGAACCCCGTGTACGCCCAGATGATCGTCGGCGCGAACGAGGCCGCCGCCGAGCATGGCTACTCGCTGCTCATGATGTCCGCCCGGGACGATGCCCGCCGCGCCGCGTTTCTCGAGATGGTCGCCGAAGACCGGGCGGATGGCTTGATCCTGGCCGACGCGGGCCTCGACTGCTCCTGGGTCGAGAAGTTGCGCTTCACGGGCGCCCCGTTCGTGCTCGTCAACCACCCAGGACCGGAAGGTTCGGCCTCCGTGATGATGGACGACGCCCGAGGCGCAGCGATGGCGATCGCCCACCTCATCGAGCAAGGGCATCGCGAAATCGCCTACCTGAGCGCGCCGCTGAGCACCGACGTGGGACGAAGACGCCTTGCCGCCACGCGCGAAGTTCTGGGTCGCCACGGCATCGCATTGCCCGACCGCAGGTGGTTCGAGTGCGGATTCGCTGGCGAGGGAGCGGCGGCGGCCGTGGACCGGCTGCTGTGGCACAAGGAGCCCATCACCGCTATCGCAACCGGCGGGATCGTCGCGGCGATGGTGGCCATCAAGGCGCTGCTCCAACGAGGTGTTTCGGTTCCGGAACAGGTCAGCGTCGTCAGCTTTCACGACAACCCGTTCGCCCAATACATGACGCCGGGAATCACGGCAGTCCGTATGCCCCTTGAAGAGGTCGGTCGCTTGGCCGTGGTTCACGTGCTGGATCTGATCGAGGGTGCCGAACCGCGAGCCGTGATCGTGACCGACCCGCCGCCTGTCCTCGTGTCGCGCCAGTCGGTCGCCAGAAGAGAGGTTGAAGTTTGATCCAGCTGAGCACCCGTTCCACCATGCCCCCCTACCGTCGCGCCTGGGAACACGGGATCTGCGTCGGACGCGCCTACGAACTCCTCAGGGCAGACGTCCAAGAGCACTTGGCCCAAGTCTGCGCCGCCGTGCCCTTCAAGGCCTGCCGATTCCATGGTCTGTTTCACGACGACATGCAAGTGGTCATCCGACACACGGATGGCTCGCTGCGGTTCCAGTGGGGCCACGTGGGCAAGGTGTTCGACGCCATGCTCCGCCTCGGGCTGAAGCCGTTCGTCGAGTTGAACCCCATGCCGCGCGCCTTGGCCTCGGGGGAGCAGACGTTCTTCTATTGGCGCAAGAACGTCACGCCGCCCAAGGACTATGCGGAGTGGTCCCTATTGGTCGAGAACTTCGCCCGCTGGGCCATCGCCCGGTACGGTTCGGAAGAGGTCCGCTCGTGGCGCTTCGAAGTCTGGAACGAAGCCAACCTCGACGCGTTCTGGACCGGAGGTTGGGAGGGCTACCTCAAGCTCTTCGATGCATCCCGCGAGGGCCTGCACCGGGTTGATCCCAGCCTGCACGTCGGTGGTCCGGCTTCCGCCGAGGGCGGTTGGCTTCCCGACTTCGTCGAGGCGCGCCTCGAGGCCGACTTCATCAGCACACACGTCTATCCGATGAACGAGTTCGCCTCGGTCCGGCACCGCAGCGAGAGCCCCTATCACCCAGGCACCTACGTCCGGGAGCGGCTGCGGCGGCTGTCGCGTCAAGGGTCGTCATAGGCTTCGGTGTCGTTGGACAATCGTTTGCTCAAAGAGCACCCGCTCACTGTACAACAATCTTTCGTTGAATGCAAGACCCTTTGACGGGAACCTCCCGAACACACCGCGAGAACGGTATGATCCCGCACCGATGAAGATCGAGCTCCAAGGTCGAAGAGCGCTGGTGACCGGAGGCGGCGGCCAGCTTGGGAGAGGCATCTGCCGCACGCTCGCAGCATGCGGTGCCGACGTTGCGCTTACCTACCACCGAACACCCGAGGCCGCAGAAGCCGTGGCCAAAGAAATCGGGGGCCGAGCCCTGCCGCTCGACGTCACCCAACCTGAATCGTTCGCGACGTTGGACGAGACCCTCGGAATCTGGCGACCCGATATCGTCGTCGCCAACTCGGTCGTGCAGTACACGTGGAAGCCGATCCTCGAGCAGGACATGAGCGACTTCGAGAGTCAGTATCGGTCTTGCGTCGAGCATCTGGTCCTGCTGGCCAAGACGTTCGCCCCCGCGATGCGGGACAAGGGCTACGGGCGCATCGTCGCGATCAACACGGAGTGCGCGATGCTTGCCGACGCCGGTTCGGGCGCCTACGTGGCCGGAAAGCGAGGCATGGATGGCATCGTCCGCGTGTTGGCCAAGGAACTCGGGCCGAGCGGCATCACGGTGAACCAAGTCGCGCCCGGCTGGATGCAAAGCGACCGCATCCGCGCAATGGACCACGATGTCCAATCCTTCTACCGTGAAACAGTCCCGCTGCGCATGAACGGAACCGAAGAGGACATCGCAGCAGCGGTGGCGTTCTTCGCCTCGGACCATGCGCGGTTCGTCACGGGCGCCTACCTTCCCGTTTGCGGTGGACGCGTGATGGCGGCGATCTGATGCAACCGGCCCGCGAATGGGTGCTTCGCGTGTTCGATGGGACCCATCGGTTGACGGAGTTCGCCGGTGAATGGCCGGACGCTCTCTTAGAAGCCGAGGGTTGGCAGGTGCGGGCTTCGGCGGAAGGCGACACGGTTCGCGCCGAGGTGCTCCGCCAAGGAAGCGGCGGGATTTCGCTCGGCATCCGCTTTCTGGTGCCGCCCGAGTCGCTTGGCACCTTGTGTTTTCCCGGAGCGGTGTATTCGGCCAACCGCTTCCGCATGCGCCCGCTCCAGTACCCCTGCATCCTGCGCGAACCCGAAGACCTTGGAGTCGGCGTTCCGGTCACGACGGCTTTGTTGCCCGGTCTACCCAAGGTCCAACTGCTCGCCCGCGACGGGGCGGCCCCTGCGCTGGGGTGGCATGGGCCGGATGGCGGCGTCTGGATCGCTTTCGACGAGCGCAGCGATTGGGGACCGACCGGAATCGAGGCAGATGTGACCTGCGGCTCGGCGACCATCTGGTTTCCCGGGGTGCGCGAGGGCACGGTCTACGGGGGCCAAGCCTCGCCCGATCGCGCGTTTGTCGCCCCTCTTGGCTCGCGCCTGAACGCGCGGCTGAGCGTGACCCGCACAGCGGGTCAGCCCGAATGGGAGGCGTGCCTCCTCCGACTTTGGAATGCGTTTTGGATAAGGGACAACGTCGAGGACCTTCCTTTTTCTTCGGCTCTACGTCTTCTGGTCGCCAAGCACAACGAGCTCTACTGGAACGAGACCGAGGGCTACTTCATGCTCTCCGACGGTTCATGGGAGTACGGGTGCTGGCAGGCCGGCTGGGTCGGTGGCGGCATCCAGATGTTCGGGTTGGCCCACGAAGGGGACCCGCTGACTAGGCCGAGGGTCGATCGGATGCTCGACTTCGTGTGCGGCCCCGCGCAACACCCGAGCGGCCTGTTCTGGAGCGTCGGCCGCAACGGCGTGTTCGATACCGACATGGTGGGCATGGAGTGGGGCCACGACTGGCACTTGGTTCGCCGTTCGGGCGATGTGGCCTACTTCCTGGCCAGAACCTTGCGGCTCAAACAGGCCCTCGGGCATCCGATCGCAGCGTTCTGGATCCTGGGACTGCGCCGCGCGGCGGAGGCGCTCTGGGCAATCTTCGAGCGGCAAGGGCAGTTCGGCATGTTCGTCGCGCAGGACACCGGCGAGATCCGCTCGGGCGACACGACGAGCGGAGCCATCATCCCTGCGGCGTTGGTCGAAGCCTCCTTGGCCTTGGGCGAGCCCGAATGGATGGGCCGCGCCGGACGCGCGGCGGACGCATTGGTTGCGCTCTTCGAGAGACAGGGTTTCACCAATGGAGGTCCCGGCGAGGCCGCCCAAGCACCCGATAGCGAATCGGCGTTTGCCTTGCTCGAGTCGCTGGTCTTGCTGGGCGAGGCCACGGGCGACCCAGAGCGGTGGAACCAAGCAGAACGTGCCGCCGCCCACGCGGCGACTTGGGTGATGCCCTACGACTACCGCTTCCCTGCCGCCTCGACCCTGGGTCGCGCCGGAATCCGCACGGGCGGAAGCGTGTGGGCCAACGCCCAGAACAAGCACTCCGCACCGGGCATTTGCACCCTGTCCGGCCAATCGCTGTTGAGGCTCTATCGCCAGACGGGACAACCGATCTACTTGGATTTGCTCAAGTCCATCGCTCGCGGAGTGACCCAATACCTCTCGCGGCCCGATCGTGTTCTCTTCGACCTGCCCCCCGGAGGCAGCTGCGAGCGCGTGAACACGTGCGATTGGGAGGCCCCTCACACGCCCATCGGCGAGGGGTTTGCGGTGGACTGTTGGTCTTCGATCAGTGCCCTCCTCACCGCCTGCGAGATTCCCGGCGTGTATGTGGACATATCGCGCCGCCGAGCCGTTGCGTTCGACCATGTTCGCCTTGATGTGGATTGGGACCGGTCGGAACTGCACGTCCACAACCCGACGACGTTCGCTGCCGAGGTCTCGATTCTGGTCGAGCGAACGCTGCCTGCCCCTGCGGATTGGTCGCCGCTGACCGTCGTTTCCGCCCCGCGCGTCCAACTGGCTCCGGGCGCCTCGACTACGGTTTCGTTCGCGCCCTAGTTCAGCGAGGCACCAGAAGGGCCCCATCTCCGGCAGGCACCGTGATCTGCGTCTCGACCGTTTGCCCATCGAACGCGTTCGTCAGCGGCCCGACGCCCGGCGGGACTTCTACCGTGAGCGGTTCGTCCGACCAGTTCGTCACGCCCACGACGATCCCCCGATGCCCCTCGCAAACCCAGACGTTCGGGGGCAGGAGTTCAGTGGCCAACGGGTCGAAGCCCGGGTTGACGACGCTGGCACCGAGTTGCGCCCATCGCGTAGCCGTCCGGACGCGCTCCACCGCTGCTGGCTCGGCCCGATCGAGCCAACCCGCCAACTCGGTGAGCGTGCCCGACGCCGTCACGAGCGCCACCCACCGCCGATGGTCGGCCGGTCCCATCCCGATGTGCGGAAAGGTCCCCAGTCCATCGGCGTTCGGTATCCACCACCGCTGGACGCCGTAGCGTGCGGTCATCAGAGCCGTCCACGCCGCCTGTTCGCGCACCATCGAAGGCACGGCGCACGAGCCTTCCGAGTCGGCGTAGAACCGGAAGTGGTCACACCATCGGGCCCGCGCTGGCCCGCCAAACGGCAGATCAATGCAGTGGACGACGCGACCATCTTCGGGAATCCGTTGGCGAATCGCGTCCAACATCCAACCCATCCACTCCATCGGGGTTCTCCCAGACCCGCGGCAGGTCGCATCCGTCTGCTCGAACCCCATGGACCAAAAGTCCAGCTTCGTGCCCTCGAACGTCCATGTATCGAAGGCGAGGTCGAAGGCATGCTCCAGGAACGCCCGGGCCTCGGGCACCGAGAGGTCGAGGAACCGGAGGTGGGGCATGAAATGCAAGCGGCACGACTCTTGAAACCACTCGGGGTGGTCCAGAACCAGTTCCGATCGCGCATCCGCCGCAGGGGTCAGCCAGATCATGGGGCGAAACCCGAGGTCGCGGATGCGTCCCGCAAGGCCCCGCATCCCCTCGGGGAATCGCAGGTCGCCAACCAATCGCTCGGGCCGGTAGAACGCCGACAGGTCCGACATGCCCAGCGACCCATCGTCGCTCGGGATGCATGCTGGCTCCGGCGCCCACCCGTCGTCCACCTGGATCCAACCCACGTTCTCGAACGTCTGCGCCAGGAACCGGCTCGTGTCGAGGATGCGCTCGGAGGTGATGTCCCGGAAGATGCCGTCGTTCCAAGTGGCCCAAGTCAGCGTCTGGTCCGGCGCTCGTCGAAAGCGGGATTCGAGTTCGCCCATCGCGGAGGCAAACACCGTGGGGGTCAGCAGTTCCCCGGGTTCGGCAGATACCCACCATAGGGCGGGCGGCTCCCAAGGGCCACCGTCTGCGGGTCGTTCGAAGCGCAGGGTCAGCTCGATCCCGCCCTCGGTCCGCCGCCACTCTACCGAGGAGTGGACGAGCGTGCCACCCTCCCATCCGAACGCCAGTCCCTGCGTTTCGTTTCGCAGAGCAACAAACCTGGGCATCCCGAAGGGCTGCAACCCCGGCAGAGCGTCGAAGTGGAAGGGTGCCGTCAGCGGCGAAGGCTCTCCAGTGCGCCAGTCCTGCTCCACGCGCGCCCACAGGCGGTTCAGCATGCGCGGCAGCACGGGATGGTGGACCCAAGCCGGCTCCGTCCAAGGCACAGTGATCCGCAACTCCAAAGGCCCGACTTGCCTTGGCAAGGTCCACTCACCGTCTCCGTCGAACCGTCTGCGGGAACCTGGCTGCCCGACAACCTCGATCTCGATGGGCGTGACCATGCGGTTAGGAAGCGACAACGTTCACGAGCTTGCCGGGCACGAAGATCACCTTGCGGATGGTCTTGCCTTCGGTGTGCGCCGCGACACGGGGGGAGGCCAAAGCCGCTTGCTCCACCGCTTCCTTGGGTGCATCGGCCGGGACCGTGATCGTGTCGCGCAACTTCCCGTTCACCTGCACCGCGATGGTCAGCACGTCCTCCCTCGCAAGCGAGGGGTCGAAGCTGGGCCATTCTGCATCAAAAGTAAAGCCTATACGTCCCAACCCGCTCCAAATCTCGTCGGCCGAATGGGGCGCAACGGGCGACAGCATCAGCACGAGCGACTCCAACGCCTCGGAAGCCGCGTGGTCGTCCGCCGGATTCCGCTCCGCTTTCAGGAAGACGTTCATCGCATTGACCATCTTCATCAGCTCGGAGACCGACGTGTTGAACGCCGTTCGGGCCAAGTCGTCGGTCACTTTCCGGATCGTCTGGTGGGTGGTGCGGCGCAGATCGCGACCCGCCTGCGAGAGGTCGTCCTGAACGATCTTGCCGCGCCAATCGGGGTCGTAGGACGCCTGCAGATCGCTAGCCAGTTTGAACACGCGATGCAGGAAGCGAACCGCGCCCTGAGCGCCGGTCTCGGTCCAGACGACGTCCTGCTCGAACGGAGCCACGAACATCTCGAACACGCGCAGGGCATCGGCGCCGAACTTCTCGACGGCCTCCTCCGGCGTGACCACGTTGCCCTTCGACTTGCTCATCTTGTGGCCTTTGCCATCGACCACGAAGCCATGCGTGAGCAGGGCGTTGTAGGGTGCGCGGCCGTCGGTCGCGCAGCCGGTGAGGAGGCTCGACTGGAACCAGCCGCGGTGCTGGTCGGAACCTTCCAGATAGAGGTCGGCCGGATGGGCGAGCTCGGGACGGCGCTTCAGCACGCAGGCGTGGGTCACGCCCGAATCGAACCAGACGTCGAGCGTGTGGCCGGTCTTGTCGTAATGCGCGGCGTCCTCGCCCAGCAGATCAGCCGGATCGAGCGCGAACCAGGCCTCGATGCCGGCCGCCTCGACGCGCTTGGCCACGATCTCGAGCAGCTCCGCCGTACGCGGATGCAGTGCGCCGGTTTCCTTGTGGGTAAAGAAGGGCATCGGCACACCCCAGTTGCGCTGACGCGAGACGCACCAGTCGGGGCGGTTCCTGATCATCGCCTCGAGCCGTGCACGGCCCCACGACGGGAAAAACTGGGTGGCATCGACCGCGGCCATCGCCTGCTCGCGCAGGGTTTTTCCGTTGCCGGCTTCCATGCCGATGAACCACTGGCGGGTGGCGCGGAAGATGATTGGCGTCTTGTGGCGCCAGCAGTGCNNCAGTGCGGGTAGCTGTGCAGCAGCTTCTCATGTGCCAGCAGGTTGCCGCTCGCGTCCAGCGTCTCGACGATCAGCGGGTTGGCCTGCCAGATGCTCATGCCGCCGACCAGCGGCACGCTGGCGTAGAAGCGGCCATCGTCGCCCACCGGATTGTCGACCTTGAGGCCATAGCGGCTGCCGACCACGTAGTCGTCGAGGCCGTGGCCGGGGGCGGTGTGGACCGCGCCGGTGCCGGCGTCGGCGGTGACGTGGTCACCGACAATGACCGGTACCTGGCGTTCCTGGAAGGGATGCCACAGCAGCACGCCTTCGAGCGCCTGGCCGGTGGTGTGGGCGATGACCTCGGCGCCCTCGGCTAGGCCGTAGCGGGCCAGCGCCGCTTCGCGCAGGCTCTCGGCTAGGATCAGCAGGCCCTTGGCCGTGCGCACCAGCGCGTACTGGAAATCGGGGTGCAGCGCGACGGCCTGATTGGCCGGCAGCGTCCACGGCGTG
>DDSP01000032.1:149725-150019 GCA_002343445.1 Chthonomonas sp. UBA2387
CGGCCAGGGCCGAGCCGCAGTCGACGCACCAGTGCACCGGTTTGGCGCCCTGGTAGAGGTAGCCGCCCTGCTGGATCTGCCCCAGCACGCGCAGGGTGTCGGCCTCGAACTGGAAGTCCATGGTGCGATAGGGATGGTCCCAGTCGCCCAGCACCCCCAGGCGGATGAAATCGACCTTCTGGCGTTCGATCTGCTCTGTTGCGTATTCGCGGCACAGCCCGCGGAATTTCGCGGGTGCGATGTTCTTGCCGTGGGCTTTCTCCACCTGCAGTTCGATCGGCAGGCCGTGGCAGT
>DDSP01000066.1 GCA_002343445.1 Chthonomonas sp. UBA2387
GTTCTTGAACAGCTGGCGCTGGCGAGGGTCCGAATAGGCGGCATTGGTGATTTCGGTCAAGGGTACGCCGATGACGTGCACGTCCGGACGGAACTTCGACGCCGGCATGGGCCGCGTGCTGTCATAGAACAGGTAACCGCCCGGCTCGATTTCGGCGATGTCGGCATCCCAGGTCTGGGGGTTCATGGCCACCATCATGTCGACACCACCACGGCGCCCGTGGTAGCCCTTTTCGCAAACCCGCGCCTCATACCAGGTCGGCATGCCCTGAATGTTGCTGGGAAAGATGTTGCGCGGGGCCACGGGCACCCCCATGCGCAGGATGGCTTTTGCAAACAGCTCATTGGCCGAGGCCGAGCCGGAGCCGTTGACGTTGGCGAACTTNNGAAATCATTGACCGCTTCGATCTTCTGCATTTTCGCTCCTCAGGCGGCGGCTGGCTGTGAATGCGGTGCGCTGGCGGTGCGGCAGCCAGCGCCGGCATGCGTCATTGCGAACAGGAACTTCTGCATGTCCCAGGCACCGGTCGGACAGCGTTCGGCGCACAGGCCGCAGTGCAGGCACACGTCTTCGTCCTTTACCATGACATTCCCGGTCTTGAGCTCTCCGGACACCAGCAGGGGCAGCTCCAGGTTGGTCGCGGGGGCCCGCAGCCGGGTGCGCAGGTCTGCCTCTTCGCCCGGGGCGGTGAAGGTGATGCAGTCCGTCGGACAAATGTCCACACAGCCGTCACATTCGATACACAACGCAGCAGTGAACACCGTCTGCACATCGCAGTTGAGACATCGTCCGGCTTCCCGAACCGCGGTGGCCGCATCAAAACCCAGTTCCACTTCCACCGAAATACTGGCCAACGCCGCTTCCGCCCTGGCCCACGGCACCTTGAAGCGCGCGTCGTTCGACGTGTCGTTGTCGTAGCTCCACTCGTGGATGCCCATCTTCTGGGACAGCAGCGACGTCATGGGCGGGGGGCGGACGGACACGTCCTCGCCCTGCAGAAAGCGGTCGATCGACACCGCCGCCTCATGGCCCTGCGCCACCGCCGTGATGATGTTCTTGGGGCCGAAAGCCGCGTCACCACCGAAAAACACCTTCGGATGGGAGGACTGGAAGGTTTTCTGCCCCAGCCGTGGGAGCCCCCAGTCGTCAAACTCCACACCCGCATCCCGCTCGATCCAGGGGAATGCATTCTCCTGCCCTACCGCGATGAGCACGTCGTCGCACGGAAAGAACACATCGGGTTGACCGGTCGGCACCAGCGAGCGCCGTCCGCGCCCGTCGTATTCGGCACGCACAATCTCGAACGTCATGCCCGTCAGCCGGCCTTGTTCGTGCACAAAGGATTTGGGCACGTGGAAGTTGATGATGGGAATGCCTTCGTGAATGGCATCCTCCTTCTCCCATTGCGAGGCCTTCATCTCGTCAAAACCACTGCGCACGATCACCTTCACATCCTCGCCGCCCAGGCGCCGTGACGATCGGCAGCAGTCCATGGCCGTATTGCCCACGCCGATGATAAGCACGCGTTCGCCCACGGTTTCGATGTGGCCGAAGTGAATCGAGGCCAGCCATTCGATGCCGATGAAGATCTGGTCCGTGTCGTGGCGGCCGGGGAGTTCGAGTTCCTTGCCCTTCGGCGCGCCGCTGCCCACGAACACGGCATCGTAGCCGCCCTCGTCGAGCAAGGCTTTCAGGCTCGTCACGGGCGTGTTGGTACGCAGGTCCACCCCCATGTCCAAAACGTAGCCGATCTCTTCGTCCAGCACGTGCTCGGGCAACCGGAAGGCCGGAATGTTGATGCGCATCAGGCCGCCCGGACGGGGACCGGCCTCAAAGATGGTGCACTCGTACCCGAGCGGAGCGAGATCGTTCGCCACGGTGAGCGAGGCCGGCCCCGCGCCGATCAGGGCGATTCGCTTGCCGTTCTTTTGGGCGGGCGCCTTGGGCAACCGCTCGGCGATGTCGCCCTTGTTGTCGGCGGCCACGCGCTTGAGTCGGCAAATGGCCACGGGCTTGCCATCCACGCGGGTGCGGCGGCACGCGGGCTCGCAAGGCCGGTCGCACGTGCGCCCCAGAATGCCGGGGAACACGTTGGACTCGCGGTTGAGCAGGTAGGCCTCGGTGAACTGGCCCTGGGCGATGAGTCGGATGTACTCGGGCACGTTGGTGTGCGCCGGGCACGCCCACTGGCAATCCACCACTCGGTGGTAGTAGTTCGGATCGCCGACGTCGGTGGGTCGCATGCTGTTTGGATTATGTCGGATGATGGCAGCGGATGGAGAATCCGTGACCATTGTCACCCGTCAATCTCGAGCGAGAACGCACATCGCCGCGTTGTGGCCCGGAATTCCGCTCACGGCTCCGCCCCTTTGAGCCGAAGAACCCGCCAGATAGACACGCGGGTAGGCGGTTTCGACACCCCACGTTCCGCTCGCCTCGGCCGACTCCGCGTAGAACCAAGACGGCGCGTTGTGGAAGATGTTGCCCTGGTCCAAGTCGATCTCCTGTTCGAGGTCTTGAGGGGTCTTGATCTCGATGCACGGGCGTCCGTCGCGGTCCAAGGCCAGCCACTCGCGGAACGAGCCCTCGCAGACTCGGTCGAGCCCGTCGAGATAGAGGTTCAAGACCTGTTCGCGCCGGGCGTCGTGGTCTTCCGCAAACAGACGATAGGGCATGTCGAGGCCGAAGAGCGTGAGCGTGTGGAACCCCTTGGCGCGGAGGTCGTCGCCGAGGATCGAAGGGTCGGTCAGCGTGTGGCAGTACATCTCGCCGGGAGGCGGGTTGGGGATGACTCCGCCACGGGCCGTCTCGTAGGAACGCTGCATCTGGGCGTACCCCTCGTCGATGTGGAACGATCCCGCGAACGCTTCTTCCGAGGAGACCCCTTGGGCGAGGACCTTCGGGAGTTGCTTCAGGAGCATGTTGATTTTGATCACCGACCCCTCGTCCGTGGGTTCGGGGTGCCACTCGCCCCCGAGGATGCGGGCGAACGTCTTGGGTCCCGCATTGACCAGCACGTGCTCGGCTTCGACCAGGGTCTCTTCGCCCTCTCCGTTCTCGAAGGCGACCGTATGCCTCGCCGGACCCAAGTCCACCCGCTTGACCTCCGCCGAGGTCAGGAATTCGACGCCCGAGCCCCGACCGGCAACCACCAAGGCGTTGACGAGGGAACGCATGCCCCCCACCGGGACGCGCCACTCGCCGTCGCCGCCGCCCACAACGTGGTAGAGGAAGCACCGATTCTGGAGCAGGCTGGGGTCGTGGGGCTCGGTGAACACGCCGATCTTGCCGTCGGTCATGAGCAGCCCGCGCAACACATCGTGGTGGGCGTAGCGCTCGATGACGCGGCCCAGCGGCTCCTCCACGAACGACGTCCAAGCCTCGCGCTCGACCTCCGTCTTCATGGCCGCTTCGAAGTCTCGTTTCGAGCGGAGGGGTTGCAGCAGCGTGGGCCAGACGTGGGCGGCCAGCGCCAGTTCCAATTCCATCAGCTTCTGGTAGTCGGCCCACTGTTGGTCTCCGGCCAGACTGCGCAGCGACTCGCGCGAGCGCTCCTCGTCCACGTTCGAGATGACCAACCCTCTGGGCGATCCGTCCGAGGCGTGATAGGGCGTGAACGAGGCCGTCCGGCGTTGCCTGGTCTCGAAGCGCAGAGTCAGGTCGTCGGCGATCTTCTTCGGGAACAGGGACACGAGGTACGAATAGCTGGAGAGGTAGGCGTCGTAGTCGGGAAACACCTTCTTCGATGCCGTCGCCCCTCCCAGGGTTGCGTTGCGCTCCAGGACCAGCACCGACTTGCCGGCCTTGGCCAGGTACGCGGCGGCGACCAAGCCGTTGTGTCCGCTCCCGACAACGACGACGTCGTAGCTGGCTCGGTCCGGGGCGTTTGGCATAGCCGAGTTTAGACCATGACGCTGGGCTGTTGCGACCTAGGAGGCCGAGCTAGCAGCCGTTGTTGATTCTTCTCCAGCGGATGGTTCAAGTGCGGCCCGGAACTTGAGCCGGCAAGGTCCGTTCGAGTGGTCTGCAAATCTTCACAGAAAGTATTGACACAACGTGAGGGGGGGGGGCATACTCTGCTCATGGAGCTATTCCTGCAATTGAGCATCTTGTTGGCGTCGGGTTTGGTCGCGGACTGGTCAACAGTTCCTGCGGACACATACAGCTATCCGGAGAGCTATGCCTTCGAACCCATGCGCACGATCGCCAACATGAACATCTACCCAGTGCCATACGGAGTCCAGTCCCACAGCCATGCCTATCAGAGCGAGTGCGATGGTTCGACAAGCACGTTGCCGCCCTGGAACTCATACTTCGCGACCCGATTCATCATCAGCCACAATTGGTCTGGCGAATCGGGCCCCGGCATCGTTCCGGCTCAAACGGCTCGTTACTACGAATTGCGGATTACGACCAATGGTGGTCAAGAGAAGTGGGTGTCCGTCAATCCCGTGCAGGGTCCCTTCAGCCGCTACCGAAACGACCGCACCGCCGCACTCCTGACAGAGGACCAGAGCTTGGAAGAAGGTCCTGGTGGTGGCGGGAATGGTTGATTGAACAGCTTTACTCCTCGGCGTGGCCTTGCTCGGTCCGCAGGCGAGACCGCCTGTGCACCCAGTCACCGTTTTGGCCACGCACGCCCAGCCGACCGAGCTCGAAACGCGCCTGATCAAGCTGACCGGTGACGAACTGAGGCGCGAAGCCGAGTCGAACGGATATCTCGTCGCCCGCCAGGACGAATTCACCTTCGTGCGATCGAAGAACCAGTTCAATCTGGCCGCGATGGACGAACTCAACGCTTCCCTCGGTGCGCTCATCGAGGCCGCTGGGCCAAACGAAAGGGTGCTGAGAGACCGTGAAACCGTTGCCAAAGCTCGTGAGCTGTTGGCGACGACGCAAGTGGCCAGCGAACTAGGCGACGCGCTACTCGACTGCGAATCGCTCCTCCTTTATGCGTCGGCATCCGTCACGCTCAGCGAAGGCGGCCGCACCGTGCGCATTGACCTGCCTAGCCGGCCCGGCGACCCCCTTAGAGCCCAAGACTTCACAGAGATCAAGCCGGATCGGCGCAAGCTGGAGAAGCTGCCACGTCCACAGCCGTACCCCGATGCTCTCGTCTTCTCGTTCGGGCCGACCTTGGCGTCGAGCGACCGCAAGGCGGCGGGCTCGGCGCGATTCTCCGAACAGGTCGCTGCGGAACTCGCGCGCCAGAACCGCAGAGCCACCGAGGCCGAAATCGCTTTGCGCGCCGCTATGTCGCAAGGCGTCGCCTTGCCCAATGTGGGTGAGAGCTTCCAAGCGTTTGCATCGCGACAGTCACCCGACTAAATGGAGAGCCTGATCGGCGGCTTCAAGGCCTATGGCTTTGAGTCGGCGGGCGAATGGCAGGCCTTCTTGCACGGAGCCAGAGTCACGCGGACGCGCGTGGTGCCCATGATCGGCGTGCCCTACAGCGACGGCAAGATCAACCGGATTCGCGCGCGGTCTCCCCGATCCCGCAACGCAACCCGCCCCGGCCCTGAGCCCGAGGTTCACTGCGATGCGACGAATCGGAGCCGGTCCGCTTCGGTAATCTTCCCGCCATGGCGAAGTCGCCTTGGATCGGACATGCGGGCCTTGCGGCGGGCGCGGGGTGGTTCGTCGCCGCGTGCCTGATGACGCCCCAGAGCGCCCCGGCTCGCGACCCCGTCCACTTCGGGCGCGACATCCTGCCCATCCTCAGCGACAAGTGCTTCGCATGCCACGGGCCGGACCCATCCAGCCGCATGGCCGACCTCCGGCTCGACACGCCGCAAGGCGCGTTCGCCGCGAGAAACGGCAAGTGGCCCATTGTGCCGGGCGACCCCGAGAACAGCCTGATCCTGAAGCGCATCCACGACCCCGAGAACCCCATGCCGCCCGAAGGCAGCGGCAAGAGTCTCACCGACCGTGAAAAGTCGCTCCTGCGCCAATGGATTCTCGAGGGCGCGAAGTACACCAAACTGTGGTCGTTCGAGCCGCTGCCCAAGCGGGTGCCCGTCCCGCAGACGGGTGAAGGGTGGGCGCGCGACGACCTCGATCGGTTCGTGTTCGCCCGCATGCGGCAAGAGGGCCTCTCGCCTTCGCCGCCGGCGAGCCCCGAGCGCTGGCTGCGTCGCGTCACGCTCGATCTCACGGGGTTGCCGCCCACCGAAGCCGAGATCGCCGACTATCTCCGCACAGGCGACCGGGAGGGCGTGGTGGATCGGCTGCTGGCCAGCGCCCGATTCGGCGAGCGGTGGGCCACCGACTGGCTCGACGTCGCCCGATACGCCGACAGCTACGGCTATCAATCCGACCTGCTCATGCCGACCTGGCCGTACCGCGATTGGGTGGTTCGCGCGCTCAACGCCAACATGCCGTACGACCGGTTCCTCACCGAGCAGTTGGCCGGCGACCTGCTGCCCAACGCCACGCGCGACCAGGTCCTGGCCACGGCCTTCAACCGGCTCCACCGGCAGTCGAACGAGGGGGGCTCGATCGCCGAGGAGTTCAAGACCGAATACGCCGTGGACCGCACGGCCACGTTCGGCACCGCCGTGTTGGGTCTGACTTTGGCGTGCGCCCGCTGCCACGACCACAAGTTCGACCCCATCACGCAGCGCGAGTTCTTCCAGTTCTACGCCTACTTCAACTCGATCGAGGAGTACGGCCTGTTGCTCAGCACCGAGATCGTGCCCACCCCGTCGCTGCTCCTGCCGACGCCCGAACAGGAAGCGACGTTGACCACGCTCAAGGAGGCGCGGAACGCCGCCCGCGAGCGCTTGGCACAAGCCAAGGCTTCGGCACGCACGGCCGAACCCAAAGCCCCGAGCGGCCCGGCGCTGACGCTCGACTTCGAGAGCCTGAAGGAAGGCAAGTTCGCAAGCGGCGTCTCGGGCGACGCCCACGGTGCGGCGTTGGCGGGCCTGGGAACCGCGCCCGGGCGGCGAGGCGCGGCCGCTGTGTTCGATGGCGACAACGGCGTGGCGGTCAAGGGTCTTCCGGCAAAGGACCGCTGGGAGCCGTTTTCGTGGTCGTTCTGGCTGTCCGACCCGGGCCAGAAGGGGCCGGTCGTGTTGCTGCACCGGACGGGCGGCACCGACGTCGGCTTCTGCGGCTCCGACCTGATGCTCGAAGACGGGTTCGTCACGGCCCGCGTCATGCGCCATTGGCCGGGGAACGCCGTCGCGGTGCGGAGCGCCTCGCGCATCCCCAAAGAGCAGTGGTCCCACCTGGCCTGGACATGGGACGGCAGCGGCTCGGCGAAGGGGCTGCGGCTCTACTTGAACGGCAAGCCCATGCGCACCCAGACCTTGGCCGACGACTTGTGGAAGCGGACCGCAGCCTACGGCGACCACGGCCCAAGCGGCGGCGACTGGTGCTTCGGCCAGCGGTTCCGCGACGCCGGGTTCAAGGGCGGCAAGGTGGACGACGTCGCCTTCTTCGCCCGCGAGATCGGGCCAACCGAAGTCCGCGCCTTGTTCGACGGTCGCCCCGCCGACCCCCGCGACGCCTGGACCCATGGAGGCGAACCGGGCGTCGCCCAAGCGCGCCAGGCCCTGCTGGACGCCGAGAAGCGACTGGCCGAGTTCGAGGAGCAGATTCGCGAGATTTCGGTGATGCGCGAAGCCAAGCCCCCGATTCCCGCCCACCTGCTGGCGCGGGGCCAATACGACGCACCCAAGAGCCGCGCGACGCTGGTCCGACGAGGCGTCCCCGCCGTCCTGCCGCCGCTGAAAGCCGCGCGCAACGACCGGCTCGCGCTCGCCCGGTGGGCCACCTCGGGGGACCACCCGCTCACGGCTCGGGTGGCCGTCAACCGCTTCTGGCAGGCGATGTTCGGAACGGGGCTCGTGGAAACCAGCGAGAACTTCGGCGTCCAGGGTGCGGCGCCCAGCCACCCCGAGTTGCTCGACTTCCTGGCGCGGCGCTTCGTCGAAGACGGCTGGGACGTGAAGAAGACGCTTCGCCGGATCGCTCTGTCGGCGACCTACGCACAGGATTCGGCGCGGCGCAACGACCTCGATCCCACGAACAAGTGGCTCGCGCGCGGTCCCAGCCAACGGCTCTCGGGCGAGATGATGCGGGATGTGGCGCTGGCAGCCTCGGGCCTCCTCGTCGAGAAGGT
Organism: Chthonomonas sp. UBA2387; assembly: GCA_002343445.1. GTDB lineage: Bacteria > Armatimonadota > Fimbriimonadia > Fimbriimonadales > Fimbriimonadaceae > UBA2387. The sequence continues at coordinate 8,129 of DDSP01000066.1, forward strand.
GGGTGGCCCGCCCGTGAACCCCTACCAACCCGCCGGGCTTTGGCAGGAAAACAACGCGTTCAGCCCGCCGTTCGTCCAGAGCAAGGGTGAAGGGCTGTATCGCCGCAGCCTGTATTCGACGTGGAAGCGCACGACGCCCGTCCCCACAATGATGCTGTTCGACGCAACCTCGCGCGAGGCGTGCGTCACGCGCCGACCTTCGACCAGTACGCCGCTGCAAGCGTTGGCTCTGCTGAACGACGTCCAGTTCGTCGAAGCCGCCCGTGTGCTGGCCGAGCGCGCGTTTGGGGCTCGTGCGGATACGCCGAGCCGGCTCCAGTTCGCGTTCCTGAAGTTGGCGGGTCGCAATCCGACGTCCGGCGAACTCGCGATTCTGGAGGACTTGGTCGCAGACCAGCGGGCACGGTACCAGGCCGACCCCGACGCGGCGGCCAAACTCGTCGCCGTAGGCGAAGCCAAGTCGGCGGTTGTGGAGCCGACCGAACTGGCCGCCTTGACGGTTGGGGTTCAGGCGATCCTCAACTCGGACGCAGTGGTATGGAAGCGCTGATCCGACCCATCGCACCCGGCTCCGACGAAGAGATCGGGTGGGTGGCCTCGCGTATGCGCGCAACGCTGGTCGAGCTGTTGGGTGAGCAGCGGGGCGGGCGAATGTACACGACCGAGTGGCTCCGCGAGCGGGTGCGCTTTCATCTGGACCCGCCCAGTGCGAGGGCGGCGTGTTCGTGGCGGTGGTTGCCGAGAGCCTTGCGGGACACACGATCGTCCGCCGAGAGACGTGGGAGGACGGCTCGACGTTCGGTCTCTTCTCGACCTTCTGGGTCGAACCTGGACATCGCCGCTCGGGTTTGGCGTCCCGCCTCGTCGCGTCGGGGGAGCGCTGGATGCGGGAGCGAGGACTGACGGTGTTCCGCACATGGACCGACCCGGGCAACGCACCGCTCATCGCGTTGATGGGCGGGCTGGGCTACGCGATCGAAGGGGAGCGGGGCGAGTTCGTGGTCTTGCGCAAGGAAGCCTAGCCAGCGGCTCAAGGAAGGATCGTGACCGGCGTGCCCACGGGAATCCAGTCGTAGAGGTCGCGCACGTCGTCGTCGTCCAGAGCAACGCACCCCAAGGTCCAATCCGACTTCGAGCCCTTGCCGTGGATGAAGATCTCGCCGCCCAGTTTGGTCTTCCAGGGCGGAGTGCGTTTCTCCTTGTGGGCCGCGACGATCTCCTTGCGTTCGGCCTCGGTGATCAGGCCCGCTTTGAATCCACGTTCCGCGTCCAAGGGTCCCGGGTAGCTGACGCCTAGGGAGAGCGTGTACTTGCTGCGCGGATTCTTCGTGCAGATGAAGTAAGAGCCCTCCGGTGTCGCGCCGTCGCCCTCTTTCTCCTTGGGCGGCACGGGGTTGTGGCCCAAACCGATGCGGTAGGTCTTCACGAGCCGGTCGCCTTCGTACAACCGCAGTTCGCGCTTGGCCTTGAACACTTCAAGACGCGGATTCTTGTAGGGGGAGGGCGGGCTGCCGCAACCCAGCAGGCACGCGAAGACCAATCCCAGCCCGACCAAGTGGAGCACTATTGAGCCGCCTTGTCCATCAGCGACTTCACGTCGAAGATCATCCCGCCCGAACTCGACACCTGGGGCAGCTTGCCATCCCACTTCTCGATCCATTCGCGGGCGACCACGAGTTCCGCGCCCTGCACCTTCAGCGCTTCGGCCTTCAGTTTGGCGGATTCGGCTTCGCCCTTGGCCTTGGCCACCATGGTCTGCCGCTCGGTTTCCGCGCGTTGCAGCACGTACTTCTGCTTCTCGGCCTCCTGCTGAGCGACCTGTTTGGCCTCGATCGCCTTGTTGAACTCGGGCGAGAAGTCGAAGTTCGTGATCGAGACGCCGTTGGGCTCCACGAGCAGGTTGTAGACCTTGAGCCGCGCCGTGATCTCCTCTTCGACCTCGTTCTTGACCGCCGGGCGGCTGCGGATAAGGTCTTCGGCGGTGTACTTCGCCGTGACCGTCTTGATAGACTCCTGAACCGCGGGGTCGATGATGCGCGCTTTGTACTCGCGGCCCACGTTCTGATACAGTTCGCCGACGTTCGAGCGGTCCACCCGGAAGTTGAGGGCGACCGTCGTGGTCACTACCTGAAGGTCGCGGCTGGCCGCCGAGCCCGTGCTCTCTTCCTTTTGTGTTCGGACCTCCATCAACTCCGTGCTGTTGATGCCGGGGATGATGAAGTGGAACCCCTCGTCCAATTGACCCTGCACAGCACCGAACCGCATCAGGACCGCGCTGTGGCCCGCAGGGACGATGATCACCGTGCTCGAGAGCAGCCCGCCCACGATCATGATGACGCCGACCACGTTCATGATCCAAGCCGTGGGCCGCAAGTTGGCTTTGTCGCTGGTCTGCTTGTTCAGCCCGGAGACGACGATGCCGCTGACGAGAAGGATGATGCCCAGAACAACGATCGCCATGTTTGCCTCGCTCTATTTAGGTACGGGGCAGGGGTGCGCAAGGATGCGCTTCGAATGGGTCGGCACAGTCCTACGTCCCACCGGAGGCGAATCGCTACAATGGCCCGACAAGCCTATGGTTCGCACCGAATCCATCAGCAAATCGTTCCATGACGCCAAACGAGGCACCATCGAAGCCGTGGTGGACGTCTCGATGGAAGCGCGCCCCGGCGAAATCTTCGGGTTGCTCGGCGTGAACGGGGCGGGCAAGACCACCTTGCTCCGCATTCTCTCCACCGTCTTGCGCCCGAGCAAGGGAGTCGCCGAAGTTGCGGGATTCGACGTGGTGCGCGAGCCAGACCGCGTCCGAGCCAGTATTGGGTTCATGTCCACCTCGACCGCTCTCTACGGCAGGCTCACCGCCCGCGAGGTGCTCGAGTACTTCGGCGGGCTCTACGGGCTGAAGGGGCAGGAACTCAAATCGCGGGTGGACACGGTCATCGAACAACTCAACATCGGCCCGTTCGCCAATGGCCTGTGCGACAAGTTTTCGACCGGCCAAAAGCAACGGGTGAGCATCGCGCGCACCATTCTGCACAACCCACCCGTGCTCTTCTTCGACGAGCCGACCTCGGGGTTGGACGTGGTGACCAGCCAGATCGTCATGAACTTCATCGAACAAGAGCGCCGGGACGGCAAAACCGTGGTGTTCTGCACGCACATCATGAGCGAAGTGGAACGCCTGTGCGACCGCGTCGCGATCATCCACGACGGACGTATCCGCGGGACGGGCACACCATCCGAGTTGGTGGCCCAATCGGGCGAGCCGACGCTGGAGCGCGCCTTCCTCAAATTCGTCGGCGAGTTGCAGGAGGTGGGGCGATGATCGGTCTGGTCTTCCGCAAAGAGGTCAGGGAGTTTCTTCGGGACAAGCGCGTGGTGTCGGGTGCGCTCGTCGGCCCCGTGGTGCTCATGCTGGTGTTCGTGTTCACGTTCGCCGTGATCGCGCAATCGCTGGGCAAGAGCAAGGCGCCGAAGATCCACGTGGTCGCGCCGGCCCAATCGAACGCGTTCCTCGCGGCGCTCGAGCAGAACCCCGAGGTCCAGATCATCCGCGTCGAAAACCGCGAGCGGGGCGTGGAACTCGTCAAGAAGGGTCAGGCACGCGTGCTCCTCGAGTTCACGCCTGAGTTCACCGACGCGACGGGCGAGATCGAAGCCGTCTACGACCCCGACGAGGCCCTTTCGACCATTGCGCTTCGCACGTTCGGGGCGATGGTCAACGCGGCCAACCGGGCGCAACTCGACCAGACGCTGGCTCAGGCCGGCATCGCCAAGGAAGCGGTCGAGCCGATCCGCCTCAAGGAAGTCGAAGTCCCCAAGGACCAGAAGGCGATGGGCGGTTCGACGCTGATCGGTTTGCTGCCGTATCTGATCGTCATCTGGGCGTTCTATGGCGGGTTCAGCGTGGTCTCCGACCTGGTCGCGGGCGAGAAGGAGCGGTCCACGCTGGAGACGCTGCTCATCACGCCGGTCAGCCGGACCCAAGTGGCGATGGGCAAGTTCCTCGCGCTCGGATGCGTCTGCTTGATCTCGTCGCTCTCGTCCTTGGTCACCGTGCTCATCATCGGGGTGTCGGGCACATCGTACGCCAAGGCGTTGTTCCCAGAGGGCATCCACCTGACGCCGCTCGCGTTGCTGGCGATTCTGGCGATCCTGATCCCCTTGGTCGCGTTCTTCGCGGGCCTGATGCTGGCCATCAGCGCATTCGCCAAGAACACTCGCGAGGCGCAGACCCACCTGACGCTGCTCAGCTTCGTCGTGCTCATCCCCGCGATCTCCAGCCAGTTCATCGGGTTCACCGAAGCTGGGCGCGCATGGTGGATCAAGCTGGTGCCGATCCTCAACTCCTCGGATGCCATCCGCTCGGCGCTGCTGGGGCGGCTTGACGCCGAAAGCGCTCTGGTCACCATCGGCATCAGCCTCGTGCTCGGCGCGATCGGCGTGATCACGGCGATCAAGCTGTTCGAACGCGAAGAAGTGTTGGTCAGAATCTGAAGAAGACCATGGACTGGATTCAAGTCGTAGACTCCCACACCGAAGGCGAGCCGACCCGCGTCGTCGTGGACGGCTGGCCACAGCCGCCCGGCGCGACGATGGCCGAACGCCGCGACCACATGAAGCGGCACCAGGACCACCTGCGGACAGGGGTCGTCAAAGAACCTCGCGGGCACGATGCCGTGGTCGGCGCGTTGCTCACCCCGCCGGTCGAGCCCAATTCAGCCGCAGGTGTCGTGTTCTTCAACGACGTGGGCTATCTGGGCATGTGCGGCCACGGGCTGATCGGCGTCGTCCGCACCCTGCACCACTTGGGCCGCATCGGCCAAGGGATGCTGCGGATCGACACGCCCGTGGGCACGGTCGAAGCGGCCCTTCTCGCCGATGGCAGCGTGGCGGTGACCAACGTGCCCTCGTACCTGTACGCCGAGGACGCAATGGTCGAGGTGGCGGGCTACGGCCCCGTCATCGGCGACGTGGCCTACGGCGGCAACTGGTTCTTCCTCACCGAACTGCCCGAGTTCGTGCTCGACCTGCGCAACCTGGACGCCCTGATGGACATCACCAAGCGCATCCGGCGTTCGCTGATCGAGCAAGGCATCACCGGCGCAGACGGCGCGCTGATCGACCACGTCGAGTTGTTCAGCCCGACGACTCGGCCCGACGCCCATTCGCGCAACTTCGTGCTGTGTCCCGGCAACGCCTACGACCGCTCGCCTTGTGGAACGGGCACCAGCGCGAAGATGGCGGCCATGGTCGAACGCGGCAAACTGCAGCCAGGCCAGGTGTGGCGGCAAGAGAGCATCGTCGGCGGCCTGTTCGAGGGCTTCATCGAGGTGCGCGGCGAGGATTTGGTGCCGCACATCCGGGGTCGGGCGTTCGTCACGGCCGAGTCGCGGCTGGCCTTCGACCCCGCCGACCCATTCCGCCACGGCCTCTGATCGGGGGTCGCCAACCGTTTTGGCTTCCGTGGGAAACTCACGAAAACGGTGTATGATGAGCTTGTAGGTGCCGTTCAGTATGCAAGGGGCATTGACTCGTCTCTCCGCACTCTTGTCGATCTTCGTCCTCGGTTCGGGATGCATCGACTCGACGGTCGTCACGAAGTTCGAGCCCGCCGTCCTCAGCGACGGGACGGTGGTTCAGTCTCTGGGCGCCTGCGATGCCAATCTCGATCGCTGCTGGACTTATGATGGTGTAGCGTCGCCCGTAGAATCCGAGTTGATTGCTGGAAGGACTACCGCGATTGCCACCGCGGTGGCCGAAGCGTTTGGGGCGGACTCGGGCGATTCCGTCGGCGGAGCCCGCCCGGGTGCCTACCTCTGGGTCCGAGCGACGATTGAGGACCCTGACAACTTGCCCAGCCTCCTGTTCCTATCTGAGAGCGGTGATGCCGTCGAACCGAGTTTCGTTTACACCGGGTTTCCGGACGCGGAGAACTTGCTCTTGGCTGGCTACGATCTCGGGGTCCGAGTGAATCCCAGCGTTGCCGCCACAGTACTGGCCGCGGTTGGCCCCTGGCAATCGGTGGGCGTCTACTCGATCAATAGCGGCAAACTCACCCACGAGTCCGGATTTGCGTTCAACCCGATCGCGTTGGCAACTTCCGTCGACCGGCTAGGTGCTCGGTTTCCAGACACCGCCACAGCATTCGTCTCCACAGAGCGCGAGCCAAGGATTAGGGTCAGTTTGCAGCTACCCGAGACGGCCGGGCGGCTTGCGTGGCGTGTCGTTGCCTTCGGAAGCAACGCGCAAGAGCTGGAGAGTTGCGGCTCGATGACTCGACCCGGCGTCGCCAGCCGCGACTACGAGTTCAGAGGACGACTCGATGACTTGGCCCGAATAGAACTGCAAAGCAGGGAGTACGAGTCTGTTCCAACGCAAACGGTGTTGCTTCGCCCGCAACGGTAGGGCCCGCAACGCGAGCCAACCTACTCGCAAAGGGCGTCCAATTCCGCCGGCCAAGTCCATTCCCTGACCCAGCGGCCGTGGTGGTGCGGGGAGGCGATGACGAACCCCCTCGCCCGCCCGTCCTCGTACCGGGTCACGCGCAGGTCGTCGTGCCGCGAGACGAACCACATCGCCCGCTCCCGAGAGGCCCCCAGCATCGAAGCGTGAAACCGCTCGATCTGCTCCGCGGAGAGCTGATAGAACACGTGCGTTTGGAACACGATGGGCACAGCGTCGGCGGGAGCCAAGAGCGCATGCTTCGCCGTTTCCTCCACCGCGTCGCCCTGCCACACGCGCGGCCGCAACTCTTGCGCGATCTGCATGGCGAGGTCGAGGATGGGACGACGCTCGGCTTGCTCGGGCCAGAGCAAAGCGCGCAGCCAATCCCGGTCGGCTTCCGAAGCGACGTCGAGCGGATGCAGGTCCACCCCGACCCGCGACACCACGTCCGGCGGACCGTCGGTCGGGGTGGACTCCCGGGGACTCCACGACGTGCGCAGCGTCAGGCGCGCGTTCGGGTCGCCAAAGGAGCCCGCCTCGGTCTCCACCCGAAAGCGGTCCAAACACAGGTTCAGTCCCATGCTCGCGCCGAACTCGACCAACGCCACGGGTCGGCCCGCCGCCAACCGCGCGAAAGTAGGCAACAGATACACCGTCCGCCCCACCTCGTTGGTCTGGACGCGGCGGGTCGTCAAGTGCCCCCGAATCGCCTCCCGGTGCTCCAGGACGAAGGCGCGAAACACGGGCCACGGGTCGTCGTCCCTCGCCGGTCCGCCCGCCAGTTGCGGGTACCACTCGCGGAGCGGGTGACCGGACTTCGCCAATTCGGCCTGCACCGCGCCGAGAAACAGGTTCGAGATGGGCATGCGCCCGCATTGGCAAAGCCGCACCAGGTCCTCGTCGTCGGCGATCAGCGGGCTGAGCCGACTGTAGAGCGGCGAATCGTGCTCGGTGTGTCGCGAGAAGGCCAAAAACCCCTCGCGGACCGCTTCGGGCGTCAGCACCGTTCGAGCCCGCCCAATCGCTCGAAGAGCGTGAGTTGAACCAATCCCCGCTGACGGTTCAGGTCCGGCGGGTCGGTCGGCAACAGCCGGAAGTAGTTGTCCCCGCGCAGGTAGTCGGTCAGGAATCGGACGCCGAGTTCCAAGGCGATGGCCCGAACGGCGTCCTCCATGCCCGCGAGTTCGTTGGCCGGAGCCTCGACCACGGCCTCCTCGAACCCGCGTCGGACGGCATCGGCCACGTCGCGATCCACCTGGACTCTGGCCAAGTCGGTCTCCTTCTCGCCGGCCACGTTGCACAGCGAGCGCAGCATGTCGCCGTAATCGGCCAGCCAAGTGAACGGCATGATCGTGTCCAAGTCCACCAGGCTCCTCACGCGGCCCGTGATCCGGTCGAAAAGAAAGTTCTCGATCTTGGTGTCCCCGTGGATCGGCGTTCGCCGCACGGTGCCCGAGGCCACGGCATCCTGCAACCAGCACCCGAACGTCTCGGCCGCGGCGATGCGCTCCAGATAGGCTTGCAGAGCGGGCTCCTTGATCCGTGCCGCGCAAGCGGGGTCGCTCAGGCGGTAAAGCCCTTCGGTCGCCTCGGCGACTTCAGGGTCGGCGGGCAGGAACGGCGCGGCGTCCTCGCGCGTGACGCATCCCGTCGCAACGGCTCGGAACTGGGCGAAGTAGCCCCGCGTGTCGCGGTAGCCGAGCAACGAAGGTTGGAGGCCGTCAAGGCTCATCCGGGACGTCAGATCGGCGTTCAACGCCAGCCCGCGACCGACTTCGCCCGCCAAGCGCAGCCGCTCGCCGGGGTCGGCGACCTCGCCCAGACTCTTGTACTCGACCACGTCCGGGATGCGTTTCATCATGCGCCACACCGACCAGCCGTGCGGCCCGTCGTCCACCACGAACGGGGCCCCGTCGTTCGATGCCACCAGTTCGATCGGCTCCCATCCCGTGGCTTTGGCCGCAAGATGCTCTTCCAAGTAGGCGGCCTGGGCTTCGGTCCAAGCGACCATCGCGCGCATGACGCGGAAAGGTCGCGAGAACACGTCGGTGTTGATGCGCTGGAGCAGAAACGCCTCGGTCCGCCCCTCACGCTCGCCTTCGACGACGAACGTGTGCAGGTTGATGTTGCCGCGTTTGGGAAATGCCGCGCCGCCTCGTGGGCCATCCACGCGGAACCGCGACGCGAGGGCCAGGACCTCTTCGGGAGCGAAGTCGGCGCGCCGCGCTGGGCCTTCGGGCGTTTCGCGATCGGGGAAGACAAAACCGGCGAACGAGGCGCGCATCGCGCGGGTCATTCTACCGTCCCCGGTTGACTTGGGCCGATGGCGGGCTGCGGATCGGCGTGGAAGCGTTTCTCGAGCAGATCGCCCCCTTGTGGGCGCCCCATCCGGGCCAGCGGGAGTTCCTGATCAACCCGGCCCGCATCCGCGTGCTCGCCTGCGGGCGGCGATGGGGCAAGACCGACGCGTGCGCCGCCGACGTTCTGGCCGCGCTACGCTCGCCTACCCCCACGCGCCACCTCATCCTCGCGCCCACGCTCGACCAAGCCCGGCTGGTCCTGGACCGAGCGATGGAGCTCAACGCGCTCGCCGAAGAGCGTGGCCTGCTGCCGAGCGAATCCTCCCGGTTCCGCGCTACGCCGCACCCCGTGTGGCTGTGGGGCGCGCACCGCGTTCACGCGCGTTCGGGCCACGTGCTGCGTCACCTGCGCGGGCGCGAAGCGACCCACATCGTCGTGGACGAAGCCGCCTATGTTCCCGAGGCCCTGATCACCGAAATCGCCATGCCCATGCTGGCGACAACGGGCGGACGGCTCACGCTCATCAGCACACCCGCGGGCACCAACCACTTCTGGCGGTTCTTCGTGATGGGCCAGGACGGCCACCCAAACGTCTGGAGCCGCGCCGCGCCTTCGTGGGAAAACCCCATGGTGTCCTCCGAGACGTTGGAACTCCAACGCGCCCTCATCAGCGAACGCGCCTACCGCGTGGAATACGGCGCGGAGTTCCTCTCGCTGGAAGGCCAGGTGTTTCCGGAGGAAGCGGTGCAACGGTGTGCCGTGGCCACCTTGCCCGAACCCGAGCCGCCCTTCTCGGTGGGAGTGGACTGGGCGAAGTTCGTGGATTCGACGGCCGTAGTCGTGTTGTGCGGCACGCGGCGCGACGCGTGGATCGCCGACCTCTGGACCATGCAGGGGCCGAGCTTCGCCGACCAGGTACACCACGTCCTCGACCTGCTGTCGCGTTTCGAGGGGCACAAGCGCATCCATTGCGACGCCACGTCGCTGGGTCACGAACCGACGCACATGCTGCGACGCATCCTCGAAACCGGCGTGGAGTTCGTGACGTTCACGCCGGAGGTCAAGGCCAAGCTGGTGCAAGACCTCGTCTGGATGATCGAGACCGGCGCGTTGCGATTCGCCCCTCACCCCAAACTGTTGCAAGAACTCCGCGCGTTTCGCGCCGAACGAGCAGGCATGGGGTTGCGCTACGGGGCGGCGCCCGGCTTCCACGACGACCTCGTCATCGCGTTGGCCCTCGCCGTGCGCGGCCTGGAGACGCCCTATTCGGGGATGGTCCAAACGATCCGGAGGTGAACGCAAGGGGCCTCGGGCGGAGCGTGCCAGCCTGCCCGGAACGAATCGGAATGGCGCGACCGAAAGGACTCGAACCTTCGACCTTCTGCTCCGGAGGCAGACGCTCTATCCACTGAGCTACGGTCGCGCGCCGACTTGAGGATACACCAATCCCGAGGGCTTACTTGCGCTCGAGTTCCAGCTTGAGCTGCGGCCGGTGCTCGGCGGGGCCGTCCTTGGAAAACACCTTGTAGATGAAATCCCGCCCGCTCGCCGACGGATCGAACGCGGCCGTGAGCAGAAACGCCACGGTCCGATCGTCCGAATCCAACGCCTTCACCAGCCGATCGGCAAACGAATCCTTGCCCGAAAGCAGGTCGAACGTGATCGGGACGGGCTGATCCGCATCCGCCTTGCCGAACACGCCGCTCGCGACGACGCCGTTCGGCCCGCCCTTCGGCTTCAGCTCCTTGAGCTTGCCGTGGTCCCAATCCTTCTCGCGAAAGGTCGTGGGCACGAACCGCAGTTCGAGGGGCTGGCGGTCGGCGTCGGCTTTGGTGAACCCAAACTCCGCCACATGATGCAAGACGAGCGTGGCGGACTTGACCGTGTACGACCCCTTGGGGATGTCCTTGAAATCGAACCGAAGATAGCTGTGGGAGAACGAGTCGGCGTCGTCGGAAGCCTCCGGAACGCTCTTGCCACCGTTGCCCCACGCGCGCAGATACGGCTCGGCCGTGTCCGAAGCGAAGGGATAGATCCAAAAATCGTCCGACGGAGCAAACGTGCGAACGTCGAGGGTCGCCATTCCCATGGCCAGAATCGCGGCAAGCATGGCTCATTCTACGCTCTGCCGCAACCGACCGATTAGGCCCGCGATTTCGAAACCGACCGCCTGCGCACCATAAGGTCGGCACGTGTTTCTGCCAATGATTGGAACCGGATTCCCGTCGTCGCCATGCTCGAACTCGACTTCATCAACAGACGCACGCGGTTCCAGCGTTTGTCCGATGCACGCTTCTTCTCGGGGTGGGCGACCGAGATCGCGGGGGCCGAACTCACCGTTCACCTCTCCGCGCCGGCCACACTCCATCGCGACGACATCTGCATGTTCGAGGTCTACGGAGTCAAAGCGACGGCCAACTTCCGAGGTCGGCTCTCGACCTTCGCCGATCGAACGGCAACGTTTCGGATGGAACTCCCCATCCGCTACCTCCCAGCCCAGCCCGAAGACACCCGGCTGAACCTGCGCGGCATCACGGGCAAGGCCCTGTGGGAGGGCGTCGAGGTCGCCTTTGAAGTCGTGGACGGCTCCGAACATGGAATCGGACTCATCAGCGACGCCAAACTCTCCCGAGGCGACCAAGTGCAGCTGGTGCTGCAAACGGGCTACGGCCAGTTGGTCTGCAACGGCGAAGTCCGATACTCGCGAGTCGCCGAAGGAGATGGCGGCAGGTTCCGGACGGGAGTTCGCTTGGACGAAATGAGCCGCGTGGAACGCGCGCGCTGGGAGCGGCTGCTGGCCGATGCGCAAGCCCCGAGCAAGGCCGAGAACCGTATGGCCGGATAAAGGAGGAGCCGAGAGATGTCGCTGCGCAAAGAGTTCCTGAACCGCCGAACCCGCCTCCAACGCCTCTCCGACGGCCGATTCTTCTACGGCTGGATCAAGAGCATCAAAGACGGCGTCGTGACGGTCTACTCCGACACCGAAGACCTGCACCGGCGGGGCGACCGCTACGCCCTCGAAGCGTTCGGGATCCAACACCTGGCCCAGTTCTTCGGCACCGTGGCGCTGACCGAGCCCAGGTACATCGACGTGGCGATCGAGCAGCCCGTGAAGTACCTCGATCCCACACCCGAAGAGGCCCGAACCCATATCAGCGACCTGCCCCTGACGGTGACCTGGGAGGGCGAGTCGGTCGAAGGGTTCTTGGTGGACGCCTCCGCACACGGGGCGGGCGTCGTGAGCCTCGCCTACATCGACAAGGGCGAAACCGTGTCGCTCGCGATCCGCGTCGGGGGCACGACCATCCAACTCAAAGGCGAAGTCCGGTACTGCCGAAAGCACCGTCCGCTGAAGGACCACTTCCGATTGGGTTTGCGGCTGTTCCCCACCGATCGCCTGGACTCGGCCAAGTGGTCGGCGCTGGTCAACGCGGAATACGACGAACAGGCCGCAAAGCCTGCGGCTCGGTAGCGACGGGTAGAACGGGTCGGGGAGGCTGGAGCGGGAGACGAGATTCGAACCCGCGACCCTCTCGTTGGCAACGAGATGCTCTACCACTGAGCTACTCCCGCTCGCGAACTGAAATCCTACCACGTGGCGCAACGCCCGGTCAAGCCGTGCGCGGGACTTTGGACGTTCGACCCGCAAGTTTGCCGGGAGATCCACCGTCTAAAGGGTACGGGACCACCAAGGCGCCCGCACTCCCATGCCTCTGCGACTCGACGAAACGACGGCCAAGACCCAGACGATCTGGGTGCACGGCCGAGAACTGCGCTCCGAGCGGATGCGAGACCTTCTCGCCTCCGCAGCGTCGGCGCGTGTCGAGTTCGTCCCCGAATCGTCCTGGTCCGACCCCGAACGGTCCGGCGACCCTCCCTCGCTCCTCGTGGTCAGCCCACGAGACTTGCCGCTGGACGAAGCGGGCCGAGCCCTGTTGCGTCGCTGGACGCGCCGCGTGGCCGTCGTCGCCCTGGAGGAGTTCCAGCGGGCCGAAGTCGCGCTCGAGGTGATCGAAGCGGGCGTCCACGACTACCTGGGCCTCGATAAGACCGACGCCGACGAACTGGAGATGCGTCTGCGTCTCGCCGCCCACCGGTTCGAGCGCGAGGCCGAACTGCGGCGCGAGTCGTTGACCGACGAGCTGACCAAACTGCTCAACCGGCGAGGCTTTCTGGTGCACGCTCAGGAGCGGCTGGCCGCATCCTTGCGCAACAGACGACCGCTGCTGCTGCTCTATGCCGACGTGGACGACATGAAGTCCGTCAACGACCAACTGGGGCATCACGCCGGAGATCGGGCGCTGGTCACCGTGGCCCGCGGACTGCGGCTGACGTTTCGCGCCAACGACGTGCTGGGCCGCCTGAGCGGCGACGAGTTCGCCGTCCTGGCCGAGGGCGCCACGCTGCGCGACGTGCGCAAGATCGAGCGACGCCTCCGCGCACACCTGGCAGGCGTCTCGATCTCGCTGGGCGCGGCGGAGTTCGACCCATCGTCCCCGTCCTCGCTCCAGGAACTGCTGGGCCGCGCCGACTCGGCGATGTACGCGGTGAAGCACCGGCACCGGTTCAGGCTGCGGTAGGTTGACTTCGGCCCCGGTTCCGGGCAATAATAGGGGTTCCCCGGGCGGTTAGCTCAGTGGTAGAGCACTACAATGACACTGTAGGGGTCACAGGTTCAAGTCCTGTACCGCCCACCACTCCCTGACCCTTTGCCGCTCGCTTCGGCTAGTCGCTGTCAGGAGGTTCGGCACCCTGTCCCCCATCTTCCTTCTTCCGTCCCTCGGGCGCGAATCTGCGTGTAGACTCCCAAGCATGCTCAGCGTCGTCGCAGCAGCCATCGCCCTCCAGACCGCTCTCGCCGAGCCGATCGTGCTCCGCGAAGGGTTGGCGATTCAGTCCGTGGGTCGGTCGGGGAGGACGCCCATCGTCACCGACGCCATCGCGGCCAGGATCGCCCGAGGCACGTTTGAAACACCCAAGGAAGGCGATGCGATCCCCGTCCCCGGCGGCGAGGCGCGCACCTGGGCGCCCATCAAAGCGGGCGAGGACGGCGCGTTCACCGGCCCGGCGCTGCGGGGCGGCTACGTCCACCTGACCCACCGTGCCGAGCGCGAGGAGGTCGTCATCCTGCACGCCGTCGGGCACAACATGGTGGTCGCCAACGGCGAGCCACGGGCCGGCGACCCCTACGGCTTCGGGTACGTCCAACTCCCCGTCAAGCTCAAGCGAGGCGTCAACGAATTCCTCTTCTCCGTCGGGCGCGGTCGCCTGACGGCGCGGCTGATCCCCGTCCAACAACCGCTTGTGCTCGGCCTGCAGGACACCACGTTTCCCGACTATCTGGTGGGAGAGCGCCACAAAGAACTCGGCGCCCTGATGCTCACCAACGCCACGGGCTCGATGCAAACCAATCTGGCCATCCGCGTGGACGCGGGCCAAGGCAGAACGGCCCTCACCAGTCTGCCGCCCATCGCACCGCTCACCGCTCGAAAAGTCGGCTTCGACCTGCCCGTGCTGGCCGTCGCCGCCCCCGGCCAGGTCCCACTCACCATCGAACTGGTGCGCCTCGAGGGTAGCGTCCGCCGCGTCGTGTCCCGCGTCGAAGTCAAGCTCGAAGCGAAATCGCCGACCCAGATGCACAAGCGGACGTTCCGCAGCCAGATCGACGGCTCGGTCCAGTACTACGCCGTCCAACCCGCCACCACCCCCGGCCCGGGCAAGGCCATGATCCTCAGCGTTCACGGTGCCAGCGTCGAAGCCACCAACCAAGCCAACGCCTACGGCCCCAAGTCGTGGGCCAACGTGGTCTGCGCGACCAACCGTCGCCCCTATGGGTTCGATTGGGAGGAGTGGGGCCGTATGGACGCCATGGAGGTGCTGGCCAACGCCACCGAGCGCTACCGGCCCGACCCTTCGCGCATCTATCTCACCGGGCACTCGATGGGTGGGCACGGGACCTGGCACCTGGGCGTCACCTATCCCGACCGGTTCGCCGCCATCGGCCCAAGCGCAGGCTGGATCAGCTTCTTCAGCTACGGCGGCGGACGGCGCATCGAAAACCCCGACCCCGTCGAAGACCTGGTGCAACGCGCCAGCAACCCCAGCGACACGCTGCTCCGCATCCAGAACCTCGCCCCGCTCGGCGTCTACATCCTGCATTCGGACAAGGATGAGAGCGTGCCCGTCTCCGAGGCGCGCGAGATGGCCAAACGCCTCGGCGAGTTCCACAAGGACTTCCAGTACTACGAGAAGCTCGGCGTCGGCCACTGGTGGGACGATGACGACGAGCCCGGTGCATCCTGCCTCGATTGGCCGCCCATGTACGACCTGTTCGCGCGCCGCAACATCCCAACCTTGGCCGAGACGCGGTACGTGCGGTTCACCACGGTGAACCCCGGAATCTCCAGCCGCATGCGCTGGGCCGAAATCCGCCGCCAAGAAAGGCCCCTGATGCCCAGCACCGTGGACTTCCGGCTCGACCCGCTGCTCCGCCGCTTCTCGGGCACCACGTCCAACGTCGAGACCCTCTCGTTCGATCTGCGAGGGCTCTCCCCGGGCGAGGTCGCGTTCGTCGTGGACGGCCAAGAAGTGAAGTCGCCTTGGCCGACGTCGCTCAACCACATCGCCCTAGCCAAGCGCGACGGCAAGTGGGGCCTCGCCGAGCCGGTTCCCGCGCTCCACAAGAGCCCCCTTCGCGCCGGGCCGATCAAGGAGGCCATGACGAACGGCTTCGTGCTGGTCTACGGCACCAAGGGCAACGCCGCAGAGAACGCCTGGGCGTTCGCCAAGGCACGCTACGATGCCGAGCAGTTCGGCTACCGAGGCAACGGCTCCCCCGACCTCATCCCCGACACCGTGTTCAACGTGCGCGACTTCGTGGATCGGACCGTCGTGCTCTATGGCAACTCGACCACGAACAGCCAATGGCAGGCGCTCCTCGGCCAATCGCCCGTACAGGTGGGTAAGCGGTTGACCGTCGACGGCAAGCCCATCGAGGGCGACGACCTGGCCGTGTTCTTCTGCCGCCCCCGCCGCGATTCCGAGATCGGTTCGGTGGTCGCCGTATCGGGCACGTCGCTGACGGGCATGCGCGTCAACGACCGGTTCCCCGTGTTCACCTCGGGCGCGGGCTATCCCGATCTGTTCGTCGCCGACGCCTCGCTCTTCGAGGTGGGCTCGCAGGGCGTCCGCGGCGCAGGATTCTTCGGCAACGATTGGTCGGTCGCCGCCGGCGAGTTCGCATGGCGATGAAGCGGTTGTGCGTCTACTGCGGGTCGCGCATGGGCGACCGGCCGGCCTACCGCGAAGCGGCGGCCCTCGTCGGCGCGGAACTGGCCCGCCGAGGCGTCGGGCTGGTCTACGGAGGCGGACGCATCGGGCTCATGGGCGTGGTCGCCGATGCGTGCCTGCGCGGGGGCGGCGAGGTGATCGGCGTGATCCCGGGCGGACTGTTCGCCGACGAGATCGCGCACACGGGCACCGACCTGCGCGTCGTGGGCTCCATGCACGAACGCAAAGCGCTGATGGCCTCGCTCAGCGATGCGTTCCTCGCGTTGCCGGGCGGCATCGGCACGTTCGAGGAGTTCTTCGAAACGCTGACGTGGGCGCAGTTGGGCATCCACACCAAGCCCGTAGGCTTGCTCGATGCAGGCGGCTACTACGGCCCGCTGCTGGAGATGATCGAGCGCTGCGAGTCGGAGGGTTTCCTGCGCCGGCAGGAGCGGTCGCGGTTTCACGTGGGCGCGGATACCTCGGCCCTACTGGACCAATTGCTCGCATAGCCGTCAGAGGCGTCCCGTCAGGCGCAGGGCCAAGTCCTCGGACGTAAGCGTCACCGTGTGCTTCCCCGACTCCAGCGCCACCGTCCACTGCAAGGGCTCGACGACCCACTCCTCGACGCCACCATCCTTCAACTCCGCCAGAAGCGAGTGGCCCTTGGCGTGCCAAGACGACGCGGCGTCCACAGGCATCTTGAACTTCCGCAACAGCCCCCCGAACACCAACTGGCCTTCGCCAATCACCAACTGCGCCCCGACCTCGCGCACGTCGTCCCCATCGGCCAGAACCCGCGTGGCCGGGCCGGACCAGTCGCGGCCGTCCACATCCAACGCACCGGTCCGGTAAGCCTGCCGCAGGGCCTCGCGCAGGTTCGCCCGCAGCGTGTCGTCCTCCCGCGCGAGCGGCAACCCATGGGCCAGCCGGTGCCAATCGTCCACGGTCTCCAGCCGCCCGACGAACCGATGGAGGGCCGGGAGTTGCGTCCGCACAAGCCGCAGCAACCCGCTCTCCTCGTCGAATTCCGTGCCCGTCGCAAGGCAGACCCAGCCCGCCTGGCCCGACTCTTTGCCCGCGCCGACCCAGCGCAACTCCTCCCACGTGAACGGCCTACCCACGTGCCTCTCGACGAACCCGAACGGGTCCCGCTCGGCATCCAGCACGGTGACCGAGTCGTCCTCCACGAAGCAATCCGCCCCGCACGCGTTGCATACCGCGTTCCCGCAATCGGCGGGCAACCCAGCCGCCAGCCGAGCCCACTCGTCGGGGTACCGGCTGATCTCGTGGTCGGTCCCGATCCGACGCCACCGATCGCCGTCCAAGTCGAACGTGGCCTGGCACCCGTCGCAGACCATCGCGGCACTTCCTCGTTCGGCCATCGCAAGCCACAAGTCGTAGGGGCGCGCTTCGCCTGCGTGGGCATTCTCGGGCGCGGTTTGAGTCAGGGCTTGGGCTGTGCCCTCGAATCGCGCGCCGCACCCGCACGCCCATCGCTTCTTGCGAAACGGGTTCTTGGTGGCTGCCTTCAAAAGGCCGTAACGGCAGACGGGGCACGGGCCGTGGCCCAGCGTGTGCTTGCGAAGGTGGACGACGCCCACCCGGCATGCGGGGCACAGCCGCTCGTGGATGGGCCGCTTCACGATGGTGCCCACGGCGCACACGGGGCAGACCTTGGCCTTCAACGGCTTGGGACGTTCGAGGACGCCGCCGCCGGGCGATTCGTTCGGGGCGTGCTTCAGACGCTGGATGCGAACCAGCCTGGCGTCCAATTCGCTCACGCCCTCGGGGTCGCGCCGGTCGGCCACCCCTTCGACCAACATCGCTCGGAAAGCGGCCACGGTGGCGGGTCGCTCGGACATGGCGGGTTCGAGACCCGCTTCGATCGCCCGCACCAGCCGCCGATGGCTCTCGGGGAGCAACGCCGCAGCGACGGGCGACCGACCCCCCTGCACCGAATCCAAGTGTGGCGGGATCCCGAATGCCATCGCGTAGGCGATGGCCGACAGCCCGAACACATCGGTCGCCGCGCCGCGCAGATGAAGGGGCGCGCGTTGCTCCGGAGCGGCGAACAAGGGTTGGCCCAACCGCAGGACCTGCCGATCCACCAGCCAATCCCGCGTCAGGCCGAAGTCCACCACCCATGCATCCCCTCGCGGTCCAAGCAGGACGTTCGAGGGTTTGAGCCCCCGATGCAGCAGCCGACGCGCATGGGCCCGCTCCAGCGTCTCGATGAGTTGCATCAGGATGTCGAGCGTGGCATCCAGACCGAGCGGCTCGCCGCGATCCAGCAACGTCTGCAGCGGCAGAGCGTCGGCATCGTAGGGCCGCACGACGTAGGCCGTCGAGCGCTCGTGAAACGCGCCGCGAACCGGGGGCACGCGGGGCGGATGGGCGCGCCGGATACGCTCGGCGTCCTCGACGAACAGCCGCGCCGCCTGACGGGACGTTTCGGCAGGCACGCCCCACACCACATGGCCCGACTCGGCGCGGGTCGTCCCGAAGGGCGCGAGTTCCTTGACCACGACGGGCAGGTCGCCTTGCGCGTCGAGGGCTTCATAAACCAGACCCATCGGACCTTGACCCAACACGCCCACGACTCGGAACCGGCGGTCGAGCACGGTTTCGAGGGGCAAAGGCGCAGGGGTGACGGGCGAGGGCATTACGTTCCCCTCAATTCTGACTCGGCTCGATCAGCGGTCGACTTTCCAGAAGCGAACGATCTCTTCGGAGTTCCGTCCCAAACGTTCGACGCGCGCGGCGGTCGGTGGCAGGAACGCCGTCGAACCGCTGGCGAACAGCACCTGTGTGCCGCTGGGGTGTCGAGTCCGCCCGTCTTCTTTGAACTCGCCGCTCTTCGTGCCGGGCAGCGCCATGCGCGTCACGTACTTCGCGCCGATGCCGTCCTTGTCGTCCACGTCGAAACCGATGAGAAAACCGTCCACCGCCACCTCGTCGCCCGAGGTGGACTTCATCGGGATCGGGTTGTACGTCTCGTTCGTCCCGTGGTTCGACGTCTCGCCCAGCACGACGGCCGTGTCGGGGTTGGTCAGGGCGTTGAGCGGCACGCCGCCGCGCGGCTCGAACATCCCGTAATGGCTCAGGAACGACTTGTCCGCGTCCATCAGATGTTCGGTCATCACGCCTTCGGACTCCGAAGCGGCCGGGCAAACGAACGAGGCGCGCACCACCATGTACGGTTGCACCTGCGTCGCCCACGTCGAAGGCCTGCCCGCGAACAGCATCGGAGCTTCCCCACCGGCTTCGCGCACATGCGTGGGCGGAAAGCGGTCGTTGTTCTCCTCGCGATACAGCGCCATCGCCTGCCCGATTTCCTTGAGGTTCGTCCGGCACGTGTGCTGGTGGGCCTGCGCCTTCATCTGGTTGTACACCGGGATGGACAAGGCGATCAGCACCGCGATCACGAGCAGAATGTTGCGCAGGTCCTTGCGCTGAAGGTGTGTGGGATTGGCCTGACTGCCTTCCGGCTCGTCGGGGTCGTAAGCCGCCAGCAAAACGTTCACGAACGGACGAGCCTCGATGTGTAGTGTTGGGGCACGAAGTGGAACTCGGCAAGCACGTCGGGAAGCTTGTCTTCGTCCACGCGAAGGTTGTAGTTGGCCGCCTCGTTCACGGGCACCATGCCCATGCGGATGTCCTCGTTCTGCACGCTCTGCGCGAATCGGGCCAATGCGGCCATCTCGTCGGGAGACAGTTCGCCACCCAACAGGTTGACGCTCTCCGTGGCGATTTCGTTGATCATTTGCGGCCGGCTGAGGATCGCCTCCTTGAACTTGAGCACGAACGCGCGCTGTCGCTCTTGCCGGTGAAAGTCGCTGTCGCCCCGGTAGCGGACGTAGCACATGGCGTCGTACCCGTTGAGTCTCTGCAGTCCAGGTTGCAGGTCAATGTACAAGTCGCCGCGCCGGTCGGTCTTCTTCATTCGTTTCTCGACGTCCAACTCGATGCCGCCCACCATGTCCACCATATGCTGGAACGACTCGTAGTTGATCACAGCCACACGGTCGATCGGCACGCCAAGCAGCCCTTCGACTGCGGTCTTGGCGAGTTCCTTGCCTCCGATCGAGTGGTATGCGTTGATCTTCTGCTCGCTGTAGCCCGGAACCCGCCAGAGCGTGTCGCGCGGAATCGAAATGCCCGTCACTTCGCCGTTGACCAGGTCCACGCGGACCGCCAACATCATGTCGCTGCGCGCGGCAGCGGTCGTGACTTTGGCGCCGCCGGGAGCGCGGTTCTCGTCGCAACCCAGAACGAGCATGGTGAACGCATCCTTGCCGAACACCTCGCGCGGGGGCCGATTCGTGATCGTCTGCTTCAGGCCGGCGCTCAGGACGGGGCTCTTGGCGATCCAACCGGCGATCGTGCCGATGCCTAGCGCGAACGCGCAGAACAAGACGTATCCAGTGCCTGCGAGCACTTTTTTCCAGAGCGGTTTGGGAGCGGCTTTCTTTGCCATCGGGCCTTCTTGTGTAGGTTGCGGGATTATGTCACCGGACTCGACGCATCGCTGGGACAGTCCCCGGCCGGCAACAACACCCTAAACGTAGTGCCCACGCCGACTTCGCTGTCGATCTCCAGCGAGCCTCGTTGAGCTTCAACCAGATTGAGCACGATCTTGGTTCCCCAGCCCGAACCTTTGGCCTTCTCCCACATCGAACCCGCCCGACCGGCCAGCACGCGCTCGATGATCTCGCGCGACATGCCGGGACCGGTGTCTTCCACCTCGACGATGTGCGGCTGGCCCTCCAACGCACGGTACCGGACGGTGATCGAACCCGGCTTGCCCTCGGGACCCGCCTTCTCCATGACGGCCTTGATCGCGTTGCTCACCAAGTTCTGGCAAATGCGGAACATGTACAGCCGGTCGTGACACGCGGGAGACGCGTCGGTCTGGATTTGGTACACAAGCGCGACGCCGTTCTGCCGGCACTGCGGTTCGTAGTAGCTCACGCTCGTCGCGATGGTGTCGGCCATCGGCTCGTAGCGCAGTTCCGGGCGCAGCGGGATGCCCGACGACAGGTCGCTCATCAGCTTCGTGTAGTCCATCGTCAGCTCGAGCGATCGGCGCAACCGGCCGAGCATCTCGTTGGCCTCGTTGGCCAGCCGACGGGTTTCGGGGTCGGGGTTCAAGTCGCCCAGTTCGCCGTTGAGGATGGCCAACGGCAACTCGACGTAGTCCACCATGGACTTTTGCGCCGCCGCCATGTTCTTGATGTCGTGCGCCACGCGTCCCATGCCCAGCAGTTGCAGGGCTCGAGCGGATTGCTCGCTGAGCGCATGGTTCATGAACGCGAGCGCCGAGACGTTCGACACGATCTCCAAAACGGCCACGTCGTTCTCGGTGAAGTTGCCGCTCGCCTTGTTGATGAGCTGAACGACGCCGATCGGCTCCTCGTCGGGGACCATGAGCGGCACGGTGACCATGTTGTCCACGACCACTCCGGTGGCCTTGGCGATCACCTGGTGGGGTTCGTCGTGCTGCGCCTGGGTGGTCTCGGCCTGCCTGTTGTGAAACACGCGGCCCACCACGCCGAAATCGTCGGGCAGGATGCGGAAGGGCAGCCGGTCGCCCACATCCTCGGGCAGCACGTGCTGAAACCGCAGGGTGCGCGTGGCAGGGTCGTGGGTATAGATGGTGCCTCCCGCGGCTCCGACGGCCTCCACGCAAATCGAGAGAACATCCCTGAGCAGCGAGTCGAAGGGGCCCGACCCAGCCAGCTTCCTTGTGGCGTGCTGAACGGCCCGAATCAGGCGCTCATTCGCATCCATACGCGAAGCACTGATTGTACTCTGCACACAGGATTGAACGAGCGAGTTCGATCGGTGTGTCTCCGGAAGCGCTCGCCCCTCCACCGGCCGACCGCCCGCCGACGCCCCCCAAGTCACCGCATTCCAGAAGAGAACACGACCGCAGTGACGTTGCGTGCGCCCCGCAAGCGAAGGGCGGTGGCGCACTCGCGCAGCGTCGCCCCGCTGGTGAGCACGTCGTCCACCAGCAGCACGTGCGCGCCCGCGAGATCGGCCGTGCACGCAAACGCGCCGACCAGGTTGCCATCGCGCCGGTCGG
The DNA here is from genome assembly GCA_002343445.1 of Chthonomonas sp. UBA2387. Classification (GTDB taxonomy): domain Bacteria; phylum Armatimonadota; class Fimbriimonadia; order Fimbriimonadales; family Fimbriimonadaceae; genus UBA2387. The sequence continues at coordinate 30,237 of DDSP01000066.1, forward strand.
CCGGGAGAGACGCCTGGGGACGGGTCCAGCGCACGCGGCGCAACAACTCCGGCCGCACCCGGGCCGGAGGCAAGGCGGAGGCAAGCAGTTCGGCCTGGTTGAACCCTCGGCTGCACCGACGCAGCCAATGGATGGGCACGGGAACGACCCAATCCACATCGTCGAGCCGGCACTCGGCGACCAAACGCGCGATCGTCGCCGCCATCGGTTCCGCCAGAGCGGTGTGCCGTCCGTACTTCAAACGCGTCACGGCTTGAGCCGACCGCCCCGCGTACCGGGTCGCCGCCGCGAACCCCGTGAGCGGGTCGGGCTGGATCAGCGTGGTCACGCGCGGCTCGAGCCACTCGGTCTCGTCGCGGCAAGGCGAACAGTAAGCCGGGTCGCCCATCGTGCCGCACAACGCGCACTGAGGCGGATACACGGCATCGAGCACGGCCTGAGAAGCACATCGGGCGAAGGTCCTAACGTTCATTGGGCTTGAACCAACCACTCCTGTGAGACAATCACAACGTGGACAAGATGACCTCCGTCACCGTCGATGTTGATCCTACCATTGCCACGACCGATGGCCTGAGTGAGGTCTTGAAGGCTGCCGCCGTGACAAATTGCCGAGCCATCGTCAACCGCCGTTGGGGCGACGAGAGCGGCTTGGAACTCGCCCTGCAGCTCGGTCTCACTCCAGAGGTTCACGTGTGTAGTGACGATACCGCGTCTAGTGATGTGTCTCAATAATA
>DDSP01000020.1:0-2913 GCA_002343445.1 Chthonomonas sp. UBA2387
GTACTCGTACTGGGTCGCGAGGCCCCGGTTGCTCTCGTGGGTGACCCGGCCGAGGGCGTCGTAGGTGGTGGTCGCCACGCCCCAGAAGTCCGAGAGCGTGGTCCTGCGTCCGAGCGCGTCGTACATCTGCGTGACCCGCTCGCCCGAGTTGAACCGCCTTCCCGTCTGCCGTCCGGCGGCGTCGTAGACCAATGGTCTCACGGATGCCAGCGTTGCGAGACAGAGTAAGCCTTCCTGCCGCGTCGTAGTCGTACTGACGGTTCATGACGCCGTTCTGATTGGTCACCCAGCGCAGCTGTCCCGGTCGGTATCTCGTTGACAGTTCCACAGGCCGAAGACGTAGAACGGCGCATGCTCTTTCGCTGACATAGCAGACTCTTCGGCAAAGCTTACGGCGGTATCCAGCGCTTCGAAGAGGAGACAACGCGTCAACCCGCCAATGTGCTTCCGTAGATTCGTTTCAATGGAACCCATATTGAGAAGCGCGCTGAACAGTGCCTCATCGGCAACGTCGTACCCGAGGAGTTCAACGTCTCTTCCGCCTTCCACCGTTTGTGGCTCGCAGAGTCCCCGTCGCCAGTCCCTTTCCCCATTGGTTGCATAACACAGTTCAACAGCGAACTCGTAACGCGGCCAAATGTCCCACGATGCTAGATGCTCTGTCATGTCTGCTCGTGACGACCAAAATGGGTGGCAGGGATCAAAGCTGTCCGAGCTAGGACCGCGTTCAACACAGGCATTGTCCAGGGATACAAGGTCCTCAAATCCAAACTGCTTTACGAAACCTAAGAAGACCTGCGAAGCTGAGATGACGTAGTCGTAACCAATGATCATCTCCGGCAATCCCTTTGACTTCAAGGACATGGCCCCGGAACACATTGACCAAAACAAACCCCAAGCTCGGTCTTAAACTGCTCACAGCGACAATCAGGGAATGGTCGTTGATTGTAGCTCCATACGTGACCATGAAGGGCAAAGCAACAGCAGGCGAGGCTCTTGAAATGGTGAGGGGCACTAGGTGGAACGCGGTGCCACTCGATAAAGTCCTTCGGACATGGTTTTGGGCACCTGGGTCCCCCAGATGGCCTAGGTAACACCGCTACCTCTTCCTTTCTCTTGCACCAGGGCCACTCAATCGTTGGCCATTGCCAGCGCGATACATCAATCCGAGGTACATCAATGGCCCCCGCACCAATGCCAGCGCCAATGCCTAGCCCAATAGCAAGACCAACAACTACTCCGATTACAGCCCCGGGTGGCCCCGCTACTGCACCACCCCCCGCACCAAGTGCAATAGCGGTCTCTCCTGACACATCTTGCACGTTTTGTGGATTGGAACGGCCGTAGTTGTAGGCAGGTTCCTTAGGCCACAGGGGGTCCAGCTGCATCCAGCTGCCCAGGTCCTGCCGATACTCTCTCGCCCGGATGTAGGTGCGCAGGTCGGAGTCGCGGAAGTAGCCCAGGCTCCCCACCCACAGGAAGGGTTCGGTGCCGGCTTCGATTTCGGCGATGAGTTCCCCGTAGGGCCAGTACTCGAACTGGTCGGTGAGGGTTTGGGAGGAATTGAGGTAGGCCACCACCGAGCCCAAGGGGTCTACGATATAGTCTAGCTTCTCGGAGCCCTTCACATGCCCCACCACCTCGCCTTCCAGAGCGATCAGCAGCGTCGCATCGCCCGAGGAGGGCTTGATCTGCAGGTAGTCGGCCTGGTCCCAGACGAACGTGGTCGTCGAGGAACCCGCCACGATCCTGCGGCGCAGGTTGTCGCCGTCGTAGGTCGAGGTCGTCAGCCCCGCCGCGTCCTGCGCGACTCTGAGGTTGTTGTTGATGTCGGTATAGCCGTAAGTGGCCTTGATGACTCCGGTTTCGTATTGGTTGCGCATGGCTCCGCGCGAGAACCAGCTCATCGTCCCCGTCGTCCCGCCGACCTGCATCGTGGTCAGGCGGTCGGCGGCGTCGTACTGCATCGTCTGCGGGTTGCCGCCCTGATGCCACTTGGTCGTCAGATTGGAGTTGTCGTCGTAAGCGAACGTCGCCGCTTGTCCGGACTTCTGCTGAGCGATCAGGCGATAGGCGTCGTCGTAGAGCCAAGTGGTCGGGTTGCCGTTCGCGACCCGTTTCACGCGGTTGCCCACGGCGTCGTACGAATCCACCATCGTGTAGATGCGCTGGCCCGCCGCGTTGTACTCGATCTGAGTCGTGATCCTGCCAACGGAGTCGTACCGGTATTCCCTCTTCGAGCCCAAACCGAGCAGCAGGGTTGTGCGCCGCGAATCCGCGTCGTACTGCTGCGTGTACCGCTCGCCTGCGGGCGTGACCATCGTCTTCAACCTGTCCACCGCGTCGTAATCGTAAGAGAACGTTCCCGTTCCAACGAGCGCCATCGTCGTCCGGTTCCCCACCGCGTCGTACTGGCACCGCTGCTCGACCCCGCCCTGCGTCGTGCCGACCAGCCGTCCCGCGGCGTCGTAAGCGTAGGTGGTCGTGCCCGAATTGTCCACCATCGTGGTTCGTCGGCCCAGGGCGTCGTAGCCCAGCGTGGTGCGCAGGTTGTCGCTGAACCACTGGCCTGTGAGCCGCCCCGCCGCGTCGTAGGAGTTCGTCACGCATCCGCCGCTGGCGTCGGTCTGGCTGGCCAGCCGCCCCGCCGCGTCGTAGTAGTAGTCGCGGGAGTTCTGGTTCAGCTGGTTCTTCACCCACCGCAACTGCCCCGGCCCCCAGTAGTTCATGCTCAGCACGCCGCCCTTGGGGTCGGTGAGGTTGCGCAGCCAGCCGATCTCGTCGTAGTTGTACGTCGTCCGGTTGCCCAGCGCGTCCACGCTCGCAAGGGGCGTGTTCTTGTTCGAGTAGTAGACGGTGCTCGTGATCTCGCCGTTGGCGTCGGCGACGGTGGTGCGGTTGCCCGCCAGGTCG
>DDSP01000020.1:3058-22950 GCA_002343445.1 Chthonomonas sp. UBA2387
CCGCGCGTTCGTGACCGTGCCCAGACGGTTGGACGCGTCGTACTGGTAGCTCGTGACGTTGCCCAGCGCGTCCACGTCCCAGAGCTTGCGGTTCATGAGGGGCTGGTAGACGATCAGGCTGGTGTTGTTCAGGGCGTCGGTGACCGTCGTCAAGCGCCCTTGGACGTCGTAGGCGTACTGGGTGACGTCGCCCAGGGGGTTGGTCTCGGTGAGCCGGTTGCCGAAGCGCCCGTAGGTGTAGCTGGTGCGCTCGTTGAGGGGGTTGACGACCGCCGCGAGCAGGCAGGAGTCGTACACGTACTGGGTGGTGTTCCCGTCGGGGTCCATGCTGGAGACCAGATGGTCGGCGGCGTCGTAGGCCATCGTCCACGTTCTGGTTCCCACGGGCAGCGAGCGGGAGACCATCCGGCCCAGTTCGTCGTACGCGTACCTCCACACGCCGCCGTCGGAGGCGGTCATGGTGGTCATGTCGCCGTAGGCGTCGTACTGGTACGTGGTGCGCAATCCGCGGGGATCGATCTGGGCGAGCACCGTGCCGTCGGCGTTGTAGACCGTGCTGGCGACGCGTCCGAGCGGGTCGGTGCTTGAGATCAGGCGGCGGTTGCCGTCGTAGGCGTTCTTCCAGACGTTGTTCAGGGCGTCGGTCAGCGTCGTCAGGTTCAGGTTCGAGTCGTATTGGAACAGCGTTCGGTTGCCGAGCGGATCGTCCGAAGCCAGAGGCAGACCGTACTGGTCGTACGAGACGCTGAGCACCGTGCCGTACGGCATGATCTCCTTGGTCTTGTAGCCGTTGGCGTCGTAGACGAGGGTCTTCGAGTACCCTTCGGGGTAGTCGATCTTGACGACGCGGCCGTCGCCGTCGATGTGGTATCTCGTCTCGGCTCCGAGGGGTTCGGTCTGGACCTGGCCGTTGAACCCTCCGACCATCGTGTTCCCGTATCCGTATTCCCAGATCCCCGCGCCCGCGGCCATGCTTGCCACGCGCCGGTTCGAGTCGTACATGTAGGTGGTGGCGTACCCCCGGTTGTCCTCGACCACGTGGAGCATCGTGTGGCTTCCCGTGCCAGCGAGCGAGTACGCGTAGCGGGTGGCGCACCCCAGCGGCTCGATCATCGTGGTCAGCCGCCGGTCGGCGTCGTATTGGAACGTCCAGCGGCGGTCCGTCCAGTCCTGGATGCTCGACAGCAGGGAGGTGGTTCCTCCGCTCGGCTGGTAGTTGAGGGTGACCTTGCGTCCGCCCGGCGTCTCGATGGTCTTGAGCAGCCCCGCCTCGGCGCTGGTCCCGTACGCGTAGGTGTGCCGGTTGCCGCTTGGGTCCTCGATCCGGCTGACGCCGAACTTGACCTGTCCCGCTCCTCCGAGGTTCTCGCCGTACACGATCTTCTTGCCGTCGGCGAACGTTTCGACGAACGCGCCGATACCCGAATCGTAGACCAACGACGTGCCGCTGTTCATGCCGGGGTCGGCGTCGTAGCTCGTCGTGGCTCCGGAGGTCCCGGCCGCCTCGAAGGCGAAGAGTCTTTCGTTGCCGCGCACGGCGCCCGCGACGGCGTCCGAGGTGCTGGACAGGATGTGGCACGCCGGGCTGATGGAGCATCCCTTGCCGTACGGGCCGTCGGAGTCGGACCGGCTGTTGTAGAAGAACTCGATCTGCAGGTCGAACCCTTTCGCTTTGAGCAGGATCTCGGGATCGGACACCAAGCCGCCGTCGGGCTCGGGCATCGGCCGGTGCGGATGGTGGAGAACCGGGTCGCTGAGGATCCCGTGGGTTTCGGCTCGTGCGGGGACGTGGGTCACGGTCGTTCTCTCCTTAAGGGCGTCAGATATCGATGGCGCAGGTCGGCGGGGTGGCCGACGTGTCGGCGGGCGTCGGGTAGTACCCGCCTGGCGCGTCCGCTTCTTCGGGGCAGGTGCCGGGAGGCGAAGGCGGCGGCGACTGCCGCTGGTCGATGCAGAAGTTCGTCGAAGAGCCCCCGCCTGCCGGACGCCAAATCAAGTCGCGGATGTTGATCGTGCTGTTGCCGGTGCCCTTAGGGGGGCCGATCACAAACGGAAGTCCCATGGCTTTAGTTCGTCTCCTTACGCGAAAGCGCGTCGCGCAACGCCTCGACCACCATCGCGGCGCAGTGGCCCTTTCCTTCGGGCAGACCGCCGAGCAACAGCTCGACGTCCCGGGGCTCCAGACTCAACGCCTGCCGCACCGTCCTGCCTTGCAGAACCTCCGCTGCGACGCTCGCCGAAGCGACGGCGGCGGGACAGCCGTAGGTGGAGTACCCCGCGCGCCGAATCGAGCCGTTCTCGACGCGCAGCCAAAGCACCACATACGGACCGTCTCCGGGAACCCCGGACTGGCCTTGGTGGGTGGCACCCTCGAACTCGCCCACGTTTCGTGGCCTCGAGTTGTGGTCTAGAACCGCTGCACTGAACAAGATGTGTTGCTCCCCGGGTCCGAGGCGGCGAATCATCCCTTTGGCGATCTTCGCTTCCCGACCGGTCTCACACACTATACAACGCCTTTGCCCAGAATCCGAAACTTTTTCGACTTTTTTTCGCGCGTTGTCCGGACTTCAGCAGAGCGAGCGCGGCCATCAACGCGGCCAGGGCCGCGAGAACGCCCAGCCGCTCCATCGCGAGCCGCTTCGCGCTTTCCAGGTCCATCTGCCTCGCGCACACCGGACAGACGATCCTCATGCCGTAGTGGACGTTGACCGAGGCCGTCTTGCCCGTGTCGTACCTGGTCCTGACCCAGAACCCCGTCTTGACCTTCCTCCTTCTGCGGAGCGAGACTTCGGGCAAATGCCTCCCGCAGCGGTAACAGTTCGCCATGGATCCGTCGTAGGGCGGTTCGACCGTGCCGTCAATTCCAAGCTCCCTAGGCGGGAATTGCGCCTTGGTCAAATTGGATAGCCAGACCTAGGAGGAGCAACGAGGACGGGTTTGACCCCCGCCCCCTCCTTGAGCTATGATCGAGCCAGAAATGCTGACAGGAGACCTCAAGAACCAAATCGACCGCCTCTGGGACTCGTTCTGGTCCGGGGGCATCTCCAATCCGCTCGAGGTCATGGAGCAGATCACGTATTTGCTCTTCCTGAGACGCCTGGACGAACTGCAGCAGCTCGAAGAAAACAAGTCAAACAGGCTCGGCAACCCCGTCGAGCGGCGATTCTATCCCGAGGGCAAGGACCCCAGAGGGCGCGACTACGCCGACCTCCGATGGAGCAGGTTCAAGCACTTGGCTCCCGCCGAGATGTACGACGTGGTGAGCGAGCACGTCTTCCCCTTCCTGCGGACGCTCGGGGCGAACACCGGCTACGCCAAGCACATGAGGGACGCCCGGTTCACCATCCCCACCGCTGCGCTGCTGGCCAAAGTCGTCGACATGGTGGACAAGGTGCCCATGGAGGACCGAGACACCAAGGGCGACCTCTACGAGTACATGCTCGGCAAGATCGCGAGCGCCGGGCAAAACGGCCAGTTTCGGACGCCGAGGCACATCATCCGGCTCATGGTCGAAATGACCGCGCCCCAACCCGACGACACCATCTGCGACCCCGCGAGCGGCACGTGCGGGTTCCTCGTCGCGGCGGGAGAGTACATCCGCCAGAACCACAAGCGCGCCCTCACCGAACCCAAGCTGCGCGAGCACTTCCACAAAGGGATGTTCCACGGGTTCGATTTCGACAACACCATGCTGCGGATCGGCAGCATGAACATGATGCTCCACGGTGTCGAAGACCCCAACGTCGCCTACAAGGACTCGCTCGCGGACGAGCACAGCGCCGACGCCAACCGATACACCCTGGTCCTCGCCAATCCCCCCTTCGCAGGCTCGCTGGACTACGAGAACACGGCCAAGGACCTTCTGCAGATCGTCAAGACCAAAAAGACGGAACTGCTGTTCCTAGCACTCTTCCTTCGAGTCCTCAAGCCGGGCGGCCGGGCGGCGGTCATCGTGCCCGACGGGGTTCTGTTCGGTTCCAGCAAGGCGCACAAAGGGCTGCGGCGGATGCTGGTCGAGGACCACAAGCTCGACGGCGTGGTCAGCCTCCCGATCGGCGCGTTCAAGCCCTATGCCGGAGTCTCGACGGCGATCCTGCTCTTCACCAAGACCAATTCGGGTGGAACGGACCACGTTTGGTTCTACGACGCGAAAGCGGACGGGTGGAGCCTGGACGACAAGAGGCAGCCGCTCCTGCCCGAAGACAAGCTGGGCCCGACGGCCGTATTGGGCGAAGGGGAGCACGAGAAGAACAACCTGCCGGACGCCTTGGAGCGGTGGAAGTACCGAGACACCGCTTCGGAGCGCCAACGGCCACGCATCGCCCAGAGCTTCTGCGTTCCGAAGAGCGAGATCGCCGCAAACGGCTACGACCTCAGCCTCAACCGCTACAAGGAGATCGAGCACGAAGCCGTCGAGCACCGCGATCCGAAGGAGATCCTCGCCGAACTCTGGAGGTTGGAGGAGGAGATTCAGCGGGGCATGAAGGAGCTGGAGGCGATGCTATGAACAAGATGAAGAGGTGCACGAAAAGCATGTATGTCGCTTGGATTGACATCATGGGTTCTGGAATCCTGATGCGCACATCGCTGAACCTGACCTGGACAGCTGCCAATTGCCTTCACACCTCAGTCTTGAGCGCGAGGTCTTCCTCAGTGATGAGCTTCCCAATGAACGATGGCGTTTTCCTAGCGAGCACAGCATTCTACGACTTGCGCGACTCTATTGTCTCAGTGTATCGTAACATCCACATACACAACTCCGAGATTGTTCAACAGCAGACAAGGTGGCCTGCTAAACTTGCGCGCTCGATCATATTGCCTAGGGCGAGCATAGCCTACGGTCCGACCGTCTACTCTACGAACCATACTGCTGCCGAGGATTACACTGCCGGCGATCAGTACGGCCACATTATTCTCGGACCATCGGTGTCGAACGCATATTCCTATGAGTCGAATGTCGGGCCATTCGGCATATTCATGCACGAATCGGCGCGTATGCATGGTGAACGTCGTTATCGAGCATCATTCATCAGGTATGGCACTGCCGACAAGGGTCTGACTAAGAGCATCATTCCATTGCTTAGAAGATACTTCGATGTCGCAGAACGCCATTCGAACGAACTGGAGTACGAGGTTGAACGCCAACGTCACCATCGAGCGCTCTGCAGGGAATACTTTGAAGAGGTTGACCTATGAGTGAGATCATCCTCTACACATCGCCCGATGGTGCCGCTAAGGTCGAAGTCACCTTCGAAGGCGACACTTTCTGGCTCTCGCAACGGCAACTCGCCGAGCTTTTCGGTGTGGATCGAACGGTTATCACGAAGCACCTTGGGAACATTTTCGATGAAGGCGAACTCGACAGGAACTCAGTGAGTGCAGATTTTGCACAAACTGCCGCCGACGGCAAAACGTACCAAGTTCAGTTCTACTCCCTAGACGCCATCATCGCCGTCGGCTACCGGGTCAACTCCAAGCAGGCGACCCGGTTTCGCATCTGGGCAACCAACACCCTGAAGGAATTCGTCATCAAGGGGTTTGTGCTGGATGACGAGCGGCTCAAACTCAACAAACGTTTCGGCAAAGACTACTTCGACGAACTCGTCGAACGCATCCGAGAGATTCGGGCCAGCGAGAGGCGCTTCTATCTCAAGATCACGGACCTCTACGAGCAGGCCAGTATAGACTACGACCCGAAGTCGGAAACCACCAAGACGTTCTTCGCCACGGTCCAAAACAAGCTGCACTGGGCCATCGCCGGAAAGACCGCCGCCGAGATCATCGCGCAGAGGGCCGATGCGGGCAAGCCGAGCATGGGCCTGACCAACTGGAAACACGCCCCGCACGGCAAGGTGCTCAAGAGCGACGTCCTCACGGCCAAGAACTATCTGATCGAAAAGGAGATCAAGGACCTGGAGCGCATCGTCACCATGTTCTTGGACTACGCGATCGGACTGGCCGAGCGCCGCGTTGCGATGAAAATGGCCGATTGGGTCGAACGGTTGGACGCCTTCCTCAAGTTCAACGAGTACGAGGTGCTCACCAACCCGGGCAAGGTGTCGGCGGAGGTCGCCAAGAGGCTCGCGGAAGCTCAATACGACAAGTTCAGAGTGGTCCAAGACCAAGCGTTCGAGAGCGACTTCGAACGCGAAGTGAAGCGGATTGAAGGGAGCGCGGAATGAGCGAACTTCGTCTCTTCACCCTCGATGGCTCCAAGGCAGAGGAATGCCACCCGAAGGCGTTCAAGTTGGAGCGGGAGGTGCAGAGCCTCTTCGAGGCGAACCTGGAGGCGCTGCTTGGAGTCCGCATGGTCGCCTCAGAGTTCTCGACCGGCCAAGGCGGGCGAATCGACACGCTCGGCATCGATGAGAACGGCTTCCCGGTGGTCATCGAGTACAAGCTCGACAGAAACCGCACGGTCATCAACCAGGGCATGTCGTACATGGCGTGGCTGCGCAGCCACAAGGCCGAGTTTTGGAAGGTCGTGTTCGAGCGGCTCGGAAAGGAGGCGGCCGACCGGATCGACCACAGCTCGATCCGGCTCATCTGCATCGCCACCGACTTCACACGCGACGACATGGGAGCATACGAGCTCATGCCGAGCAACATCGACCTCGTGCGTTATCGCCGCTTCGGAGACAACCATCTGCTGCTTGAAAGGGTACAGTCGGAAGTAGCCGCCCTCGGCCCCCCAGCGACCGGCCCGACGGTTTCGAAAGTCGGCACGGACAAGCCGTTCGCGCAGGTGTTGGAGGACGCAAGCCCGGCCACGCGGGAGCTGTACGAATCGTTGCGACAGGCGTTATTGGAACTCGGCGAGGACGTGACGGAGAAGATGACGAAGCTCTATGTCGCCTACAAGCGAACCAAGAACTTCGCCACCGTCACGGCCAATTCCAAGGGGGTTTGGCTCTATCTCCATCTCGACCCAAGCGGCCTTGGGCCGCTCGCTGGCAACATGCGCGATATGCGCGGGAAGGGCCACTGGGGCACAGGTGACTTGGAAGTGCTGATCACAGAGTCGGACGACATCGCCGCCGCGCGTCCACTGATCCGGAAGGCATATGAGGGGCAGGTATGAGTCAGCCACTTGTCTCGCTCAAGACGCGAAACCGCCTCTTCGCCTGGATTGAACAGTGGCCTTACGCCAAGCTGCACGAGGAGTTCTACGATGCGGGCTTTGGCGACTACGGGTTCATAGAGTCGGACGAAGATAGCTGGGAGTATGCGCTTCTCCAGAACAAAGCGTTCTGGACGACATTCAAGTCCTCGCTCGACTGGTCTTCTCCGAGCGTAATCAGTCGATTAGGGCCGATCATCCGAAGCGTGCTCACGGACATCCCTGATGGTGTTGAGCGAGCTGAGTTCCTAGAACTCTTACGTCTTGATGGTTTTCAAGTACAGGGTCCCTCCAACGTACGCTTAGCCATGTTTAATCTCCTTGTCTCAGCTCACCCAACCGCATGGGAAGGGAACGGTCGGTTCTCAATTCCGAAGAGCCGGTTTAAAGAAGACAGCGGTGACGCTGCTGCCCTGATCGACGTGTCTAACCCAGAGTCGATGAAGGCACTCGAGCGTTTGCCGACCATTTTGATGTACGAGCGGGGCACTGAAGGCAGGTATGCTGAAAAAGCATACTTTGGAGAGCTTCGGGACATCCAAGTTTCGGATCAGTCAATCAGTTTTCGGTTTCATCACACGGGCAATCTCTCTCAATCCCAGGTTCTAGAGAATAGTGACCGACTTCAGATTCATGGCTGGGAGGTTACGCGCACTCACTGGGCAATCAAGGATGGCGACATTCCCCAGGACATACTTCGGCTGGTACAGGAAGTGGAGAAGCAGTATGACATCGTCTTGTCCTACGCTGGAGAAGACAGAGCATACGTATCTCGTGTCGCTGCCTACCTAGGGTCCAACTCTGTGGACTACTACTACGATCAGAATGAAGCTGCCACACTCTGGGGCAAGAACTTGACGGAACATTTTGACAAGGTCTTTACGAAGTATGGTCGGTTTTGCGTGATGTTTGTGTCGAAGCACTACGCCGCGAAAGTTTGGCCAACTCATGAACGACGTTCGGCACTCTGCCGCCAATTGAAGGAGCGGAGAGAATATATCCTCCCTGCACGTTTCGACGATACAGCGATCGACGGCTTGCACGATGATCTAGCCTACGTAGATCTGCGAGGCTTGGCCCCTGAGGAGTTAGGTGACTTGATTCTCCACAAACTCGGTCGTAGATCGGTTGGGAGTGCCCGATGAGTACAATCGGTTCAGCATGTTTGCCGGTCCAAAGCGGCGACCCGAAACAGTTGTTCGAGACCGCCGAGTTCACCTACATTGACATCGCGTCAATCGATCAGGCTGAGAAGAGGATTCGTGGGCCGAAGCGGCTCGCAGTTGAATTAGCACCGAGCAGGGCACGTCAACAAGTTCAGCCCGGGGACATTTTGGTCTCAACGGTCCGTCCAAATCTGAATGCCGTCGCTCAAATAGATTCTCTGACTGACGCCATTGCCAGCACTGGCTTCTGTGTTCTGCGGCCTGATGAACACCGGTTGAGTTCCCGCTACTTGTTCCATTGGGTCAAGAGCCCGAGCTTCATTGACGAAATGGTGCGGCAGGCCACTGGCGCAAGCTACCCGGCGGTGACAGATGCGATCGTGAAGTCATCGCGTATACCGTTGCCGCCCATGGACGAGCAGCGGCAGATCGCGAAGATTTTGGATCAGGCGGAGGAGCTTCGCGCCAAGCGCCGCGTTGCCATCACCCTCCTCGACCAACTCCCCCATGCCATCTTCCTCGAAATGTTCGGCGATCCGACGACCAATCCCAAGGGATGGACGCTGACGAACTTGGGAGCCGTTGCTGACGTGCAAGGTGGCCTACAAGTTTCATCGTCACGAAGGGCCCTCCCACTTGAGACGCCCTATCTGCGTGTCGCGAACGTTTATCGTGGATGCCTCAACCTTTCCGAGATCAAGCTGATACGTGCGACCGAGTCAGAGATCGCTCGAACGGCTCTGGCGACGGATGACCTGCTCATTGTCGAGGGCCACGGCAATCCAGCCGAGATCGGTCGAGCAGCCCTGTGGGACGGCTCCATTAATCCGTGTGTCCATCAGAACCATCTGATCCGAGCTCGATTTGACCAAAGTGCCATCATCCCATCGTTCGCTTCGTCCTACATCAACTCGATGGCCGGCCGGCAGCACCTGCTCCGAGCAGGTAACACGACATCGGGGCTAAACACAATCAGCGTCTCTGATGTGAAGCGAACGCCTATATTGCGTCCGCCTCTTGAGGCGCAAAATGAGTTTGCCAGTCGACTGGCGGCAATCCAGGGCACGAAGACCGCCCACAGGGCCGCTTTAGCTGAGCTCGACGTCCTCTTCGCCTCGCTCCAATGCGATGCGTTTGGAGATGCGTATTGAACAAACCACCAGCACCGCCTTGGATAACACTAACTGAAGTGTGGCTAGCCTACCGCAAAGCCAAGAAGGAGGCGTTTCGCGACAACAATTGTGCGCACGGCATTAGATTTGCTAGGTTCGAACAAGCTCTTGAGGCGAACCTGGAGAGAATATTCCTGCTAGTAAACGACCCAGGGCATCCATGGGCGACCAATTTGACCCTACTCGGAAAGTCTGCGCGGGTTCCAAAATCCATCACACCAGCTGACCTTGACGGAGATTCGCACTATTGTGAGAGCGACCCTGTGGCAGATTGGGATCGACGACACACCACACAACGGGCAACCGTTACGCTGAGAACCGTAATCGAGCCTTCAGTGGAATATTTAGTCATATCAAGTCTCTGGGTACTCAAGGTAGGGGAACACTTTGATCGAACTCTAAGAGATGACCAAGTGTTTGCAAATCGAGTGAGGCGCAAAATGCCACGCCTGGACGATCGCAAAGCCGTCAACTGGGAGTCCCACATGCTCTACAAGTCCTATATCTGGCAATATGGACAATGGAAGAAGCGCAGCCTCGCTAGCACTCGGGAGGAGCTGAAGAAGGGCAGATCACTTGTCGCCGTCGCCCTCGACATCACCTCCTTTTACGACAACGTTGATCCGTCTTTCCTTCTTTCTAAGGCGTACTTGAAACGCATGGGAGTTGTCCTTAGCCGGGTTGAACGCGAGTTCACAAAAGCCCTCGTAGCCTCGATGAAGACTTGGCGGATGTCCACGAGCCTGCACGATGACATTGGCTTGCCGATCGGACTTCCCTCATCGGGACTCATTGCGAACATCTTACTGGCGCCTTTTGACCAAGAGGTTGTCGAGGGGCTTCAGCCCGCGTTCTACGGCCGATACGTAGACGACATCTTCCTCACGATTCCAACCGACCAGTCCTTTAGGGATGGCCGGGCCGTTGCCAAGTGGATTGCTTCCCGAGTATCGTGGCTCGTCTCTGAGGCTGACGGGTTCAGGCTCAATCTGCCATATTCGAGAAAGTCTACGATCCGTTTTGGAAGGCAAAAGCAACGGATTTTTCAGCTCAAAGGTGAATCGGGTCTCGACGTGATCCTGCCAATCGAGGAGCACATGAGGAGGCAATCAAGCGAGCACAGGCTTCTACCTCGGCTGCCTACCGATGAAGCGACGATGGCGGAGAAGGCTCTACTTGTAAACCACGGCGCCGAAGTCCGATCGATCACGTTCCGAGAAGCTGACGTCGTTACGCTCCAACGCGCTGGTTTTGCCGAACTGCTCGCAAGCTTCGAGCAATATGCGAAGGTGGTGAACGGAGAAGAGTGGGACTCACGGAGGGAGATGTTCTACAGTCTGGTAAGGCGGCATCTTCTTGGACCGATCGGCTTCTTTGACATGTACGGTTACCTGCCCAGGGTCGTTGGGTTGATGGCCTGCTGCGCTGATTGGGATCAACTCGCAAGCTTTGTGTATGACCTGCGGGAATTGAAGCGTCGACTTACAAGAACAACATCAGTATCATCTTCAGATGCCGATCAGGTGTTCACGAATCTCTCAAAGCGTATAGAGCTTGCCATTCTAAAGGCTATACCGGAGCAGGCAAGTCCAAGCTACGGCGAAGCTGTCAAAGCGATGAAACGTGTAAGAGCATTCGGCCAGCTAGAGGTGAGGGGCATTACTGTTCAGAGACTTCGCGAATATGCCAACATGCTTTTGCTCGCAGACTGGAGCCGGTCACCATTCTGTGAATATCTGCTACGAATGGGCACGCGTGGGCTGAAGGCGCCGCCGACATTACCACCAGAAATTGCCTCTGGCATGCATACTGACGGCATTCGCGCTTGCTTGAAGCAGATGAATTGTCGCGGTTTTGGGCAGGATACTTGGCGCGCTCTGCTTATGCCGACTCGGCCGCTCCCGCTCTCCGAGATCACCCAGCGAATTGGTTGGCGTGCCTCGTTGGGCCTGCCAGCGGCCACTCGTGCCAGCAATGGACGGAGGGACCCTTGGGCTTTGTATAACATGGTACTCGCTGTTCGCGGTCAGCGACTTCCATTCTGGGCGAGGCCGAGGCCCTTGAAAAGGCAAGGGCTTGTGGTTGGTAATGCTGTCGGGGAAAGCTCGGCGCAGAAAGTTGGGATAGCTGTTGCGAACTGGCTCACCTCCGATTCAGAGTGGGAGGGAGCGGCCAGGGGGAAACCTGTGACAACGCACGAGAGACTTGATAGGATGGTTGACTTTATAAACAAGGTTGCGGGCCACAAGCCGCTTCCGAGCATTATTGTAATGCCTGAGCTGTCGATACCACGCAGTTTCCTTCAAATCATAATCCCTCGATTGGAGAGAAGTGGCATCTCGCTTATCGCGGGGTTGGAATACGCAGCGCCCCGTGGGCAAAGCAATAAGAGGCTGAACCAGGCGTTAGTGACGAGGTTTGTCGGCGCCGGGTTCGGCTCGCACCAGGTACTGCAGACGAAGAATGAACCAGCCTGGTCGGAGCGTGAGCTGCTTCAACGGCTAGTGGGCGCCAGCCTTCAGAAGCCCAGTCAGTACCCCGATGTGCCGGTCTTTGGGGCTAAGGGCTTGTTGTTCGCAGTACTTATTTGTAGCGACTTGGGCAATCCGAGCTTCAGAACTGTTCATCAAGGTGGAATTGACGCTTTGTTTTGCGTAGAGTGGAATAGAGATCTTCCGTCTTTCGAAAGCATCGTGGAAGCCACTACGCTGGACCTGCACTGCTTCGTGGTACAAGCGAACAACCGGCAATTTGGTGACAGTCGAATCCGTGGGCCATTCAAGAAGCCGCATATGCGGGATGTTGTTCAGCTCAAGGGTGGTGCCCACGATTACTTTGTGGTTGCAGAGATCGATCCAACCGCGCTGCGAAAGTTTCAGTCAGACGCGCTTCCCGATCTTTCGGACAGTGCAGAGTTCAAGCCCTTTCCAGTTGGATTTAGGATTTCGAAAAGGAGGCGGATTCCATAAGCAAGTTTGCCTTCCTCCAACTCGAATTCCCAGAGGTGCACGATGCCGCGCACAGGGCGGAAGCGTTGGCGAACTCGGACCCCCGCGCCGCCTGCTTCTATGCCCGCCGCGCCCTGGAAATCGCCGTGGCCTGGGTCTACGAGCACGACGGCACGCTCAACCTCCCGTACCGCGAGGACTTGAGCGCCCTGATCCACGAGTCGAGCTTCCGCAACTTGGTCGGCCAAGCCGTGTTCTACAAATGCCGAGCGATCAAGGATCTTGGCAACCACGCCGTACACAGCCACAAGCCGGTGACCCAGGCGGAGGCCGTCGCCGCGGTGCGGGAGCTCTTTCACGTCTGCTACTGGTTGGCCCGAACCTACGCCAAGGGCGCGAAGCCGGATGCCGGAACGACCTTCAACCCGCTCGCCCTGCCCGCAGCCCAGGAGGGGCCGAGGCAGACGCTTGCGGAGCTTCAGGAACTGAGCGCGCGACTCGCTTCAGAACGCGAGAAGGCCCTGGCCGCGCTGGCGGAACGCGACGAACTGGACGAGGCGCTGAAGCAGGCCCGAGCCGAGTTGGAGGCGATCAAGAAGGCGAACGCGGCCACGCCGGACTCCCACAACTATTCCGAGGCCGAAACCCGAGACCTGTTCATCGACCTGCTGCTCAAGGAAGCGGGCTGGGCGCTCGACAAGCCCGAGGACCGCGAGTACGAGGTAGCCGGGATGCCCAACGCGCAGAACAAGGGCTTTGTGGACTATGTGCTCTGGGGCGACGATGGCAAGCCGCTCGGCGTGGTCGAAGCCAAGCGCACGCGCCGCGACCCCAGAGAGGGCATGCACCAGGCCAAGCTCTACGCCGACTGTCTGGAAGCCAAGTTCGGCCAGCGCCCCATCGTGTTCGCGACGAACGGCTACGAGCACTGGATGTGGGACGACGCGATGTACCCGCCCCGAGCGGTCCAGGGCTTCTACAAGAAACCGGAGCTCGAACTGCTGATCCAACGACGCCAGACCCGTCGCAGCCTTGCCTCCGGCAAGATCGACGAGAAGATCGTGGAACGCTACTATCAGACGCGTGCCATTCGCCGGGTGGGCGAGGCGTTCGAGAAGGACCGTGCCCGCCGCGCCCTGCTGGTGATGGCGACCGGATCGGGCAAGACGCGCACGGTGATCGCCCTGGCCGACCTGTTGATGCGCGCGAACTGGGCGAAGCGCATCCTGTTTCTCGCCGACCGGACGGCACTGGTCAACCAGGCCGTGAACGCCTTCAAGCGGCACCTGCCCGATGCCGCCCCAGTGAACCTCGTCACCGAGAAGAACACCGAGGGCCGCGTGTACGTCTCGACCTACCCGACGATGATCGGACTAGTCGACGAGGGGAAGGGCGGAGAGCGTCGGTTCGGCGTCGGCCACTTCGACTTGGTGGTGATCGACGAAGCGCACCGCTCGGTGTTCATGAAGTACGGCGCGATCTTCGACTATTTCGACAGCCTGTTGGTCGGCCTGACGGCCACCCCGAAGGACGAGGTGGGCCGCAACACGTATCGGCTCTTCGAGCTGGAAGACGGCGTGCCGACGGACGTTTACTCGCTGAACGAGGCGGTCGCGGACGGGTATCTGGTTCCGGCGCGGTCGGTTTCGGTCCCGCTCAAGCTGCCCACAACGGGAATCGTCTACGACCAACTCAGCGAGGAGGAGAAGGAGCAGTTCGAGCTCACCGACTGGAAGGAGCGCGCCGAAGACGTCTTGCAGGACCGTCGCGTGGACGCGCCCGCGATCAATCAATGGCTGTTCAACCGCGACACGGTGGACAAGGTGCTCAAACACCTGATGGAGCGCGGACTGAAGGTCGACGGCGGCGACAAGTTGGGGAAGACGATCATCTTCGCCAAGAACCACGACCACGCGGTCTTTATCGCCGAGCGGTTCGACAAGAACTACCCCAAGTACGCCGGGCGATTCGCAAAGGTCATCGACTTCAAGACAGAGTACGCGCAGTCGCTCATCGACGACTTCTCCAACCCCGGCAAGCTGCCGCAGATCGCGATCTCGGTCGACATGCTGGACACCGGCATCGACGTGCCGGAGGTCGTCAATCTGGTCTTCTTCAAACAGGTCCGATCAAAGACGAAGTTCTGGCAGATGGTGGGTCGTGGAACGCGCCTTTGCCCCGATCTGTTCGGACCGGGGCAGAACAAGGAGTGCTTCTACATCTTCGACTACTGCGGCAACCTCGACTTCTTTGGCCAGCAGATGGATGGCACCGATGGCGCATCGGGGGATTCGCTGAGCAAACGTCTCTTTGCGGCCCGCCTGAAGCTGCTTGCCATGCTCTCCCACGCGAAGGAGGGCGCTCGGCGCGTTCGCGAGGCTACCGCCCGCTACGGTGCGGAACCCGAGACCGACGAGCAGGTGCTCGCCTCGATCGTCGAGTTGCTCAAGGCCGAAGTCGGCGCGATGAACACGGACAACTTCATCGTTCGCGCCAAGCGGCGACTCGTGGAGAAGTACCAGAACGCGGACGTGTGGCTGTCGCTCGACGAAGAGAAGGTCTCGGAACTCGAGCACGAGATCGCCGGACTCCCGAGCGAGACGGAACCCGAGGCCGTCGAGTCCAAGCGTTTCGACCTCCTGATACTGCGCTTGCAGCACTCGATCCTCGCCGCAACCAAGGGCTTCGACCGCATGAAACGCCAGGTTCAAGAGATAGCCGCTCTGCTCGAAGAGTCCTCCAGCATTCCGGTGATCCGAGACCAGCTCGCCCTCATTCAGGAATTGCAGTCAGAAGAATGGTGGACAGGGGTGACGGTCCCGATGCTGGAAACGGTGCGACTTCGGTTGCGAGATCTCGTCAAGCTGGTGGAGCACCGCCGCGGGAGTCCGGTGTTCACCGACTTCGGCGACGAGCTAGGCGAGGAGAGCGAGATCGCCCTGCCCGGTTTCGTGGACGCGGCAGGCTTCGAGCGGTTCAAGGAGAAGGCGCGGGCATTCCTGCGAGACCACCAACACCGCGACTCCATTCAAAGGCTGCGGCTCAACGAGCCGCTCACCCAAGCCGACCTCGAAGACCTGGAGCGAGTATTGATCGAGTGCGGGGCCGGTGGCTCCGAGATTCAGAGGGCCTCCGAGGCGGGCCTGGGGCTGTTTGTTCGTTCCATTGTCGGGCTGGACCGCGAGGCGGCGAAGCGCTCGCTGAACGCCTATCTCGGAGACCGGACGCTCAGCGCGACCCAGATCGAGTTCACCAACATGATCGTGGATTACCTGACCGAACATGGCGTGATGGAGCCGCGACTGCTGTTCGAGTCGCCCTTCACAGATCTCAGCGCTCTCGGTGTGGACGGCCTGTTCGGCTCCGAGGAGGTCGATTCCATCCTGAAGTTCCTGTCCCTGGTGCGCGACCGGGCTATATCGGTGGCCTAGGCTGTCTCTCAAATGTCTCTCAATTCAGGGAGTCAATCGGCGACAATCTGAGCAAGCTGTAGACTCAGCGAAGCACTCCTGAGTTCGAAAAGACTACCTTCACACCGAAGGGGTCACAGGTTCAAATCCTGTACCGCCCACCATCCCTCTCGCTGTAAGCATCCCGATCCGTCGGGAGGGTCACAGGTTCAAATCCTGACCCCCCCCACCAATCCCGCTTCACGCGCGATTCGTCCTCGACTCGTGAGGAGAGGAAAGCTGGTTCAGGGTCGGGCTCCCTTGGCTTCATCCTTGATTCATCGCATCCTTTGAGCGTCAATCAGAACCACTGAGAGCCTCAGAGAGAGTTCGAGCTGCCGGACTCAGTTGACGATTGTCATTCTGCATCACGGAACTGTCAACCGAGATGTGGTACAATTCGGGTAACAAGATTGCAATGCTCGCTGAACGTCTGAAGCTCATACGACAAGCTCGCGGGCTCTCGCTTGACGAACTCTCCGAAGCGATGGGCCGCCTGGTTTCCAAGCAGGCCATCTCGAAATACGAGAAGGGAGACGACTTCCCGTCGGCGCGCGTCTTGCTCGCCCTGGCTGGCGCCCTGGGTGTCGCCTCCAACCGATTGATCGAAGAGACCCAGGTGGTGGTGGAGCCCCTCTTCTATCGTAAGAAGTCTCGGCTGGGAGCGAAAGAGCGCGAGCGGCTTACGGCGCTGCTCTCCTGTCACCTGGAGGACGTCGTCCGGGTTCGGCAATTGGTTTGTCCCGGCGAATCGCTGGAACTGCCCATTCGCTCGCTCCCCGTTGCGTGCTTGGAGGATGCCGAGGCACAGGCTATCCACCTAAGGGAGGCATGGTCGCTTGGCGACGATCCCCTCGGAACGGTGGTTGATGTACTCGAAGACCATGGCGTGTCGGTGTGCATGTGCAATGCCGACGGTGACTTCGACGGTTTATCTGCGATTGCGCGAAGCAGCGATGGGGCGACCTGCGGGGCGGCCGTACTCTGCCGCGACAGGCTGACGCGGGAACGGCAGCGGCTCAATCTGGCGCACGAACTCGCGCACGTGGTGCTGAGTCCCAGCGATGCGGTGGACGAAGAGGCGGTGGCATGGCGATTCGCCGGGGCATTCGTCGCTCCACGAGACAGACTGCTGGGGGATGTGGGACAACCGCGCCGCTCGATCAGCTTCGAGGAGTTGCTCATGCTGAAGCGTCGGTACGGGATGAGCATTCAGGCCTTGCTGATGCGGCTGCACGATCTTAGCGTCCTTTCGGACGAGGCCAAGAAACAGGCGTTCATTCAAATGTCCAAGTTGCGGATGCGCCAGCAGGAGCCGGGCGACACTCTCGAACTGGAGACCCCGCAATGGTTCCGTCGAACTGTGTTGCGAGCGGTCAGCGAAGGGCTGCTCGGATCTCACGAGGCGTCAGAACTCCTCGGCGAGGACGTGCGGCCCTTGGAGCCTAGGCGGAACCAGTTTGTACACCTCATCGCTGCGCTGTCACCGGAGGAGCGCACTCCCTACTTGGACTCGATCACGGACGACGAGGAACTCGACAGTCAATGGCTCGGGGCTGACCTTGGCGGGGTGATCGAGTAGTGTTCCCTTTGGAAGGCGAGGTCTGGGATATCAGCCTAGACCCTACGGTCGGGGACGAGATTCAGAAGACCCGACCATGCGTCGTCGTGAACGGAGCAGGCCTTCAGAATCAGGGACTTCGGGTCGTAGTTCCCCTGACAGGTTGGAAATCAGAGACGATGGCGCGTCGTCCGTGGTTTGTCGAGATCGCTCCCGACTCAATCAACGGGCTCGGCAAGTCCTCTGCGGCAGCATGCCACCATGTCCGCTCAGTCTCGCTCCAGCGATTCGTCGTACGTCGTGGCAGACTCTCAGCCGACGACATGGCCAGTATCCGTGCAAGTCTCAAGATCGTTCTGAGCATCGCGTAGCCAGAACCAGCCCGAAGGACCCCTACCGCGCCTCCCAGTCCGCCAGCCCCTTCAGCAGCCGGTCGCGGATGGCGGGCTGCTCCGACGAGCGGTCGAAGCGCTCGCCCAAGTCCTGCTCCACCTGAAACAGCAGCGGCGTCTCGCGCGAAGCCGCGAACCCGTACGAGTCGCCGGTCTGCGAGGTGATGCGGATGTGCAGCTTCCAAGGTCCCTGCCGAATCGCCCAACCCTGGTTGTCCGAGCCCGAATACACGAACTCGAACGGATCGGCGGGCGACTTGCCCGTCAGCACGGTGGAACGCAGGTCGCGGCCATCGACCGGGCCCACACGCGCCCCGGCCAGCCCAGCCAGCGTCGGCAACACGTCCAAGGTGCTCATGGGGTCGAGGCGCTGCCCCGGACGAATGGTCCCCGGCCAGTAGACGACCCCCGGCACCCGATGCCCGCCCTCCCACGACGAGCCCTTGCCATCGCGGAACGGTTGCGCGTAGCCCACATGCATCCGCGCTTCGCCGTACTTGGGGTCCGAAGCCGTGTTCTGGAAACGGATCCACGGGCCGTTGTCGGATGTCACCAAGACGAGCGTGTTCTTGGCCAGCCCCATTTCCTCGACCGTCTTCCACAAACGTCCCAGGTGGTGGTCGAGTTCGGCCATCACGTCGCCGAGCAGCCCGCGCCGCGAGCGGCCGGCGAACGCCTTGGAAACAAACAAGCCGAGATGCGGCATGTTGGGGGCCAGGTACACGAAGAAGGGCTTCTCGCGGTTCTGGCGGACAAAGTCAATCGCGGCATCGGCGTAACGCTCGGTGAGCGAGGCGCAGACATCTGGCTGAGAGGTCAAGCCGCTCGCGATCGTCCGGTAGCCAGACCCTTGGCTCTCCATCAGCCGCGAAGCGTCGTAATCGTGCGAGACGTCGGTCCCGATCCAGCGGTCGAAGCCGTGCGCGAGCGGAAGGGCGTCCGGCGTCTGCCCGTTCCGCTCGTTGGGGGTGCCCAGATGCCACTTGCCGAACATCGCCGTGGCATAGCCCTTGGCCTTCAGCACCTCCGCCAACGTCGTTTCGCGAGTTGCCAGATGCTGCGGCGACCCGGGGTCCAGCACCCACGAAGGGAACCCCGACCGTTTGGGATACCGGCCCGTGAGCAACGAATACCTTGAAGCAGTGCACGCCGCCGAGGCCGCGTAGAACTGGGTGAAGTTCGCCCCCTCGCGAGCCATGCGGGAGATGGTCGGCGTCTCGATGACCGGGTTGCCGTTGTGCTCGAAGTCGCCGTAGCCCGCGTCGTCCAGGAACACAACGATTATGTTCGGGCGCTCCTCGGCTGGACGAACCTGGGGTTTCGTCAAAGCAACGGCGATCAGCAGGGCGACCATCGCCCTATTCTAGGCTTCCTGTAGTACCCGCAGCGTGTGCAGCGGTGCGGGGCGGCCGGCGTACGGTGTGTGCAAGGCGAACTTCCGCATGTCCCACGCATACGTCGGGCAGCGCTCGGCGCAGAGCCCGCAGTGCAGGCACAGGTTCTCGTCCTTGACCATCACGCGGCCCGTTTGCTTCAACCCACCCGAAACGAACAACGGTTGGTGCGGCTCCAAGCGCGGCGCGGTCAACTCGCCCACGCCCTCTCCCACCAACGGGGCGATGGTCAGACAGTCGGTCGGGCAGATGTCGATGCACGCGTCGCACTCGATGCAAAGCTTGTCGGTGAAGTGCGTCTGAATGTCGCAGTTCAGGCAACGCTCGACCTCGGCCCGGGTCTGCTCCTCGGTGAAGCCTTCCTCGACCTCCACGGTCATGTTCGTGAAGCGGACCGGCAGGTCCACGTGCTTCATCTTCTGGCGGGCGCGCGGGTCGTAGTTGTTGCTGTACGACCACTCGTGCAGGCCCATCTTGGTGCTGGCCAGCGTCATGCCCATCGGGGGGCGCTCGTCGAGCGGCTTGCCTTGGCAATAGCGGTCGATCGAGATCGCGGCTTGGTGGCCATGCTCCACGGCCCAGATGATGTTGGCCGGACCGAAGGCGGCATCGCCCCCGAAGAACACGCCCTCGCGCGTGCACATGAACGTCGTCTTGTCCACCACGGGCACGTCCCACTTGTCGAACTCG